>NZ_CP026031.1:0-655416 GCF_003726095.1 Niallia circulans
ATGTGAATCATCATGATAAAAGCAGCGATCATATAGAATAGAAGGAACCGGAAATTCTGCTTCTATCCAACTATCTGAATCTGGCATATATTGTTTTCCTTTTACGGTATGTGTAAAGGGATGATAAGTAGAAGGGACAAAATGATAGATCGTAAATCCGAAATCCCTTCCATATTTTGCGATTTGGTGAATGTAATGATTTTCATGGTCGAGGGATAATGACATGATCCCGAAATTATTCATCGTCTGATAGCTCCTTTAAACAAGGGGAAAAGGAAAGTGCAATAAAATATTCAAGTAAAGCTTTTGTGGATGGCCTTGTTTTTTCAATATGTTCCTCTAATTTCTTAGAAGGTTTAGAGTTTACCTCTATGATCCATAAGTGTCCTTGTTTATCCATGCCTATGTCGATTCCAAGTTCACCTAAGTATCCATCTGTATTTTTATGGAGGAGAATGGCAATTTCGATTGCTAATCTTTTTAATTCCTCCAATTTTTGTTCTGCATTTTCTGTATGCAGCAATTCATTTAACACCGCTTTTGCAGGCTTCATCTCTGCGCCTTGGGCAAGATTGGCAACAATTGCATTCTTTTGGGCAATTCTGGCAACGGTAGATGTTATTGTCCAGTTCCCTTGATAGTTTTTGTGGCAAAGAATACGAAAGTCAAGGGAGCGCCCTTGCCATTTTTGAAAATCTATTCCTTGCTGGCAAATATAAGATCTTCCCTTACTGTAGTGTTCTAGCCATTTCCAAAGTTTTTTTTCTTCCGTGAAAAGCTGGCTTTTCCCTTTCCTTTTTCCAGAAGAAATTGTAGCAATATAATGATTGTTAAAGGACTCAATATGAATGATATTTCTGCCTTGGCTTCCATGAACAGGTTTCACATAGAGAACTGGAAAATTCTTAAGCATAAAGTGTAAGTTTTCCACAGTTAAAGGCTCCGTTACCGGTAAATGGAGAGTAACTTCCGCATTTTTTACGAGAAGTTGATATGTTTCATCCTTTGAAAAAAATTTACTATTAAAAATAGGAATTTCTTTGTCTTCTAATATTTTTTTGAGCTGCAAAAAAGAAGTACTTGCCTCTGCCTTTCGCGAATGAAGTCGATTATAAACGACATTAGGATAAGGTAATGGTTGTTTAGACCAGGTGTTATTAGCAAAAAAATAACCGTGAACGAAATCATCTTGAACATGCTGTAATCCGAACAGATAAAAGAATCCGCCTATTTGCGTTAATTCTTCCGTCAATTCCTTGCATAAATGTTGAATAGCAGGAAAAGAAATATCCTCTTTGTCGTCGTTCACTTCTGTTAATATACCAATAACAGGGCCTAAATGGATTATTTGATTCTTGTGATAATAAGGCAGAAGATAGGTGTTGATTTCTTTAGGAATTGGCAAGTTTTTTTCTAAATCTGTACTAAAAACAATATCTTGTTTTTCAAGTGAATGTGTTTGTACATTTACTGGAATAAGCATTTTAGCTATACATACATAAACGTCATCATGGAGATCCACATGTAAAAATTTTAATAAAGAGGGACTGATTGCAATAGATAATCCTTTTAATGTTTTTTGAAAATCATCTTTTTTTGTTAGTTGCAAAAATTTCAGAGTCATCCAGATTCCCCATTTGTTTTTCAAGTTATGAAGAGGCAATACGGATATTCGCCTATTTTGGTGCTGATATATCTTATGAAAGATAAGCAAAGGTGTGAAAGACATAGGAAAAAGATTTATCGATTAGCTGCCGAAGAATTGTTTGTATTAATTTTTAGAAGCTTTCTTGATTTTTTGAAATAGAGGTATTTCTGGTATTATGATGCATAGTTTGTTATAGTGGAGTCAATTGTTAATGAAAAGGAGTTGTTTAAATGGCAGTAAATTTACATGATCCTGCTAATGCTTTAGAGAAAGCGATTCGTCAAAGTGATGAATATACAGAATTGAAAAAGATGTATGATACGGTAAATGGAGATCCTTCTGCGAAAGCGATGTTTGATAATTTCCGTAATATTCAATTACAGCTTCAGCAAAAGCAAATGTCTGGTCAAGAAATTACACAAGAAGAAGTAGAACAAGCCCAAAAAACAGTAGCACTTGTTCAACAACACGAAAGTATTTCGAAATTGATGGAAGCAGAACAACGTATGAGCGTATTAATTGGTGAATTGAACCAAATCATCATGAAACCATTAGAAGAGCTTTACGGTCCTGCTCAACAACAATAATAATGACAAAACTCCTCTACTCTTAGTAGGGGTTTTTTATGGTTGCGGGGGCGTTTCCTGTGGCTTATTTAGAAAACAAGAGGAGGACGGCATGCCGCCGTCCTCCATTAGCCAAATTTATTTAATTATTCTTAGAATCTGCTGCCGCCAAGTTGTTGCTCAGCCATTTGTACTAATCTTTTAGTGATTTCGCCACCAACAGAACCGTTAGCACGAGAAGTAGTTTCAGCTCCAAGGTTTACCCCGAACTCTGATGCAATTTCATACTTCATTTGATCCAATGCTTGAGATACTCCAGGAACTAATAATTGATTTGAATTGTTATTTGCCATGATGAATGTTTCCTCCTTGAGTAATTTAATTTGTGTTACGTTTATTATTTTAAAAAAAATGACTTATTTTATTCAAAAAAGTAAAAAGCAATTTTTTCCATTGGTTTGCTATACTACACTACTCGATCCTAAAAAGGATTGCGAGCTTTAAATTAAATTTGAGCGCATAACAGAACGTATTTTACTATCTAACAACGAAACCTCGCATTACAAAATCTTACCGAAATAAATTCATACATCTTTTGTTAATCTTCCCTCAAAAGTTCTATTATGCTTGTTTTCTACATAAATGATATATAAAGACAATACATCGAAGAAATGGGGGAAATTTATGATCTATCGCTTACTAGCTTTAAATATCGATGGTACTCTCCTTCAATCAAATGGCCGCTTAACGAAAGCGACAAAAGAGGCGATTGAATATGTACAGCAAAAGGGAATTTATGTAACGCTTGTAACTGCAAGGAGCTTGCCCTCTGCGAAAAAGGTGGCAAAAGCGTTGAAATTAAATAGTTACATCGTGGCACATGAAGGAGCATTAGTGGCCAATAATGAAGATGATACTATTTTTGTTAAACGAATCGCAGACGACCTTACATCAGATATTGTCCGATTCTTAGAAGGATTCATATGCCAAATTCGTTTGGTACATGAAAAATTCTCACTAGCTAACAAATCAAAACTCCATCATAATATGCTTGCAAAAACGGTCTTATCATCTGGAGATCCAGTCTTTTATTCCCACCAATTTGTCGATGTTTTAAGTGATGTTTTATTAGAAGAACCAGTAAGTCCGCCCAAAATGGAAGTTTATTTTGAAGAGAAAAAAGACTGCGAGGATGCAAAAGAAGTGCTTGGAAAAATGTTTGATAATATCCATATTGTTCAACATAATGAGTTGCGTCTAGATATTTTACCAGCTGGTGTATCGAAACGAAGCGGGTTGTTATTTTTAGGGGAAAAGCTCGGGATAAAGAGCAGCGAAATGGTTGCCATAGGAGACGGATTAGACGATTTAGAGGTAATTGAAGCAGTAGGTCTTGGTGTGGCAATGGGAAATGCTCCAAATCAATTGAAAATTGCAGCGGACTGGGTAACGAGATCTAATGACCAAGAAGGGGTTGCTTACATGGTCAAGGAACACTTCCGTAAACAGCATCCCATTGAGTTTTTGCGCAAGATGAATATTATAAAATAGCTATTATTTATATTTTTATAGGAGGAGAAGTCACGCGGAGACTTCTCCTGTTCCCTTTTCTAGAATAGCTAACAGAAAGTCTTTTGACCTTTCTAGTTATTTTTTTTACACTGCAGTATAATTGGTTAAATAAAGCATGATAATATTCAGAATAAAAGGTGAGTTGAAAAATAACGATGAAACAAATATATATACAAGGATTAACAGATGAACGTTATATTAGGCCGTTAGAGCACATAGGAAATTTATTTTTTGAAGATACAAAGGTGCTTTATAGAGAACTAGAAGAAAAAGCAGACCTTCATGTTGAGTTCGAAACAGAAATTATTGGGCATGAATTTATCGTAAAAGGCAAGCTCAAGGAATTAAAAGAAGAAACTATATGTAATAGCCATGCAGATCTTAGTCAGTTAACGGATAAAGAAATATTTAAGCAAATGAAAAAAGCCATTTCCAAAAGTTATTTATTATTGCTGCAAGAGTATACAGGAATGGTGCAGAAATGGGGGATTTTAACAGGTATACGCCCAACAAAACTTCTTCACCGGCATATGCAAAAGCAAACACCGATAGAAGAGGCGCATCAATCTCTTCGTGAGGAATATTTAATGTCCGATGAAAAAATCGAGCTAATGCAGAAAATCATTGATCGCCAATTAGCAGTGATTCCTGATTTATATGATTTGAAAAAAGAAGTAAGCATCTATATTGGAATTCCATTTTGTCCGACAAAATGTGCTTACTGTACGTTCCCAGCCTATGCCATTAATGGACGACAAGGCTCAGTTTCCTCCTTTTTAGGCGGGCTTCATTATGAAATGGAAAAGATAGGGGAGTGGCTAAAAGAAAAAAATATTAATATTACAACCGTCTATTATGGGGGAGGAACACCAACAAGTATTTCAGCAGAAGAAATGGACATGCTTTACGAGCGCATGCATGCTTCTTTTCCAAATGTAGAAAACATTCGTGAAATCACGGTCGAAGCAGGGAGACCGGATACGATTTCGCCAGACAAACTGGAAGTGTTAAAAAAATATAATATCGATCGAATTAGTATTAATCCACAATCGTATACACAACAAACATTAAAAGCGATTGGTAGACATCATACAGTAGAAGAAACAATTGAAAAGTATCATTTAGCACGTAAGCATGGCATGAATAATATTAATATGGATTTAATTATTGGGCTTCCAGGTGAAGGTGTGGAAGAATTTCAATATTCTCTTGATAAAACAGAAGAGTTAATGCCTGAATCACTGACTGTTCATACTCTGTCGTTTAAACGTGCGTCTGAAATGACGCGTAATAAATCTAGATATAAGGTAGCGGATAGAGAGGAAATTCAGGAAATGATGAAGATGGCGGAAGAATGGACAGAGAAACATGATTATGTCCCGTACTATTTATACCGTCAGAAAAATATTCTAGGAAATTTAGAGAATGTCGGCTATTCAAAGAAAAACCAGGAAAGTATCTATAATATTATGATGATGGAAGAACTGCAGACGGTTATTGGTGTAGGCTGTGGAGCGTCCAGCAAATTTATTCATCCTGTTACAGGTAAGATTACCCAATTTTCTAATCCTAAACATCCTAAAACATATAATGAAAGTTTTGTGGAATATACGGATAAAAAAATTGCCTTGTTAAATGAACATTTTTCATTAGAAGCATCTAAATAAAGATCATTAAAAATCTATTAGAACTATTTCCGTTCTGGTAGATTTTTTTGTTTCTGTGATTATTTTCGTATGGAAAAGAAAGACTAGTGTCAAACTAATAAAGGTATTTCACTAAATTGCCATTTTTCTATCGAGAAAAATAGTTGCTTTTTGCAGTAAAAACGAATAACATAGATAATGTTGTTTTTAAATGTTCGTTTTTTGGAGGTTCTTTCATGTTTAAGTTAAAGGAAAATAATACAACTGTGAAAACAGAGTTAATGGCTGGATTCACAACTTTTTTAACAATGGTTTACATAGTAGTAGTCAATCCAGGAATTTTAAAAGAAGCAGGAATTCCATTTGACCAAGTATTCCTAGCAACCATCATAGCAGCTACTATCGGGACGTTGTGGATGGCTTTGCTTGCAAATTATCCTATTGCTATTGCACCGGGTATGGGATTGAACGCATACTTTGCTTTTTCGGTTGTTGGAAATAATAACGTCGATTATACGGTAGCACTTTCTGCAGTATTTGTTGCCGGTATTATTTTTGTTATCTTGTCATTAACATCATTTAGAGAAAAATTAATTCAAGCTATTCCAGATAATTTGAAACATGGAATAACAGCTGGTATTGGTTTATTTATAGCATTTATCGGGTTGAGACAAACGGGAATTATTGTTGCCAATCCAGAAAATCTAGTTGGACTAGGTGATCTTCAGTCTCCCACTGTCATAATCGCCCTTATTGGTTTAGCTATTACGATTGTTCTGTTTAGTTTGAATATAAAAGGTGCGTTATTTATTGGGATGATTGTAACAAGCATTATCGCTTACTTTACTGGTTACTTATCCTTTGAAAATGGAATTATGGCAAGCCCGCATTTACCAGAGGGACTTATCATTAGCAATCCAATTTCAGCATTTGGCGATGTTATTCAACATGGATTGTACGCTGTCGTTTTCTCCTTTTTATTGGTAACGATTTTTGATACCACTGGTACGATGATTGGGGTGGCTGAGCAAGCTGGATTAATAAAAAACAATAAGCTGCCAAAAGCAAGGCAGGCACTTCTTGCTGATTCACTTGGAACATCTGTTGGCGCAATGTTTGGGACAAGTCCAACCACTGCTTTTATTGAATCGACATCAGGTGTTGCAGCAGGTGGCCGTACTGGTTTAACTGGTGTTACAATTGCTGTTTTATTTATTATTTCTGCCTTTTTTGCTCCGTTAGTGAGCAGCATTTCTGGTTTATCTGCTATTACAGCTCCTGCTCTAATAATTGTAGGAAGCTTGATGATGGGGGCAATAAGTGATGTGAAATGGTCAGAGTTTGATGAAGCATTCCCAGCATTTATAGTCATCCTAAGCATGCCGCTTACATCAAGCATTGCAACAGGAATTGCCCTTGGATTTATCTCCTATCCATTATTAAAGCTAGTAAAAGGAAAAGGAAAAACGGTTCATCCACTCGTTTACGTATTTGCCGTATTATTCCTTTATCAATTAGTGTTCTTACCACATTAAAAGGAAAAAGCTGCTGTTAGACTCAATAGAGTATATAGCAGCTTTTTTTTATGAAACTCAATATACATCAGGTTCTATTCCACTCAAGTTTTAATTATTTCTTATTTCCTACAGATAATAGTAATATCCATTGAAACCTTTTACCGTTCTATTCGTATTAAAGAGTGAGGAGGGGATTTTGTGTCATTAGAGCTAAGAAACGTGACAAAAAAATTTGGTTCGTTCACAGCAGTAGATGATTTATCTATTTCGATTCCTGAAAATGAAATGTTCGGCTTTCTTGGAGGCAATGGAGCAGGAAAGACGACAACTTTTCGCATGATTTTAGGAATATTAGAAAGTACAGCAGGACAAATAACCTGGGATGGTAAGCCGATTAATTACTCAACAAGTCCATATATTGGATATCTGCCGGAAGAGCGAGGTCTATATCCTAAACTAAAAGTACGGGATCAGCTTATCTATCTAGCGAGACTTAGAGGCATGGAAAAAAAAGCAGCATTAAATGAGCTAGAATATTGGCTAAACCGCTTTAAGGTTCCTGAATACATGGATAAAAAAGTAGAGGAGCTCTCCAAAGGAAACCAACAAAAAATTCAATTTATTAGTGCTGTTTTACATAAGCCTAAATTATTAATTTTAGATGAGCCATTCAGTGGGTTAGATCCAGTAAATGTGGAGCAGTTAAAAAGTGCAGTAGTAGATTTGAAAAATAATGGAACAAGTATTGTATTCTCTAGTCACCGGATGGAGCATGTCGAGGAATTATGCCAGCATCTCTGTATTATGCATAAAGGAAAGCCTGTTGTTCATGGCTCTCTTAAGGATATTAAGAGAAGCTTTGGGAAGAAGAATGTAACCATACACGCTGATTTTGATTTGACACATTTAATTCGCTATCCAGGCGTATTAAAATTAAAAGAAACAGCAGAAGGTGTTTCTTTGCAAATTGAAGGAGAAGAAGTTGCGGAGCGAATTCTAAATGATATAGTTGGAAAGGGCTTTATTCGCAAATTTGCATTAGAAGAGCCTTCTTTAAATGATATTTTTATCGAAAAGGTAGGTGCTTCTCTTGAATAGTTTTTGGGTTATCTTATTTCATACCTTTTTAAGTAAGTTCAAAACGAAATCATTTCTAATTACAACGGCTATTACCTTAATATTTGTGGTTGCACTAACAAATATTACTACGATTATCGATACTTTTTCTAGTGATGAAGGAAAGACGGAAGTAGCCGTAATTGATCAAAGCAACTCTTTATTACCAGCAATTCAAGAGGCAACAGAGACGTTAAATGAAGATTTAAAATTAGTTGCTTATAAGGACAGTGAAGAAGCAGCAAAACAAGAAGTGGAAGAAGGAAATTATAGTGGTTTACTAATAGTGAATATGGATGAAAGTAAATTACCTATAGCGACTTATTATACCATGGATATTGCAGAAACAACTGTTTCCGATAATATTACCAATAGTATTCAAATGGTTAAAAGTCAATTAGCAGCGAATCAACTCAATTTAACGAATGAGCAGCTTACGAAATTGAATGAACCCGTTGCATTTGAAAAAATTGCTCTTGAGAAAGATGCAAAGACAGAAGAAGAATTAAACCAGGCTAGAGGGTTAGTTTATGTTCTCTTATTCTTAATATACTTTGCCGTTATCCTATATGCCAATATGATAGCGACAGAAGTGGCGACTGAAAAATCCTCACGAGTAATGGAAATTTTAATTTCAAGTGTATCTCCAATTAAGCATATGTTTGCCAAAATTCTGGGAATCGGCTTATTAAGCTTAACTCAGCTGGCGATTTTGATGCTTGTAGGTTATTTTTCATTAACTAACAATGATAGCCTAGGTTCGATGGAAGGATTCTTCGGATTTAGCGAAGTGCCTGTAAGTACCATTATCTATGCGGCGATCTTCTTTATTTTAGGTTATTTCCTATATGCTACTCTGGCTGCATTGCTAGGTTCGCTTGTAAGTAGAATTGAAGATGTGCAGCAAATGATTACGCCAATGACATTATTAATTGTGGCCGGATTTATGATTGCGATGTTCGGATTAAGCGCACCTGATACCACTTTTGTAACAATTACATCTTATATCCCATTCTTTACACCTATGCTTATGTTTATGAGAGTAGGAATGCTGAATTTGCCAGTTTGGGAACCTATTTTAGGAATTGTTGTTTTAGTGGCAACCATTATGATTCTCGCTATTTTTGGTGCAAGAGTATATAAAGGCGGCGTCCTTATGTACGGAAAATCTAACTCTTATAAAGATATTAAAAAAGCCCTGCAGCTAACGAAAAAAGAATAATTCGGAAAATGCCTCATAATAAGTGAGGCATTTTTTATGTTCCAAAACAAGCTGCAAAAGGATAAGAACGTGCATTCGTATTTTTTGCATGGTAGAATAGAAGCAAATAGTTTTAGGACGTGAGAGTATGGAAATATCCTTTATACATTGTGCAGATTTACATTTAGACAGTCCGATGGTTGGGTTGAAGAATTTGCCCGTAACAATACATAACAAACTAAAAGAAAGCACGTTTACTGCATTTAAAAAGGTTATTGATGCAGCCATCAGCAAAAAGGTAGACTTTATAATTATTGCTGGAGATATATACGATGGGGAAGATAGAAGTATAAAAGCGCAAATTCGCTTCCGAAATGAAATGCTGCGCTTAGAGGAAAATCAAATTGAAGTGTATCTGATACATGGAAATCATGATCATTTAAATGGAAGCTGGGTACAAATAGAACTTCCTCCTAATGTTCATGTTTTTCCATCGATGGTAACAGTAAAAAAATATGTGAAAAATAATTTATCGGTGAATCTTTATGGATTTAGTTATGAAACAAGACATATTAAAGAGCGAAGAATTGTTGAATACGAACGAAGCGGTGAGGCAAATTTTCATGTTGGAATTCTGCATGGCAATTTAGAGGGCTCGACTGAACATAGCGCCTATGCTCCTTTTCAAGTAAAGGATTTACTTGCTAAGAAAATGGATTATTGGGCCCTAGGACATATCCATAAACGGGAAATTTTAGAGTCTGTGCCTCCGATTGTCTATCCAGGAAACATTCAAGGACGACATAAAAAGGAAACAGAAGTAAAGGGATGCTATTATGTGGAACTAAGGGATGAGGATGCCAGTTTAGAATTTATTCCAACCTCTGAAGTAATTTGGGAAACAGTGAAAATAGATGCCAGTTTTGTCCATACATTTGATGATTTATACAAGCTCTGTCGAAAAGAAATGGATGCAGTTGGAGATAGGAAATATTCTTACCTTATATCACTAGAGATAGAGAAATTGCGTTTACAAGACTCTTTTCTAGCTTCTGATTTATTGGAGATCCTTCAGCAAGATGAGGTAGATGAGGACTCCTTTGTCTGGGTTAATTCGATAAAAGTACAGGAAAATACAGAATGGTTAAAAGAGAATTTGTTAAGGGAATCGGCATTTTATGAAGAACTATTTGCTGTAACAAAGGATTTCGAACTAGTGAATGAAGCAGTTGCACCTTTATTTCAGCATCCAAAGGCCCATCGCTTTTTAGAAGAGCTTACAGCTGAAGAAAAACAAGAATTAGCGGAAGAGGCAGAAGATTTACTGCTGACAATGCTGGTGAAGAGGGGAGGCAACTAATATGGAATTAAAGAAAATAACGATTTACGGATATGGAAAGCTAGAAAATATAACGTTTTCCATTCACTCCCCTGTTCATGTGTTTTATGGCGAAAATGAGGCAGGAAAATCGACAATTATGAGTTTTATTCATAGCATCTTATTCGGATTCCCCACAAAACAGCAGACGGAATTACGCTATGAGCCAAAGCTGCAGCATAAATATGGCGGGAAATTAGACATCTATTTTCCAAAATTCGGATTAACAACAATCGAACGCGTAAAAGGAAAAGCTACAGGGGATGTGACAGTTACTTTAGCGGATGGAAGAAGAGGACAAGAGGAGCTTCTAGATGAACTATTAGCAGGAATCGATAAAGCTCTCTATCAATCAATCTTTTCTTTTAATTTACATGGATTGCAAAATGTCCAGCAATTAAGAGGAGAAGAGCTGGGGCGCTTTTTATTTTCCACTGGCGCTGTCGGATCTGACCGCTTATTGAAAGTAGAAAATGAGCTGCAGAAGGAACTAGATGTACGCTACAAGCCTAGCGGGAAGAAGCCTGTCCTTAATGAAAAACTGCAAGTTTTACGAGATAAGCATAGCCAATTAAAAAGTGCAGAGAAGGATAATAATCAATATGAACAATTACTTGCAAAGAAAAGAAAGATTGAACAAGAGAGACAACTGACAGAAGCAGAGTTAAAAAAAGAAGAGCATGAAAAATGGTTATTGGAAGAATGGATTAAAATTAGAGGGATGGTACGTGAGCAGGAATTGTTAGAGCAAAAATTAGCTACCTGCAAAGACTTCAATTTTCCTCAAAATGGATTAATGAGATGGGAAGCCTTGAAGGAGAAATTGCTTTCTGTAGAAGCTGAAATTCGGCATATAGAAGCACGGATGGAAGAAATGGAACAAGAAATAGCAAGCATTCCTATACAGGAAGAACTTCTTATCGCTGAAAATAATATCTTACTTGCTGTTGAAAAGTTCCCCGTATATGAACAATTACAAAATCGGCAGACGCAAGTTGAAAATCAAGTTAAAAAGATAGAAGAAGATATTGATAGTTTAAAGAGTAAATTGCATTTACCGATTGAAGAGAAAATGTTATTGAAGGAAAGTAATACAAGCATCTTTTTAAAAGAGCAATGTGCACAAGCTGCTTCTAAGCAACGGAGATTAAAAGAGCAGAAAGAAGAGCTTGACGAGCGGCTAAAGGCTGAGCAAACAGCTTTAGAATCCTTAGAAGAGGCAGTGAAGGAGAATAAGCAGAGGCTCTTGCCAAAAGAAGAAAGAGCTAGATTAGAAGAACGTATAAATGCAGATCATCAATATAGCTGGAACAAGGAAAAAGCAGATTTACTTTCTAGAGAAATAAATCAACTGGAAGATCAGAGGAAGTTAGAAGAGAAACGCATGAAGCATAATACAATGATAACTAGTGTTTTAACGGTGTTTCTTCTACTGGCTGGAGCGGGAGCTTTGTTTTTTGAGCAATGGTTCATAACCCTTATTTGCTTTGTTGTATGTGTTGTTTATGTGTTGTTTTTCCTGTCTGGAAGAAAACTAGCTAAAAATGAAATCAGCAAAAAAGAGAAGAGATTAGTACTTATTAAGGAAGAACGTACTCAGTTAGTCGAAAGCTTTGAAAAGGGACAAGGCATTTCTCGTTATGAAGCTCAGAAGTTTGAAGAGGATACGACGAGAAGAGAGAAATTCACACAACTCCAATTTAAATTGGAGCAGCAAAATGAAAGCTATGAGAGGGTATTAGAGGCATTTGAAAAGTGGGAAGGGGATTTTCTTTCCCATCAGAAGTTGTTAAGACAATTGGCTAATGAACTGAACATTCCATATGAACTAGCGACACAACAAATATATGATGCCTTTTTATTAATTGAAGAATGGAAAGGAAAAGATAGAGAAAGAAATTCCTATCATCAAGAATTGGAGGAGATTCATCGAGAGAGTGAGGAAATTATTAGCAAAATCAGCTATTTCTTCAGAACTTTTATAGGAGATGAGAAAGATACAATTGCTAATATGTGCTACCGTTTAAAAACGACACTAAAGGAAGAAAAAAAGAAAACGGATCGAAAAGAAGCATTACGGACAAAGCAAACAGAACTATCAGAGGATCTGGATAAATACCAAACAGAATATAATCGCTATGCAGAAGAAAAGGCTGCGCTATTTTCCTTTGCAGATGTTACGGATGAAGAGGCATTTCGTGAAAAGGCCACCTTGGAAATGGAGAGAGCTAAATATAAAGAAAGACTTGCTGCGATTAACGTTCAATTAGAAATGACTAATATAGCAAAAGAGCATATTTCATTGTATCAACAAATTCTAAATCCTGAGCTGCAATTAGAGGAAAAGAAAAAGCGGATGGATAAATTAGCTTCTCGCTTACAGGAACTCGTAGAAGAGGCAGCGGCAACTAACTTTACCATTTCTAGAATTGAAGGCGGAGGGACATATACAGATTTATTACATTCCTTTAAACAAGCTCAGTCGGAATTTAAGGAAGATGTGAAAGAATGGGCAAAGTTTGCTATAGCAAAACAGCTGTTAGCGAAAACCGTTGAACAATATAAACAAAAACAGCTGCCCGCTATGCTGCAAAAGGCAGAGGAAAATCTCGCTTTTCTAACGGAAGGGAAATATATTCGGATTGTTCCCAAGGAGGAAGGAGCTGGGTTTTTAGTAGAGAGTCAGCATCATCTTTTTTATGAAGCGAAGGAATTAAGCCAGGGAACGACTGAACAGCTTTACTTATCCATTCGCATTGCTTTGGCACAAACATTTTATAAAAGCTTTTGTTTTCCGTTTATTATTGATGACAGCTTCGTTAATTTTGATGAAAAACGTACAGAAAAAGTGATCCAATTACTAAAGAATTGTAAGCAAAATCAGCTGATTTTCTTTACTTGTCACCGTCATCTACTAAAATATTTTCCCGATGAAAGCTTGCATGTATTACCAGCAGAGGAAAGAGAAACAAGCTTATAAAGTTGGAATGACTTCGTGCTATACTAAATAAAGAGAAAGATAAAGGAGAGAGTGAGTTGGAGAAAAAAGGAGTACTTCAATATGAAGTTGGGGAGCAATTTGAATCTTATTTATTAATAAAGAATGCAACAAAGGCTATTGCAAGTAACGGAAAACCGTTTATGACGCTTATTTTTCAAGATAAAAGTGGAGAAATTGAAGCAAAGCTTTGGGATGCTACAGAAATGGATGAGCAGAGCTATCGTCCGGAAACGATTGTAAAAGTGAATGGAGATATTCAAAGTTATCGTGGAAAACTGCAATTAAGAATTCGCCAAATAAAGGTGGCAACAGGAGAAGAGGGCATTCGATTGGCTGATTTCCTTGAAACAGCGCCCCTAACTACAGATGAAATGTTAAGTAAAATCACACATTACATTTTTGAAATGCAGAATCCTAATATACAAAGAATTACAAGACATTTAGTAAAGAAACATCAAGAGGCATTTTTACAATATCCAGCAGCAACGAAAAATCATCATGAATTTGTTTCTGGATTAGCGTATCATGTTGTTAGTATGCTTGATTTGGCGAAGGCGATTGCCTCTCTTTATCCGAGCTTGGATAAAGATTTGCTATATGGAGGAATCATTCTTCACGATCTTGGCAAAGTAATTGAATTATCTGGACCGATTTCTACTTCTTATACTTTGGAAGGGAATTTGCTTGGACATATTTCTATTATGATTAATGAAATAGGAAAAGCTGCAGATGAGTTAGGGATAAGAGGAGAAGAAGTAGTAATACTTCAACACTTAGTATTATCCCATCATGGGAAACCTGAATGGGGAAGCCCGAAAGCGCCGTTAATTAAAGAAGCGGAAATTTTACACTATATTGATAATTTAGATGCCAAAATGAATATGCTAGATCGTGTGTTAGATAGAGTGAAACCAGGTGAATTTACGGAAAGAGTATTTCCGTTGGAAAATCGTTCTTTCTATAAGCCGACATTCCATAAATAAAACTAAGGAGGAGTTCCCATGGGGTTCTCTTCCTTTTTGTGTTTTGAGGGGCTAATATACTTAACTTCCAGCTAGATAATTACGTTCAAGGGAATAATCTAGTTTTTCTAGCATAGGATGAAATAAAAGATAGAAATTACTAGAAAGGGGAAGTTTTCAATGTTAGGAATTCCACTTTGGGTTATTTTTGTATTAGGAGGAATTGCGATTAGTGCCTTTATGGCTGTTAAAACCGGGAAAGAGGATAGAGCGGCAGAAAATGAAATAATTGAACGAGAAGGAGAGGTTTATATGAAAAGGCTGGAAGAAGAGAAAAAACGTAGAGATGGGGAAGAAAGAGTGTATGAGAATTAAATAGGTGCTTAGATATTTCAGAAGTGTAGAAATAGAGAAGATTAGTGCAGGCTTTTAGAGAAAGCGGCTTGAATGCTCCAAAAAAACTTCAAATAGCGTTTAGAAAACTCGGCCACTATTATGTGACTTGTTTTATCTAATTTTCAATGTCAGGAAACAGGACATCAGCCTTATGGAAATTGAAAGAAGATAGGCGAGCATATAACAGTCTGAAAAGGCCAGAAGAGGTATTTTTTAATATCACAAAGGATGAAATGTATAAGATTCCTTCCTAACTAGTGTTTCGTGTAGGGGAGTGAATTTTATAGATAAGATCCTTTGTTTTTTTTGCTAATCTAGCCCCTATCTTTTTGCTCTTACTATCCCTATAAAAAAATGGGTATATGTCCTGTTCCGAAATTAGGGCAAATACATATGATAAATTGAGCTTGAAAAAGAGCTCTAAAGAATTCGCTCTTAGCAAATTCAGAGGGTTGTTACGGTTTATAGAGAAAAAAAGACAATAAGAATGATGGACTATTCATAATAATGCTCCTAACAGCAATGTCTTTTATTTAGATCTAGCTTCTTAATATGTGACCAATAGGGCTTAGTGTGATTTTATATGTGCAAACATTATTGGGCATGAAAGGATATTAGCTATCAAATAAAAGAAAGAAAAAGAACCGAAACACCATGAAATGAATGAACAAATGGTAGCAACCTTAAAGGAGGTGTTACTATGGGTAACGTTTACGGCGGAGGTTTTGCTTTAATCGTTGTATTGTTTATCTTATTAGTTATCGTTGGCGCTGCATGGCTGTAAGCTATAAGCGTATTAACGGCAATCTTACTAGGGAGGTTGCCTAATATGCGCCAAAACACAACTGGAACGATAAAGAGAGGAGGAATCTTCATGTCTGGTGGAGGAGTTTACGGTGGAGGCTTTGCTTTATTAGTAGTACTATTCATCTTATTAGTAATCATCGGAGCAGCTTGGCTATAAGTTGATCTGAAGAAATATAAAAAAGAAGCAGTGCGATAGTGGTTGCTTACCAACTATCACACTGCTTCTTTTCTACATAGCTTGTTAAAAAAGAATATCTACATAGGAAGAAATCAACAAAATTGTAATAAGAACATTTATTGTTCGAAAAACTTTTGGCTGCTTTTCTTCAGGAATTTCTTTTTGTAAGCATAAAGCATTTGTAAGTCTATTAATATTATATAAAATAAAAATAGCTAAAATAATAAAAATGGAGATCATCATTGATTCCCTCCTTATAAGCGGAATTTATTGTATGTTATTTACATTATCAAATAAAAGGATAAAAAGATAGTATTATAAACTTTTTTAGATGTAAACTTGGAGATTTTGTTCTGGAAAGAACTTAGATGACTCCTTATAATCTATCAATAAGAAAGAATGATTAACATTCAATCTAGTTTTATATCATTATATGTGTGACGAAACAATAATAGAATCCTTTTACGATAATTCACTTACATTATTTATTAATATCTCAAATCCATCCTCATTTTCTTCTACATAACAAGAGCGCGGAGAATGCCATAGATTTTTTATGCGAATAAAATCAGGAACACAAATCCCTGTATGATAAGCGAAAAGCATTAAAAAATAATGAACATAACTTGTAAAAAGGAAACAAGATAGAAATAATACTCCACTAATGATCACAAATGGAATAATTAAAGCAAAGAGAAACTGCATTTTACCAATCGGCTCTTTAACTTGAATATGAAGAATCGGTAAAAATTGTAAATGCTTAGTCCATGTTTTTTTAATTTTATCGCCTAAATGAAGCATTGGTAATAAATGTAGTAGCTTGTGTAATGGATACATAAGTAAAAACATTGCCATAAATAGTAAAAAGTAATCGTCAGAAAGTTTGTTATGTGCAAAATAGCTTATAATTGGTACATATAGAAACAGAAAACAACCAATCATTGTCATAGTGGACAAAATAAATAGGCGCTGAGCTCCATATTTTTTATGGAAGTTGACAGTCTTCCAACAGTTCATGGTAATACCCTCCATAGGGAGAAATTTTTAGTTACTTGTGATGATACGTTCTTGCTTGAATAACTAATAATTGGAAGAATATCTTTTCTTGGCCTTATCTTGCGTTTTAGTCAAGCGAACTCACCTTGCTACTTTACGATGAATAGAGTAAAAAATCAATAGTCTCTTTATACAAATTTATGACATTTTTTATATTTAGTAATTATAAGAAGAAGAAAACCTATTCTCTATGTATTTTTTGTTTGAATTTTCCGAAAAAAAGATAAGAAAGCAATCTGCCTTCTTATCTTTTTTACCACCGGTCTAGATTGTCCCAAACCTGGAGTCCTATTCCCCAATTTAATATTATCTCTATTTAGTAAATACTGGTTCTTTTTGCTTTAAATGCCCTTCATCTTCTTCCAAAATATCGTCAAGATTAGTAAAGGATTTCTCAAAAATTTCAATGAAATTGTCCCCATAAATATGTTTAACAATAGTCATTATGTCTAAAAGCTCCGGAAACTTTCCATATAAATTCTTGATTGGTAAGGAGGCGGATAGAGCTGAACTGTTGCTTGGATTGTATTCTTCCATAATTTGAACAAACACTTTTTTACCTTTGTCAGTAAGGCAAATATACGTGTTTCTCTTATCATTTTCTTTTTTCGAGAATTCTAGTAGTCCTCTTTCTTCTAATTTCTTCGAAAAATTAAATGCAGTTGAGACATGCATTACACCGAAATTTGCTACATCTGAAATAGAAGCGCCATTTAGCTGATAAGCAATCCAGAGTATATGGTGTTCATTAATATTTAAATCATATGGTTTAATCCAATTTTGCCAGTCCTTCTCAATCGCCTTCCATAATGCTTTACTAAGTTGTCCAATTCTTTGTGTGAAGAGTAAAGCGTCCTTCATTGAAATCTGACTTTCATCCATCCAAAATTCACCTACTTTTCTGTTATCTATAAACATTATGCCAATAAAACAAAAATTAATAAAGATAAAAATTAACAAAATTTTTAGAAATAAGAATTTTTCTTTTAAGTAAGCGCTTTATTGTATAAAAATGTAATGTAAGAAATAAAAATTCAGTAGTTGTCTATACATTTACTCAGAAGAATGAAGGATAAAATAAGAATTAGTGATAAATAGTAAAAAAATGGAGAAGCAAAAGGGCCAAAAAGAATGAATAAAAAATTAAATTAGAATGAAAGAGATGTAAAGGTGGGAAAAGAAAAAACAAAATAAATAGGAGATAAAAAATTATACGGGAATAAGAATTAACATGTTATGTTAAAAAAAATAACATAGAAAGATAGTCTTTAAGAGGGTAGAAAAAAGGAGGAAGTCCATGTTAGAACTCCTCCTTTTTTCTTAGCTTTTATGTATAAGTAAAAGCGATTAAATTATTTTAAATCATTTTCTAACTCATTAATCGTGGATTGTAACCCATCTAGCTCTTTTTGAAGTATTTCTTGATGTGGTTTTACTTCTTCCCGCCATGCTTCCAATGAAAGCTTAAGATCTTCTATAAAAGTACTAAATACCGTTTTACCTTCTACTGTAGCTGTTTTAATAGAGTCTTTTATCTCATTTAAATCTAACTTTAATTCTTGGATATGTTGAAGAAAAGCTTTTCCATTATCACTGCAGGCTTTTCTTACTTCTTTCCCTGAGTAAGGAGTAGTTAATAAGGTAGTGATTCCGGCTGCAATTCCTCCAATTAAAAATCCTGATAAGAATGATTTTGCGCTCATTTTTCTTACACCTCGCTCTTTTTCACCATTATAACGTATTCAAGCCATCATTACTATTGTTAAGGGTATTCTATAGATAAAGTCTTCTTATTGATGATACTTGAGCTGAAAATCCCTCATAAATGTACTTAATGCTACTACATGTTCGAGGGGAACGGCATTATAAATTGAAGCTCGGCAGCCGCCTACAGAGCGATGGCCGTTTAGACCAACAAATCCTGCTTCCTTAGCTTCTCTTAAGAAATCTTTTGTAAGATCTTCTGTCTGCAAAGTAAAAGTAACATTCATTTTAGAACGACTTGTTTTTTCTGCATGACCGCGATAAAAACCATTGCTTTGATCGATTACTTCATATAAATGCTTAGCTTTTTCATTATTGATGTTAGCAATACCTTCCACTCCACCTTGTTTTTCTACCCATTTTAGAACAAGGGATAAAAGGTAAATCCCTAAAGTTGGCGGAGTATTGAATAAAGAATTATTTTTAGCGTGTGTATGATAACTTAACATTGTTGGCAAAGTAGAATCTTCTTTGATTAAATCTTTTCGAATGATGACTACAGTTACTCCAGAGGGGCCAAGGTTTTTCTGGGCGCCGGCATAAATAATTCCAAATTGTGAAACATCAATTGGTGTGCTTAAAATATCACTAGACATGTCCGCAATTAAAGGGACAGATAAATTGCTTGGATAGCTGCTCCATTGGGTGCCAAAAATTGTATTGTTGCTAGTGATATGGAGATATGCCGCGTCATCTGGTATGTTCATCTGTTCATGGGCAGGGATATAGGTATAGTTATCGTTTTTACTTGAAGTTGAAATGGCTGTATTACCAAGCTTGGAGGCTTCCTTCATGGCCTTTTCTGACCATACTCCAGTGAGAGCGTAATAAGCTGTTTGACTTTTAGGAAGCAAGTTCATTGGGATCATTGTAAATTGAAGACTTGCTCCACCTTGTAAAAAAAGAATTTCGTAATTATCTGGTATAGAAAGCAGAGATTTAAGGAGTTCCTTTGCTTCATTATGTACAGCTTCATAATCTTTGCTACGGTGACTTAATTCCATTAAAGACATGCCTGTATCATTAAAATTTAACCAATGCTCCTTTGCCTCGTGTAAAACCCATTCTGGTAAAGCTGCAGGACCTGCATTAAAGTTATATGCTCTTTTCAACGTTCTTTCCTCCTAAATTAACTTTTCAAAATAATAAAGCGTTAAAGACAAAAAGATTACCCTTATACTAACAAATTCAGCTGATTTGTACAGATGAAAAAAACACCTTTTTGAAAAAGTGAGAATTTTTCAAAAAGATGCTTTGTTTTTTCATACTATTAGAAAAATATTTCCTTCCAGATACTAGAATCTCCTTAGTCGTTGTTTAAGGAAGAGAGCGGTAATCTAATAAAAATGAAACTATTATTAAATAGCTTTTGAAAATATGAATTTTTTTAGAAAATTTTTTGAAGAGAATAAGCTAATGGACTTATCTTACTTTAGAATTAATTTTTTCTGCAATCTCTGTCAGCTCTTCATTTGAATATCCATCAAAATTTGTTTTCCAAACAGCTCCAAAACCATCTCCTTTTCCATAACGTGGAATAAGGTGCATATGATAATGGAAAACAGATTGTCCGGCTTTTTCACCATTGTTGTTAAGGAGATTTAAACCAATTGGTTCATAAACTTCTTTAATGGCAGAAGCAATACTTGGCACAACTTCAAATAGATTGCTTGCAATTTCAGGAGTTAATTCATAGACATCCTTTACATGTCTTTTTGGTATCACCAATGTATGTCCTTTAGTAACTTGGCTAATATCTAAGAACGCCATTACATGTTCATTTTCAAAAACCTTTTTTGACGGAATTTCTCCAGCAATTATTTTGCAAAAAATACAATCACTCATAAAAATACCTTCCTTCATTATGTATTATCAATATTTTAACACAGGAACTATTTTATTGAACAACAAAAGGAAGAGGGTGCCTTGTAAAGGATCCTCTTATATGGATTGTCCAAGCGAGAAGTTTGAATAAACCTCTTTACTATGGATATACATAATAAGAATACCTTTTAAGGACACCCTCTATTGAAGGAGAGAACTTCTATTTAACGTTATTTAGGGTTCTTCTCTTTGATAAACACCTCATTTAAAAAATGAATTGTGTTAAGCTTTAGAGAAATCGATCATTGTTCAAACGAACCATCCCCTTAAAATGTCTTTATATGTCAAAAACGTATAAAGAATGGATGACTGTCTGCGACAAACACCTCATTTCAAAGTGGAAATGAATTAGGCTGTTTTCTTAATGAAGCAGCTTGGTGTTACTGATCTTCTGTTCCTATCTTGCTTATGCAAGGCAAACATCCCCTTTTATAAACGAATGGAAGCTTTTTTTAAAGAATCTGTATAGAATCTTTTGCAAACACCTCATTTAATATTGGAGTTATACTGCAATATTTCTTTGGTGCTCCCCTTCAATAAATAGAATGTCCCGAACAAAATTTTATATACGAAAGAAATAAAAATTTTTCTGTGCAATCATTTTTATTTAAGCAAGAATGTTGTTAAACTATAGATAATACATATTGGAGGTACAATAGATGGCGTTGTTAGAAATAAAGAATGTTACCGGAGGATATACGCGCAATCCTGTCTTAAAGGATATTTCCTTTTCCATTCATGCGAATGAAATGGTTGGCTTAATCGGATTAAACGGTGCTGGAAAAAGTACAACTATTCGTCATATCATTGGATTGATGGAGCCGCATAAAGGAGAAATCCTTATAAATGGCAAGACGTTTGAAGGCGATAAAGAGGCATATCGAAAGGAATTTACCTTTGTACCTGAAACGCCTATTTTATATGATGAATTGACATTAGAAGAACATTTAAGAATAACTGCTATGGCTTATGGATTGTCAGAGTCTGACTATCAAAAGAGAATGGAAATATTATTAAAAGAATTTCGGATGGAAAAAAGACTAAAATGGTTTCCTGCTCATTTTTCGAAAGGAATGAAGCAGAAGGTAATGATTATGTGTGCTTTTCTAGTGGAACCTTCTCTCTATATAGTGGATGAACCGTTTGTCGGATTAGATCCTCTTGGAATTCAATCGTTATTAGATCAACTAAAAATAATGAAGGATAGGGGAGCAGGGATTCTAATGTCTACACACATTCTTGCTACAGCCGAAAGATATTGTGATCGGATTATTATTATTCATGAAGGCCAAATAAAGAGTCAAGGAACCATGGAGGAATTAAGGACAGCCTTTAACATGCCAAATGCAACATTGGATGATATTTATATCTATCTTACAAAGGAAGAAGAACATGTTTGAATTTAATGAGAAGCAGTTATGGAGAGAGAGAGCTGGGCAGACAGCAAAAGAATATAGTCAATATTTAAAGTACATTTTTAATGGCCATGTTGTCATCGTTTTAGTTTTTTTACTAGGGACTGGAGCCTTCTATTATCAAGCATGGTTAAAAACGATTTCGAATGACTTCCCTGTTGCGCTTATTATGAGCATTATCCTTACTCTTTTTATGACAAATAGTCCAACCTATACTTTTTTAAAGGATGCTGACCGGATATTTTTAATTGCGGTTGAAACCAAAATGAAAAGATATTTTCTCCAATCTATGTTGGTTAGCTTTGTCCTTCAAGGTTACTTGCTTGTCATCATTCTTGCTGCCTTGATGCCACTATATGCGCAAGTACACGGTGGTGATTTTAGTCGTTTTTGGTATTTACTTATTGTGTTATTGATAAGTAAAGGAGCTAATTTACTGATTCGCTGGCATATACAATACTATGTAAATGTGCGTTATCATCATATAGATAGTGTTGTGAGATTCTTGATTAATTTAGCTATTTTGTATTTATTGTTTGCTGACTCTTCTCCGTTATTTATTCTTGCCCTTCTTCTAATTATGGCTTTCTTGCTTATTTATTTTCAGAAGGCGACAAGCAATAAAGGCGTAAAATGGGAATATTTAATTGAGCAAGATGAAAAAAGACTAGCCTCTTTCTATCGCTTTGCCAATATGTTTACAGAGGTACCGAAGTTAAGAAATCGTATAAAACGAAGACGTTTTCTAGATGTATTATTTAGTCGTGTTTCATTTGCAAGAGAAAACGTATTTACGCATTTATACTGGAGAACCTATGTCCGTGCAGGGGATTATTTGGGCTTAACGGTTCGGTTAACATTGATAAGTGGAATTTTTATTTTTTTCTTATCTTTTGGACCTGGACAAGTGTTCATAAGTGTATTATTTGTTTTCTTAACAGGCCTGCAGCTGTTACCGCTTTGGAATGCCTATGATAATAAATTGTGGATTACTATTTATCCGGTGGCAGCCTCTCTTAGAGAAAAATCATTTAAACAAATCTTAGCAGCAATTTTAAGTTGTCAAGGTATCATTTTGTCTCTAATTATTGCCTTAAAAGGAGATTGGATGTATGCATTGATTTCTTTAGTAGTTAATATTGTTTTTATTATCTTTTTTACTCTGTTTTATATTAATAAAAAATTGAAAAAGGGATAATAGAAGAGGAGGAGCTTAAACCTTAGTGTGTATAGAAGGGAAGCTCCTTTTTTAATAATTAACTTCAAAAATAAGGAACCATTTTTTAGATGGAACGTAAGCATAAGCAAGGAGGAAGATAAATGAATGAATATGAACAAAGAGCATTAAAAGAAGTAGAAGAGTGGAAATGGAAAATCCAAAAACGGTCTTCTATTTTAAATAGAGTATCCAAAAAGGCGCAAAATAAAATAAATTCTTATATACCGGCTAAAGTTCATCAAACCCTTACGGAAGCAATTAAACAGATGATTCAAGCAACACTTGCTGGCAGCAATATTATCAAGAAAAAAAATCCATCTATCTTCCGTTCTTTGCAAGGAAAAGATGAAGAGTTAACGAAAAAAATAAGTCAATTTCAAAAGATTGCTGTTGTAGAAGGTGCCGGAACGGGGGCTGGTGGGATATTGCTTGGATTGGCTGATTTTCCATTATTGCTTTCGATCAAAATGAACTTTTTAATGGAAGCCGCAGCCACATATGGTTACGATACGGATCAAGTGGAAGAAAGAATCTATTTGCTCTATATCTTTCAGTTAGCTTTTTCAAGTGAAGAAAAACGAAGAGAAGTTTTAGAGATAATAGAGAATTGGGAAGAAGAAAAGCACAGAGTTGCTACCCTTAATTGGCAGGATTTACAGCAGGAATATCGAGATTTTATTGATTTTGTAAAAATGCTGCAATTGGTGCCAGGAATTGGGGCAGCTGTGGGTGCCTACGCTAATTATAATTTAATGGATCAATTGGGAGAAGCAGCTAAAAATGTTTATCGCTGGCGTTACTTTCAGGAACAAAACAAATGAAAAAGGAAGGATTCGGTGTTTAGAATCTCTTCCTTTTTTTATAAATTTTATGAATTTAAGTTAGTCCTAGCCTTTGCTGGGCTTAAGGAAATATTATAAGTAATAGCAGTAGAACCTAATGTTTTTGCGGCAATAAGCATAGCTTCTTCATTAATATCAAATTTAGGATGGTGGTGCGGATAAGTCGGACCATTTGTATCGGGCATTGCTCCTGTAAAGAAAAAGGTACCTTTTACATGCTGCAGATAATAAGAGAAGTCCTCGCCAGTTAATTCCGGTTCTCCTTCTAGGACGATCACTCCCGGAACTTTTTCCGCACAATGAGCTAAAAGGGAGGTTTCCTCAGGATGATTAACGACTGCTGGATAGCCGTCATCGTAATCATATTCATACGTACTATTTGCTGTATAGCACGTGCCTTTTATTACTCTCTCCAGCTCTTCCTTGATAAGTAATTGCGTTTCTTCATCAAACGTCCGGACTGTTCCCCCTAGGATCGCTGTGTCAGCAATTACATTAAAAGCATTACCAGATTCAAGGTAGCCTACTGTTAAAACGGCATGGTGGATAGGATTTACTTTTCTGCTGACAATTTGTTGAAGGTTAAGGACCAGTTGAGATGCGGTAACAAGAGAATCCTTCGTTTTGTGCGGCTGTGCTCCATGTCCCCCTTGACCTTGGATTTTAATTTTAAATTCATCTGCTGCTGCCATCATGGGTCCTGCTTTATAGGAAATAGTCCCTGTGGGAAGTGTAGCCCATAAATGAGTGCCAAATATAGCCTCCACATTTTCCAGGCAGCCTGCTTCAATCATCGCTTTTGCTCCACCTGGATTTGATTCTTCAGCATGCTGGTGAATAAAAACAAAATTCCCTGCTAATTCTTCTTTAAACTCATTTATTACTTTAGCAAGTATTAATAAGGTTGCAGTATGCCCATCATGACCACAGGCGTGCATGACACCTGAAACCTTTGACTTATAAGCAACATTCTTTTCATCATGGATTGGAAGAGCGTCAAAATCAGCACGGAGCGCAACTGTTTTGCCAGGTTTCCCCCCTGATATTTTTGCGACTACTCCATTACCTCCGACGTTTCCTGTAACTTGAATTCCTAATTTTTCATAGAAAGAGATGATATATTGAGCTGTTTTAATCTCTTTGAATGATAATTCAGGGTATTGATGAAGGTATCTCCGTATTTTAACCATTTCATTATAATAGTTATCTAGTTGTTCCCATATAATTTGTAACATCTCTTCCACCTCGTTTGACTATTTAGAATATTTTTATTATAGCATGTAGTAATAAAGAAGAGAGGTGGAAAGCGAATAAACTATTACGTTTCGTAAAGATTATGCCTATTCTTATAAGAGGGATGTTGTTAAAATAAGGTTAAAATGAAATTCATTTAGGAGGAATTATGGATATTAGAAAATCAAAAATGGCCTGGGTATTAATTATCGTGTCATTCTTATTGTTTATCCTGCTAATCCTAGCTGTAAATGGACAAGCAATATTAGCATTTGATACAGAACTAGCCCATTTTATACATACATTATTTCCAGCTAGTTTTCTTCTTTTTTGGGAAGGCATGTCATCCATTGCAGATAAAATAGGCATTGGAATTATCGCTTTCCTATTTATTCTTTTTCTTTGGTGGAAAAAGAAAGATTTTGTAGGAATTGCAGCATTTGTCTTTTGTGTTGGACTAGGAAATGAACTGAATAAGTGGGTGAAAGATTTAGTGGCAAGACCTAGACCTATAGCTGCTGCAGCATTAGAGACAGACAGCTATAGTTTTCCTAGTGGGCATGCAATGGTAGGTTTACTCCTGTATCTATTTATTGCACATATTCTAGCGAAAGAAATAAAAGGGAATGCAGGAAAGCTGATTTTGGCAGCTATTGCTTTTATGGTCATTTTGCTAATTGGTATAAGCAGAATTGTTTTAGAGGCCCACTATCCAACAGATGTTATTGGCGGTTATTTATTAGGAGGGATCTGGCTGTTTGTATGGGTAGGTCTTTATGAAACATTTTATGATCGATTTCATAAACAAAAAGGAGCAGGAACAAAACTAAGTAGCTAATGGATAAAGAAGTGATAGAAAATTACATGGAACTTCTTTTAAAAAAGTTTAAAAACCCAAATAATTATACGAACTAATCTTAACATCTTCGTATAATCATTTGGGTTTGCCAGTAAAAATAATTTTTAACTGATTATCGTTTTGTTAGATGAGGAACATGGCAAAAATAGTAGTCACTACTAAGCCGATACAGACTGGAAGAAGATTTCTCCTTGCTAATTCGAATGGATCGACATTACAGATTGCAGCAGCAGGGATTAATGCCCAAGGGACTAAAGTTCCGCCTCCAACCCATATGGCAGCAATTTGCCCTAAAGCAGTTAATGTGCTTATTCCACTACCAATTGCATGGGCAAACAGACCGGCAATAGAACCCGCTAATGAAATGCCGGAGAAGCCAGAACCATCTAAGCCGGTAATAACTCCTACAGCTGTAAGCGTAACGGAGCCAATTTCTTTCGTTAATGGAACAGTGGAAGCAAGAGCAACACCGAGATCATTGACGATTCCGTGGGATTCTTTTGGTAGAAAGTCTCCGATAATTGTGCTAAAACCAGAGTCACCTAAATAGAAGAAGGCAGCGATTGGAATAACCGGTCCAAATACTTTAAAACCAAATTGGAATCCTTCGATCAAATAAGTCGTTGTTTTTTCCAAGCCTTTATTTTTATAGCTTACTAATGTTATTAAAAGAAGAATAAAAATGGACGTTCCACCAACCAGCGCGGTAGCATCTCCCCCTTGTAAATCTAATAAAAACATGGCTGCAACGTCAAGAATATAGAGAATGGGAATTAGGATGGCGAACAGTTTCTTTTGTGTATTACTCAGTAGTAATTTATTTACTTGGGGAAGAATATCTGATTTATTAATAGAGGTGACTCCAGTTGCAAAAGTCAGTGTTCCTCTTTTCATATCGCGTTTAATAAAATAGAACGCAGTAATAGTTGTCACAACCCCCATAACAATCACAAGGGGAATACTTGCATGCATGACGTCTTCGACAGGTATGCCGGCAGCATCTGCTGTAAGTTTCGGTGCAGCTTGGATGATAAAATCTCCTGATAAGGCAATTCCATGGCCGAACAAATTCATCGCCATTGCAACGGCAATTCCTGGCAGACCAACCCGTAAAGCTACTGGTAAGAGAACAGCACCAATCAATGCTACTGCGGGGGATGGCCAGAAAAAGAAAGAAATGAGCATCATTACTATTCCGATCGTCCAATAAGCGAGTCCAGGTGAACGAATAAGTTTGGAAAAGGGAGAAATCATTACATCGTTAATACCAGTTTTCGTCAAAATTCTACTCATTGCCACAATAATAGAGATGACAGCAATAGTAGGTAACAATTCTGTAATGGCAAAGATGAAACTATTGAAAATACTGCTAATCGAGGTACTTAAGGATCCGGTCGCTGTTATCGCTAATAGAAAGATTCCAACGATACAAATAAAGGTAGTATCTCTTCTGATTACCATAAAGCCGATGATAAAGACAATAAAAAGTACATATATCCAATGAAGTGCCGTTAATTCGATCCCCAAATAAATCCAGCTCCTTTCCCGATTTGAAGTCAATGATGCTATAGGCATCTATCACTATTCGGTTAATACAGATTATGTGGTTATAGGTAAAAGGTGATTGGTTCCTTTTTAAAATATAGTGTGTTTCACTTCATAGCCTTGGAATGGGAGGAAGGAGCTGATCTAAAACTCATGGAAGAAAAATTGGCCAAAGACTCCTTCTTAAGATGGAGAAAAAAACATCGAAAGAAGGAACAAAAAATTACATAATGGTAGTACAATAGATTTGTAGTTGAAAGAGCACTATTTTTTAGAATTACACAAAATTCTATATTTAGATGTCTAGGAAAGAAGGGGAGTTTTTGAGAAAATCAATCTCCAAAATAATGTTTTCAATTAGTTTACTTATTGTAGGAGTAATTTTATTACTTGTTAATATTGGTGTCATTTCCTTGGAAATAAAAAAATTATTTGTCATAATATATCCGTTTTTGCTGCTTGTTTATGGGCTGCTTTCTCTCTATCAAATAACATTAAAGCAAAAAAGTAATTTATTTTTCACTTTATTTATTCTTACTTTCGCTACTCTTCTCCTTTTGGATCGTTTTCAAGTATTAGAATTTAGATTTATTGACTTTTGGAAGTTATGGCCATTAATTCTTATTTTAATGGCACTTGGACTCATCAAACCTAAGTTCACTTTTGAGGATGACAGTGGTGGAAAAAGTTATACAAAGAAATCCAACCTCATGGGAGATGTTAAATATAATACAGATAATTGGGCTGTCGAACCGATGGAGATTTCTCATGGGTTAGGGGATGTCTATATTGATTTTAGCAAAGCTTTTATTCCTGAAGGAGAAACCGAGCTGTTTATCCATGCGAGGATTGGTGATGTGAAAATTATTGTTCCAGATGATCTAGCCATTTATGTTCATGCCGAAGTGAAAATTGGAGAAGTACGAATTCTTCAGTCGGTTAAGGAAGGAATTGGAAATACTTTAGAGCATAAATCTGCCTATTATGAAGAGGCAATAAAAAAAATAAAGCTAAATATTTTGCTTGATATAGGCGATATTACAGTGCAAAAGGTATAAGGGGGAAACATGAGACAGACAATTAGTCGTTATGGATATTATCGAAATATCGTTTTAACAAGTTTGAGTATTTCTTTGCTGCTATTTATTAGTATCTATTTATTTCCGAATTTTGTAACGTCTAGGATAGGGAATATTATTTTTGCTGTCAACTGTTTTTTTCTGATAACATTGGTGGGTTTTTATTTTGCCTTTAAATGGAGCGGCAAAATAAAGAAACAATTAGATGAAATATTTTGGTTTATATCGTCTTTAAGGAGAGGAAAAATACCGCAAAAAATGCTGCTTGCATCAAGTGAGTATGTTTATGATGTAAAAGAAGAACTTAATCAACTTGCTGATTATCAACAAGAGCAAATTCATTCTTTGCAGAGATTAGCAAATGAAAAAACAACGCTTGGACAAACAGCCCACAATGCTGCAGTAATAGAAGAAAGACAACGACTGGCAAGAGATTTACATGATGTTGTTAGTCAGCAATTATTTGCATTAAATATGATGTCTTCTGCTGCATATAAAATTTTTGACCAGGATCCTGCTTTAGCAAAGCAACAGTTACAGGAGATTGTTTCGATTGCAGGCAAGGCGCAAGGGGAAATGCGTGCATTATTGCTTCATCTAAGACCAATTGAATTAAGCAATGATACGTTGTGTGATGGCATAATCAAACTTATTCAAGAGCTGAAAGGAAAAACAATGCTTCATTTTTCTGCAAGCATCGATGAAATAGATGGTCTATCTACGGCTGGGCAGGAACATCTTTTTCGCATTGTTCAAGAGGCTTTATCCAATGTGCTTCGTCATTCCCATGCAGATAAAGTAAGAATCATTTTGGAAGAGCGAGGTGAATATGCTTCTCTACATATAAGTGATAATGGCAAAGGCTTTGATCCGACGATAGAGAGGATTGCATCATATGGGTTAAAGACAATGAGAGAGCGCTGTGAGGAAATTGGTGGTGTGATGGAACTTCGATCAAAAATTGGGGAAGGTACCTATATTGATATTAGAGTGCCAACAAAGGGGTGGGAAAATGATTAGAGTGGTAGTGGTAGATGATCATGAAATGGTGAGAAAAGGAATTATTTCTTATTTAATGACAGAACCAAATATTCATATTGTAGGAGAGGCAAATAGTGGTCAGACGGCAGTTCAGCTTGTACTCAAGGAGAAGCCGGATATTGTGTTAATGGATTTATTAATGGACAATGGGAATGGTATCGAAGCGACAAAGGATATTTTAAAGGGGTATCCTAGCTGCAAAGTTATCATTATCACAAGCTTCTATGATGAAGCACAAGTTATTCCGGCAATAGAAGCAGGCGCATTTAGTTATTTATTAAAAACAGCAAGTGCTACAGAGGTTGTACGGGCAATTAATAAAGCTTATAGTGGCGAAGCAGTGATTGAGCCAAAGGTTGCTAACGTGATGGTGAAAAAATTGCGAGCAACAGAAAGAAAACCACATGATGATTTAACAGAAAGAGAATTAGAAGTATTAATGTGCATTGGAGAAGGAATGACTAATCAGGCCATTAGTGAAGAACTATATATTGGAATCAAAACAGTAAAAACACATGTAAGCAATATTTTATCGAAATTAGCAGTAGCCGACCGAACCCAAGCTGCTGTATATGCCAATAGAAATGGCATTATTAAAACAAGATAGTCATAAGTTCAGGTGGCTACTGGATTAATTACGCTTTTTCTTCATCTGGAATTGTTAATTGTACGAAATACGGTTTTCCATTAAAGATAGAATGCTGGGAACTATTCCAGCTTTTTTCATTACTTTTACCAATAGGAGCTTCTGCATTTGCTTCTTGCTGTTTCCATTTTATATAATTCGCTTTTTCTTCCCATAGACAAAAGAGGATATATGTGTCTCCTTTGGCAGGGCGAAGGAAGCGAATAGCTGTCATTGCTTTGTTTGCGATAGATGTGAAGTATTTCATCATCTTATGTTCGAAAACAGGTTTATTTTCTTCACTTACTGGAATATGATTCATGGTAATAAATCCTTTATTTTCTAACATTCCATAACTGAATAAAATGTCATAGCTTCTTGGTTCTTGGAAGAAAGAAGGAGCTTGACTTTCGTGTAGTAGTATCGCCCGATCGCTGGCTTCTTCCTGCATTAATAACAAGGTTTCAGTTGAAAATTTATTTTCGTATTTCTTCCCTAAATAATCATAGGTTCCGCTAGTAAGATAAATATTCACTAATCTCCCTCCAAGTTATAAGGATATATAAAGCATACAATAGAAAGGGGAAAGTTACGATAGATCCTCTTAAATTACCCATAACTAATGAAAAACTCTTATTTGTTTATATTAACATTAACAAACCATGTTATTCGAGATAGCTGGTTTCATTCAAAGCTTTTCCCTTATGTTCTTATGATTTAACTTTTTGTGTGCGCTACCACATAATTCATAAGAGGTGTAATCTCCTTTATTTTTGGGTAAAAAATGTCTAAATTGTGACAAAGTGATAAGTTATCTATGCAAAGATAGTAAAAAAGATATATTATTGAAATATATGCATGATTGAGAATGAATATTTTTACATATAGTAAGGAAAAAAGAATGGAATGTCTAGGACAGGCATTCCTTTTTATTGGGATGGTAATAACTTGGAAAGAAACATAAAAAATTAGTTTAAAAACTTTTTACTTGCATATTATTTATAAATATTATAACTTAATAATTATTATAAATAACATTGATCACTATATAGAATGAAATACATACCTTTGAAAGGTGGACATCAAAAGGATGAATAAACAGATGAAAGATACATTTATTAAAGCGGCAAAAGGACAGCCCACTGAATATGTTCCGGTATGGTATATGCGACAGGCAGGTCGTTCGCAGCCTGAATACCGAGCAATTAAAGAGAAATATTCTTTATTTGAAATAACGCATCAGCCAGAGCTATGTGCTTATGTTACGAAATTACCGGTTGATCAGTATGATGTCGATGCTGCAGTATTATATAAAGATATTATGACACCACTGCCTGCCATTGGGGTAGATGTGGAAATAAAATCAGGAATCGGACCTGTGATAGAGAATCCTATTCGGTCAATGGAGGATATTACAAGACTTGGTATGTTACATCCTGAGCAAGATATTAAATATGTCCTTGACACGATAAGACTGCTTACAACCGAGCAATTAAATGTTCCGTTGATAGGCTTTTCCGGTGCTCCTTTTACTCTTGCTAGTTACATGATTGAAGGTGGACCATCCAAAAACTATCATAAGACAAAAGCGTTTATGTATGCTAAACCAGACGCTTGGCATGCTTTAATGGAAAAGCTTGGTGATATGGTGGTTACTTATGTGAAGGCGCAAATTAATGCAGGTGCTAGTGCGATTCAAATTTTCGATTCATGGGTAGGCGCATTAAATGTGGAGGACTACCGCTTATTTATAAAGCCTGTTATGCATAGAATTTTTTCTGAGCTGGAGAGTGAAAATGTTCCCTTCATTATGCACGGAGTCGGGGCGAGTCATTTGGCACTTGAATGGAATGAGCTTTCCTTGGATGTAGTTGGCTTAGATTGGCGCTTACCTATATCAGATGCAAGGAAAATGGGAATAACTAAAGCTGTCCAAGGAAATCTAGATCCCGCAGTCCTTCTTGCACCATGGAGTGTTATTGAGGAAAGAGCGAAACAAATCATTGAACAGGGAATAGAACAGCCAGGCTTTATCTTTAATTTAGGACATGGTGTGTTCCCAGATGTAGATCCAGCTGTGTTGAAAAAATTGACTGGTTTTATTCATGAATATTCCGGTGACTTACTAAGTAAGCGTGCGCGCAAATAAAAGATATATTAAGGATAGCTAAAGTTAAAAAAATACAAAATAATACAATGAAATGAGGTAATGAAAAATGAGTCGAAAAAAAATGGGCCTTCTTGTTATGGCATATGGAACACCATATAAGGAAGAAGATATTGAAAGATATTATACAGATATTAGACATGGAAGAAAGCCGACAGATGAAATGCTTCATGATTTAAAGAGTCGCTATGAAGCAATTGGAGGAATCTCTCCATTAGCAAAAATTACGATGGAACAAGCAAAGGGACTAGAAGCGCATCTTAATGAAATACAAGACGATATTGAATTTAAAATGTATATAGGATTAAAGCATATTGAACCATTTGTAGAAGATGCAGTAAAGATGATGCATGAAGATGGAATCAAAGAGGCAGTGAGTATTGTGTTAGCCCCTCATTACTCTACCTTCAGTATTAAGGCATATAATAATCGTGCAAAAGAAGAAGCAAAAAAATTAGGCGGCTTAACCATTCATAGTATTGAAAGCTGGTATAAGGAGCCTAAATTTATTAGCTATTGGGTTAATCAATTAAAAGAGACCTACGCTAAAATGTCGCAAGAAGAACGAGAGAATGCAGCGTTAATTGTCTCTGCACATAGTTTACCAGAAAAAATCCTTCAATATGGAGATCCATATCCAGACCAATTAAAGGATACAGCAGAGTTAATTGCAAAGGGAGCAGGTATTTCTACTTATTATCTAGGCTGGCAAAGTGCGGGGAATACACCAGATCCTTGGCTTGGTCCAGATGTTCAGGATTTAACAAGAGATTTACATGCAAAATATGGATATAAAGCATTTGTATATGTGCCAGTAGGATTTGTAGCGGAACATTTAGAAGTCTTATATGACAATGATTATGAGTGCCTTGTTGTGACAGAAGAAGTTGGAGCAAGCTATTATCGACCAAAAATGCCAAATGCTCAGCCGGAATTTATTGATGCATTAGCGACAGTGGTTTTAAAAGAAATTGCAGTGCCAATTAAAGGATAAAATGCCGCAAAATTATTTTTTGTTGATGCTATTATGTTGTAAACGGAACCAAGTGATTTTTTCGAAAATCACTTGGTTTCTTTTGTTGCAACGAGTTTAACTCTGTGATATATTCTTTTTTGTACTAACTGACCGAAATGTTATTTTAGTCAGTTTTTTGATAAATCAATAATTAAGCTGTAATGGCGAATAAATGGATGGAGATAAAATTTATTCTACATAACTGGAGAGACTATCTTTATTCGCATGGAAAGAAAGAGGTGGAATATTTGGCTGTTGACCGTAGGAAGCTTATTTTAGAAGCGGCGACTAAATCATTTTCTATGTTTGGTTATAAAGCAACAACTATGGATCATGTTGCTAAAATTGCAAATGTAGGTAAAGGAACGATTTATACTTTTTTTAAGAATAAGGAGGAGCTCTTTTTTGAAATAGTTAATGATTTAATTACAGAAATGAAGGAAAGAGCTGATGAGTCATTTGATTCTTCTTCTACGTTTATGGAAAATGCCCATCGTGCAGTGATGAATATGCTTGAATACCGCAAAGAGCATCATCTGACGGTTAAGCTTTTTCAAGAACAGCGTGAAATTGGTACGCTGGAAGTAAAAGAAGTAATTAGCCATTTAGAAAATGCGATCTTAAATTATATGAAAACACGTGTACAAGAAGCAGTAGATAAAGGAGAAATTCACACACAGAATCCAGAGCTGACATCCTTTATTATTATTAAAGTATACTTAGCGCTCATTTTTGAGTGGGAGAAACATCATCCACCGCTTACTACAGAGGAAATCGCATCGAGTTTTGAATTACATCTATTTCATGGAATAGCAAATCCGCTTAATAAATGAGAAAATAGTCCGTTAGTTATTAACGTTAATAACGAGGATTTTTTTCTTTTAACAAGCTACTAGAATTGTTTTTTAAAGGATAAATGATTGATTAAAAATGGAGGGAATTATATGAAACAAAGTTTACTAAAGGCAGAGCTGTCCTCTATTTTTAAAAATAAAATGGTGCTGATCTCTGTTATCGCTATTGTGTTTGTTCCAATACTATATGCAGGTATTTATTTATGGGCCTTCTGGGATCCTTATGGAAACTTAGACAAATTGCCTGTTGCTGTTGTAAATGAAGATACAGGGACAGAGATGAATGGAAAATCATTAGATATCGGAAAAGATTTAGTAGAAAATTTAAAGGATAGCGAAGACTTTAATTTTAAATTTGTCGATAAAGAAACTGGTTATAAAAATTTAGAAAATCAGAAGTATTATATGCTGATAGAAATTCCAAAAGATTTTTCAAATAATGCGACAACATTGCTTGAAGATAATCCACAAAAATTGGACCTGAAATATGTTTCTAATCCAGGATATAATTTTATTTCTTCTCAAATAGGCAATTCCGCAATTGAAAAAATAAAGCAAGGTGTTAGTAAAGAAGTGACAGAAACTTATGCGGAATCTATTTTTGAAAATATTACGAAAATGTCAGACGGCTTAAAAACAGCAAGTAATGGTGCAAAAGATTTAAAAGATGGAACAGATAAAGTAAAGTCGGGTACCGAAGAAGTGTATAAAAATCTAGAAACACTTGCTGAAAAGTCTATACAATTTTCTGATGGTGTTAATAGTGCTAATAATGGAGTGAAAGAGCTCGCCAATGGAGCAGATGATTTAAATCAAGGATTAACGCAATTGCAATCAGCCCAAGGGAAATTAAATGATGCTGCACAGAAATTGCAAGGGGGAGACCAGGCAATTCTTGATGGTGTTTCGCAAGCGAAAGATGGAATCAACACAGTTAAAGCCAATATTCCTTCGTTAATTGAAGGGACAAATAAGCTGCAAACAGGCTCCAATACTTTAACGCAAGGCTTAACAGACTGGAGCGATAAATCAGCACAATTAGCTGCTGGAGCTAATCAGTTGCATGAAGGTGCAACAACCTTACAGGAAACAGTTAATGCGATAATGCCTATGCTGCAAGGGTTACCAGAAGAAAATAAGCAACAGCTTGTAGCAGCACTTAAAGGGTTGGTGGATGGCAGTTCTTCCATTGCCACCAATACAAAAGCGTTAAGTCAAGCAGCAGACCAGCTGGCAGCCGGCGGAACAAGCTTGTCTAATGGCATAACAGACTTAAATAAAGGGCAAAAACAATTGCAAACAGGCATTAATCAGCTGAGTGATGGAAGCAGCCAGCTAGAAAATGGGGTAAAACAGCAGGTAGCTGGTCAGGAACAATTTGTAGCTGGTATGAATAAGTATGCTTCTGAATTCGCAAAAGCTGTTAATGGTTCTACTAAATTATCCACTGGTGCAAACACCTTAGTATCAGGAATGAATACACTTGCAACAGGATCGAATGCTTTATCAGATGGAACCGATTTGCTAAAAGACGGATCAAAAAAATTGGTAAATGGAACATCTTCTTTATTAGATGGAAGCAAGGAGCTTTCGTCTAAATTATCAGACGGAGCTGAGGAAGCAAGTTCCATCCATTCTGATGAAAAAACATATGACATGATAGCAGAACCAATCTTAGTTGACCAAGATAAAGTATCGGATGTGCCAAACTATGGAACAGGCTTAGCGCCATATTTCATTTCGCTAGGACTATTTGTTGGTGCATTAATGCTCTCTATTGTGTTCTCTTTTGCAGAACCAGAAGAACAGCCGAAAAGTGGAATTCGTTGGTTCTTAAGCAAAACGATTATTTTGATTGGGGTAGGAATCTTACAGGCTTTAGTTGCCTGCTTTGTGTTGCTAGTCATCTTAGGAATGGAAGTGGAAAGTGTACCATTATTTATCCTATTTACTATTCTAACTAGTTTAGTATTTTTCTCGATTATTCAATTTTTGGTTACTTTATTTGGAAATCCAGGACGATTTATTATTGTCATCATCATGATTTTCCAATTAACAACTAGTGCGGGTACTTTCCCGTTAGAGTTAATACCAAATGTTTTACAACATATTCACAATCTCTTGCCAATGTCTTATTCAGTAGCTGGATTAAAAGCTGTTATCTCTACTGGGGATATGGACTTTATGTGGCATAATGCAGAGATTCTTGGTATTTATCCACTTATATTCTTTGCGGGTACAGCTGCTTACTTTATTTTTAAATACAAACGGTATTATACAAATAAGGAAGTAGAAGTAACGGTAGAATAATTTGAAAAAGCTGCTAACTTTACTCTTCTTAAGTCACATCTATTGTGCGAAGCCTTGATAGAGTGTGGGGAAGATACATAGTTGCAGCTTTTTTGTGCTTAAAATATCACTCCATTTCTTAAACTTTGCCAATTCTATGAAAAAAGTACAAATGAAGTGATTATTTCCCGTTTTTTCGTTATAGTATAAAAGGGTAATTAAATTCGGGAAAATTGGATATAATTCTACAAAATTATAAGGGGTGTCTTTTTATGCTGTTTATAGATAATAAAGGGATAACAGATCCACGCATTAATCTAGCAATTGAAGAGTATGCTTTGAAAAACTTAGACATAAATGAAACGTATCTTTTATTTTATATAAATGAACCTTCTATCATTATTGGGAAAAACCAGAATACGATAGAAGAAATTAATACTGATTATGTAGAATCAAATGACATACATGTTGTTAGAAGATTATCTGGTGGCGGTGCCGTCTATCATGACTTAGGTAATTTAAGTTATAGCTTTATTACAAAAGATGACGGGAATAGCTTCCATAACTTTAGAAAGTTCACTGAGCCTGTTGTTCAAGCACTTAAAAGCATGGGAGTAAATGCTGAATTAAGTGGTCGTAATGATCTTCTTGCTGAAGGTAGAAAAATTTCTGGCAATGCACAATTTTCTACAAGAGGAAGAATGTTTACGCATGGAACATTATTATTTGATTCTGAAATGGATCATATTGTGTCAGCATTAAAAGTGAAAAAAGACAAAATTGAATCTAAAGGGATCAAATCAGTAAGAAGCAGAGTAGCGAATATTACTGAATTTCTTCCAGAAAAAATATCTATTCAAGAATTTCGCAGCCTATTATTAAGCTATCTCTTCGATGGGGAAGAGAATATTCAAGAATATGTCTTAACAGCAGAGGATTGGGAAAAAATTCATCAATTATCTAAAGAAAGATATCAAAACTGGGATTGGAATTATGGTAAATCTCCTAAATTCAATTTACAGCATTCTCATCGTTTCCCAGTCGGTCAAATCGATGTAAGATTTGATGTAGTAAAAGGAATTGTGAAAAACTGCAAAATTTATGGTGATTTCTTTGGAGTTGGCGATGTAGAAGATATTGAAAAACGACTGATTGGGGTCCGCTATGATCGCTCCGAATTAGAAAAGGCATTAGACGACATTTCCATTAAGCATTATTTTGGAAATGTGACAAAAGAAGATTTTCTGCAATTGATTTATTGATGAGATAGAAGAATAAAAAAAAGCATCTTAAATGATAGGAGGTATCTTATTATTTTAGATGCTTTTTTTGTTCTTTTTAGAAAGTGGAAGTGAAATGGAGTCGCTGGACACGCTTTTGCCAAAGGTAAAATAAATAGCAAAAATATCTCCTTTTAGTTCTAAAACAATCCTTTTTGGACTACTTATTAATAATAGGTTGTACTAGGCAGGCAGGAGGGAGATTATGACTAGAAAAATTGGCTTTTATGCAGTAGTTGCCTATGTGTTATATGGTTTGTTTTTTTATTGGTATTTATTTCAATATACTAGTCCAGCTTTGCCCTTTGAATATCAAGGTTCTCAAGCAGATCCAAGTACTTTTTTAAATAGCAGAGAATTGGTATTAAGTGAAGAATATTCACGGGTAAGGAACTTCTTGTTTTTTATTTCTACACCATTTGAATGGCTTTTTTACTTATTTGTTTTGTTATTTGGCTTTTCCAAAGTATTTAAAAAATGGGGAGAGGCTTCTGCGAAATATAAGTCGATGCAAACGGCTATTTACTTATTCTGGCTGAATATTACTGCCTTTATCATCACCTTTCCACTTAGTTATATTAGTTACTCTGTATCAAAAACCTATCATATTTCTACTCAAAGCTTTCCTTCTTGGATGAAGGATCAATTTATTGATTTTTGGGTGAATTATGTCATTCTGTTTCTTATTGTTTCCGTTTTATACTGGCTAATGAACAAGAGTCAAAAGAGATGGTGGCTTTATGCCTGGGTTCTATCCATTCCTTTTACCTTATTTCTCACGTTTATTCAGCCTGTCGTCATTGATCCGCTATACAATGATTTCACTCCTTTAAAGGATAAAGAATTAGAGGCAGAGATATTGAAGCTTGCGAGTGCTTCTGACATTCCAGCCGATCATGTTTTTGAAGTAAATATGTCAGATAAAACGAGTGCATTAAATGCTTATGTTACTGGAATAGGGAGCAATGCAAGAATTGTGCTGTGGGATACTAGTTTAAAGGAATTAGAGAATGACGAAATTTTATTTGTAATGGCACATGAAATGGCTCATTATGTAGAAAAACATATTTATATAGGATTAGGTATCTCCTTATTTACATCTTTATTTGGTTTATATTTTATTTATAAATTGCTGCACTGGATTGTAAATAGATGGGGGGCAGCACTTAAAATTGCAAAAGTAGAGGATATACAATCCTTTCCTTTAATTCTTTTATTAACTTCCATGCTGCTATTTACTGTAAACCCATTAACTAATGTCATTTCAAGATATGAGGAAAAAAGAGCTGATCACTATGCGGTCGAATTAACAGAAAATCCAGAGGCTGGTATTGTGACATTTCAAGAGCTAGCAAAAACGGGACTGAGTGAAGTAAATCCACCTTTATTGGTGAAAATATTCCGCTATAGCCACCCGACGATGCTGGAGAGAATTAGTAAATTGGAAGAAGAAAGCATTCGATTACAAAATCAGAAAAAATAATAATACAAAAATAAAGGATGACTCAAAGAGTTTAATCATCGTAGTGATTAGGCTCTTTGGGACATCCTTTGGCTTTATTTATTGGTATTATCAAGTTCCGAAGCGCTTACATAATAAGTTAAATTCGTTGCTCAGTTCGTTAAATGTTTTTCTGTCATGTTCATCAATGGCTTTATCAATCAAGGACATCAAATTTGCTTTTTCATTTTTTAATTGAATTTCAGAAAGCAACATTTCAATATAGAGGTCTTTTACATAAGTATTTGTGTTTTTTTTCTGGCCACTTAACTTTGTAAACTCAGTATAGGACTTATCATTCATTGTCTTTCCCTCCTGATGCCTTTTTAATATTATATGGGAAAAATTGATAATTATCAATTTGTTTTTTTAAAATTATGAAATTTGATTATAAAGTATGTCTATATTCTGAAAAATTATTTTGTCTTAAGATTCATTAGGTAAAAAGTGCTATTATAGGGGAAGATTACTAAAAAAGGAGGATTTATAGTTGGAAGAAAATTATTTAATAGTCGAAAAGTATTATATTAATTATCATACGCTTGCAGTCTTGCCATACATTGTAGCTAATGGCGATATCTATTCAAAGGTATATGAACATAATAATGTTTTTTTATGCAAACGTAGTCCATTAATGATTGTGAAAGCAACATGTGGTTATCTGGGAAGTTCTTACGAAGGAAGAAGGGAGGGAACTCGCCAACTAATGACCTATTATCATAAGCTGCCAATTGTAATTGATGATTTTAATTCCGTTTATTTTTTTCCCACTCATTCTCCTAGAAATAACAATTGTGCATGGATTTCTCTTCATCATATTCTTGATACAAAAAAAATAGAAGCCTCTAAAGTGAGAATAACATTTCAAAATTTGCAAAGTGTAGAAATAGGGGTTTCGCTCTATACCCTAAGAAATCAAATAATGCGGACGAACTCTCTTAAAACATTACAGCGTTATAATCATGAAGCAAGTATTAATCCTAAGTTAACATATAAAAGTTTACTGGTGGATAAACAAAAAAAATTAGCAGAAGCTCAAGGGATGTATAAAAAAAAGTAGGATAGCAATTTAATCTTTTTTTATTTGTTTTTGTTAGCTAATAGTAAACCTTTTGTATAAATAATGCTCTAATAATTCTTGAACTTTATTGCGAAGGCGGGGGTTAAAGTAGTTATGATATTCTTCATAGCCGTTATAAATAAATAAAAACATGGTAAATGCTTCATCACGATTTACTTCTTGAATCTTCATTGTATGCTTATACATATAACTCTTCGTTTTTTTTAACTCCGATTGTACTACTTTCATTGCATTTTCGAGTAGATCTATATAAGGTTGTTTTAATTTTAAATTACTTATTTTGATGACCTGCAGATCTCGATTAAGTATTGTTAAAAGCATAGGAAGATAAATAGCTTTTTCCATAACATCTCTTTCTATTTCAGGAATTCTTGTCATACTCGTTACCCCTTTCCTTTAACATAAACAGAACGTTTGTTCTCTGTTTATGATAATACCTTTTTTATTTCCTATTTTCAAGTGAATAATGATAATTTTAGAGTGGCTTACAGAATTGCTTCAATAATTGTACAAAGCTCCCTTGCTATCTTTGATAAAATATAAAAGAAAAAAGACAGCTTAAGAAGGGAAAAGTATTTCAGTTGTCGAAATATATAACTACTTTAATTAAGAAAGGAAGATGGAAGTGAAAGAAAGTAAAAGAATAAATGCAGAAGATTTGTATGAATTAAATTCTGTGGTGGATCCTCAAGTAAAAGGGGAAGAGTGTTTGTATGTAGTCACTTCCATTTGCCAAGAGACTGATAAGTATTATTCCAATATTTATTATAAAGATCTAAACACACTTGAAACAATGCAATGGACGTTTGGAAAACATCAAAATCATTCTCCAAGATGGTCACCGACTGGAGAAGAAATTGTCTTTATTTCTAATCGTTCTGGAAAAAATCAATTATTTTTATTAAGTAAAAAAGGTGGCGAAGCGGAGCAGCTTACTTATTTAGTGAATGGAGTGAGTAATCCTGTATGGTCACCTGATGGCACAGAAATAGCTTTTCAATGCCATTTTAAAAAAGGAGAGACAGTAGAAGATAAAGAGATGAAAACAGATGAGAAGGAAGAAAAGCTCTCTGCTCTAGAGGTGACAAATATGAAATATAAATCAGATGGAAAGGGTTTTTGGGATGGCAGCTATGATCATATCGCTGTCTTAAATATTAAGAATAAAACAATCAAACAACTTACTTCTGGAGAAAATAATTATTATTTGCAAAGCTGGTCACCTAATGGTCAATACATAGCAATTAGTGCAGATGAAAGCAAAGAAAAGGACTTCAGCTTTATCTCTGATATTTATCTCTACAATAGAAAAGAAGAAAGTTGGAAGAAGATAACGGAAGGCAACGGAAATTATGGAAAAGCTACATGGACTCCTGATAGTAGAAGATTAGGATTAATAGGGAGTGACAGAGAGTATGAAAATGCCACTCTATCACAGCTATGGGTGTATGAGGTAGAAGCTGACTTTCTCCAATGTTTAACACCAGAATGGGATGTGAATGTTGGGGATTATGCAATCGGTGATTTTCAACAGGGAACTGTAACACCTGGTATGCTGTGGGGAGAGGACAATGAAAGCTTTACCTTTTTAGCAACAGATCATGGAAATACAGTTGTTTATTTTGGAAATACTTCTGGAGCGATCTATCCATCTCTTATTGATAACCAGCATGTATATGGCTTATCTACAGGAGGCAGTCTAAAAAAAGCGGTGGTGGCCATTAGTACACCTACACATCCCGGAGATTTATATACATTAAATTTAGAGACTGGAGAAACTAAGCAAATAACCAATGTAAATAAAGTGTTTGTGGAAACACGAGGATTTTCTGAAGCAGAACCGCTACAATTTACGTCTCGGGATGGTTGGGATCTTCATGGGTGGTTAATGAAGCCACAAGGTTTTAAAGAGGGTGAAAAATATCCGATGGTAGTAGAGATTCATGGAGGACCGCATGCAATGTATGCTAATTCTTATTTTCATGAATTTCAAACATTAACATCCAATGGTTTTGCTGTACTATATATTAATCCGAGAGGAAGCCATGGATATGGACAGCAATTTGTAGATGCTGTCCGTGGAGACTATGGTGGAAAGGATTATGAAGACATTATGGATGCCATTGATTATGCAATAGAAACATTTGATTTTATTGATGCTTCTCGTCTAGCTGTTACAGGAGGAAGCTATGGCGGCTTTATGACAAACTGGATTGTTGGACATACAGACCGTTTCAAGGCAGCTGTTACACAGCGCTCCATCTCTAATTGGATTAGTTTTTATGGAGTAAGTGATATAGGGTATTACTTCACTGATTGGCAAATAAAAGCAGATTTAAATGATATAGAAACACTGTGGAAGCATTCTCCATTAGCCTATGTAAATAACATACAAACACCTTTACTAATATTACATAGTGAAAAAGATTATCGTTGTCCAATTGAACAGGCAGAACAGTTGTTTATTGCCTTGAAGGTACAAAAGAAAAAAACAAAATTTGTCCGTTTTCCAGAATCAAATCATGAACTTTCCAGAAGTGGCAAACCTGCACTTCGAATAGAGCGATTAAACTATATTAACAATTGGTTTTTAGAGTACGTATAATTAATCAATAAAAGAGGGTGCCGTTGGGTGCCCTCTTTTATTGATATGGGATTTTGGAATAAATACTTTGATATTAAGAGGAGCGTATATGGAGACAGAGAGAAAAAAGGACAATGTTACCTTGTAATGTAATTTTAAGCAGAAAAAAATGTAGAATGGAACATTTTTTGATATGATAGTAAAAAGAAAGATAATGACGAAGAAATTAAGGGGCTAGATAAAGCATAGGAATTTACATGGAAAAGAAGGTCTATAAATTTTTTACAAAGGCTACAATTAATAATGAAATAATTAAAAAATGAGATTGATATAGAAAGGATTAAAAGAAATGGGGAGAGAAGAATATAGAAAAGGAAAGAAAAGAAGGAGATTACGAAAAGGAAGAGTTTTCTTTCTAGTCCTTATTCTATTTATATTAGCTGTAACTATATATAGTATTTTTCAATATAAGCAAGGTGAGAAGCAATCGTTAGGGAAGATAGGAATAGACGAGGTTAAATATGAATTTAATGGGGAAAAAGATAGTAACGGAGGTACAAATATTCTTTTACTGGGAAGTGACCAGCGTAAAGGGGAAAAGCAATCTAGAACCGATACGATTATGATTGCCCAATACCATCCGGATAAAGGTACATATAAAATCATATCGTTAATGAGAGACATGTATGTAGATATACCAGGATATGGACAAGGTAGAATAAATACAGCTTATACGGTAGATGGTCCTGAATTACTAAGACAAACCATTAAACAAAATTTCGATATAGATTTACAATATTATGCAATTGTCAATTTTGAAGGATTTGAAGCAGTAATTGATGAAGCATTCCCAAATGGTGTAGAAATCGATGTAGAGAAGCAAATGTCTAAAAATATTGGTGTGACATTAGAGCCGGGACTACAGCATTTAAATGGAAAGCAGTTACTGGGATATGTACGTTTCCGACATGATGCAGAATCGGACTTTGGAAGAGTAGCAAGACAACAAAAGACATTACAAGCGATCGCTGATCAGGTTTCCGCTGTTCAAACATTTGCTAAATTGCCTAAATTGGCAGGGGTTATTATGCCATATATTAATACGAGCATGGATACTGGCGATATGCTATTTATCGGCAAAGATTTACTGACTTCCAAAAGTCATGAGGTAGAATCGTTAAGAGTTCCAGTAGACGGAACTTTCCAAGATATGAAAGTGAATGGGGCTGCTGTATTATCTGTCGATTTAGAAGCAAATAAAGCAGCGATAAAAGAATTTTTAGCGCAATAAATGGAGTTTTTTTAACATATTCTTTATATTTAATTAGCGATGTACGAATTAAAATGGTATAGGCAGAGGGATTTTGGGGCTGCCAATGTTAAAGCGAAAATGTCTATATAAGGAGCGGAAAGATCCTTGTATTTTATTAGATTAATTAAAAAATCAACACTATTAAAAGAATACACATACGAAAAGATGCGTAAGTTATACAAGGGGTTTTGTGCTCATGGATATGAACTTAATTAAAGAATGGTTTACGCTTGAAAGAATAATGGATTTAATTGATAGTTATCGTTCATTTGGACCGTTGCCAGGGGTCTTACTTCCGCTGATAGAAGCGTTCTTTCCTTTCTTGCCGCTGTTTGTTTTTATTATGGCTAATGTGAACGCATTTGGGTTTTGGCTGGGATTTCTCTATTCATGGGTTGGAACAATTTTAGGAGCATTGCTTGTATTCTCTATCATTAGGAAATATGGAAAGAAAAGAATGCTGAGATTTTTAAGTAATCATAAAAAAGTGCAGAAGCCAATGATCTGGATTGAAAGACATGGATTTGGCCCATTGTTCTTGCTTTTATGTTTTCCATTTACACCATCTGCACTTGTAAATATAGTAGCTGGTTTATCGAGAATTAGTACGAGCCAATATATTCTGGCAGTAATTGCGGGTAAGCTCGTTATGATTAGCACGATTAGCTTTATCGGTTATGATTTACGCTCCATGATTGCCCAGCCATTACGTACGATACCTGTCGCGATTGCTATCTTTATTCTTTGGTTTATTGGAAAAAGGATCGAAATTAAAATGAATAATGTTGGGATTGATGAGAAAGAGAGAAGCCATTAATAAAATGGTTTGTAAATATTGTTTGGAGGAGATAGAGGTTGAAAGAAGCAATAAAGAAAGAAAGCATAGAATGGTTAAAGGCATTTGCTATCGGAATTATCATCTTTATTATAATTCGTGCTTTTTTCTTCTCCAATTATGTAGTGGAAGGTGAATCGATGATGCCTACCCTGCAGGACGGAAATAAATTAGTTGTTAATAAAGTTGGTTATAAAATGACTGACTTTAATCACTTTGATATTATTGTTTTTCATGCAAATAAAAATGATGATTATGTGAAACGAGTAATTGGCATCCCTGGAGATAAAGTAGAGTATAGAGATGACCACCTATTTATAAATGGGAAAAAGTATGAGGAGCCTTTCTTAGATGATTACCGAAAACAAGTATCTTCTGGAAGGCTGACAGGGAATTTTACATTAAAAGAGATTACTGGTGAAGCTACAGTTCCAAAGGGGAAATTATTTGTATTAGGGGATAATCGATTAGGAAGCTGGGATAGCCGACATTTCGGATTTATTTCTATTGACCAAGTAGTTGGGAAAGTAAGCTTGCGCTATTGGCCATTTAATGAAATACAATTTTCTTTTTAGGGAAGGGTGGACGTAAGCATCTTTTTTTAAATAAATAGCCAAAAATTATATGAATCTTTTTTTATAATTGTTTGGGTCTATCTTAAGCTGGGATAATTATGTCCCAGCATCTTTTTTTTGTTAAAACTAGCTCTTCGAAAAAGAGAAAAATTATCCAGCAGCACTTTTCTATAGAAACATGTGTTTCTATGTTATGATGATAATTACATAAAAGGAATAATGGAGATAGAAAAAAAGGGGGTTATTGGATGACTGTTCGCTTATTAACAGGTCGGTCTGGAACCGGGAAAACAACGTTCTGTATAGAAGAAATTCAAGCGAAACTTGCTGAAAATCCAGAAGGGAATCCGATTATTTATATCGTTCCAGATCAGATGACCTTTATGTCAGATCAACGTTTATTGTCTGGCTCGAATGTTCAGGGAATGTTTCGTTCGCAAGTATATAGTTTTACCCGCCTTGCATGGAGAGTACTGCAAGAAACAGGCGGAATCAGCCGCTACCACATTAATAGTATGGGTGTAAGCATGCTGATTCGAAAAATAATAGAAGAGAATAAAAATGAACTAACTCTATTTAAAAAAGTTGCCGATAAGAACGGATTTATTGATCAGGTAGAACAATTAGTCACGGAGTTTAGACGATATACTGTTACTCCAGAGGAACTGTTAGCAACGAAAGCGCAATTAGCAGGAACAAAAGAATCAACCAAGGCTTTACAGGATAAAATCAGTGACCTTGAATTAATCTATGAAAAGTTCGAAGAAAGAATTATTGGGAATTACATTGATGGGGAGGATTATTTCCGTTTGCTTGCGGAAAAGATTAGCGAGTCCTCTTATTTGCAAAAAGCTGAAATTTATATTGATGGTTTTTATAGCTTTACACCTCAAGAGTATTTAATCATTCAGCAGTTAATGCATACATGTGAAAAGGTCACGATTACGAATACACTCGATCCTTTTTCTTCCCAAAATGATGACTTAAGTTTATTCCGAATGACTACAGAATCCTTCCAAACTATTCAAGCGATGGCTAAGCAATTAGGAGTAGAAGTCGAGGTTGTCAAACTCGCAAAATTCAAAAAAAGTAGCCATCCATCGTTAGTTCATATAGAAAGTCATTTTGATAGCAGACCAGCTAGAGCTTTTACTGAAGATGCAACTATTAAATTTGCTGAAAGCGTAAATCCGCGTGCAGAAATAGAAGGGATTGCACGGGAAATCGTAAAACTCGTTAGACATAAGAATTACCGCTATCGAGAGATTAGTTTACTGTCTCGAAATTTGTCAGCCTATCAAAATATTATAGAAACTGTATTTAGAGATTATCATATCCCTTTTTTTATTGATCAGAAAAGTAGAATGCATGATCATCCTTTGGTGGAGCTGATCCGTTCCTCTTTAGAAATTTTCGATACAAATTGGCGCTATGAGCCGGTGTTTCGTTCGATAAAAACGGAGTTACTATTTCCACTTCATGAACGTAAAAATAAGATTAGAGAAAAAGTAGACAGGCTTGAAAACTATTGTCTTGCATATGGAATAAAGGGAAATAAGTGGACTTCAAAAGAACGCTGGAAGTATCGAAGAATTAAGGGGCTGGAATTTGAACAAGGTGTACAGACGGATGCAGAAAAGGAATTCGAACAAGAATTAAATGAACTGCGTCTCTCTTTAACTGCTCCTCTAATCCGTCTTCAAAACCGTTTGAAAAGAGGAAAAACTGGTAGAGCGAAATGTGAAGCACTATATTTATTTTTAGAAGAGCTTGAAGTGCCGGTGAAGATGGAGTATTGGAAGAATGAGTTAGAGAGCAAAGGGGAGCTAGTAAAAGCTGGAGAGCATGATCAAGCATGGAACAGTATAGTAGATCTATTAGATCAATTTGTGGAGATACTCGGGGAAGAGGAATTTTCAACAAAGCAATTTGCAACGGTGATTAGTGCAGGGCTAGATACATTAAAGTTTTCTCTTGTTCCTCCAGCACTGGATCAAGTATTGATTGCTGACTTAGAACAGTCTCGTTTAAATGATATAAAGGTTGCGTTTGTTATCGGTCTAAATGAGGGTGTTTTTCCATCGAGATTTCAGGATGAGGGAATACTTGCAGACACAGATAGAGAATCATTACAACAAAAAGGGATGAAGCTTGCTCCTACAAGCAAAACAAGGTTATTAGACGAGGAGTTTCTTGCATACAAAGCATTTACAACGCCAACGGATTATCTTTATTTAACCTATCCACTAGCAAATGATGAAGGAAAGTCTATCTTGCCATCTACTTATATCAAAAGAATGCAGGATCTATTTCCAAAAGCTGAAACTGTCTATTATATGTCTGATCCGAAAGAATTGTCAGAAGAAGGCCAGCTTGATTATGTGGTTCATTTACAAACAACTTTGTCTTACCTTACTGGCCAGCTTTATTTGAAGAAAAGAGAGTATCCTATCTATGATTTCTGGTGGGATGTTTACAATGAGTATATCGAACACCCAAATTGGAGAGAACCAGCCAAAAAGGTTTTTTCTAGTTTAACTTATCAAAATAAAACCGAGAAATTATCGGAACAAACAAGCAGTGAATTGTATGGAGATACTATTTCAGCAAGTGTTTCGAGAATGGAGTTATTTCATGCTTGTCCATTTTCGCATTTTGCTACCCATGGATTAAAGCTCCGCGAACGGCAAGTATATCGTTTAGAAGCACCTGCTATTGGTGATTTATTTCATGCAGCCTTAAAATATATTGCGGAAACAGTTATGCATCAAGAGTTAATGTGGTCTAGTTTAACAAGAGAGCAATGTGAAAGTTTAGCAAGAGATGCGGTAGAAATGCTCGCACCTAAATTGCAGAATGAGATATTGCTTAGTACTAATAGACATCATTATATAAAAAGAAAGCTAGAACAAATCATTAGCAGAGCTTCTCTTATTTTAAGCGAACATGCCAAACATAGCGGTTTCTCGCCAATTGATTTAGAACTTGAATTTGGACCAAAAGGTAAGCTGCCATCGATTTCTTTTCCGCTGAAAAATGGCACAAATATGAATCTGATTGGTAGAATTGACCGTGTTGATAAGGCTGAAGTTGGGGATGAAGTATATTTACGTGTAATTGACTATAAATCAAGTGGTCAAGAATTAAATATGAATGAAGTTTACTATGGCTTGTCCTTACAGATGCTTACTTATTTGGACTTAATTATTACAAACAGCACAATTTTGGTGGATAAGAAAGCGAGCCCGGCTGGAGTATTATATTTTCATGTTCATAATCCGATGATTTCAAGTAAAAAAATCCTTACATTAGATGAAATTGAAGAAGAGCTATTAAAGAAGTTTAAAATGAATGGGTTAATGCTGGGAGAAGAACGAGTCATTCAGTTAATGGATGAAACATTGGAAAAAGGGAATTCGCCAATTGTCCCGGCAGGTTTTAAAACTGATGGCACCCTTACGAAGGCATCGAAGGTAGCTACAAGAGACGACTTTAGCAAAATGCAAAAATTTGTACGTCACAAATATAAAGATTCAGGAAATAAGATTATTAGTGGAGAAGTAGGTATAGAACCTTATCGATTAAATGACAAGAAGCCTTGTACTTTCTGCTCGTTTAAGTCTGTCTGTCAATTTGATGAAGCATTAGAAACAAATCAATATAGACAATTGCCAGCCTACTCAAAAGACGAGGTACTGCAATTAATTAGAGAGGAGGCTAATACAAGTGAAAGAGATTAATATACCGGACAAGCCAGCAGATGTTACCTGGACAGATGATCAGTGGAAAGCGATTATGTCTAGTGGACAGGATATCTTAGTCGCAGCGGCAGCTGGCTCAGGTAAAACAGCCGTATTAGTTGAAAGAATGATTCGAAAAATCGTTTCCGATCAGCCAATCAATGTGGATGAATTGCTCGTTGTTACGTTTACGAACGCATCAGCAGCAGAAATGAAGCACCGGATCGGCGAAGTGCTGGAAAAAGAAATCAATGCAAATCCAGCCTCCCAGCATTTAAAAAGACAGCTGGTACTTTTAAATAAAGCCCATATCTCCACCATACATTCTTTCTGTTTAGAAGTTATTCGAAAATATTATTATCTAATTGATTTGGATCCAGGCTTTAGAATTGCTGATGAAACAGAAGGACAATTATTAAGAGATGAATGCTTAGAAGATCTTTTTGAAGAGGAATACGGGAAGGAAAATAATCTCGCCTTTTTTGATCTAGTAGATGCTTTTACAAATGACCGCAGTGATGATGCTTTGCAGCGAATGATTCAAGAAATATATGATTTTTCCCGCTCTAATCCATTTCCGTCTGCTTATTTACAGTCTTTAATCGAGATGTATGATAGGAAAGAAGATGCAGATATTACTGAATTGCCATTTATGAAGCATTTAATTGATGATGTGGAGCTGCAGCTAGAAGGTGTGAGGAAGCTGCTTGAGTATGGCTACGAATTGACAAAGCTTCCAGGAGGTCCCGCCCCGAGAGCGAGCAACTTCTTGGACGATTTAGAATTAGTCTCTATTTTAGAAAAGGCAAAGGCACATTCCTGGGAAACTTTATATGAGGCCATGCAGTCATTGAAATTTTCACGGGCAAAACCTTGCAAAGGAGACGAATATGATCCAGCGCTAGTGGAAGAGGGACAAAGAATCAGAGATCGCGCAAAAAAAATATTGCAAGAAATGCAAAGCGATCTTTTTACAAGAAAACCACAGAACTTCTTAAAGGATATGGCGGCGATGAAGCCACATGTAGAGACACTTGTTTATTTAGTGGAGGCCTTTGGGCAAAGATTCCAACAAATAAAAATGGATAAAGGGTTAGTGGACTTTGCTGATTTAGAGCACTTTTGTCTAGCTATCTTAAGTCAGCCAGAAGAAAACAATACGGAGCTTATTCCATCAGAAGCAGCATGGTTTTATCGAAATCAGTTTAAAGAAGTGCTTATCGATGAGTATCAGGATGTAAACTTAGTGCAGGAATCTATTTTAAAGCTAGTAACAAAGGATAGTGAGTCGGAAGGAAATCTATTTATGGTTGGCGATGTAAAACAAAGTATTTATCGCTTCCGATTAGCAGAGCCTAATCTATTCTTAGCGAAATATCTTCGGTTTCAAGAACGGGAAGATGCTGGTTATAAAATCGATTTAGCGAAAAATTTTCGCAGTAGAAAAGAAGTATTAGAAGGAACTAACTTTCTCTTCAAACAAATTATGGGTGTAAAAGTAGGCGAAATCGAATACGATGAAAGTGCAGAATTAAAGCTAGGTGCAAGTTATCCAGAAGAAACTCCTTATCCGATTGAAGTTGCATTAGTAAATCAGCGTGATTCAAGCGAAGACATGGAGATGGACGGAGAATCAACGGGACTTGATGCAGCAGAACTGGAACAATCCCAATTAGAAGCAAGAGTAATTGCTGAAAAGGTAAAAGAATTATTTGAAACAAACCAAGAGGTATATGACGCAAAACAAAAAGCATATCGACCAATTCGTTATAAGGATATGGTCATCTTATTGCGATCCATGACATGGGCTCCGCAAATAATGGAAGAATTAAAGCAGTATAATATCCCGACCTATGCGAATTTAACAACTGGCTATTTTGAATCCACAGAAGTGGATATCATGATGTCTTTACTAAAGATTATCGATAATCCATATCAAGATATTCCGCTTGCTTCGGTTCTTCGCTCTCCCATCGTGGGATTAACCGAAGAGGAATTAAGTAAGCTGCGGATTGCCAAGAAACAAGGAGCTTTTTATGAAGCTATCCAAGCTTTTATTCAATCCAATAATCAGAAAGAAGAAGCTTTGTATGCAAAAATAAGACCATTCTTTGATAAATTTGCAGATTGGCGCTCTGAGGCAAGAAGAGGGGCGTTATCTGAACTAATTTGGAGGCTTTATCGAGAAACATATTTTTATGATTTTGTGGGGGGATTACCAGCAGGAAATCAGCGTCAGGCGAATTTGCGTGCACTTTATGACAGGGCTCGGCAATATGAAGAAACATCGTTTCGCGGGTTATTTCGCTTCCTGCGATTTGTAGAGAGAATGAGGGATCGCGGCAATGATTTAGGTGCTGCAAGAGCTTTAACCGAACAAGAAGATGTTATTCGAATTATGACAATTCACAGCAGTAAAGGTTTAGAGTTCCCATTTGTATTTATGGCAGGGTTGGGCCGGAATTTCAATACAATGGATTTAAGAAAGAACTTTTTATTGGATAAGGATTTAGGTTTTGCTACGAAATATATTGATGCCAAAAAGCGAATATCTTATCCGTCTCTCCCGCAAATTGCATTTGCTAAAAAGAAAAAAATGGAGTTGCTGGCAGAGGAGATGCGCGTCTTATATGTTGCATTAACTAGAGCAAAGGAAAAGCTGATTTTAATAGGTACGGTGAAGGATATCGAAAAGGCAAAGCAGAAATGGTCCCAAATCGCAGGGCATTCAAACTGGCTTTTAAATGAATTTGATCGTGCTCAAGCGAAGTCATACTTAGATTGGATCGGTCCTGCATTAGTAAGACATCGTGACAACAAATGGATTCATTTAGAAAGTTGGAGTGAGAAAGAGGAAATTTCTTTCCATCCATCTAATTGGGAAGTGAAAATTCTTCAAAAAGAGGAGCTTCTAAACCGATCGGTGGAGGAAGAAAATAAAGAAAACGAATGGCTAGAAAAAGTATCGGAAGGAAAGCGAATGGATCGTTCCTCTGTATATAAAGATGACATTAAGGAAACTTTCGGATGGTCCTATTTTTCCAAGGAAAGCACCTCTCATCGCTCTAAGCAGTCTGTATCCGAATTGAAGCGTCAAGGAGAACTGCGGGATGCTCAAAGTGGGACAGATCTTGCTAAGAAATGGAAGCAAACGGTCTGGAATCGACCGAAGTTTATGCAGGAAAAAAAATTAAGCCCCGCAGAAATCGGAACTGCTATGCATATGGTTATGCAGCATGTAGATGTAAAAGCGATAGTTACAGAAGCTAGTCTGACGCAATTATTAGAAGATATGGTCAAAAAAGAACTATTATCGTCTGAGCAGGCAGAAGTTATTGATATTGCTTCTATTTTATCCTTTTTCCAATCACCTTTAGGAAAAAGAATGCAGCAGGCACCAAAGCTTGTAAGAGAAATTCCTTTTAATATTGCTTATCCAGCAAGCCGAGTATATGCAGACTGGCAGGGAGAAGAAGAGCCAGTTCTCGTTCAAGGAATTATTGATGTATTCTTTGAAGATGACTTAGGTACTGTATTGCTTGATTATAAAACAGACACAATATCTGGTCGTTATAAGAGTGGATATGAAGAAGCAAAACCAATATTAGAATCACGCTATAAAGTGCAAATAGAGCTTTATACAGAAGCATTGGAAAAAATCTTAAAGCGAAAAATAGAAGAGAAATACTTATTCTTTTTTGATGGTGCACATGTGTTGAAGTTGTAAAAATTCTCGTGTCCTATTCGTATAAAATGGCCTCCTGCAAAGCTTGTAGGAGGCCGAATTAATGTAGAAAGCGGAGTGGGATATTTATTAATTATTACCGGAAATAGGCTGATCAACCCCGCTGCTATCTGTATAATTGCTGGAATTGACTGCATTATTAGTGATTACAAATGCACCATTATTTCCAGTACCTGAACCTACTGTTGATTTTGCGTTGTCCTTAGGAGAAATAAATAGAGAATCTCCAAATTGCACAATTCCCTCTCCCGTGTTAACAATTTGAATCGGACCTATTATAGTAGGCATAATTATTTCCTCCTTGAAAAATATAATGGAACCTTAAGGGGCTTAGCAGCTAGTTATTTGCAACAACTGGTTGATCAAGTAAACTTGTATCTATATAGTTACTAGCGTTTAATCCATTATTTGTTATAATAAATGCTCCCGTATTGGAGGTACCAGAGCCTAAGGTTGCCTTTGAATTTCCTTTTGGAGAAATAAATAATGAATCCCCAAATTGTACAATTCCTTCCCCTACGTTAACAATTTGTACTGGTCCTACAATTGCAGGCATTTTTTTACCTCCTTGTTTCTATAACATGTTATTAGTTTATCTTTAGCCAGTATGGCCTATTAACATGGAAGATTTGGCTTTATAAAAGAAAGTGTAATTCCGAATGCATACACAATGGCATCTTTTTGATTATTCCGGTGCTGATGTTTCCACGTCTGAAATAGGCGAACCAGAGAGAGCCGTGCCAGTAACAGAGACAGAACTTTCACTTGCTGACATATCTAATTGGCCAGGTTCATTTAATGGAATTAAGTTATTTCCAGCTTCTGTCGCCATATCTTGCTCGAATTGACGAATGTGTTTAATTCTTGCTTCGGTATATATATGACGGCAATTCCCTATTTGAAGCAAGGAAGCAGAAGATATTCCTGTAATATTTATATGATGAACTTTAATAATCGGTTTAAGATTTTCAAAATGACATTCTACATTTTCCATAATCGGAATTAACGGGATAGGCTCCTTAAAAACATCATAGTCTTTATAATCACTTTCCGATCCATAAAAGAGTTCCTTTTGTCTTTGAACAGCTATAGCACGTGAAAGGGCTTGATGGTAAGTGGCGTCACCAAGCTCCACAATGGAAGAAAAGGACACAGTACTAATATTAATCGAATCGACAACAGAAGTACGTTGAAACATCATTAAATTTTCGGATGCAGTGGAACAAAGGGACCGATGATGAGAGATTCAGCAGGTGTATCAAAGGTGGAAGCTAATTGAATAGTTTGGGCATCACCCACTAAGCAGATAGAGGAGCTTGCAACCCCAATAATATTTATATTTCCTACTTGAAGCTCTCGATTGTATACTTGAAAATTCATTCTTTTCCACTTCCCTTCATATTATCCGGTATATTGCTTAAAAATAAATGCACGCCATTTTCCATTTCTTCCTTTAACGCTTTGATAATCGCTTCATTTGTTAAAATACTTCCATTTTGTTTACGGTTAGCACCTTGTTGTAAGTAATATTGAATTCTAGTGGGCAATTGTTTAGAAATATCATCTTGAATAAAGGTGACATATGATTCTTCTTCAGACATATTCAACTCTAATTGTTTCTTTCGAATGATATCTGGTAGTTCTAATTGAATAAATTGATTCATTTCCTCTTCTATATCCATAGATCGATTCATCATTTGCTTTGGATCAATTGGCGGATAGAAAGGGGCATGTGATTGACTAATTGGTGAACTTGGATTAATAGCCAGCTCTTCGATGTTGCTTAAATCCTCAGGGTTAAGTCCAATATTTAACGTTCCTTCTAACGTCTCTACTTTTAATTGGTCGAAGCTATAATCTATTCGTTCAATATGAACGGTTGGTTTTTCTTTTATCGCTGTAAGATCGTTGGTTAAGGCAGCCACTTGTTTCTCTAAATCGATTATTCTCTTTTCAAGCTGCTGTAAATAATGACGCATTTTTTCGCTGTATTCATAAAAATCATATGACAATTCTATCCCCCCTTTCCTTCGTGAAAATTAGTCCTATTTACGAGGAGACTGCAAGGGAACTGCTGGCGTAAAAACTGTTTCTTCTTCTGCAATGTTTAGTCCCGGCTCACTTGGAGAAAGCTCAGGAGCCGATTCTGTGAATCCACCTGTATTATATAAATAAGAAGCGGGTTTAATAACACCTGCACTTCCTATTTGTAATACGGAAGAGTTAGAGATACCTCCAATTTTAAGTGTATTTATTACGATAGATTGTTGAATAAAGTAATTCATGTTCACACACCTTTTAGTCTACTTACGCTACGCATTTGCTGCAATTGGCTGATCTATGCCATCATTATCATACGTATTAGTAGAACTACGATAGTTAGTAACATTTAATCCATCACCCGTATTAAAAGAGCCAGATCCAGAAAAAGTTTTCGCGCTAGAGATAGGCATCATTTTGTATACATCACCAATATTAAAAATAGAGCTACCTCCAACTGATATAACTTGAGCTACTCCAACAATAGCTGGCATATACAACATCCTTTATCCAATATTCTTATACATACTATGGAACTCAACGGAATAGGTGATACATTTACCTAGATAGATAACTTCACCAGTGAGTTTCCTTATCGATATTGATGGGTTAGTTGAACCATTCGGCCCATTACTAAGGCAATTCTTTCACCCGTCCTAAAGTCTTACTGTTCGTTATGAGTGGAGATTATCTTCTCTTAATTAGCCTATTCTTATGAATGGTTGTACTATGACAAGAAAACTGTCCATATGGATTGGCAAAAAATACTTATGACAGGACTATATTTTTTGTTAGGTTTTTTCTATTTGGAAAAAACATTTAGAAAGTTTATAATTTTCTTAAATGAGATAGCATGAAAAATGGAGGAGAAGCGAATTGAAATTTGCGACAGTTGCTATAGAGGAAAGAGTTTTGGTGGGGATAGTGGAGAAGAAGGGAATATTATCTTTAAATGATGTAGAGGAAAAACGTTCAGGAAGACGTCCTTATGCAGATGATCTTGTGATATGCCTAGAACAAGAAGATTTTTTAGAGAATGTGAAAGGGTTAATCGAATGGGTGGAAAATCAAAATAATAAAGATAATCTTTTTATACCAATCGAGAAGGCGAAGTTTCTAGCACCTATTCCTAGACCGCGAAAAAATATCTTTTGTGTTGGCAAAAATTATGAAGAACACGCAATAGAAATGGGAAGTAAAGCGGACATTCCTGAGCATGTGATGATTTTTACGAAAGCTCCAACAACGGTTATTGGTCATATGGGGGACATTATGGAACACAAACAAGTAACGGAGCAGCTTGATTATGAAGGGGAACTAGCTGTTATTATTGGGAAAAAAGGAAAAGGAATTGAGAAAGAGAAGGCATTGGATTACATATTTGGCTATACGATCTTAAATGATATCACCGCTAGAGATCTACAGAAGAAGCATAAGCAATTTTTCATTGGAAAAAGCTTAGACACGACGGCGCCAATTGGACCATGGATTGTAACAAAGGATAAAATTCCTAATCCGAATGAATTAAATATTATTACTAAAGTAAATGGAGAAATAAGACAACAATCTAATACAAAGCATTTTATTTTTCCGATCGAGGAAATAATAAGTGTATTATCTAAAGGGATGACATTAGAACCTGGAGATATTATTGCCACAGGAACGCCTGCTGGAGTTGGGAAAGGATTTAACCCGCCACGCTTCTTAAAGGCTGGGGATAGCATTGAAATATCAGTGGAAGGCATTGGTACATTGATAAATCAAGTGGTAGCTGAGGAATAATGAGTCGAAAATAGAGCGATTAAAGCGATCTATGTTAAAATAATGGAGAAAAGGAGGGGATATATATGAGTTCAACAGATGCTCATGTACTGACATGGATTATCGGGCTAATTCTATTTGCCTTGTCATTCGGTTTACATAAAGCAGGAAAAGAAAAAGGAAGTAAAATCGTACATATGGTGTTACGGGTAGTGTATATTCTGATTATTGGTTCTGGAATTGGCCTACTTGCCAAAACAGGGATGGATTTCATGCATACAATTAAGATGCTTGTAGGCATTTGGGTTATCGGTATGCTTGAAATGGTACTTATTCGCACTAAAAAATCCGAAAATACAAAAACACTATGGATTTTATTGGTAGTTTCTTTTGCGCTTGTGTTAGTGATTGGATACAGCATTTAATAGAAACGAGCTTGTAGAAGAGATATCTTTTACAAGCTTTTTTATAAAAGAAGATCAAGGAGAAAAGGGAGAAACAATGAAGGACTTTTCGATAAAAATAGTGGTTCTGATTTTTTTATGTTTGGGCGCTTTATATCAGGCATATAACATTGATGCTTGGCATTTTGCTATGCACTTATTTCTATTTTCAATTATTATAGGATTCTATTTTCTCGTTCCTGTATTTAAAAGAAAAAGCATACCGTTTCTTGCTATCGTTGTTATGCTTGAATTAATCCTGTTTACAGTAGGAAGAGAGTTATATAGCTATCTATTACTAATGCTTTTGTATTTTATGATAGTAATGAGTAGGTATATATCAACCAATTTATTTCGGATTGTTATTAGCTTGTTTCTTATAATAAATGCTGCAACAGTTATTATAATTTCTCCCTATTTAGCTTTGATTTGGATAAGTTTTCTCCTGTTAATCTCCTATTTACTTATACATGCAAATGAACTGGAGGAGGATTATCGTCAAATAAGAAATACATATGAATCTTTACTAAATGATTATCGTATACAGAAAAGACAATCTTACTATAATGAGCATGCAGCAAGAGTGGAGGAGAGAAATTTAATTGCCAGACAGATGCATGATTCCGTCGGTCATAAATTGACTGCTTTAATGATGCAAATCGAACAATTTTGGATTAAGGAGAAAAAGGATCAATATTTAACTTTGAAAAATATGACAGCTGACAGCTTAGAAGAAACAAGAAAAGCAGTACGTCTTTTACAAGTAGAAGAGCCAAGAGGAATTGCTTCTATTATTACGCTGATAAAAAAATTGGAAAGTGAAAACAATATTCACGTCCATTTTACAACAAAGCAGGGGGTACTCCAAGCAAACCTGAGTAATAAACAAAGTGCTGTTCTCTATCGATCCGTACAGGAAGGTATCACCAATGCAATGAAGTATGGAAGTTCGAAAGCTGTCCATATTACACTAGGTGTTTCCCCGATTGGGCATTTGACATTTGAAATCAGAAATCCTTATATTCATAAGCATCCCTTTCATTATGGTTTTGGTTTAGAAAATATGAAAAAAAGAATAGAAGAAAGACATGGGAAATTAGAGGTTCTTCAATCAAATGGAGAATTTATCCTGCAAGGAAATATTCCTGTTGGGGAGGAATGAAGATGATTCGCGTGTTAATTGCGGAGGATCAAGCAATTGTTAGAAATGGCTTAAAGATGATTATTGAACAAGAAGAAGACATCAAGGTGGTTGCTGAAGCGGAAAATGGAAAAGAAGTGTTGCTTTTATTAGAAAAAACAATCGTTGATATTGTTTTAATGGATATTCGTATGCCAATTATGGATGGAATGGAAGCAACGAAACAAATTCGTCAGCAATTTCCACATATAAAAATACTTATCCTCACTACTTTTAATGATGAGGACTACGCAATAAAAGCATTCCAAGAAGGAGCAAATGGTTTTCTGCTAAAAACGACAGATAATACTACTTTAGTAAATAGTATCAAAAGTTGTTTGTCGGGTGGCATGTCGATACATGATCAAGTTGCCGCAAAATTAATGCCAAAGCTGTTAAAAAAGAGAACATGCCTGAGAAAGAACGGGATCAGACGGTTGTGTTAACAACACGGGAAATTGAAATCCTCAAAAAAATAGGCCAAGGGAAAACAAATAAAGAAATTTCCCGTGAGTTATTATTATCTGTTGGAACGATTAAAAATCACATCACTCAAATTCTAGCAAAATTAGAATTAAGAGATCGAACGCAATTGGCTATATATGCGGTGCGGAATGATTATATTTGATCTCCTTGCCTGCTAAGTAATAGGAAAGCGAAGTGGAGTCATTTGTGGCTGCTTTCTTTTAACCTTCTTTTTTGAAATCAAAACCCAAACGATTATACAAGAGGTTTATTAACATTTCTGTATAATGGTTCGGGTTTATATGCTGACTGAAATAGCCTCATTATGCTTTAGAAAGGTGAATAAACCCTTCGCCAAAGACGTCTCTTACATCATGAATGGTAATAAAAGCATCCTCATCTGTTTGTTTTACTATTTTCTTTAGTTTTACAACTTCTTGTTTATTAATAATAATATAGAGTATTTCCTTGTTCTCTTTTGTATAGTAGCCATGACCTGATAGTACAGTAACGCCACGGTTTAATTGTTCGTTTACTTGATCCGCAATTTCAGCAGGATGATTGGAAATAATCGTGACTGCCTTCTTCGGATTAACTCCTTCTATCACAAATTCCATCACCTTTGTTCCCACATAGAGCATAATAATTGTCAGCATCACACCTTCTGCCTTTATTAGGAAGAAGGAGGCGAAAACAACAAGGAGATCAAAAAACAGTAAGCCATAACTAATACTCCAGCCGAGATATTTATTGGTTAGTCTTGCTAGAATAGTCGAGCCAGCTGTTGTCCCGCCTACTCTTATAATTAATCCAATTCCAACTCCGGCAAATACACCGCCGAAAATAACATTAACAAATAATTCGTCAGAATGGATCGACCATGTCTCTGTTAGATGCAAAAATAAAGAGTTGAAAAAAACAGCAATAATGGTATAAATAATCATTTGTTTATTTAAGAATTTATAACCGATTATAAGCAGAATGGTGTTTAAAGCAAAGTTGACGATACCTGGAGACCATTGAAATAAGTAATAAGCTATAATGGCTAACCCGGTTACTCCTCCTTCTCCCAAATCATTAGGAATAACAAATAAATTGACAGCTAATGCAAAAAGGAAGGCTCCAAAAATAATCACTAGGATATCCTTTCCGTATTTTTTCATGAAAAAAACCTCCAATAATAACAGAAACTTAATGCAAACTATTACCAGTATAATAAAGAGAGAGCCTAATTCAAAGGAAAAGTTTTAGAAGTGATTAGATTTAGTTACTCAATTGGATAAATGTTGGTATAAAAGGGATAGCTGCGGAAAATATGGAGAAGGGAGTTTAAATGGCGCTGTAATCTTTGTAAAAGACACCATGAAATAGAGAGTAGGCGAAAGACAGGGGTTTTCATGTAGTCTAATAGAAAGAGAAGTATATTCAGCCTGTGGGGATAATCACAGATATTTATATTTATGGCTGGGAAACTTATGTCCCAGCCAAAACATAAATTTAAGTCAGTTCATTGGAAAACTTATGTTTCTAAAGAAGTATTTGATGGGAACTGCTCTTCGATTATTTTTGTAACCTTCACTTGGCTGATTCTGCGGTCCACAATTTCCTCGACTTGAAATTCGAAATTGTTAAAGAGGATGGTTGGTTTTTCATTCTCGTTAGGAATATAGCCAATCTTACTGATGAGAAAACCACTCAATGTATCATAAATTTCTATCGGCAAGGTAATTTTCAATAATTCTTGCACATCATCTAGACTGATAGTCCCTTGCAATAAATAGGTATGTTCCCCGATAATCTTAATCTCAGGAGGTTTTGGTTCATCATATTCATCAAAAATATTGCCGACGATTTCTTCCACTAAATCCTCCATTGTCACAATACCGTCTGTTCCACCGTATTCATCAACGACAATTGCGAAAAGGACATTATTTTTTTGCATCTGGATAAATAGTTCATCAATTCTTTTTGATTCTAATACAAAATATGGTTCGCGAATAATCTTACTTAGTTGAAAAGAGGTCTCTTCTTTCCCCATATATGCTAAAAGATCTTTAGAATGGAGGATACCGATAATATTATCCATATTTCCCTCATATACGGGATAGCGAGTATACATTTCACGATTCACAAGAGTAGCTATCTCTTTTAACGTATAATGGGAAGGAATAGCTACCATATTAGAGCGATGGGTCATAATATCTGTGACATCTTTATTATCCAATTCAAAAATATTATGTATCATCATTCGCTCATCTTCATCAATACTTCCTCTTTCATTTCCTACATCTATCATCATTTTTATATCTTCTTCTGTTACTTCCTCCTCTTCATCATCTGGACGAACGCTGAAAAGCCGTGCAACTAAATTAGTAGAGAAAGTTAAGAACGCGACAAATGGTGCTGTTATTTTAGAAAGCATTGTTAGAGGACTTGCAGCGAACATCGCAATTCCCTCTGCTTTCTTCAAAGCAACTCGTTTAGGAACTAACTCACCAAAAACAAGCGTGAAATAAGATAATAACAGTGTAATAATAATGACGGAAATAGAATCAAGCAAACCTTTAGAGAGAGGAATCCCCATCCTTAAAAATAACTCTGTTAAGTGACCAGAAAAGCTGTCCGCGGCAAAGGCACTGGCTAGAAATCCTGCTAAAGTAATTCCAATTTGGATTGTCGCCAGAAATTTACTCGGCTCTGACAGCAATTTATGGACTATTATAGCCTTCTTATGACCTGTGTCAGCCATATGTTTAATTTTATTGTCATTTAAGGAAATGAGCGCAATTTCTGCTGCAGCAAAGAAAGCGTTTAAAGCAATTAAGATGACCAGAACTAAAATGCCCAAATCTTTCAGCTCCTTTCCGATGAGTATCTTTTATTTGTTTTACCCTTTTTAAACGAAAGTATGCTTGTTAATAAGCAGCAGCTTATTGCATTAGCATAAAAAGAAATGACTGTAGTAAATGACTATAGTCATTTTATTTTTGGAAAAAAATGACCTTTAGGTATAGGAATGGAAGAGTCTTTTCTTTATTCTGTATATAGAAAGGATGATTGCCTTGTTAGAAATAATGAATTTATCTAAATCATTTAAAGGGAAGCAAGTTGTGAATTCTGTCAATTTATATTTAGAGCGTGGAGAAATTGTAGGCTTACTTGGACCGAATGGTGCAGGTAAATCTACAACAATATCTATGATATCTTCTTTGGTTTCTCCTCAAGAGGGGGACGTACGTTTAAATAATGAAAGTATTTTAAAAACACCGCAGGCTTTACGGAAGGTTCTTGGAGTAGTACCACAAGAACTTGCTGTTTATATGGATTTATCTGCTCGAGAAAACTTACTATTTTTCGGTAAAATGCATCGTATTCCTAAAAAAATTTTACAGAAGAGAGTAGATGAAGTTCTTGAAATAATTGGTTTAAAAGAACGGGAAAAGGATTTGGTCAAAACCTTCTCAGGCGGAATGAAACGAAGATTAAATATTGGTGTTGCTTTAATCCATGAACCAGAAATTATTATTATGGATGAACCAACTGTTGGAATTGATCCACAATCCAGAAATTATATTTTAGAAACAGTAAAAAGACTAAATAAGGAAAAGCAAATGACAGTTCTTTATACAAGTCATTATATGGAAGAAGTAGAGTTTCTTTGTAATCGAATTTATATTATGGACCATGGTGAAATCATTGCTTCGGGAACGAAGGAGGATATTAAAAATATTCTTTCGGCAGAAACAGCCATTAACATTAAGGTGGAAATCGTCAAACATGAATTTACAGAAGCCCTCCGTCATCTTGAAAGCATTAAGAATATCTCGATTCAACAATCAGTGATTACGGTTATTGTACCAAGGGAAGTGAATTTGTTAAAAGATATATTGCGGATTGCCGAAGAACAGAAGACAAATGTACTCTCTGTAAATATTGAGGCGCCTACTTTAGAAGATGTGTTCTTGCATTTAACAGGCCGTCAATTAAGAGATTAGGAGGATTCCAGATGCTTTGGCAAATGATAAAAAAAGAATTATTACTGATTTGGAGAAGACCCCGAGAGCTGGTTGTCTTGTTGTTAATGCCATTTGTGCTTATCACGATTCTTGGCAGCGCATTAGGAGCTTTGGATAATGATAGCGAAGTGGAAGTAAAAGCGAAGCTAGCTGTGGTGGTAGAGGATCAAGAACAGCAAGCCCAACAAGAAATAATAGAAAAAATAAACCAGTCTCCTTTAAGCAATCAAGAGAAAAATGCAAAAATAGCGCATATTCAGGCTCTGCAGCCGATAGCTACATTTATGAAAGCAGTCGGGGAAAGTCCTGATTTGAAGAAATTCCTTTCCGTTACGGAATATAATGACCGGACCAAAGTAAAGGAAAAGGATTTTGACGGTGTATTATTGATTCCCGAAGGATTTACTTCTGACTTTTATACGAATTTTTTAGAGGAAGAAACCGATCTTCCATCGTGGATAATAAAGACAAAAAACCAAGAGTCCCTTCAGGCAACTATTATTGAGGATATTTTGGCGAATTATCAAAAAGAGTGGACGTATCTAAAGACAGCCCAAGATCTTCAAATTGATTATTCAACATTAGTTAGCGAAAAAGCAAATGGACAAATCAAAAATATCGAAAAGAAAAAGGAAATCAGCGCTTTTGCTTATTATGGAGTGGGCATGTCTGTGATGTTTGTATTCTATATATCTACAACGGTAGCAGGCTTTGCGTATCAGCAAAAAGAAGAGCTTTTGTATGAACGTATCTTACTAGCAAATGTTCCGAAAATCATGTTTTTTGCTGGTATTTTTATCTCAGCCTTTATTCTGTCTTTTTTACAGCAGACCATTCTGTTTAGCTTAATAGCATTGATTTATGGAGTCGTCTTTTCTAGTATGATAAATCAATTAATTGTTATTTTAACGGTAAATCTAATGGCAGCAGCATTTGCTACTATAGCAACTGCAATTTCCTTTGCTGCTAAGTCACGAAATGTGGAAAGTATTTTTTCTTCTTTAATTGTCCCTATTCTTGCGTTTATTGGCGGCAGCTTTTTTAATGTTAGTGCGATTGGTGGATTTATGGAAACATTAGGCGAATATTCTCCAGGAGGAGCAGCACTTACTGCCTATTTAAAAGCATATCAAGGCTACCCATTGGTGGATTTATGGAGCCATCTTAAAGCAATCCTCCTATTTTCTCTTGCTTTGCTGTTGATTAGTGGGATTACCTTGAAAACAAGAGGAGGGGTTCGCCGATGAATGCAATTTTATGGGGGAAATGTAAGAAATTTATCAGACAGCCGGGTGGATTTATTATAACCTCCTTCATTTGTATCGTTTTTGCTTATTTAGTTGGAATCTCCTCTTTCACAAAAGTAGAAGTGCCAGTTTATACAGAACACTCGGAGAAAACAACTGATATTCTAGAATTTTTAAATCAAAGTGAAAGTTATTCGTTTGTTATGTATACAGAAAAAGAAGTAAAGGAACAGTTAGCAAAAGGAAAAACAGATATGGGAGTGGCGATAAATCCAGATACTTATACTATGTTTCGAGTAGCTGATACGTCCAATGTATTAATGGTTCAAAATTATCTTCAAACCTATTATGCGAATATGCTTAAGGAAAAGGCGCTGATCAATGAAGCTGCGGATAAAGAAGAAGCTAAAAGGGTGCTTGCACATAATAAAGAGACACCAATTATACCTGTTGAAACAGAACAAACATTAACGGAAAAGGAAGCAAGCTATAATCAATCGCTCCAGTCGCTCTTTGGGTTTACTTTATTCTTTTGTATTTTTACCGTTTCCTTTACTGTTATTGAAATTCTAAGAGATAAACAAAATGGAATATGGGATCGATTTATCTTATCCTCTACTTCCAAAGCACAAATATATTTGGGGCATTTATTATTTAGTTTTTTAATAGGTTATGTCCAAATAATCATTATTTTTCTTCTTTTTAAGTATGGATTAAATATTGATTTTAATGGAAATTTCCATCTGGTATTTGTTCTAATCATTCCATATTTGTACGCTATTGTAGCATTGACTATTCTCTTAACAGGTCTTCTGAAAACACCAAGCCAGTTTAATGCCTTCATTCCGTTGGTATCTGTGAGCTTTGCGATGCTAGGCGGAGCTTACTGGCCAATCGAAATTGTTACATCCAAAATAATGATTTTGTTATCTAAAGTTGTTCCTATTACTTATGGAATGGAACTATTAAAAAAAGGTGTTATCGACAGTGCTTCTTGGAATGATATCATGGTTCCAGCAGGGATTCTTTGTTTGATGGGAACAATTATGCTAGGTATTGGTATTCAGCTTATAGAAAAAAGACATGTATAAGAAAATATAAAGTGGAATATTTCGAAAAAATAAAAAATAGTGTATAATAAAGGGAAAAGATTTCCAAGTTTAGGAAGAGGGAGCTGGAACAGTTGATCCGAAAAATAGTGAAAGGCTATTTATATGTTGTAGTTCTTCCTTTGACATTTTTAATCTCTGTTATTTTTGAGCCGAGTGGAAATCTTGTTTGGTTAACAAATGACACCATTAGAGATTTGTAGGGCTTAATGGTAGTTGATAAGCTTCTGATAGTCTTTATAGAGATTAACAGAAGGAATAAAGGAGAGAATATGAGATTATGAAATCGCTGGAACATGAAATATAAAACCATTATTGTAGAGGACCTCCTCCCTATTCTTTATTGAAAAATAAAAAATAGGGAGGAATAAAAAGTGAAAGATATTAATTTTCATAGGTATTTAGAGGAAATAAACGAGAAGTTTTCAGGATGGGACTTTTCTAGCATTTATGATACAGGCAGAATCCAAAACAGCATGATTTCTTGGTCTTACGGGAGCAAAGTGATTTCTGCGATGCAGGAGGCCACAGCTGTATTGGATATGGGAACGGGGGGAGGAGAGTTTCTTTCTTTATTGAAAGGCTATTTTCCAAGTACCATTTATGCGACTGAAGGGTATAAGCCGAACGTACCGATTGCCAAAAAGAAGCTAGAGTCTTTAGGAGTGAGAGTGATGGAAGTGGTTGATGATAATGAATTGCCATTTCCCGATAATCATTTTGATTTAATCATTAATAGACATGAGTCTTACTCCGAGAAAGAAGTGAAAAGAATTTTAAAGCCAAAAGGTATTTTTCTTACCCAGCAAGTTGGAGGTTTAGATTGCAAGGAAATAAATGACTGGTTTGAAGTTCCGCTCAATCCTGAATTTAAAGAGTGGAAACTTTCCATTGCTCTCAACCAGTTTCCTAATGCTGAATGGGAGGTTCTGGAGCACCAGGAGGAGTTTCCTGTCCAGCGTTTCTATGACTTGGGCGCACTTATTTATTATTTAAAGGCGATACCTTGGCAAGTTCCTGATTTTAGTGTGGAAAAGTACCAAAATGAACTCTATCGTTTGCATCAGTACATCGAAAAAAACGGCTTTTTTGATGCCAGCCAATCTCGTTTTTATCTAAAGATGAGAAAGAAATAACATAAGAACTATACGAGAAACTCAGTTAATACCTAAAAGGTTTAGCTGAGTTTTTTTTAGTTTTTCTAAAAAAAGGAAAATTTATTACAAGGAGAATGGAGAAATGTTACAATAAAAGAAGGATTAATTCTTTTTTTGTAAATTGGAACAATTATGAAAAGGGAGGGGAGTTAGTGGCTGTGGAAGAAATCATTACGATAAAAGGACTATGGAAAAACTATGGTGCAAAGGAAGTTTTAAAAGGAATAGATCTTCATGTTTCTCGAGGGGAGATTATTGGATATATTGGACCAAATGGGGCTGGGAAAAGTACCACTGTTAAGATTCTTCTTGGGATTGAAACGTATGTCAAAGGGGAAGTAAAACTTTTTGGTAAGGAGATTAACCAAAATTCTATCGAATATAAACGGAGAATTGGTTATGTGCCAGAGATAGCAGAGGTTTATGATAATTTAACTGCATATGAGTATTTAACCTTTATTGGTCAATTGTATGGGATGAAGGTTGAATTTGTTGATCAAAAAGCCCAAAAGTTAATGGAACTCTTTGGAATTGGGGAGGTCTATCATTCAAGAATATCTTCTTATTCAAAAGGAATGCGGCAAAAACTACTAATTATTTCTAGCGTTTTGCATAATCCGGATATTTTATTTCTAGATGAACCCATCAATGGGCTTGATGCCAATAGTGTGATGATATTTAAAGAAATTCTTGCACAGCTGGCATCCTCTGGCAAAACAATCTTTTATTCTTCGCATATTATGGATGTGGTAGAAAAGATAAGCAGTCGGATTATTTTATTAAATGACGGAAAGGTTGTAGTAGATGGAAGCTTTAAAGAGCTGCAGGCACAAAATCAACAAGGTAGTTTAGAAGGTATCTTTAACCAACTTACAGGCTTTTATAATCATAGAGAAATAGGTGAATCCTTTGTGTCTGTTGTGCAAGAGGTGCAGACATGACAGATTATAAGGTATTAAAACTTCTTGATCACTTTAAAGCTTTTTTTCTGAAAATAGGCATCGATTATGAGGTGTTAAGAGCCATTTTGCAAGTAAAGCTTATAATGGATCAACGGAAGCTGCCAACTATCTTTTCACAATCCATTCAAAAGAAAGAAAAAAAAGAGGATAAATACGCCTATATCAAATCTTTGTGGTTATATGCCTTAATGGGATTAATTCTTATTCCCTTTATGGCTTTCGGGGATAATTATCTTTTTCAAATGAGTATCTCTTTTGGAATCATTTTATTTCTTGTTATGACCTCTATGATTTCCGATTTTTCTGCTGTCTTATTAGATGTTCGCGATAAGCATATTGTCCATTCGAAGCCAGTTAATAGAAAAACCATTAATGCAGCGAAAGTGTTGCATATAATGATTTATTTGTCACAACTAACGATTGCCATAACGCTTGTTCCGCTAATGGTAAGTTTGATCAAACAAGGAATCGTCTTTTTTCTATTAACCATTCTTCTTCTTGTGTTAGCCAATTTATTTATTGTTGTTATGACAGCATTATTATATTTGGCTATTTTGCGTTTTTTTGATGGGGAAAAGTTAAAAGATGTTATTAACTATGTGCAGATCGGTCTATCTATCATGATTATGATAGGGTATCAGATTGTAATTCGAAGCTTTGAATTTGTTGATTTAAATATTATTTATGAAGTGCATTGGTGGCATCTATTCATTGTTCCTATGTGGTTTGCAGGACCGTATGAATGGGTTTTGAACGGAAATACGGAAATGATGATGATCCTTCTTGCGACAATCGCCTTTGTTTTACCGATCCTCGCTATTATTATTTATGGAAGGCTAGTTCCTGTTTTTGAGAAAAGTTTAGAAAAATTAACAAGTCAAAGTAAGGCGAGAAAAAGAAAGATATTGAAGATTAAAGAGTGGGTATTATCGTTATATATAAAAAGCAGGGAAGAAAAAGCCTTTTATCATTTCACAGAGCAAATGATCAGCCAGGAAAGAGATTTTAAGCTAAAGGTTTATCCGTCAATCGGTTTTTCGATCGTTATTCCCTTTTTATTTCTTTATAGTGGAACGAATTTGGAGGATATCGATTTTTCCACGAGTTCGGCTTATTTAACGATTTATTTTACCATGATTAATATCCCAACAATTATTTTTATGTTGAGGTTTTCCGGAAAATATAAAGGGGCTTGGATTTTTACTATTCTCCCCGTCGCTGACTTTTCTGCGTATTATAAAGGTTCATTAAAAGCAGTCATTAGCAAATTATATTTACCTATTTATTTTTTATTAAGCTTTGTGTTTTTATTTCTGTTTGGAATAAGAATTATTCCTGATTTGCTAGTAGTCTTTCTATCTGCTTTCTTTTATGCTATTGTTTGTAATTTGTTATTAGATAAACAAATCCCTTTTTCACTGTCTTTTGAATCAGGTGGAAATCAACAAAGCTGGAGATTATTCCTTCTGCTCATTCCATTGCCGATTTTAGCAGGTATCCATTATATCAGTAGTACTTTTCCTTATGGTGTATATATTTACGCTCTGTTGCTTTTCTTTGTAAATCTTTTATTTTGGAAGAAATGGAAGCCTTAGCAGACAGTGTCGTTTTTAAATCCCCTAGTTTAACTATATTTAGACTAAGGGATTTTCTTATATTTTAAAAAGAAAAGCGATCTATTAATTCCGTACTTTTTCTTTGATGCTCTCTGTTCTGTGTGTAATTTATTTGATACAAGCTGGAAAATAAGACATTAAGTACATAATCAATGGATACTTGTGATGCAAAGGTAGCGATTTTGTCTGTTTCTTTCTTTTCTAAAGCTGGTATGGTTAAAACAACATCTGCCATTTTGGCTAATTTACTTTCAGGAAAGGCGGTTAACAATAAAATCGGCACCTTTCTTTCTTTTAATATACGAGCAGCAATGAAGTCCTCATTTGATTTAGCTTCATAAGTAATAAAAAAGGCGCAGTCATTTCTTTCAATGTTAACAGTGTTGTTGGCAAATTCATTACGGGCCGTTGCGATTATGGCATATTTATTTATCTTCAAAAGTTTATTTTGGAAACTTTCGGCCCGAATTTGCGAATCTCCTACAGCATACATAAAGATGCGGTTTGAATTGTATAGATACTTAGTCATTTTAAAAAGGGATTTTTCCTTTAAGAGCTCATAGCTTTCTTTGATGGCCTGTTGCGTTAAATACATCATATCCTGGCTGATTTTCATAAGAGAAGCATCATCCTCAAATGGGATATTCGGATTAATTTCAGATAAAACATGGTTTTTTTGCTCGATCGATTTAACAAGCATAATTTTAAAATCTTTAAAGCCCTTCATTCCTAACTTTTGTGCAAAGCGAATGATAGAAGTATGAGAAGTAAATGTTTTTTGTGCTAACTCTTGGATTGTCATTCTCTCAATTAAGTTAGCATTCTCCAAAATATATTTTGCAATATTTTTTTCTGCTGCTGTATAATCCGTTCTATTGGCAATTTGTTTTAGCAACAAATCGGCTCACCCCTTTAAAATTGAACATTTTGTTCATTAAATCAGCTTAATTTCAGATGGAAGCTTGAACATTTTATCCTAAATCCATTAATGCAAAAGCTTTACATGGAATTCTCTGTTATTCCATCCTATAATAATCCCATTAAGGAAAAAAGGAGTGCCTTTTATGCTAACAATTGGATACATAGGAAATGGCAAAAGTACAAATCGGTATCATCTTCCTTTTACTTTACAAAGAGACCATATTAAGGTGAAAACAATTTATCGTAGAAACCCAGCTCGCGATACATGGAAGAAATATAAACATATTCATTATACTACGGATTTAAACGAGATACTCAATGATCAAGAGATTCAATTAATCGTAGTAACAACATCTCATGACTCTCATTATGCATTTGCTAAGTTAGCTTTAGATCATAATAAACATGTGCTAGTGGAAAAGCCATTTATGATGTCGGTAGAAGAAGCCGAAGAAATATTCTTATATGCAAAAGAAAAAGGACTTGTTGTTCAATGCTATCAAAACCGCCGTTATGATTCAGATTTTCTGACAACAAAAAAAGTGATAGAGAGTGGTAAATTAGGAGATTTATTAGAAGTAGAATTGAATTATGACTATTATCGACCAGAAGTGCCAGAATCAGTCCAGGTTTATAATAATTATCGTAGCTTTATGTACGGACATGGTACCCATACGATCGACCAGGTCATATCTTATTTTGGAAAACCGCAGCATGTTCATTATGATGTAAGACAATTACTAGGACAAGGACGAATGAATGACTATTTTGACTTAGATTTTTATTATGATCAGTTAAAGGTTTCGATTAAGTCAAGTTACTTCCGTCTAAAAGAAAGACCAAGCTTTGTTGTTTACGGTAAGAAGGGAAGCTTCATTAAACATTCGAAAGATAGACAAGAGGAACATTTAAAACTTTTCTATATGCCTGATGGAGAGAGTTTTGGGATAGACCAACCAGAACATTATGGTACCCTAACTTATATAGATGAGAATGGAGATTACCATGAAGAAAAAGTTGTATCAAAGGCAGGGGATTATGGGCGAGTGTATGATGGAATGTATAATACAATCATCCATGGGGAAGAAAAAATAATAAAAGATGAGGAAACGCTATTACAATTGGCAATTTTAGAAGCGGGAATGAAGGGATGTAAATAAAATGAAACTTGGAATAGTGGGAGCAGGAAAGATTGTTCAAGATTTATTACCTATGTTTAAATCTATTCCACAAATTGACTTGATGGCGATTTTTGGAAGACCTAATAAAAAGGGATTTTTGTTAGACTTACAAAAGGAATATCTTATAAACAAAATATATGTTGATTATAAAGAGATGCTTGCAGATACTGATATAGATGTCGTTTATATAGCATTGCCTAATCAGCTTCATTATTCCTATACAAAACAAGCTTTAGAAGCCAGAAAACATGTGATTTGTGAGAAGCCTTTTACCTCTAATTTAAAGGAATTGCAGGAATTAGAAAAGATTGCCCAAAGGAATGATCTTTATTTAATAGAAGCAATTACTAATCAATATAGAGGAAATTTTTTACAAATAAAAGAGTTACTTCCTAAGTTAGGAGATATCAAGGTGGTAGAAGCAAATTATTCTCAGTACTCCTCACGTTATGATGCTTTTAAAGAGGGAGACATTTTACCAGCTTTTAATCCAGAGATGTCAGGTGGCGCCTTGATGGATATTAACAGTTACAATATTCATTTCGTTGTTGGATTATTTGGAAAACCAATGGCGGTGCAGTATTATCCCAATTTGTCACGAGGGATTGATACCTCTGGAGTCTTAGTTTTAGAGTATGAGCGATTTAAAGCGGTATGTATAGGTTCTAAAGATAGCAGGGGAGCATCATTTGCGACTATTCAAGGCGATAATGGCTTTTTGACAGTTGATGGGCCTGTTAACAGCATAGATTCATTTACTATCAGCAATGCAAGTAATGGAGAAGAGAAGATAAATAAAAATGAGCATAAACATCGAATGTATGAAGAATTTGTTGCATTTGAAAAAATAATACGCGAGAAAAACAAAAGTGAAATGCTAAAAAGACTAGAACATAGTCTTCAAGTGATGGAGATTCTTACAATGGCAAGAAAAAAGGCAGGAATCATTTTTGCTGCCGATAAAGGGATAAACGAATAGGCTTGAAAGAAAGTCTTCTATTAATAGAGGACTTTTTTAATTGGGAAGGAAGCAACGAGGAAGGTAAGGGAAACAAGTGACTGTTTCCCAATGCATTAAAGTAAGTCCTTCTCTTATAAATAATAGACTTTGAAAATAATGTCCTGTGGGTGATTTCCGAATTTCTTCCCAAAAATAGTGGCACCTCCAACATATTCAGCATCTTCTTTCACTTCAATTCGAAATGTCCAGCGATCACAATTGTCATCCAATTCATTGATGGTAACTGCGGATATTGGATCTCCATCAATATATGTACCATGGTTTGTAATTCGCAGTGTTTTAAGAAGCCCGTATTGATTTAGATTATGCGGCCACCATTCAGGTGTAAGTTTACCTCGTGTATCTGCAAAGTCTCCAGGACTTCTCCAGGTTCCAAGTTCTAATCCATTTAGTGAAAAGGTAATATCAGAAGGCCAATTATCATTAGAAAATGGAAATTCTGAACACACTTCTAAACTAATTTCAAATTGCTGGATTTTTTCTTCCTTTTTTAAAAAGTTTGGGATGGTGTATTGGATAAAGCCTTGAGTAAACCACAAAATTTCTGCTTCCACTCTTTTTGGATCCATAAAGAGTTTTGGTTCATCTACTCTGCCAATAAAATCCTTTTCAGAAGCTAATCCACAGGTTGGTTTTAAATCATAATCTGTGTAATGACCAATTGGAACAGAGGTTTCGTAAGAAGCAAAAGAATGATAGATTTTCTTTGGAAAATTGATTTCGATGTGGTCTACTTTTAACATGGAAATTTTTTGTAATCCGGACTTTCCTGGAATCTTTTCAGTCTTTATTAGACCTGCATCTTCTAATTTTTTTACATGCTTTGTTACAATTGCACTGCTGATGCCCAATTCTTTGGCAAGCTCTTTTATATTCATTTTATTTTTAGACAGTAACTGAATAATTGTCATTCGAACTTCACTTGCTAAAGCTTCGTACACGACTAAAGAGGATTTATCGATCCCCAATTGCATATAGACCCCTTCTTTCAGTATGTTTGATTAACTGTAAAGTTTCTTTCTTATACAAAAAATAACACGGAAATTAATCTCTGTAAATGTTTTCTTTTAATCCAAAGAATGATTAATATTAATGTTAATATTTTTATTGATAAAGTTTATTAAGTTTATAGTATCATTATCTTAAATATTATTTAATTTAATATGCCTTAAGGCAGAACGGAAAGCAGTTGGGGTCATGTTTTCTGTTTGCTTAAATACTCTCATAAAATATTTCTCATCTTTAAAACCACAGTCGGCAGCAACTTTCGTAACAGTATCATTCGTGTTCAATAATAATGATTTTGCCTTCTCTAATCTAACTTGAAGAATAAATTGGCTAATTGTTGTTCCGATATTTTTTGAAAAAGTATGTGATAAGTAAGCTTTATTATATCCAAAATGATTGGCGATTTCTTCTATTGTTAAGGGGTGATTGCTGTTCATCCGAATCCATTCTTTTACATAGTGTAAGAAACGATTATGTGGTTCTCTCTCGGCAGAATCTTCATAGACACTACGGGCTTCCTCACTAAGCTCTAATAGGATAGCTGTTACTAAATAATCAAGAAAACCATTATTTGTTTGAGATGATTTCATGCTTGCGATTAATTGATTTAACAAAATGATGGTTTTAGAAAGATTCATTTCAGATGAATACAAAGGTAAATATATTTCTGGAGAGGAGCTTTTTTGTGCGTAGGGATTTGAAACAGCCTTTTTTCCTTGTGGAAGATAAAAGTGGAACCAATAGAATGATAGGCCCTTTTCTGAGTGTTTACTACCTTTAAAGGATGTGTTGGCAGGAATGAAAAGAAATTCATTTTCTTTTAATTCATATGCGGTATTATCTACCTCTAAATAGAGAGTACCAGAAATACATAGGATAATTTCTTCATTTGGATTTTTTCTTGGTGCATGAGACCATGGAACATCTGACACAAATAAACCAGCTGAATGAAAGGGTACCGCTCCTGTTAGACGGGAAAGTATATACGTTTCTTGCATCTTTTTTCCTCCTTTTGAAGATATGGTAGCACGATCATCTAGTTTATGTCCACCACATCTATTTGTTATCCTACTTACATCATACGTGAAACCAGTTAAACTATTGAAAACGGTGTCAAAAAGGAATGGAGGAAGTAAATTGTTAAGTGAATTTGCCTTAAACAAGGTGCATATAAAGGATACATTTTGGAATTATTATGTCAAAAATATTAAGCACAAAACAATTCCCTTTCAATATAAAGTGATGGATAACGATATGGATATTAATATTGAGAGGGAAAGAGAGGATGAGAGTTTACCAGCAGAGAAAAGCAATGCTATCGAAAATTTTCGCATAGCAGCTGGATTAAAAGGTGGAGAACATTACGGCTGGTTTTTTCAAGATAGTGATGTGTACAAATGGCTAGAAGCAGTTTCATACAGTTTGCAAATTTCTCCAGATAAGGAATTAGAGGAGCTTGCTGACAGTGTCATTGATTTAATTGGCAAGGCACAAGAAAAAGATGGCTATTTACAAACTTTTTTTCAAGTGAAATTTCCTAATAGAAAATATCGTGAGCTGTACTATAGTCATGAATTATATTGCGCTGGACACTTAATTGAAGCGGCTATAGGCTATACAGAAGCTACAGGGAAAAGAGCATTATTGCAGATTGCATTAAAGGTAGTAGACAATGTTGCAAAGTATTTTGGTTATGAAGAAGGAAAAATACAGGGAGCTGATGGTCACCAAGAAATTGAACTAGCGTTAGCAAAATTGTATGAGTTTACTGGGGAGAAGAAATATTTAGATTTAGCAGCCTTCTTTATAGATGTGAGAGGAAAAGATCCATTATTCTATGACAAGCAAGTAGAGCAAAACAATAAAGACGGAATAACAAATGATCATCCAAAGATTGATTTAAAGTATTTACAAGCATATATTCAGCCGAAAAAGCAGACAACAGCAGTTGGCCATGCAGTTCGAATGTTGTATATGGCAACTGGGATGGCAAGGATTGCAAAACATTCAAACGATGAACAACTATTTATAGCTTGTAAAGAAATTTGGCGGGACGTTATCAAGAAGAAGATGTATATAACTGCTGGTGTTGGTTCTACTGTTCATGGGGAGGCATTTACAGGTGAATATGATTTGCCGAATGACACCATGTACTGTGAGACATGTGCCTCTATCGCTCTTATTTATTTTGCGTATGAGATGTTTAAAATAGAACAAAAGGCAGAATACATAGAGATTATGGAACGGGCATTATATAATGGTGCTCTTTCTGGAGCATCTATTGATGGAGAACATTTTTTCTATGTGAATCCACTGGAAGTATATCCGTCCATAAGTAAGAATAATCCTGGGCAAGGGCATGTGAAGTCTCAGCGGCCAAATTGGCTTGGTTGTGCTTGCTGTCCGCCAAACTTTGCGCGAACAATCGGTTCCATCCAGCGTTACTTTTATACATGGGATGAAGAAAGACAAATCATTTACAGCAATCTATTTGTTTCTAGTAACCTAGACTTTCCGGGAGGAACCTTAGAGCAAATGACAGAATTTCCGAAGCAAAATAGGGTGAAATATCGCCTCAAAACGGATGGGCAATTAGTTACTTTAAAAATTCGTATTCCCGAGTGGCTAAAAAATCCATTACTATATGTGGAAGGAACTACAATCGAAATAAATATGATTGATGGCTATATGGAATTAAAAAGGAAGTGGAATGGAGAAATAGTGGAACTTGTCTTTGAGACACCAGTGTTGGCTGTCACGGCAAATCCTAACGTAGTTGCCGATGTTAATCGTATAGCTATACAAAGGGGCCCTTTTGTTTACTGTGCAGAATCGATAGATAATGAAGAGAAACTACAAACCTATCATATCAACCCCAAAAACCTTGAATGGGCAAAGGTATGCTATCAGCCAGGTGTATTAAATGGGATTACTCAACTTATGGTGGAAGCAGATCATGAACTAGTCGATAGAAGTTGGCAGGAAACATTATACCAATTTAATTTCAGGGGGAATACAGAAAAGAAAGAACTTACACTCATTCCTTATTATTCCTGGGGAAATAGAGGAGAATGTGAAATGGTTGTATGGCTATATAAGTAGAGTGCATAAAGCATAAGGATAGATAGACTTCCTTATGCTTTTTTACTTTTTTGGAGAAATAATGGATACATGGGAGAAGGCTTCCTTCTTTCTGGAAGCATGCTGACTATAACAATAGTAGTTGGTTTTAGAGAATGGAGTAAGCTTTTGAATTCTGATAAAATCAAGTTAATTATCTTTAGAAAGAGTGCAATCAAATGAATAGGGGGGGATAGGATTGAAAGAAGAGAGAAAGTTTCATCGGCCGTTTGGGGTGTATGGGGTTAACACGGAAAATGATAAATTACTCGTAATACATAAGAAAAGAGGACCTTATGCTAATCGCTTTGATTTGCCAGGAGGAAGCTTGGAACCAGAGGAAAGTTTGGCGACAGCCATGAGGAGAGAGTTTCTCGAAGAGACGGGGATAAAGATTGCCATAGAGAAGCAAATAGGTATGGCTGATTTTTTATTTCCTTGTATATGGAGAGAATATACTCATATTCATCATATCGCTGCTTTTTATACAGTAAGGAAAGTAGGCGGGGAAATTTCAATACCAAAGCAATTTGAAGGACAGGATTCGTTTGGTGCGGAATGGGTCTCCTTAAACGATCTGTCTATACATAATGCTTCTCCACTTGTGCTAAAGGCAATAGAGTGGATACAAACAGGTTCAATTGGACTTGAAGTAACTTGGTTTGAGAAATGGGAAGTGAAGAAATCCCTCCAAATAGAAGGAAAAAAGGAGAGCACAGATGATTATTAGAAAAGCGAAGGATGAGGATGCCAAAAGGATTGCAAAAGTACATGTAGATAGTTGGCGCACTACTTATAAAGGAATAGTTCCGGATTTATTTTTAGAAAGGCTTAATTATGAGGAAAGAGAAGAGATATGGAAGAAAGCAATCCCGACTGGAAGTGTCTTTGTTGCTGAAAATGAAACTGGAGAAATTATTGGTTTCGCTAATGGAGGAAAAGAAAGAAGCGGACAGTATCCAGGTTATGTTGGTGAGTTATACGCCATCTACCTTTTGGAAGCATTTCAAGGACAAGGGATTGGAAGCTTGTTAGTAAAAAAGGTAATGGAATATTTAAAGGAAATCGGTCTCTTCCCGATGATTATTTTGGCTTTAGCAGATAATCCGGCTTGTAAGTTTTATGAAGCCAATGGCGGGAAAAGAATCGGGACTGAAGAAGTTGAAATAGGCGGCAAAAAATTAACGGAAGTTGTTTTTGGATGGAAATAAGGGAGCTTCGATTGCTTATCAGACAATGAAAACTGTCGGCAGGCATTCATTCTGTCGACAGTTTATTCAGATCATTTTTAAGAAGTCAATTTTTCCACAATCATTCGTTTTCCAGTATTTAAGGTGAATTCAAAGCGGTCTGTGCTTTTTTCATTATAAAAGAAATGATGATTAACACTACAAAGTCCTTCTTCATTATCAAAAATCATCATATTAACCCCGTTCTTTCGTTTTTCATCCTTTAAAAAAGTAAGATGATTATAACAGTATATACAATCGTATATGGAGAACTTCATCGAATTTAAAGTAGTGATAAACTGATAAAAGCTATCGTCGCTTAAGTCGTCTAATAATTCTTCTAAAGCAAACACAAGGTGTTTTCTTATGCGGATAGGATCTTCGTGCTCTAGAAAATGAATGGTACCAGAAACATTTACTTTGCCATCCTCTAGGAGAATGCCTTTTCGCCAGCGATTGAAAGAACGTATCTCAATTTCTTGGTGTAAATATTCATCCAGCATGGCTGCTTCTTCTGTTTCTTCATCAAAAAAAATCCATTGATTATTTATATATTCGACTGTACCTTTCGTAAAGGCACGTGTTTGAAATTCAATAAGTTTTGATCTATGCTGATTGTTCATTGTAAACCTCCCAAAGATTACACGCCCATAAATTCTTTTTAGACAGATAAACAAAATTTTATAACTAATCCTTCTTTTTCCTTCCTTAAAACATTGAAAACGATTAATTTCTCTTTTTTGAATGGAACATATATAAACCTGTTATGGACAAATAACCATTTTTGATTTGGTGCATAGAATACCTCATACTACTGATTGATTGGTATCTAATCATAAGTTCCACGAAAGAAAGGATGATAATCATGTGTGGAATAACAGGTTGGGTTGATTACAAAAAAGATTTAAGAAACGAGTCGGAAATTTTATCGGCTATGGCTGAAACATTGGCAAAAAGAGGCCCTGATGATACAAATGTTTGGACTGCATTACATGCAGGATTCGGTCATAAACGCTTAGTGGTAGTAGATCCGCTAAATGGTATTCAACCAATGACAAAAGAAAAACAAGAATTTCACTACACTATTTGCTACAATGGCGAGTTGTATAATACTGAAGACATAAGAAAAGAATTACTAATAAAAGGATATTCATTTCAAGGTCATTCTGATACAGAAGTTTTACTTACTTCCTATATGGAGTGGGGAGAAGATTGTCTGCAATACTTAAACGGAATATTTGCTTTTGCTGTTTGGGATGAGAAACGGAACTCCTTATTTATTGGAAGAGATCGTTTAGGAGTGAAACCATTATTTTACACGGAAATTAGCACTGGTTTTATTTTTGGGTCGGAATTGAAGGCATTACTAGCCCATCCAAATGTGAAAGCAGAGCTGGATAGAGAAGGGTTAGCTGAGGTGTTTGCACTTGGACCTTCTCATACACCAGGAAGTGGTATTTTCAAAGGGATTAAAGAGCTTCGGCCAGGGCATGCATTAAAATTTACTCAGGATGGACTTAAAGTATGGCGTTATTGGAATGTGAAGAGTGAAGAACATACGGATACTTTTGAGGAAACGGTCGAAAAAGTACGCTTTCTTTTTAAAGATGCTGTGACAAGACAATTAGTATCAGATGTACCATTAAGCACGTTTCTTTCAGGTGGAGTGGATTCAAGTGCTATCACAGCAATTGCTTCCATGGAATATAAAAGAACAGGGAAAGGACCGCTTCATACGTATTCCATCGATTATGAAGGCAATGATAAGTTCTTTAAAGCAAATGAATTTCAGCCAAATTCAGATGGTGTGTATATAAAAAAAATGACAGATACATTTGGAACCATTCACCATAATTGTATCATCACCCAAGAGACATTAGCTGACTTTTTACATGAGGCAGTAACAGTCAGAGATGTGCCTGGTATGGCAGATGTAGATTCTTCCCTTTTATGGTTTTGTCGAGAAATAAAAAAAGACTTTGTCGTTAGCTTATCTGGGGAATGCGCAGATGAAATTTTTGGAGGCTATCCATGGTTTAGAAGAGAGGCCGATTTGCAAAGAGGAGGCTTTCCATGGATGAGATCGATCCAAGAACGACAAAACTTATTGAAAGATTCGTGGAGCAATAAATTGCAATTAGAAGATTATATGATGGATAAATATAATCAAACCATTGCAGAAACACCAAAGTTAGCAGGAGAAAGTAAAGAAGATGCTAAGCGTCGAGAATTGTTTTATCTCAATCAATTATGGTTTATGACTACTTTATTAGAGCGGAAAGATAGAATGAGTATGGGAGCAAGCCTAGAGGTGCGTGTACCATTTGCTGACCATCGTTTAGTTGAATATGTGTGGAATGTACCATGGGAAATGAAAAATTACATGGGAAGAGAGAAAGGATTATTACGGAAAGCGTTAGAAGGAATCCTACCAGATGAAGTGCTCTATCGCAAAAAAAGTCCATATCCTAAAACACATAATCCCATTTACACAAAAACAGTAAGTGATATGCTGAAAAGTGCTTTAGCAGATAAAAGTTCTGTTTTATATGAATTCTTTGATAAGGAAAGTCTCACCGAAATTATTGAAACAGAAGGCTCTGCATTTAAAGAACCATGGTTCGGCCAATTGATGACAGGTCCACAATTACTTGCCCATTTAGTACAAATCCATTATTGGTTTAAAGACTATCAGATTAATATTGTCGAATAAAATAGTGAATAATTAAACAATCCCTAGCTAGCAGGAATGACTCTGCTAGCTAGGGATTGTTATGTGATTTAACCTTCTTGATTAATAGAATAAATAATAAATAGCAAGGGAAGGCAAATTGCAAAGGTATATATAGGAGATACGGAACAACCACTGCACCTTCTCGAACATGGTCATTTATTTCCATACTAATGAAAATAGAAAACATCGAAATAAGACAAATAATAGGTACAACATAGAAGCGATAGGGCTGTTTAAAAATATATTCTAATCCCTTTAAGCCGGAATAAATAAAGATAGAGCTCTTGATAACTATTCCTAATATGATAATAAAAACAGCTAGAGCATCTATTCTTTCAATAAACTCTCCAATTGAAATAAGTCTTGTCGTACTTAAAAGGGGAAATGTAGCCCTGGAGGAAGTATTAATCCCTAATGATAAAATAATAATTAATGTAGCAATGGCGAGCAAAAAACCTGATACAGCTACGGAAGCTAGAATAGATTTTTTTCTCCATTTTACATTCGTTATGAGAGGAAATATACACGTCATAACAAGCATTTCTCCATAAGGTCTACTCACTTCGATTGGAAATATAGCCTTCACTACTGGTAGTATCCCTCTTGCTAATACAGGTTGAATCTTTGTAATAGACAGATTGCCACTAGCAAATAAAAAGATAATAAGCAAGAACAGAAATACTGCTGAGTATGGAGTGAATATTTCTGTTGTCCGCCCTAAGATTTCAATTCCCAAATACAAAATATAGCCAATAATAAGCATTAAAGTAATAACGATGATTTCAATAGGAGTTAAAGGAAGGATAAAGGTAGATGTTAATTCCCCAAAATCCCTGATCGTTCTTGCGGCTAGATAAAAAAATAAAGGGAATAGACGAGGGTAATAGGGATTGCCATAAATCTATTGAATCCAAACTCAATAATTTCAAACAAATTTTTAGAAGGTACTAGCTCATTTATATGAAGAAAAAAGGAGGACACTATTAAGCCGATAATGGTAGATAGAAGAACGGTAATCCAAGCATCCTCTTTTGCTGTAATACCAAGCACCACCACAAGCGTTGTCCCTAAGTTAAAGCCTATAATAATGGCAAATAACTGACTTAAAGATAGATTTTCTTTTAGCATGAAAAAGAATCTCCTAATTAGAAATATGGTATATGCTTAAAGTAGTATTTGCTAATTTACTAGGAATATGCAGAAGAGGAAAAGATTTTTGCGATTTTTAAAAGATTGATTGGTGAGGTTTGGAAAGAAAAAGGGCCGGAATAATATTTCCGGCCTAAGATTTACACTATTATCTATTGCACTTAAATATATTGAATAGCTCGCCTTATAAAAATCATATTTGATTATATTCTAGTCTTGCTGTTTCTTGTTAATCTAACCAATTGGTTTTTCTTGCGTAATGGTAGATTTAGGTTGCTTTTGTAGGAGGAAAAAGAACACCCCGAACAAAACGAGTAATCCACCTAAAAGTTGTGCGAAGATTAATTGCTCATTCAATAGTAAAACAGCTAAAAGCGTGGCTCCGACTGGCTCACCGAGAATACTCATGGAAATAGTTGTTGCATTAACATAATTAAGTAACCAATTATTAATGACATGTGCAAGTGTTGGAACAATCGCAAGCAAAACAAATATACCCCATTCTCTGCCAGAATAGCCTGTTAATGCCTCACCAGCCAATAGATTATAAACGGTTAACAAACAAGCAGCGAAAAAGAAAACAGTAAACGTATAGATCCAGTGAGTCATTTTTTTGATAATATTTTGACCGATTAATAAGTAGCCGACTACAGCAATTACACTTAAGAAAGAAAGAACATCTCCTATAATAGCATTGCTGTCTAATCCAATGTCTCCCCAGCCAATCATCATCGCCCCAATAATGGCAATCCCCATAGTCATAATAGCAGTAGAGGTAGTTCTCTCCCGAAAGAAAATAAACCCGCCAAGAAGAGAAACAATAGGCTGTAAAGCCAATATAATCGTAGAGCTGGCTACCGTAGTAAACTTTAGAGAACTAAACCATAGGGCAAAATGCAAGGCCAAAAAAGAGCCTGAAAAAAATAAGAATGCCCAATCTCTTTTTGTTAGTTTTTTAAAATCATTTCGATGGATGTAGACCATAGGAATCATAATAAGACAGGCAAGCCACATCCTGTACATACTTAAAATAGTGGCAGGTGCCTCCGACCATTTTACGAAAATCGCAGAAAATGAGATAGCGATAATCGATATAAGGAGTGGAATCCCAATGGATTTAGGTGCTGTTTGCTGATTCACTTTGTTTCCCCCTGACAATTGTAACAATTCGATATAATAGTAAATATAGTACGTTCAAAGATAGGAAACAATCATTATTTTGCATCTTTTGGAAAAAAGAATCAGGTGATCATCTTAATCGATGTTCGCCTGATAGATTACCTTGTATGGATATATTCATAATTCATATTGAAACGAAGGATACTGCATTCATATGGTCCTAGTATTACGGCAAGATCATCTGATTCAGCAGCATACTCTTCTTCTGTTAATAAAAGAGAGATTTTTTTTCCGCGTAATGGAAAGGGGAGAAGAAATTGTGCTTCCTTGTCACTCTTATTGATAACCGTTAAAAGAATTTCCTCTTCCTCTTTTGTATAATAGGCTAAACAGGAATCAGACTGGGATAGAAAATAAAAAGTGCCATTATTGATAAGAGGGGAACTTTGTTTGCGTACTTGAATCAATCGCTTAACAAATTCTTTTAGCTCCGTATCATGCTCTTCTGTATTCCAAGGCATACATTTTCGACATCCAGGATCGCTGCCGCCACCTAAGCCGATTTCATCTCCATAATATATACAAGGGGTGCCAGGGTAGGTGAAAAGAAAGGTAAATAAAAGCCTCACTCGTTCTTTCCGGTAGCTGCATTCATGAAGAATTCGTGGTGTATCATGACTGCCGATAATATTAAATAATACATTATTGACTGTATCTGGATAGGCTTGTAAGGTTGTGGTCATTTCTTCCATAAATTGTTGAGGGGAAATCATATCATATGCAAAAAATTGTAATGCTTTTGTTAGTAATGGATAATTCATTACCGAATCAAATTGATCTCCTCTTAACCACGGTAAGGAATCATGCCAAATTTCCCCGAGAATGAAAATGTCAGGCTTTAGTGATTTTACAACAGATCGGAAGGAACGCCAAAATTCATGGTCAATCTCATTGGCAACATCTAAGCGCCAGCCATCAATATCACATTCTGTAATCCAATATTTCGCTACATGAAGTAGATATTCTTTTACTTCTGGATTGGCTGTATTAAATTTAGGCATGGCTTCATAGAAACCGAATGTTTCATAATGCAGCATATCATTTTCTTTTAACGGAAATTTATGTATATGGAACCAATCTTTATAGCGTGAACGCTCTTCATTCTTTAGTACATCTTGAAAGGGCGGAAAATGATAGCCGCAATGATTGAAAACGGCATCAAGCATCACTCGAATTCCTCGATTATGACATTCTTTCACAAGGTACTTAAGCATCTCCCTATCGCCAAATTGCGGGTCTACTTCTAAATAGTTAATCGTATCGTATTTATGATTGCTTTTAGCGTGAAAAATTGGAGTAAGATAAATCCCCGTAATCCCAAGGTCTGTAAGATAGTCTAGGGAGTCCATAATACCTTGAAAGTCTCCGCCGAAGAAATTATATAAGCCAGGCTCCTCTTGTCCCCATTGTGCAGTATCAACTGGATTTAAAGAGCTATCCCCATTGCGGAAACGCTCTGGAAAAATTTGATACCAAATCGTTTGTGATACCCAAGATGGTGGAGTAAAAACGTCTTTCAGATGAAGATATGGCAAGCAAAAGTAAAAGCCAGCATCTTCTGGAATAAATGGAAAGAATCCCTTTTCGGTATAAGTTACTTGCTGTTCCGAATCTCGGAGAATAAAGCCATAGCGAACTCTTTTTTTATTTGTTATCGTACAATGCCAATAATCAAATAGAGAATCAGAACCGCTTTTTTCCATCGATAACCGCTGGGATACCCACTGATAGTCGACTATTTCGTATTGATCTCCATAGATTAATTCTATTTCAGTGACATTTGCCTTTTTTGTCCGGATCCGGATATGGAGAGCGTCTTTATTTTGTAAATAACAGTAATTATCTCCACTGCGATGGTAAATAGAGGCTAAATCAATCACTTTTCTCACACTCCCTTTGTAATCTTGCTATCTCTTTTGCCACTAGTGTTGCCAGTTTAGCTAGATTTTAAAAGGAGAGAAGCGAATTGTTTACATTAAAAAAAATCGCTCGCAAAATGCATGCGAGCGATTCTGAGTGAATTTATATAAAAAGATTAGCCGTTAACAATCGTACCGCCGTTGACATGGATAACCTGTCCAGTTACATAGGTAGAATCATTGCTAGCTAAATATACATACGCTGGGGCAAGTTCACAAGGTTGGCCAGCACGTTTAAAAGGAGTATTTCCTCCAAAAGAAGCAACTTGCTCACTATCAAAAGTAGATGGGATAAGTGGCGTCCAAATTGGCCCTGGTGCTACCCCATTGACTCGAATTCCTTGTTCCGCAAGAGAGCCTGATAAGGAACGAGTGAAAGCCGTAATAGCTCCTTTTGTTGCGGAATAATCAATTAATGTCTCATTACCTTTATACGCAGTAATAGACGTTGTATTAATAATCGCATCTCCTTTTTGTAAGTGGGGCAGAGTGGCTTTTGTTAAGTGAAACATTGAGAAAATATTGGTGCGGAAAGTTTTTTCTAATTGTTCTGACGTGATATCTAGAATGCTTGATTGTGGATGTTGCTCTGCAGCATTATTTACAAGAATATTAACCTTGCCAAATTCTGAAACGGTCTTTTTTACAACCTCTTTACAGAAGCTTTCATCACCAATATCCCCAGCAAGCAGTAAGCATTTTACTCCTTCAGCTTCGACTAATTCTTTCGTCTTTTGGGCATCGTCATGCTCATCTAAGTATACGATAGTGATATCAGCACCTTCTTTTGCATAATAGATAGCAACAGAACGGCCAATCCCACTATCGCCTCCAGTGATGATGGCAGTTTTTCCTTTTAATTTTTCAGAGCCTCTATAAGAGGGATCGACATCTTTAGGTATAGGATTCATCTCTGTCTGAATGCCTGGCTGCTGATCTTGATGCTGTGGTGGAAATGTTTGTTGTAATTGTTCCTTATTACTATTAGTCAATTCAATCACTCCTTCTAATTCTGTACATGTTTACTTATTTTTCCCAAATTCTTTTAAATAAACATGGTAAAAATAGGGTTGAGTGATATGGAGTTGTGGAAATGAAGGGGTAAGCATGATGAAAGTTGTTTGATTAAAGTGGTGTTCCTTTGTTTAATGAACACCATAAATATCTTGTTTTGAAAGAAAAGTGGTGTTCATCCGCCTGATGAACGCTATAAAAACCTTTTTTTGAAAGAAAAGGGGCGTTCATCCGCCTGATGAACGCCATAAATACCTTGTTTTGAAAGAAAAGGGGCGTTCATCCGCCTGATGAACGCCATAAAAACCTTTTTTTGAAAGAAAAGTGGTGTTCATCCGCCTGATGAACGCTATAAATATCTTGTTTTGAAAGAAAAGTGGTGTTCATCCGCCTGATGAACGCCATAAAAACCTTTTTTTGAAAGAAAAGTGGTGTTCATACACATGATGAGCACCATAAATATCTTGTGCTGAAAGAAAAGTGGCGTTCACCAGCTTGGTGTCCGCTGTTATTTTTCATTAACGATAATTGACAAACTGTACATCAATCGTAATTTTTGATTCTTCTTTCACAGCAGCAATAATTTTTTGTAAATCATCACGGCTTTTAGCAGTAACCCGAATTTGATCGTCCTGTTGTTGAGTTTTCACTTTTAAGCCACTGTTTTTAATTAATGAATTAATAATTTTGGCATTATCTCGATCAATTCCCTGCACTAATTTCGCTCTTTGACGAACTGTACCGCCGGAAGCACCTTCGATTTTGCCATAATCCAAGTTTTTAATAGGAATACCACGTTTAAACATTTTGCTAATAAGAACATCTTTAAGCTGTTCTAATTTATATTCATCATCTGAAACAAGAACCAATTCTTCTTTATCCAGCGTCACATTACTCTTGCTACCTTTAAAATCATACCGATTTTGAATTTCTTTCATTGCAAGCTGGACAGCATTCGTAACCTCTGAAAAATCTACCTTGGATACAATGTCAAATGAACTTTCTTTTGCCATATTTACCTCCTGATTAATTGGAATTTAACACAAATTAAAAGCAACTCTGTAGTAAATCCAATTTCTTTTATGCTTGTATTATAGTAAAATGTAGCAGTTGTAACAACTTTAGGCATGAAGTATTCGTTAATAAGGGAATAATTAGGATAGCAGAATATAGATAAAGTTGAAATAGACAAGAATTTAAGGAGGAAACAAAATGTCGTTAAGAGATTATATGGGACGCGTAGAAATATTAACAGTTGCTAGGATTGCATCTTTTGGGTATTTTTTGACAATTGAAGAGGAAGACGAAGATGTGCTTTTACACTTCAGTGAAACTGATCAAAAATTTGAAGAGGGGGATGAAGTCCGCGTTTTTATATATAGTGATTCACAGGGAAGAGCTTGCTCAAGTACCTTTATTCCGTCCATTGCAGTAGGTAAATACGATTGGGTGAAAGTAACAGACCGCAAAGAAGGAATTGGCTGTTTCTTTGATATAGGGCTAAAAAAGGACATGCTATTAGGGGAAGATGATTTACCAGTACATGAAGAGGTATGGCCAGAAGTGGGCGATATGCTTTATATAACATTAAAGGTAAATAAGAATAACTATTTATATGTAAAACCAGCAACGGATCCTATTATTGAAGAAATGGCAGCAAAAGCAACAAGAGAAGATTTTAATAAAAATATTCATGGGTATATTTATCGAACAGCAAAAGTAGGAAGCTGGATTTATACAGCAGAAGGCTTTAAAGGATTTATTCATGAATCTGAGCGAGGCAAGGAACCAAGATTAGGGGAAAAAGTAAATGGGCGTATCATTGATGTTAAGCTAGATGGAACTGTAAATGTTTCATTATTGCCGAGAAAAGAAGAAGCGCTTGATAAAGATTCCCAACTAATCTTAGACTATTTAATAACTCGTAAAGGCGCAATGCCTTATGGGGATAAGAGTATGCCTGAGGACATTAAGGAACGTTTTAATTTAAGTAAAGGTTCGTTCAAACGAGCGCTTGGGAGACTAATGAAAGAAAATAAAGTGTACCAAGAAGAAGGCTGGACGTATTTAAAGGAAGATAATCAAAATAATTAAAATGTAGGCGGATATAAGGGGATTTCAAAGTGGTTATAGCTTTGGAATGCCTTTTTTATTTAGAAAGATCTAGGAATTCAGGAGGTGCTCGCCTCAGAGCCCGTTTCGGCAGTAGAGAACGATAAAAGGGAAGAGAGAAGCAATCTCAGAGCCCGTTTTGGGAAAGAGAAAGCTAAAAGGGAACAGAGAACTCGCCTCAGAGCCCGTTTTGGGAAAAGAGAAAGCTAAAAGGGAACAGAGAACTCGCCTCAGAGCCCGTTTTGGGAAAAGAGAAAGCTAAAAGGGAACAGAGAACTCGCCTCAGAGCCTGTTTGGTAAAAGAGAAAGCTAAAACGGGAACAGAGAAACCACCTCAGAGCCCTTTTCCGCAAAACGGAATAGAGTATGATTTCGATAACTTTCCATCAGCTAGAGGTAGTGCCAAAACTGAACTGAAATCTTTCAATCAAAAAGAACTGCCTATAATCTGGCAGCTCTTTTTCTTATTCATCTAGCAACCATCTTCTTACAAATGATCTGTCTTTTTACTGTATTGATGTTTGCCTTTTTTGCGGTTTTTTTCACGCATCATGTTCTTTTCATGACGCAATGCATTATTGTCTTTTGCTTTTTTATCATTATCAGAAGTATGTGGCATAAAAAAATACTCCTTTCAACGTCAGCTTTTGTTCAGTTAGAACATTGTTAGTATGAGTGAAAGAAGTAAATTTTATACTTTTTACCGTGCTTATTCAGGTAGCTTATTTAAGAAGAAAATAGCGATTGTTCCAGCACCAGTGTGTGAGCCTACAGATGCGCCGATAGAGGAAATGAATACATCTTTTGGTTGGAATTTTTCCATAATCATTTCTTTTACTTCCACAGCTGTTGCTTCATCATCTGCGTGACTGATCGCGAACACTTGTTGATCCAGCTTATCTCCTCGTTCTGCTATTAGGTCAATCATTCTGCGCAGGAGTTTCTTTTTCCCGCGGATTTTTTCAAGAGGAACGAGTTTCCCGTCTTCTACATGTAATAAAGGCTTTATATTTAGTAATCCGCCAAGGAATGCAGAGGCCTTCGAAACACGTCCGCCTTTTGCTAAATATTCTAGATCTTCGACAGTAAATAAGTGCTCCATATGCTCGCATAAGAATTGGAGTCGTGGTATAATTTCACTTACGTCTTTACCTTGATCGCGGAGTTTCACTGCTTCTTGAACCACTAAACCAGCACCTAATGATGCACATTTGCTATCAATGATGGTTAAAGCAAAGTCGGGATATTCCTCCTTTACTTGCTCTGAAATCATTACTGCTGTTTGGTATGTTCCAGATAATTGCGAAGAAAAAGCAATATAAATACCTTTTTCATTATTTTGAGCTAATGTTGTAAAAACATCTTTAAATAAAGCTGGCGAAACTTGTGATGTTTTTGGAACTTGTCCACTGCGTATAGCATTATAAACAGTAGCTGGTTCAATCGTTTTTAAATCCTCGTATTCTTTACCGTCTAAGTTAACCTTTAGCGGTAATAGTGTAACCTCGTTCTTCTCATAATAGGATAGAGGTAAATCACTCGCACTATCTGCTAGGATTTTAAAAGTCATATTCATTCCACTTCTTTCTTTTTTTTATAAAAACATATGGTTATTGGAGTACGGTTATGATAAATAACGATAATCTCTTTGAAAATGCCTTGTTTTTTGAAAACAAGGCATACTTATTTGTAGTTTATAAAACTTTTAGAGAAAAAACAAATGAATAGTTAAAGTAAAAATAGTAAAAATTACTATATATCGTATTGGAGGACACTTATGTATTGGTTATTAACAAAAAAATTAATCGTTGTTATCTTTGGAGCGCTATTAAATGCGATTGCTATGAATTTTTTCTTGATACCTGCTGATGTATATGCCAGCGGTTTTGCAGGAGTGGCTCAGCTTATATCCAAAATTACGCCTATTTCTACAGGGCTTTTACTATTTATCCTGAATGTTCCAATTGCAATAGTTGGTTGGATTAAAGTCGGAAAATCATTTACCTTCTTTAGTTTTTTAAGTGTTGCTTTTATGTCTTTATTTATGGAAATCATTCCGGAAACAAGCTATTCCCATGATATATTGTTAAATGCTGTATTTGGCGGTGTCATTGCGGCTGTGGGGGTTGGATTAACGTTAAAGTGGGGTGCATCAACAGGAGGCATGGACATTATCGCTATGATTCTGTCCCGTGTACAGGATAAGCCTGTCGGTACTTATTTCTTTATTCTAAATGGAGCTATTATTATCACAGCAGGTGCTATGTTCGGATGGGAAAAAGCGTTATATACGCTCGTTAATCTATATGCAGCAACGAAAGTGATTGATACGATACATACAGCCCATCAAAAATTAACGGTAATGATTATTACGAAGAAAACAGCTGAGCTAAAAGTAGCAATCCATGAAAAATTAGTAAGAGGAATTACGATTTTGCCAGCAAGAGGAGCATTTTCCAATGAGCCAAAGGAAATGCTAATGATTGTCGTGACTCGTTATGAGCTATTTGATATCGAACGAATCATTAAAGAAGTGGATCCCCAAGCATTTACAAATGTTGTGCAAACAACAGCCGTACTAGGTTTCTTTAGAAAAGCTTAAAGGAGGAACGATATTGAAAAAAACGACTGTCGTATTCTTATGCATGTTAATTAGCAGCTTCCTGCCGTTTCTTACCATAACAGCAGCAGCTAACTCAGGAAAAGAGCAAGTCAAGATAGAAGATGTAACTGTTAGTGGTACAAGAGGGAATTATCTTGTGGAAGGAAAAGCAACTACGACAGGCACCATTTTTTATTCTGTCGAAGATGGTCACAATGAATTCATCGCAAACCAGAAATTACAAGTTAGTAATAACCAATTCTCACTGCAAATTCATATAGAGGAAAAAGATTTACCGACGAATGGAACAATCATTATATTTTTTTCTGAAGAGGGAAGAGATCCCTATTCCGTAGTGCTAGAAACATTTTCGTAATTGGTATAAAAAAGCGAATTGCTACTCCGGAGTAAACTTTCGGTAATGAAAAAGCAGCCCCTAAAAGGCCGTTCTCCCAAGCATTTGTTTTTCTATCGCTTATGGAGGGTTCCTTCTTGGACTGCTTTTTTATTAGTGTGTCTGAATTTGCTCTAGCTCTTTTTGTAATGCAGCTAATTGGTGTTGTTCGGCTGATGTGGTATTTGCGTAAGCAGAGCTTATGGCATTTTTTGCTTTATCCACTAAGCCATCATTACCATTTCCATATTTAGCTGCCTCAACTGCTTGTCTGGCTTCTTGAAAAAGTCTATTTCCCATTTATTCTAATCCTCCATGAGACTGTCTTTCATTTGACATTTTATAGCTCTCAGCTTCAGCATATGTCATATGATAAGGGATACGTTCGGAATGCTTGGATACGGAATCTACTCCTTGTTGTACGAAGCGTTTCGATTTATTTCGTTTTCCCATTGATGATCCCTCCGAGTGTTAGAGTATAATTGGAAAGACAGAAAGAAGCATTGATTTTCCCGGAAACAGTAGTGACTGTTTCGCTTATAGTATGGACGATATTTTAGTCTTTAAAGACGGTAATGATAACCAGCTTTAGCGAACACGAAGATTTAAAGCTTCGTTTAAATATACAGCAATTCCGTCTTCTTCATTGGATAAAGTAACATCCTTAGCAAGGGTCTTTAGTTCATCAATCGCATTTCCCATAGCAACACCTTTACCGGCATACTCAATCATTTCAAAATCATTGTCTTCATCGCCGAATGCGATAATATTTCTTTGTGGGATTTGGTAGTAATCAGAAACTTTTTGTAAGCCAATCGCTTTATTTATTCCTAATTTAACAATTTCGATTACATGAAATGGATCTGCCCAGCGGCGATGTTCAATTAGATCGGCGTGAACTTCAGATAAATGCTTGCGAATGGCTGCAACATGTTCTTCCTCCGCATGAATAAGGATAGAAGTAGGTGCTGCTTCTAAAAATTCTAATAAATTTCCGACAGTTACTTTTGGATTTCCTAATGAAAAAATATCAATCAATTTCTCATCGTGATAATGATAATAAACCTCATCCATTACTTCCGCAATAATATTGTGAAATGAGTAATCATTGCAGGCGGCGACAATATCCCTTGCTGTTTGTATATCAAGGGGAGAATGATAAAATCCCCAATCGGTATCCTTTGGATGATGAATAAAAGCTCCATTAAAGTTAACGATAGGAGTATGTAAATTTAATTCATGATAAATCGCTTCACTTGCGCGGAAGGGTCTCCCTGTTGCAATCATTACTTCATGACCATCCTCCATTGCTTTTTGGATGACTTTTTTGGTAAGAGGAGAAATAGTTTTATCGTCTTTTAATAACGTTCCGTCAAGGTCTAAGGCAATTAGATGTTTTTCTGTCATAATGTCTCCTTTAGTGTCAATATAGTAATTTTTATTCTAGCTTTAAGGGGCGTAATTTTCGAAAAAAAAGCCACTTCATGTTACACTTACTTATACATATAAAATATTATTACACTTTATTCGTTAATTCTACTTTCACTTATGTTAAGTTATGTAAAATCAATGATAGAGATAAATCCCTTTCTATTCTTTGCCGTTTTTTCGCTTATGGCATGATTAGGGGGAAATAACAGTCCTTAAAGTCCGATTGGTTTCCCTAATCATCAAAGAGGAAGTTATCCTTTATTTTACATGAATCATTTATTTTTTTCCAAAAAGGAGGGCTGAACGATGATTTTGGTTGAAAAATTACATATAGAGGAAATACCTGTACTGCATATTGTAAAAAAAGACCACTATGATCAAAAACGACCATATATTCAATTTACCCATGGCTTCACTAGTGCAAAGGAACACAATCTTCATTTCGCTTATCATTTAGCAGAGAAGGGGTTTCGTGTTGTATTGCCTGATTGTTTGTATCATGGAGAGCGAGACCAAGGATTATCAGCGATGGAATTAAACATGCATTTCTGGAATATCGTGATGAAAACGATTGAGGAAATAGAAGTGATAAAAGATTATTTCAGCGAAAAAGAGCTAATCGATGAACAATATATTGGGATTGTAGGAACAAGTATGGGGGGAATCGTTACATTAGGTGCATTAAGAAAGTATCCTTGGATTAATACGGCAGTAAGCTTGATGGGAATGCCATATTATGAGAAATTTGCCCATTATACCATTTCGGAAGTAAAGAAGAGGGGCTACGAGCTTCCATTAAGTGATTATGAAATTGAAGATTTAATTAAACAGTTAGAGGAATTGGACCTAAGTAAGGCACCAGAAATGTTACAAAAACGTCCTCTTATGTTCTGGCATGGTAAAAAAGATGAAGTTGTTCCTTATGCTTATTCCCACCAATTTTATGAGCATATAAAACCTTTATATAAAGATGCGCCAGATCGCCTAAAATACCTTTCTGAAGATAATACTGGCCATAAGGTAAGCAGAAGAGCCATGCTGAAAACGGTGGAATGGTTTGAGAAACATTTAGCAGAAGGATTAGTAAAAGCGTGATTCAAATCCTTTTTTTAAATCATAATTATTTGTTATAGTGTAACTATAAAGATAAAGCTTCCTTTTTAGAAGATAGATAAATACGTTTTACCATAAATAAAAATAAGGGGTGCCTTTGAATGAATGAAGAATTAAAAGACAGTATAATGGGTGCACTAGAGCTTGTTATCGATCCGGAGCTTGGAATTGATATTGTAAACTTAGGATTAGTTTATGACTTAGAACTGAATGATGAGGGATTATTGGTTGTAACCATGACGCTAACTGCAATGGGATGTCCGCTCGCAGGCGTTATTGTGGATCAAGTAAAAGCAGCTTTAACAGATATTCCAGAAGTTAAAGATACAGAAGTAAATATCGTTTGGTCGCCAGCTTGGACAAAAGATAGAATGTCCAGATATGCAAAAATTGCCTTAGGCGTACGATAAACCGTGAGTGAGGAAGAAGGGAAACCTTCTTTTTTTCTTTGTTTTTAATATACTGTATATTATGAAAAATGGTATGATAAAAAGATAAATGTGAAACTTTGGTGAATGTATAGGGAAAGGGAGTAAGCATGATATGAAGGATCTTTTAAATCGCCCATTGAGAGATTTGCGCATTAGTGTGATTGATCGTTGCAATTTAAGGTGTCAATACTGCATGCCGAAAGAAATTTTTGGTCCAGATTATCCCTTTCTTCCTCCAAGTGAATTATTAACTTATGATGAGATAGAAAGAATAGCTAGGATATTTGTAAAATTGGGAGTCGAGAAGATTAGGTTAACTGGTGGAGAACCATTGTTACGCAAGGACTTGCCAGTGCTAATTGCCAGACTTATTCAACTAGAAGGTCTAGAGGATATTGCATTGACTACAAATGGAATTTTTCTTCCTAAATATGCCCGTGATTTAAAGCAGGCTGGTCTTAAGCGAGTAAATATTAGTTTAGATAGTATAAATGATGAATTATTTGGTCAGATGAATGGACGCAATGTAGGGGTAGCTCCCGTAAAAAAAGGAATAGAGGCAGCGCAAAATGCTGGCTTAAGTATAAAAATAAACATGGTAATCAAAAAAGGAATGAACGATTCCGAAATAATTCCAATGGCAACCTATTGTAAAGAAAATGAGCTAGAACTTCGCTTTATTGAATATATGGATGTTGGCAGTACTAACGGATGGAAAATGAAGGATGTTATTACCAAAAAAGAAATATATGCGAAATTACAAGAGTCTTTTGAATTGGAGCCTGTAGAGGCTGATTATTTTGGGGAAGTAGCTAAAAAGTATAAATATAAGGATGCAAGTGTGCTGGTCGGCTTCATTACCTCCGTTTCCGAATCGTTTTGCTCTAGCTGTACAAGAGCGCGGCTCTCTGCAAATGGCCAACTATATACCTGTCTTTTTAATGGGAATGGCCATAATATTCGTGATTTTCTTAGAGAAGGAGCAGATGATCCAGCTTTAGAAGGCTTTATAAAAAACATTTGGGAACAAAGAAGGGATCGTTATTCCGATGAAAGAACGGAAGAAACAGTAAAACAGCGAAAAAAAGTCGAAATGTCTTATATAGGCGGATAAAATGCCACAAATTAAATGACAAAATCAACAGAAGAGATTTGGAGGAATGGTGGAAGGATATACATCATTCTTTTTGGTTCATGGAAATAAGGAGTGAAAGTCGATGACAGTGGAAAATAGAGTTCCTATCCTAATAGAAGAGGCAATAAGCAGAGTGATGGAACACAAGAGAGAAGGAGAAAAGGAATATGTTTCAATCTATCATTGCAATGGCCGTTATTTAAGTGAAGATATAAAAGCAATACATGATGTGCCTAAATTTAATCGTTCCAGCTATGATGGATTTGCAATACGAGCAAAAGATACAAATGGAGCATCATGTGAAATGCCTGTTGAGTTTGAAATAATTGATGAAATTGGTGCTGGGCAAGTTTCGACCAAAAAAATAGGTGAGTACCAAGCAATCAGGATTATGACAGGAGCCATGTTACCACGTGATGCCGATGCAGTAGTTATGCTTGAGAAGACGGTAGAGCGGAAAAAAAATGGCCAAACATATATAAAAATAGATCATATGTTACATAAAGGAGAAAATATCTCTTTTCAAGGAGAGGATGTAAAAAAGGGGGAAGTCTTATTAAAAAAAGGAACTAAAATCAATCCAGGAGTAGTGGCGGTTTTAGCAACATTTGGTATAGAACAAGTTCCAGTTGCCAAAAAACCAACTATAGGTTTATTTGCAACTGGAACGGAATTATTGGAAGTGCATGAGGAACTGGAGGAAGGAAAAATAAGGAACAGCAATGCCTATATGATACTAGCACAAATTGAACGAGCAGGAGCGGTTCCTCGCTATTTCGGCAAGTTGCCAGATGTCATGGAAACAAGTTTTGAAGCTATTCGCCAAAAAATAGATTCGGTTGACATGTTGATAACAACAGGTGGTGTTTCAGTTGGCGATTATGATTTATTGCCAGAAATTTACCGTAAGCTTGGAGCAGAAGTTCTTTTTAATAAAATTGCGATGAGGCCTGGCAGTGTCACTACGGTAGCGAATTTAAATGGAAAATTATTATTTGGACTTTCAGGGAACCCATCTGCTTGCTATGTTGGTTTTGAGTTATTTACAAATCCGATCATAAAAAGCCTTTTATTTATAGAAAACCCGCGCTTACCTATTGTGGACGCGGTATTAAAAGAGAATTTCCCAGATGCCAATTCCTTTACTCGACTTATTAGAAGTAAGGTATCTATTGTAAATGGAAAGATAGAAACTCGGACTAGCGGTATGGACAAATCAAATATTGTTAGTAGTTTGGCATCTGCCAATGGGCTTACAATTTTGCCAGGAGGGGAATCTGGATACAAATGTGGGGATATAGTAAAGGTAATACTGTTGGAAGAGGTTCAGAATCAATTATTATTGTAGATCGGAAAAAGAAGAGCATTTTCATCTAAGAGACTGCTCTTCTTTTTAATTTTTTTAAGGGATCATCCAAGAAAGTACATTGTGTTGCAGGAAAGTAATGAGACATACTATTAATAGTAGGAATACACTATGTTTTAAGGTAAAGCGTAGTAGCTCGGATTCTTTACCAGCAAGACCAACAGCTGCACAAGCTACAGCGATAGATTGTGGAGATATCATTTTTCCAGTAACTCCTCCACTTGAGTTAGCTGCAATAGCAAGGACAGGATCCATACCAACAGACATTGAAGTTACTTTTTGCAGATTTCCAAACATTAAATTGGCAGATGTGTCAGATCCAGTAATAAATACACCAAGCCACCCCAATACGGGAGAAAAAAATGGAAATAAAGCTCCTGTCTTAGCTAAGGTCATTCCAAGTGTTGTAGACATACCAGAGGCATTTGTTACATAGGCAAAACCGACTACAGATGAAATGGTTAAAATTGGAAATTTCAACTCATGAAGGGTCTCCTTTGCTGTTGCATACACATCTTTCCAAGAAAGGCGGGCAATATATTTTGTTACAATACAAGAAAATAAAATGGCAGTTCCGGCAGCTCCTAACACTTCTAATTTGAAAATAGCTGCAACTGCTTCACCAGTGCCATTAATAATTTTATTGTTAAGTAATGGAACTTCTGGCAGAAAAGTCAATCGTTCCCCCAACCCATTAATACCTTTTAAAATAAAATTTGTCCCTTCATAATGGCCAGTTAGTGCATTTTTTATAACAGGTATCCCCCAAAGGGAAATGAAAGCAGTTAATACTAAAAAAGGAGACCATGCATGAAAAATCTGACCAGGAGAGTATGTAGGATCTGGAGCTTTTTTTATCTCAGCTGAAGCGGCTGTTTCTAATTCACCTTTAAATCGGAAAATTGTTTTTGGTTTCCAGAACTTTAGTAAAATAACTAATGCAAATAAGGAAACTAACGCAGATAAAATATCAGGCAATTCAGGTCCGAGGAAGTTAGAAGATAAATATTGTGTAAGTGCAAATGATATACCTGATACTAAAATAGCAGGAAGTACTTCCCATACACGTTTAAAACCCGCCATAATAATGACAAGATAAAACGGAATGAATACGGAAATAAAAGGCAATTGTCGACCAACCATTTTTGATATTTCAAAAGCCGGAATACCAGTTGGTCCCTCAACAGCAGTAATTGGGATACCTATCGCTCCGAATGCAACAGGTGCCGTGTTAGCTAATAAACAGATGCCTGCAGCATATAATGGATTAAAGCCTAATCCAGCTAAAAGAGCAGCAGAAATAGCAACAGGTGCTCCAAAGCCAGCAGCGCCTTCTAAAAATGCCCCAAATGAGAAAGCTACAAGCAATGCTTGAAGTCTACGATCCTCTGTAATAGACAAAATAAAATTTCGTATGATAGAAAATTGTCCGCTTTTCACTGTTAATTTATATAAAAGCACTGACGTGACAATAATCCAGCCAATAGGTAATAAGCCATAAACAATGCCTTGGCTCGCAGACATAATACTCATTCCAACAGGCATATTGAAAGCGGTTACGGAAAGGAGTAAAGCAAGAAGCAGGGTTGTAATTCCAGCCATATGTCCCTTCATGCGTTTGATGGCAAGTGCCCAAAAAAAATATAAGATTGGAATTACGGCAGCTATCGCGGATAATGCTAAATTGTCGCCAACAGCAGTGAAGTCTTGAGTAAACGTCATTATTTCAGCCCCCTTAATTTTTTACTTACGATTTCTTTCTAATGAATGTTTGATCTAAATTATCAGATGAAGTAATCGTTATCATAAATAAATTGTAAAATATTAGGTCATCTGATGACTCGATGAACCTATTATAAAATGAGAGTTTTTAAAAAACAACATAAAATTGACAATATTATGTCTTTTTTTATGCAAAATGTAACTTTTAGCAGTATAATAACAATAAAAAGGATGAACGCGTTGGAGGTAGAACGATGGAATTTAAGCAGATCCGTCCAAAAAAAATTTATGAAGAAATTGCAGAAGCCTTGCATGAAGGAATTCGCTCAGGAGCTTTAAAGCCTGGAGAAAAGTTGGCATCTGTACAGCAGCTTGCCGAAAACTTCCAAGTAAGCCGTTCAGCCGTAAGGGAAGCACTTTCCGCATTAAAAGCTAAAGGGTTAATTGAAATGAAGCAAGGGGAAGGTACTTATGTGAAAAGGTTTGAAGCCGATCAAATTTCTTTTTCTTTTCCTACAGCAATTTTGATGAAGGAAAAAGATCTAAATCACCTCCTTGAAGTAAGAAGGATTATGGAGGTAGGTGCTGCAGCTGCAGCAGCGAATAAACGTACAAACGAAGATTTGCAAAAAATGAAACAGGCGCTAGAAGAAATGAAACAGGCAAATGGAGTAGAAGAATTAGGTGAAAAGTCAGATTTAAACTTCCATTTAGGCGTAGCAGCAGCTTCACAAAATCCTTTGCTGGTAAATTTATTGCTCAACGTTTCTGATATAATGCAGGAAGCAATGAAAGAAACAAGACGTTTATGGCTGTTTTCTAAACAAACAACAACGGAACGACTTTATGAGGAACATCTTACTATTTATGAGTCTATTTTAGAAAAAAACGCGGAAAAAGCGAGTGAGGCGATGCTTTATCATTTACAAAAGGTAGAAGCAGTGCTTCAAAAGTATTTTGCTGAAAAAGAACAGAAGGTATGATCCGCTATTGCAAAATTGATATTTGCATTTTTTATTCTTGCAAATTTTAGCGACAAAGTCTATATTAATGAAAGCGCTTCATGGAAATATTTATTTAAAATTACTGTAATGAGGATGGAACATAAAATATATAGGACTTGGTATAAACCGCTGTTTATTTAGACATACATAATCTCAAATGTCTCACTAATCCCAGCTGAGTATGCTTGTGTTCTGGTTGTTCCAACCTTCCAACTAATTCATTTTTCTAAAATCTACTAATTTTTAGGAAGTAGTCTAAATAAGCAAAATCAAATAGGGGGGAAGTATGTAACTCTTTTTATCTATTTATCGTGAGCCAGTCTTATTGTAAACAAGTCATCTGATGACCTGTTCATAGGAATATAAACATCAAATGGGTAGTACATTTATTCTTAAAAAGGGGATATTTAGGATGAAAGTGACATTATTTGCTACATGTCTAGTTGATATGTTTCAAAGTGATGTGGGAAAAGCAACGGTGGAATTATTAGAAAGACTAGGATGTGAAATCGATTTTCCTGCGACACAAATATGCTGTGGCCAGCCATCTTATAATAGTGGGTATGTAAAGGAAACAAAGGAAGTGATGAAAACAATGATGAAATCCTTCCAAGATGCAGAATATATTGTCTGCCCTTCTGGTTCTTGTGCCTATATGTTCCATGAGTATCAGCATATTTTTAAAGGGGATCCAGTATGGGAGCCCATTGCAAAAGAACTTGCTGCTAAAACATTTGAACTAACACAGTTTATTGTTGATGTTTTAAAAGTGGAAGATGTGGGAGCAACTTTCAATGGGAAGGTCACCTATCATACATCCTGCCATATGACGAGATTACTAGGGGTAAAAGAGGCTCCTATTAAGCTATTAAAAAATGTAAAAGGAGTAGAGTATACTGAATTACCATTAAAAGAGAATTGCTGTGGTTTTGGAGGAACTTTTTCTGTGAAAATGGGGCAAATATCTGAGCAGATGGTGGACGAAAAGGTAGCTTGTGTAGAATCAACAAATGCCGAGTATGTAGTTAGTGCAGATGCAGGCTGCTTAATGAATATTGGGGGAAGAATTACTCGCAAGGGTAAACCAATTAAAGCTTTACATATAGCAGAAATTTTAAATAGTCGAGCCTAACAGGGGGATGAAAAGCTATGTCGATGAAAACAAGTTCACAAAAATTTAAAGATAGGGTGTCTACAGAACTAGGAAATGACTTTATGCGTGGAGCTGTCTCCAAAGCACAGCAAACGATTCAAACGAGAAAAAACAATGTGACAGAGGCAATGGGAAACTGGGAGGATTGGCGTTCGCACGGGGAAGAAATTCGCCAGCATGTTTTAGAAAATTTAGATTATTATTTATATGAATTAAGCGAACAGGTGGCAAAACGTGGCGGTCATGTCTATTTTGCTAAAACGGCAGAAGAGGCAAGTGCCTATATTGAACAAGTGGCAAGAGATAAAAACGTGAAAAAAGTAGTAAAAGCAAAGTCTATGGTAACGGAGGAAATCTCGTTAAATCAAAAGTTAGAAGAGGCAGGCTGTGAAGTAATTGAAACAGATTTAGGAGAATATATTCTGCAAGTAGATGACCATGATCCTCCATCTCATATTGTGGTTCCGGCCTTGCATAAAAATAAAGAACAAATCCGGGATGTATTCACAAAAAAATTAAACTATACAAATACTGAAAAGCCAGAAGAATTAGCATGGCATGCAAGACAAGTGCTTCGAAATCAATATTTAACGGCAGATATGGGAATTACAGGCTGCAATTTTGCTGTAGCAGAAACAGGCTCGATTACACTCGTAACAAATGAAGGTAACGCTGATTTAGTTGCAGCACTTCCGAAAACACAAGTTGTCGTAATGGGAATGGAGCGCATTGTTCCCACGTTTAATGAAATGGAAGTATTAGTGGGGATGTTGACAAGAAGTGCCGTTGGCCAAAAGCTTACAAGTTATGTAACAACATTAACGGGTCCAAAAGAAGCTGGGGATGTGGACGGACCAGAGGACTTTCATCTAGTGATTGTAGATAATGGTCGTTCAGATATTTTAGGTGGAGCGTTTCAATCTGTTCTCCAATGTATTCGCTGTGCAGCATGTGTAAATGTTTGCCCTGTATATAGACAGGTTGGTGGACATTCCTATGGCTCTATTTACTCTGGACCAATTGGAGCAGTACTTTCTCCACTATTAGGTGGATATGAAGAATATAAAGAGCTTCCCTATGCTTCTACTCTTTGTGCTGCATGTACAGATGCATGCCCAGTTAAAATCCCGCTTCATGAGCTGCTGCATAAGCATCGACAAGTAATAGTCGAAAAGGAAGGGAAAGCCCCAATCTCTGAAAAAATGATATTCAAAGCATTTGGCATCGGTGCTTCTTCGCCAAAGCTGTATAATATAGGCTCGAAAATCGCACCAGCTATGACGAAACCATTAGTAAAAGGAGACAAGATTACAAAAGGGATCGGAATGTTAAAAGAATGGACAGATATTCGTGATCTTCCTGCCCCAAATAAAGAGAGATTTCGTGATTGGTTCAAGAATCGAGAGAAGGAGGAGGAAAAATAATGACAGGAACAATCCATAACAGAGATGCTTTTCTTGAAACCATTGCGTCGAGATTGGGCAGACAAAGAAAAATAAAACTTGAAAAGCCAAAATGGAATTATTGCCCACAAGAAGAAGTGCTTAAAGATGCGTCAAAGGATGAGTTAGTTGAAGTATTAAAATCCCAATGTACACTTATTCATACTGATTTAGTCATTACTTCACAAAAGGAATTGAACCATACACTTCATCATTTAATAAAAGAATTTGGTGGCGGGAAGATTGTTACTTGGAAAGATCCACGTTATCAGCAATATGGATTAGAACCACTATTAAAAGAGAAACTGCCTGATGAGAATATCGATGTCTTTGAATGGGATGCCTCCTTAGGAAAAGAAAATATTTCTAAAGCAGAACAAGCGAATATAGGGATTACCATAAGTGAACTTACGTTAGCGGAATCAGGTACTGTTGTTGTGTATAGTGGAAAAGATCGTGGCAGAACAGTTAGTTTTTTACCTATAAATAGTATTGTAATCGTTCCAAAAAGTACAATTGTGCCAAGAATGACGCAAGCAGCAAAAGTTTTACGGGAAAAAGTACAAAACGGAGAAGTACTCCCATCTTGTATTAATTATATCACGGGGCCAAGTAACTCAGCAGATATTGAAATGGATTTAGTAGTTGGTGTTCACGGACCTGTAAAAGCTGCCTATATTGTGGTAGAAGATCTATAGATAAGCATTTTGTGAAAATTTCTGACACCACGAGATAAAACCCTCATATGATGATGTTGTTAAATGAATTTCTATTGACGGAAATTTTAGGAAGAGAATGAGAGATGGATATTTGATTAGATTGTTTTTATAAATTTTGCTGTTTAGTGCCTGCAGTCTGAATACACTTCCCTTTCGACAGTCACTCGAGTATTTGCAAGAAGTAGAATGTCCCTTAAGCTTTTACAGGAGGCTAAGTGTATTTTGGCTGCTTTGTTTTTGATGAATTTTGTATTTTTATAAAAGGCATATATTGTGCAGGCTTAAAAATTTTTATGAAATTTCTGCTGATAATATCCTTTATTCTAATCATTTTCGTTTTGTTAAGTCTCTCTCATCGCTAATTATGGAAATGTTATCCTCAAATACCTTGTTAATTATCAGAAAAATGAGAAAACTATTACTTTTATGAAAAAGTGTTGATTTTATATGAAGTAGTTTTTATAATAAGAGAATCTTAGATTAATAAATATAAATAAAAATGATTAAATATACATTTATACTCGGAAGGAGGAAGTTATGAAAGTATCTATAATTGGTACAACAGGATATGGTGGTGCAGAATTAATCAGAATTTTGCATAGTCATCCTTCATTCACAATTAAGTCTGTACATACAACAAGAGATGAAGTCCCAGTATGGAATGAATATCCTCATTTATTTAATATAATGGACAACAAACTAGAACCAATTAATCCAGAAAAAATAGCAAAAGAATGCGATATTGTTTTTTTTGCTACTCCTACAGGTGTATCCGGAAAGCTCGTTCAAGAATTCGCAGATAAAGAGATTCAAATGGTTGATTTATCTGGGGATCTGCGCTTAAGGAGTACAGGTGATTATCAGACATGGTATAAAAAGGAGCCTGTTTCCACTGACCTTATTGATAGCTTTGTTTATGGGCTTTCTGAATGGAATAAAGAAAAAATTGCTACCAGCACGAGAATTTCCAATCCGGGATGTTATCCGACTGCCACCCTCTTAGGATTAGCACCCCTAGTAAAAGAAAACTTGATATTGCCAAATAGTATTATTGTGGATGCTAAATCTGGTATTTCAGGAGCGGGTAGGAGTCCCTCAAGAGCTAATATGTTTGCTGAGATGAGCGAAAATTTTAAAATTTATAAAGTGAATGAACATCAGCATATTCCAGAAATAGAACAACAATTAGCTGATTGGAATTCTGAATCGAAAGCTATTACTTTTTCTACCCATCTTATGCCGACAAGCAGAGGATTAATGGCAACCATATATGCTACCTTAAATAAAAGTGTCACAAATGAACAAATTCATGATTTATATACAGAAATTTATGCAAACAGTCCTTTTGTGCGGGTGAGACCACTTTTTACCTATCCTTCGATAAAAGAAGTTAAAGGCTCTAATTTTTGTGATATTGGAATAAATGTGGATGAACGGACTAGCAGGATAACGATCGTATCGGTTATTGATAATTTAATGAAAGGGGCTGCGGGTCAGGCTGTTCAAAACGCAAATATTATGAATGGCTATGAGGAAACAGCTGGTTTGCAGTTTCTGCCGCTTTACCCATAAGGAGGAGCCAACGTGCAGATTATGAATAATATTCAATCCCATATAGAGGAGATAAAGGATGGGAATATCGTATCACCAATTGGCTATAAAGCTGCCGGTGTCCATGCTGGACTTCGATACAATAAGAAAGATATTGGCGCAATAGTAAGTGCCGTTCCAGCAAATTGTGCCGCTGTATACACAGCAAGTCACTTTCAAGCTGCACCATTAAAAGTAACGCAGGAATCTATTGCCAAAGAAAAACGAATTCAAGCAATTGTCGTAAATAGTGCTTGTGCAAATGCATGTACAGGGGAAAAAGGCTTAAAGGATGCCTATGAAATGAGAAAGATCATGGCCAATTATCTTCAAATAAAGGAAGAATATGTGGCAGTTTCTTCAACAGGTGTGATTGGTGAATATCTGCAAATGGATAAAATGGAAAAAGGAATTAATCAATTAATCTTTCATTCTACTCCCCAAAATGCAGAAGCATTTCAAGAAGCCATTTTAACGACTGATACAGTAATGAAAAAATGTTGCTATTCTGCAACTATTGCGGGGGTAACTGTTACGATGGGAGGAACAGCAAAGGGATCTGGCATGATTCATCCTAACATGGCAACAATGCTTGGATTTATTACGACAGATGCAGCCATCCCATCGGAAGTTCTTCAAGCTGCGTTAAGTAAGGTGATTCCTACTACCTTTAATCAAATTACAGTAGACGGAGATACTTCTACAAATGATACAGTCCTTGTACTGGCAAATGGCATGGCAAAAAACGAACCTCTTACCGAAGAGCATCCGGATTATCCGGTCTTTGTGGAGCTTTTATCTACAACATGTGAGAGTCTGGCTAAACAGATTGCTAAAGATGGTGAAGGTGCAACAAAGCTAATTGAAGTAAAGGTTTCAGGAAGCAATAATGACGAAGAAGCACGCATTATTGCGAAACAAATAGTAGGCTCTAATTTAGTGAAAACTGCAATTTATGGATCAGATGCTAACTGGGGAAGAATTATCACCGCTATCGGTCAAACAAAAACAGCCGTTAATCCATCAAGAGTAGACATAGCGATTGGCGATATCCTTATGCTTAAGGAAAGTGAACCACAGTCGTTTTCAGAACAAACGGCAATCGAGTATTTAAACCAAGATTTTATTCAGATATTTGTAGATTTGCATAATGGCAAGGGCGAAGGAAAAGCCTGGGGCTGCGATTTATCTTATGATTATGTCAAGATAAATGCCAGCTACAGAACTTGAGGTGATACTGTAGTGAAAACCATTGTTATAAAATGTGGCGGAAGTGTAATCGATCAACTAACATCAGAATTTTTTACTAGTTTAAAAAGGTTAAAGAATAAAGGCTATCAACTAGTTTTCGTCCATGGAGGCGGTCCTGATATCAATGAAATGCTTGATTATTTTCAAGTGAAAGCTGCCTTTCACAATGGACTTCGTAAAACGACGAAAGAGGCGTTGGAAATAGTCGAAATGGTCCTGTCTGGCAAAACAAATCGTAAGCTTGTTCAGTTATTAAGAGAACATGATTTGAATGGGATTGGACTCAATGGAACGGATAATAATTGCATAAATGCTTCTCTTATTGATGAAGAAAAGCTTGGACTAGTCGGAGAGGTATCCCAAGTTAATATCAGGTTGCTTTCCTCCCTTTTAGAAGAAAATTTGATTCCCGTCCTAACACCATTAGGGATTACAGAAGACGGAAGAAAATTAAATATTAATGCAGATTATGTAGCATCGGCAGTTGCGAAGTATTTACATGCCGAACAATGCCTTTTTGTAACAGACGTGGCAGGAATTTTAATAGATGGAGAACTTCAAGCAAGAATGGCACAAGAGGAAATCACTCATTACATCAATACTGGACAGATCAATGGAGGCATGATTCCGAAGGTTACCTCTGCTATCGCAGCACTGGAAAGTGGGTTAAATAGTGTCATGATTATATCAGGAAAAAAACAGTTTTTTGATGGTGAAGAATTAATCGGAACAAAAATTGTTGTGAAAGAAGGGATTGTAGAATGAGTCATTTATTCCCAACCTACTCAAAATGGGAAATAGAGCCAGAATCTGCACAGGGGAGTTATTTGTATAGTAAAAATGGTGGCGTTTATTTAGATTTTACTTCAGGAATAGGAGTATGTAATTTAGGGCATTGCCATCCAGAAGTAAAAGATGCTGTTGAACAACAGTTAAATAAATTTTGGCATGTTTCGAATCTTTTTCCATTAGAAGTGCAGGAAAAGGCAGCAGAAATATTGACGAAGGCATCAGGGTTAGATCTTGTTTTCTTTGCGAATAGTGGGGCAGAGGCAAATGAGGCAGCCATTAAACTAGCTAGAAAAGCAACAGGAAAAACAAAAATTCTTACTTTCCAGCAATCCTTTCATGGCAGAACCTTTGCAACAATGTCAGCAACAGGTCAGGATAAAATAAAGCAAGGCTATGGACCGATGCTGGAGACATTTGAGTATATTCCATTTAACGATTTAAATGCATTAAAAGAACAATTAACAGAAGACGTAGCTGCCGTAATGCTTGAAATAGTACAAGGAGAAGGCGGTATATATGTAGCTTCTCAAGAATTTTTACAAGGTGTTGAAGCAATTTGCAAAGAAAAGGGTGTCTTGCTGCTAATTGATGAAATTCAAACAGGAATGGGTAGAACAGGAAAAGCTTTTGCCTTTCAACACTTTGGTATTAAACCTGATATTATTAGTGTGGCAAAAGGAATGGCAAATGGAATTCCAACAGGAGCTATTGTGGCAGATGGAAAGCTAAAGGAGTTCTTTGGTCCAGGAAGCCATGGCACCACATTTGGAGGGAATCCTTTAGCGATGGCAGCAGCTGTTAAAACGATGGAAATAATCTTTGAACCAGCTTTCTTAGAAGAAGTAAAGAAAAAAAGTGAATGGGTATTTAGCCTTTTAAAAGAAAAATTAGCCGGAAATCAACATGTAAAGGACATTCGAGGTTTAGGATTGATGATTGGAATTGAATTGGATATACCCGTTGCTTCGATATTAGGAGAATTAAGAAGAGAAGGCTTAATCGTTTTAAATGCTGGGGAAAAGGTTATACGTTTATTGCCAAGTCTTAATACTTCACAGGAAGATTTTATTAAGGGAATGGAAATAATACAAAAAAGTTTAAATATTCATGCAAAAGTAACAATCTAACATGTATTTTTTTGCATGATGATGTATAATTATAAGAAATAAAGAGTAACTATACATTCATTATAGAGGTGTTAACAAATGGAAGGTTATCTTCACTTAAGCAATGGTGTGAAATATAAAGGTGAGTTCGTTACAACTAGCGATGCCAAAGAAATAAAGGGAGAAATCGTATTTTTCACTGGAATGACAGGATATCAGGAAGTACTAACAGATCCCTCCTATAAAGATCAAATTATTGTTTTTACGTACCCGTTAATTGGAAACTATGGCATAAACAAAGAAGATTTTGAAAGTAAAAAGCCACATGTTGCAGGAGTTATTGTATATGAATCGAATAGTGACGCATTCCATTATCAAGCTGAATATTCCTTACAGCAATATTTAAATAAATGGAATATTCCAATGCTAGCACATGTTGATACCCGTTCTATTGTAAAAAATATAAGACAATCTGGTTCTATGCCTGCCGTTATCACAGGAGAAAAAGAGATTTCCATCCCTGCATTTTCTTTAAAGGAGGATGTCAAAGTAGCAAAGGTTTCGGAAATGAACTTTCAAACGTATGGACAGGGTGAATATCATATTGTCCTTGTTGATTTTGGAAAAAAGGAAAGTATGTTAACAGCATTATTAGAGCGTGAGTGTAAAGTCACGGTTGTTCCCTATAATACACCATTTACTAGCATTAAATCACTGCAGCCTGATGGCATTCTCTTATCAAATGGACCTGGGAATCCAAAGGAGTTAATCAGTATTTTACCAACGATTAAAGCGATGATTAAGCATTACCCAACTCTTGGTATTTGTTTAGGACATCAGCTTGCAGCATTAGCTTTAGGGGCAGAAACTACCAAACTATCATTTGGACATAGAGGAGCCAATCATCCTGTAATGGATCGGAAGAAAAAGAAAGTGATTATGTCCTCTCAAAATCATAGCTATGTAGTAAAAGAAGAAAGTCTATCTGCTACAGGTTGTGAAGCAAGATTTTATAATCTTCACGATGGATCAGTAGAAGGGCTGTCTCACAGCATTTATCCACTGCAAACGGTACAGTTTCATCCAGAGGCAAATCCAGGTCCTTCAGAAGGATGTTATATATTTGATGAATTTATAGAAAATGTTAAAGCAAATAATGGGAGAGTTTTCGCATATGCCTAAAGACACGACGATAAAAACCATACTTGTAATAGGATCAGGACCAATTGTAATTGGTCAGGCAGCTGAATTTGATTATGCTGGCACACAAGCATGCATGGCTTTGAAAGAAGAAGGATATAAAGTCATCCTTGTAAATAATAATCCGGCTACGATAATGACAGATGAAACTTTTGCTGATTCGATTTATTTTGAACCATTGACAGTAGATGTATTAGAAAAGGTTATTCAAAAAGAAAAGCCTGATGGAATTCTTGCTACTTTAGGAGGTCAAACGGGATTAAATCTGGCATTTCAATTAAGTGAACAAGGCATCTTAGAAAAGTATCAAGTGAAATTGCTGGGAAGCTCTATTGAATCAATCAAAAAGGGAGAAGATAGAGAAGCATTTAGAGAATTAATGTATCAATTAAATGAACCAGTACCAGAAAGTAAAATTGTGCATAAAGTCGATGAAGCGATAGAATTTGCAAATGAAATTGGCTTTCCTATCATTGTTCGTCCTGCCTATACCTTAGGTGGAACAGGCGGTGGTATCGCTGGGGATATGGAAGAATTCATTAGTCTAGTATCTGGCGGTTTGAAGGAAAGTGCCATTGGTCAATGCTTAGTGGAAAGAAGTATTGCTGGCTTTAAGGAAGTAGAATATGAGGTAATGCGTGATAGTATGAATACATGTATTACCATTTGCAATATGGAAAACATCGATCCAGTCGGAATTCACACGGGGGATAGTATCGTTATTGCTCCGTCTCAAACATTAACAGATGTAGAATATCAAATGCTTCGTTCTGCTTCTATTAAAATCATTTCCGCCCTAGGAATTATAGGTGGATGCAATATCCAATTTGCATTAGATCCGAACAGTAAGAAATATTATTTAATTGAAGTAAATCCAAGGGTGAGTAGATCATCCGCCCTTGCATCAAAAGCTACTGGGTATCCGATTGCTAGAATGGCTGCAAAACTGGCAGTTGGTTATTGTCTCAATGAGCTAATTAATCCAGTAACAGGAGATACATTTGCAAGCTTTGAACCGGCATTAGATTATGTCGTAGTAAAAATACCAAAGTGGCCATTTGATAAATTTCCTACTGTATCAAGAAAACTCGGCACGCAAATGAAGGCGACAGGAGAAGTAATGGGAATAGACCGCAATCTGGAGCGGGCCTTGCTAAAAGCAATCCATTCTCTTGAGATAAAAGGAAATGATTTAATTCTTCGAGAATTAAAAGATATGTCAGTGGAAGTATTATACGAGAAAATGCTGGAACAAACGGATGAAAGATTTTTTATCATTTTAGAACTAATTAGGAAAGAGGAACCAATTGCTAAAATACATGATTTAACAAAAATCGATTTATTCTTCCTTCATCGATTTAAAAGATTGATTGAGATGGAGAAAGAAATATTCCATACTTCCCTCCAAACAGTAACAAAAGAGAGTTTGCTGCAATGGAAAGAAAAAGGGTTTAGTGATGCTTTCTTAGCAAATGCGTGGAATTGCTTTGAAAAAGAGGTAAGAGAAAAACGCAAACAGTTACAAGTGATGCCTATTTATAAAATGGTTGATACTTGTGCAGCAGAATTTAAAGCAAAAACTAATTACTACTATTCCAGCTATTATGGTGAAAATGAGCAAAATAAAAGTGCTAAACGAAAAGTACTTGTTATCGGCAGTGGTCCCATCAGAATTGGTCAAGGAATAGAGTTCGACTATTGCTCGGTTCATGGCGTATTTGCCTTAAAAGATGAAGGTCTGGAAACAATCCTTATTAATAATAATCCAGAGACCGTGAGTACAGATTTTGCCACGGCAGATCGTTTGTATTTTGAACCATTAAGCGTGGAAGATATTATGAATGTTATCGAATCAGAAGGGATAGAAGATGTCATTGTCCAATTAGGAGGTCAAACTGCTCTTAATGTAGCAAAAGAACTGGAATCCTATGGTGTCCATATACTTGGAACAAACAGTGACACAATCGATGTTTTAGAAGATAGAGATTTATTTTATAAGCTATTGGAAGAAGAAGATATTCCTCATATCCAAGGAGATAACGCAGAAAATGAGCAGCAGGTTATTGCTTCAGTCAAGAAGATAGGCTATCCAGTTCTTATCCGTCCATCTTATGTGATTGGCGGCAAGGGAATGGAACGGATAAATAATGAAGCAGAATTACAATCCTATTTACGAACGGATGTACCTTACCCTGTCCTTGTTGATCAGTTTATGGAAGCTTCAGAAGCAGAGTTGGACTTAGCAACAGATGGAATCGATATTTGTGTCCCGACGATTATGGAACATATCGAGAAAACGGGCGTACATTCGGGAGATAGTTTATCTATATTGCCTGCTAAAAATTTATCAGTAAGCGTAAAAGAAAAAATGATCACTTACGCAAAAAAAATTGTTCAGCATACAGGCTATAAAGGACTAATGAACATCCAGTATATTATCAATAAAGAAGAGGTATATGTATTGGAAGTAAATCCTCGCGCTAGTCGAACAGTACCGATTGTAAGCAAAGTAACTGGTGTACCATTAGTACAAATTGCGACAAAAATATTGCTTGGGAAATATACATTGACTGAAAAAGAAAAAACATATTCGGATGATATAGAATTTACTTGTATTAAGTATCCTGTTTATTCCAATTATGCTTTAAAAGGGCTAGATTCTAAATTGGGACCAGAAATGCGTTCTACAGGAGAAGGCATTGCACTTGCAGAAACGGTAGAAGATGCGTTGAGAAAAGTATTTCACCCTACTTTAAAGAAAATGCCAAAACAGGAGATGAAAATTGTTTTAAAAACAACAGAAGATCTAGCAGATCTTTATGAAAAAGCAGACCAAGTCCAATTATCAGTTGAAATCGCTGATAGCCAGACTGTCGAATCGTTATTAGCAGATAAGAGTACAGTTGCCTTTTATAATCCAACAAACTTACAAGAAGATCGACAATCTCGCGAATTAGCAACGAGAAATCGTATTATTACCTTCACGCAAAAAGAAAGTCTCGAAGCATTTATTTCCTCTTTTAAAGGAAAAGACATAACCGTTCATTCGATTCAGGAATGGCATACAAATATAAGAAAAGGAGTGAGTACAGTATGATGATTACATCTAATCTAGATTTAAAGGGAAAAGATTTATTAACATTGGCTGACTATTCAAAAGAAACAATCCTTGAATTATTAGATAAGGCGAAGGCAATAAAAGAATCACACTTAAAGGGAGAAATAATAGCCCCTCTAAAAGGAAAGACATTAGGAATGATTTTTGAGAAATCATCAACGCGAACAAGAGTCTCCTTTGAAGCGGGGATGACTCAGCTCGGAGGGCATGCACTATATTTAAATAGTCGAGATCTGCAAATTGGCAGAGGGGAAACTATATCAGACACCGCAAAAGTGTTATCCCAATATGTAGATGCCATTATGATACGTACTTTTTCTCATGATATTGTCGAAGAATTAGCAGAGCATGCAACCATACCTATTATCAACGGATTAACGGACTTATATCATCCATGTCAAGCATTAGCAGATTTACTTACTTTATTGGAAGTAAAAGGGAGTTTGGAAGGTCTAAAGCTTGCGTATATCGGGGACGGAAATAATGTGGCTCATTCTTTACTTATCGCTTGCTCGAAAGTAGGAGTCGATATTTCCATTGCGACACCACCAAATTATGAAGTCGATAAAAAAGTGGCGGAACTTGCCTATTCTTTTGCAAAAATAAGTGGCAGTAAAATTGTCCTTACTCATAATCCTATAGAAGCTGTTCGGGAGGCCGATGCTATCTACTCAGATGTATGGACCAGTATGGGGCAAGAAGCGGAAAATGAGCAGCGTTTAAAAGATTTCCAAGGCTTTCAAATTAATGCAGAATTAGTGAGCCATGCAAAATCGGATTACATTTTTTTACACTGTTTACCAGCCCATCGTGAAGAAGAAGTAACATCAGAAATTATCGATGGAAGTCATTCCTACGTCTTTCAGCAGGCCGGCAATAGATTACATGCACAAAAGGCATTATTGGTGGAAATTTTAAAATAATTTTTGTGAAGACTGTTAACAGATACATGTTTGTTAACAGTCTTTTTAGTTTTTTTTATAGGTATGTACTTATAGCATGCTCGAATGAAAATGTATTTATCTAATAAAAAGCCAGTCATTATTTTCCGTAATGTTCACTTTGAAAAAAGGTAATACTAATAAGCAGTTAAGTAACACGTTTTTTGCTTCGTGTTTACTTAGCATTTGAATTGGTAATGGATAAAGGAGGAGTTTATTTTGGGTCAAAATAGACAGTTTCGTCCAGGGCAAAAGGCACCAAACAATGGATTGTATATAGAAATTGGTGAAACCGGAAGTAACGTAAATAATCCTCAAATGCTAAAACTGAAAGCTGGAGACCGCTTTCCAGAAACATCGAATCATAATCGATTATGGACATATCAAAGAAAACCATAATAAGGTAACCCCAATATTATACGATGATACCAATACTCGTATAATGATTTAAAAAGGGATTTCTCTAAAGAGTCTGCTTCATGATGATTATCTCCTTGAGATCATTGTTTTGAATATACTCTTTGTCCAAGAGAGATCCCTTTACATATGGATAAATTATACTATAATAAAAACAAAGGTCAAAAAAGGTCAAAAAAGGAGTCTTGTAAAATGAACGTAGAGCAGATGACAGAAAGAGTCCAATTAGCCATAACTGAAGCACAATCCCTTGCAAGAAAAGAAAGTCATCAAGAAATAGATGATATTCATTTATTTATGGCAATTCTTCATCAACAGGATAATTTAATGACGGCCATTTTAAACAAGTTACAAAAAGATCCAAATAGAGTGAGCGATAAATTAGCGGAAGAATTAAAGAAAAAGCCACAAGTATCATTTAGTGGTTCTCAACAAGGTACGGTATATATAACTGCTGGTTTGCAGCAGCTTTTAATGAAAGCAGAAGAAGAGATGCGGGAATGGGAAGATGAATACTTATCTGTAGAGCATCTTATACTGTCAGCCTATAAAGTAGAATCCTCTGCAATAGGAAGAATATTGAAAGAGGAAGATATTTCATTAGCGGAAATAAAGAAAGTAATAAAAGAGATAAGGGGGACACAGAGAGTGACAAGCAAAAATCCCGAAGCGACATATGAAGTACTTAGTAAATATGGACGAGACTTAGTAGAAGAAGTAAAGTTGGGCAAGCTTGACCCAGTGATTGGTCGTGATAATGAAATTCGTAATGTAATCCGTATACTATCAAGAAAGACCAAAAATAATCCTGTTTTAATTGGGGAACCGGGAGTGGGAAAAACGGCTATTGTAGAAGGTTTAGCACAAAGGATCGTTCGAAAAGATGTCCCAGAAGGCCTAAAAGATAAAACTATTTTTTCTTTAGATATGGGGGCATTAGTAGCAGGAGCCAAATTTAGAGGCGAATTTGAAGAACGTTTAAAAGCTGTTTTACAAGAAGTGAAAAATAGTGATGGCAGAATCATTTTATTTATTGATGAATTGCATACAATTGTCGGGGCAGGAAAAACAGATGGTGCAATGGATGCAGGAAATATGCTTAAACCGATGCTGGCAAGAGGAGAGCTTCACTGTATTGGTGCCACAACATTAGATGAACATCGTCAATATATTGAAAAAGATCCTGCACTTGAACGCCGCTTTCAGCAGGTTTTAGTCTCAGAGCCGACAGTGGAAGATACGATTGCTATACTAAGAGGACTCAAAGAAAGATTTGAAATTCATCATGGTGTAAATATTCAAGATCGTTCTATTATTGCAGCTGCAACTTTATCGGACAGGTATATAACAGAACGCTTCTTGCCGGATAAAGCTATCGATTTAATAGACGAAGCTTGCGCGATGATTCGTACAGAAATCGATTCGATGCCAATTGAAATAGATGAACTAACAAGAAAAATTATGCAGCTTGAAATTGAGGAAGCGGCATTGCATGGAGAAGAGGATGAGCAAAGTAAAGCGAGACTTGCGGTTATTGCAAAGGAATTAGCTAATCACAGAGAACGTTCTAATGTCTTAAAAGCAAAATGGCAGCAGGAAAAGGATGCTTTACAATCCATCCATGAGAAAAAAGAACAGCTTGAACGAAAAAAGAGAGAGTTAGAGGATGCAGAAAATAATTATGATTTAAATAAAGCAGCTGAGCTAAGACATGGCAGCATTCCAAAATTAGAAAAAGAAATTAAGAAGATGGAAGAAAAGATAAAACAAGGACAAGAGAACCGTCTCCTTCGAGAAGAAGTGACAGAAGAGGAAATTGCCAATATTGTTGCAAGGTGGACTGGGATTCCTGTATCCAAGCTAGTGGAGAAAGAGAGAGAAAAATTATTACGCTTAGAAGCAATTCTGCAAGAAAGAGTGGTTGGCCAAGCAGAGGCAGTGCAGTTAGTCAGTGATGCAGTATTAAGAGCGAGAGCAGGAATAAAAGACCCAAACAGACCAATTGGCTCCTTCTTATTTTTGGGACCTACAGGTGTTGGGAAAACGGAACTTGCAAAAACCTTAGCGGCAACGCTTTTTGATAGTGAAGAGCAAATGATTCGTATCGATATGTCCGAGTATATGGAAAAACATGCTGTGTCTCGTTTAATCGGTGCTCCTCCAGGATATATAGGCTATGAAGAAGGGGGACAATTAACAGAAGCAATCAGAAGAAAACCATATTCTGTTGTCCTATTAGATGAAGTAGAGAAAGCTCATCCAGAAGTATTCAATATTCTGCTTCAAGTTCTTGATGATGGCAGGATTACAGATTCGAGAGGACGAACAGTGGACTTTAAAAATACAGTCATCATCATGACATCCAATATTGGTTCCCATCTTTTATTAGAAACGGGAGAAGCAGAGGAAATACCCGAAGTAATAAGAGAAGGCGTTATGAATCAATTAAATGGACATTTTAGACCAGAATTTTTAAACAGAATTGATGAAGTTATTTTATTCAAACCATTATCACTCGGAAATATTAAAGATATAGTATCCAAGCTAGTTGTTCAATTACAAGCACGCCTTACAGATCAGCATATCACTATTGATATGACGGAAAAGGCGAAAGAATTTGTTGCAAGAAATGGATTTGATCCAAAATTTGGAGCAAGACCACTTCGTAGATATTTACAGAAAACAATTGAAACACTGCTGGCAAAAGATATAATTGCTGGTAAAGTAAAAGAAAATGATCATGTCTTAATTGATGAAGAAGAGGAACAAATAATTTTAAAACATACTTTGTAATTTTCGACTATTAAGTGTTTGTAACAGCCTGAATACAATTGGACAAACGAGTAAATATTTGTATTCAGGCATGTTTTTATGGCTGCAATAAAAAAGGTGATTAAACAAAATACACGAATAGTATTCCCCTATTAGTGCATATATTTAATCACCCAATCTTACAATATACAGATTTTTAATGAGAACCTTTTTCATGAGCAGGTTCATCTGGAATAATTGCTGATAAAATGAAAACTAGTACGGAAAAGACAGCTGTCAGAATTAGCCCCATTGAAAAATTAAAAGGAACCCCATTCATTGAACCCACAACATAAACTAACATTTGAGCAAGTAAAAATGTCCAAAAAATTGTCATTATGTAACGCAACCGAAATCACCTCTTTATAGCTTGCTTATCATAACCATCTTACCACATCGAAGCTAAATAATAAATGTGAATGATAGAGCTTTCTTAAATTCTTCACTTTTTCCATTATAAATAGTATTTCCGATTCTGTTAATATGTCATTCCTTTAACAGAAATAGATAAAAAATCTGATTATTTTCTGAGATGACTCCGCATTTCTTCTTGAAATATAGGCAAACTCCCTTACGTTTTAATAAAAGAGACATACATTATTAGAAGGAAAATGCTAAAAAGGAGTTTTTAAGATGGAGAACCGGAACTTCCTGTTAGATACCGAATGGAACATGATACATTATCCTCATCGACCTAATGGTTTCGGTATCTTAATAATTGGAGACGAAAGAAATTATGTAACCGACAGTAATAGTTTTTGGAACCAAAATGAAGGAAAGCGGAATTTAATTGAATCGTTACGGGATAATGGATATACGATATTTTATTCCAATCTATATGGAAAGAACTGGGGCAGTGAAAAAGCTTTGCAATTGGCGAAAAGATTATATGAACATATTATTCGAACAGAAATATTAAACCAGAGAATTCATATAATTGCTGAAGGAATGGGGGCACTGACAGCGATCCAATTAATGATGGAGATGAAAGACAATATTCGATCTGTTGTTTTGCTAAACCCAATTTTATCTTTAAAAGAACATTTAGATAGAGAGAAAGAGCATAAGTTTTTTATAAAAAAGTTAACGAATGAGATAAGTATCGCTTTTAATACGAATAAGCAGGAGTTATTCGAAATGGTAAAGGAGAAAAAGGAGTATCAGTTAGATGAGGCAGACATCCCAACAAAAATTATTCACATTTTGCATAACGGTAGATCCTATTACCAATCAAATGGATTAAAAAAAGCTTCTGTAATTTGGGAAGAAAAAGACCTGCCTATTTTTGTTTCTTATGTATTACCGGAGAAAAGGAGTGCCATTCCGAAACAAATTGCTACGTTTTTTAAAAAATATGAAAAGTCGCTTTGAGAGAAAAGATGGTGTCCAAGTAGCATAGGCTATATTAGGCACCATCTTTTTTGAATTTTTCATAGAAGAATGGGTACTAAATCAAGCTTTTATTAAGCATATGAAATAATTGTCTTTTTTATTGCATATGATACATTAAGTAATTTTAATGGGAGGCTTTTTCATGAAGAAAGCTGTAATATTTGGCGTTTATCAGTTTGTGGGCTTTCATATATGCTCCGCATTATTAGAAGAAGGAGAGAAAATAATCGGCATCTCCTATCCGGAAGTTTCGATAGAAGATTTAGAAGATAAGAAAATGGAAATTGGGCGCAATGCGAATTTTAGTGAGAAAAGCTTGGATAAGCTCCCTTTTATTCTCCAAGATTCAAATGTACAACATATATATTTTGACCTTTATACATTAAAACAAATATCAATATACGAAAAGGTCCAAAGTCTGTTTTCAAATTTTCGAGATAAAGAAAAGAGCTGCGGTAAAAAGTTGATTTTTTTAGTGAATATTACTTCTATAGAGTCAGAAAGAGAGTTTGCAACCTTTTTAAAAGATAATTTAGTTGACCATGATATACAAGTAATTCATCTACCAACACTTTATGGTCCGTGGCAGCCAAATGATTTTTTATTTCAACAGATTGTAGAGGGAAAAGAGAAGAACGATATTCAGTTAAATGTACGCGAGTATACAATGGATGCAATTTTTATTGAAGATGCGGTAAGGGAAGTAGTAAAAATGACAACGAAAGGAAAAAATAATGATATTCTATTAAAGAGTAAGGAAATAAACCATTGGCAAAGATGCTTAGAACAATTACAATGGGATATACCAAAAACAAATAAGACATTGCAATTATCTCGAAATTTACAAGAAGTAATCATTGAAAACAAAGGGACGATAGAGGATAACATAGAAAAGCAAAAAAGGCATTACTTATTTAATAGAATTTAGCAGTATTATAGGAGTAAATACAATGAAAAGTGCATGGATGAACATTCGTAAATCAATAATTAGGGGAAAGCTTTTTTTTATCCTTCCTCTAATGGCGTGTGTTCTTTTCCTTTTTCTATTCTTTAATAGTTCACTGGAGAAACAAGGGAAAATAGAAAAAGTTGGTCTTCTTGTAGTTGGAACAGTAAATGATCAGGCATGGGGGACGCAAGGATATAAAGGATTATTAAATATACATACGAAACTTGGGGTAGATGTGTTTTATAAAGAGTCTATTGATTCTTACACAGTTGCAGAAAGAGCAGTGAAGGAATTACAGGGAAAAGGGGTCAATTTAATTTTTGGCCACGGCGGAAACTTTGTGCAGTATTTTAACATTCTTTCTCATAAATTTCCCTCCATCCATTTTGTTAGTTTAAATGGAAGAGAACCTGCAACACAACCGAATACAAGTAATATTAGACTAGAGAATTATCCGATGGGCTTTTTTGGCGGGATGGTTGCTGGACATATGACAAGAACAAATAAGGTTGGGGTTATTGGTGCATACGAATGGCAAGAGGAAGCCACTGGTTTTGAAGCAGGCGTCCACTATATCAATAAGGATGTAGATGTCTTGAAAGAATTCGTTAATGATTGGGATAACCGTGAAAGGGCAATGAACCTGTTAGATAAGGAGATCAGTCAACATGTAGACGTGGTTTATCCAGTTGGTGATAGTTTTCATGTGGGGATCCTGGAAAAAATGAAAGAAAATGGTTTATACGCGATTGGATATATTTCAGATCAGTCCACTATTGGGAAGTATGCTGTCTTAACAAGCACCATTCAAGATATCCCCAAGCTTTATGGGCAAATTGCTCAAGCATTTGATGAAGGCAAACTAAAGTCTGGAAATCGCTCCTGTGGGATTAGAGATGATACCATTTTTCTAGGGAAATATAGCCCCAATGTAGATAAAGAGTTTATAGAACGATTGGAAAAAGACTTAGACCGCTATAAGAATACAGGCAAGTTGCCAGATGAAATTAAATTAAAATAGAAAATCAAAAACAATTTCTCGAAAGAAAGCTTGATATCTTTTGAAAAATTGTTTTTTTTTTGAACAAAAAAATTTAAAAAATGACTAGGAATACTCGCAGCTTTAGCTGAAATGGAAGGAAATCATACATTTTTAAATTAATACAGGAGTCTGCACAATTATGTGCAAATAAAGGTATTAATGTAATAAAGAATGAGCTTTATACTAAAAAACATAGAAATGAAAACGCTTAATAATGAGGAGGGAAATTTAAATGAATAATTCATGGTTAGACCTGGAAGGGAAAGTTGCCATTGTAACAGGTGGATCTTCTGGGATTGGTTTTGCTATTGCAAAAGAGTTAGTTAATAATGGTGCGAAGGTGATTATCTCTGATTTAGTAGGAGAAGAGGGACAGCAAGCAGACGGTTCTTTTCTTATTAAATGTGATGTCACCAATAAAGAAAGTATTGATCGAATGATTAATAAAGTTGTTGAACAATATGGAAAGATTGACATTTTAGTTAATAATGCTGGTGTGAACTTACCAAGATTGCTAGTTGATATAAAAGGAGAAAAACCACAATATGAATTAAATGAAAAAGACTTTGACTTTATGGTTGCGGTTAATCAAAAAGGTCCATATCTTTGTGCACAAGCGGCAGCAAAGGAAATGCTGAAGCAAGGTAAAGGGGTAATTATTAATGTTGCTTCTGAAGCTGGTCAAGAAGGATCGGCAGGTCAGAGTTGTTATTCTGCTACCAAAGGAGCGCTAATCTCATTTTCTCGCGCATGGGCAAAAGAGTTAGGGACATATAATATTCGCGTAGTTGCTATTGCTCCAGGAATATTAGAGAAAACAGGTTTACGCACGAGTGCTTACAATGAAGCTTTAGCTTATACTCGAGGTGTTACTGTAGACGATCTATCAACTGATTACAGTAAATCAATTCCGATTGGCAGGGAGGGGAAATTAAAAGAGGTTGGTGATTTAGTATCCTATCTTGCTTCAGATAGAGCTAGTTATATTACAGGGACAACCTTTAATATATCAGGTGGAAAATCACGTGGCTAATAACTAACCATTTAATGAATAAATCAGTTAATATACCAATGCTTTATGATATATTTAGTGAATTGAATATAAGCATAGTTCATATATGAACAACAGGATATAAGGGTGTGGTAATTAAATGGCTGATTTAAATTCCAGTAGTCGCATAGGGAAAATTATAGAATTAACAGCTAAAAAAATGTATTGTCCTTTAGATTATCTTGCGCAACAAATGGGGATAAGTGCAAGAACAGTTCGGCTAGTTATTAAGCAATTTAATAAAGAATTAGAAGGAATAGCTGAATTGATTAATGAAAGAGGGAAAGGTTTTTTTTTGAAAATCCACAATCAGGAAAAGCTTAATAGGGTTATAGAGCAGTTTAATAAACTCTCTCAAATGGTTGATTCACCTCAAAGAAGAATCGCAACTGTTATCGATATGTTATTGAATGATGATGGAATAATAACTATGGATGAAATGGCCTTTGAGCTAAATTTAGGAAGAACAACATTAGTGAATGAATTAAAAAAAGCTTCAGTGGCTCTTGAAACGTATAATCTTGCCATCAAAGGAAAACAGAACAAGGGAATGTACTTAAAAGGTAGAGAAATAGATTTGCGATTTTTTATACTGGATAATTTATTTCCATATCTTTTCACCGAAGATTCATTGGATAAAGATATTAAAGAAGCAATTATAGAAGTGGCCAATCATTATGACTTTGAGATAAGTACGAAAGATAGATTACTTCATTCTATTATTATTATGCTTGATCGTTTTTTAAAAGGTCACTCTATAAAAGAAATGGATGATAACTACCATAAGATAGTAAATTCACCTGATTTCAATATAGCCTTAGAAATAGGCAAAGTTCTTGAAAGGAAATTATCTATAAACCTACCTAGATGTGAGATTCTTTTTATTGCATTGCCAATCGTCGGGAGAAGGACACCAATTAATAGTCATTCCATTGAAGGTATTATAGTAACAAAGGAAATCACGAATCTTTTGGATAATAGCATCACTTATTTAGGGTTTAATTTAAATAAGGTAAAAGAAAGTGGAGATTTTTATAAGGATTTACAATATCATCTTACTTTTATGATAAATCGATTAATGTTTAATATCCAGTTGAAAAATCCTTTATTAGAAGATATCAAAGGAAAGTACCCCTTGGCATATCAAATGTCAGAAATAGTTGGAGAAAGTATTTTCAAAGAATATGGAATGAAAGTTTCAGAAGAAGAACTAGGATATATCGCATTATACTTTGGTATTTTCATTGAGAATAACAAGGACAATCTAAAGAAATTAGAACAGGTAGTAGTGGTATGTGGAACTGGTAGAGGGACAGCAAAAATTGTCGCAATGCAGCTGAAAAAAATACTCGACCCCCATACTAAAATAGATATCTTTTCTGAAAATGAATTAAGTAAGAATACATTAGATAAGTATGATATTGTCTTTTCGACAGTTAATATACCCTATGCCATTCAAACGCCGTTAGTTATCCTTAATGAAATCTTTGATGAGAAAAAGGTTCTGCAACAAATCGAACATATTAGTTACTTAGATAAATTTAAAATAAAAGAAAATAGTAGTACAAGTTTCCATTCTGTTATTAAACTACTGCTAAATAAACAAAAATTCTTTATTTTAGATAAATCGTTAAGTTACTCAGAAAATCTAAATTGGATGGTTGATCAGCTAACTTTAAATGGTTATGTGGATGATGGCTTCAAACAGCGCTTGCAAATAAGAGAAGAAAAAGGGTCGATGATATTTGATAAATATATTGCACTTCCACATACCCTCAATTATCAGTCAGACAAAATAGAGCTGGCGGTAGGGATTTTTCCAGAAACAGTCTGGCAGGATAATCATGCGTTAAAGTTAGTGTTTTTGTTAGCTTTACCAGAACATACAGAATATGATGCTAGTTTATTAGTGAAAATTTATGATGAAATTATTAATATATCTTCTAATACAAAATTAGTGAATAAATTAATTCAAGTTAAAAAATATGAAGATTTATGTCTTTATCTCGAGGATGGAATAGAGAAGGATATTTAGGATGTGAATGAATGGAACTAATTATAATTATGCTTTTAATAGCAGGAGCATTTGTTATTCAAATGGGATTGGGATTTTTACAGATTAAACATTTTACTAAAGGTTATTCGGAACTAAGAAGAATGGGAAAAGTAGCGATTGGGAAGAAACCTGGTCGGATTAAAGCAGGCACAATTGTTTTGTTTGCAATCAATAAAAATGGCAGAATCCTTGCCGCAAAAAAAATGCAAGGAGTCACCGTAATGGCGAAATTTCGAGATTTGCCAGGTTTTCTTGATAAGAATATTAGAAATTTAAAAGAAGAAGATTTAAAGCATTGCAATAAATTACTAAGAGATGCAATTTTAGATGCCTCGAATAATTACAAGATAATTATGAATGGTGGAGTCGTGCCAGAAAAAGATAGTTTCTTTAAAAGAATGATGATACGAGCAGAAAATGCCGTTTCATTTAAAAAATAAGAAGAGGTGTAATTCATGGATTATATCATAAAGTTTGCTGAAGGATTTAGAAATTTATTTGATACAGGAGCAGAGACGTTCATTTCCTGGATGACAGGTATAGTTCCAGTAGTGTTATTACTACTGGTAGCGATGAATACTATCATTCAATTAATAGGTGAAAATCGCATTAATCGTTTAGCGTCGGCTTCTTCCAAAAATCCATTATTAAGATATTTAGTTTTGCCATTATTAGGGACATTTATGTTAGGTAATCCAATGGGATTATCGTTAGGAAGATTTTTACCAGAGAAATATAAACCTAGTTATTATGCATCTGCATCTTACTTCTGTCACACAAGTAATGGACTATTTCCTCATATTAATCCAGGAGAGCTATTTATTTTCCTAGGAATTGCTGCAGGAATAGAACAATTAGGCTTTAGCACGGCTGATTTAGCGGTTAGGTACTTCCTTGTGGGATTAGTTATGAATTTCTTCGCAGGTTGGATTACGGATTTTACAACGAAAATGGTAGAAAAACAGCAAGGAATAAAATTAAATTCCGAAGTGAATTTAAATCATTAAGATGGAGGATACCGATATGGCACATTATCGAACGATAAAAATAAAAAAAGGGAATGGTGGATTTGGTGGTCCGCTGATAGTTACTCCAACGGAGCAAAGAAATAAAATTGTATATATTACTGGTGGAGGAGCAAAGCCAGATATAGTTGATAAAATTGTGGAATTAACAGGAGTGGAGGCGGTTAATGGATTTAAAACCTCTGTACCTGATGAGCAAATTGCCATTGCAATTATTGATTGTGGTGGGACATTAAGATGTGGGATTTATCCACAAAAAAGAATACCAACGATTAATATAATGCCTACAGGGAAAAGTGGTCCTTTAGCAAAATTTATCACAGAAGATATTTATGTGTCTGCGGTAGGATTAAATCAAATTGAACTTATGGAAAACGAAGCTGTCTTGGAGAATGCGAGTTCAGTAGATAAGGAAGATAATATACCTAAGAAAGAATATAAATATAGTACAGACAAAAAAATCTCTCAAACATTGGCTGAAAATCATAAACAAGGACTTCTTACAAAAATAGGGCTTGGAGCAGGGAAAGTAATCAGTACTTTTTATCAAGCTGGTCGTGAAGCAGTTCAAACATTAATTAATACAATTATTCCATTTATGGCATTTGTATCATTATTAATTGGTATCATTCAAGGTTCCGGAATTGGAAGCGTATTCGCTAATTTAATGTCTCCATTAGCAGGAAACATTATCGGTCTCTTATTAATCGGTTTAATATGCTCTTTACCATTTCTATCACCGTTATTAGGACCTGGGGCGGTAATTGCCCAAATTATCGGAACTTTAATAGGTGTTGAAATTGGTAAGGGGAATATCCCACCGAACTTAGCGTTACCTGCAGTTTTTGCTATAAATACACAATGTGCAGCAGATTTTATTCCTGTCGGGTTAGGTCTAGCAGAGGCAGAAGCAGAAACAGTAGAAGTAGGGGTACCGTCCGTTTTATATTCAAGATTTTTAATAGGGGTACCACGAGTATTCGTTGCTTGGTTAGCAAGTTTTGGATTATATAGTAATTAAGAAAGAGGATAATAAAACAACTAATGGAGGCGAATGGCATCTCAATATGCCGGTTAAGATGAAAACAATTTACGAAAACACAATTAATAGTATAGGGCCATTAGCCACAAGCTTTGTAGAAGAAAAGATGATCATTCTCTTTGGAGAGGGAGCACCTAAAGAATTAGCAGAATTTTGCTACGGAATTGAAGTAGTTGGTGTCAAGGATAGGATAAAAACAGGTCAGAAAGTAATGATAAATAATGAATCATATGAAATAACATCTGTTGGCGAAATTGTAGAACAAAATTTAACATCTATGGGACATATTACTTTACGCTTTAATGGGGCCACAACTCCTGAACTTCCTGGTACTCTTTATATAGAAGATAAAGACATGCCAGTTTTAGAAATTGGTACGAAAATACGAATTGTTTCCGAGTAAAAGATTCGATAGGAGATTTCCAATTAGAATTTATAAACATTGCAATGAGTTAAGTAAAAATAAGGTGCATGTTGATAATGAATTGGGAATCTTCTATTTTTAATTTTTTGCTAAATTTTTTTAAAAGAAAAGAGGAGAATCTTTCCATGAGACTATATATTGATTCAGCAAATTATGAGCAAATTGAAAGAATAAATGAATATTATCCCATTTCTGGTGTGACTACTAATCCTTCTATTCTCGTAAAGGAAAAAAAGCCCTATATTCAAGTTCTTCAAGATATTCGGAAAATAATAGGAGAAGAGAAAGAGCTTTTTATTCAAGTTATCGCAGATAATGCAAGTGAAATAGTAAAGGAAGCTGAGTATTTCCAAACAAGGATTTCAGGGAAGATAATTATAAAAATTCCTGTTACGGAAGAAGGGATAAAAGCAATAAAAGCGTTGACTGCTAAAAAAATACCAACGTTAGCCACAACGATATATACTCCATTTCAAGCATTAATCGCGGCAAAAGCAGGTGCAAAGTATGTTGCTCCTTATGTTAATCGGATTGATGATTTATCTGGAGATGGCATTCGTGTAGTGAGTGAAATAATTACTCTGTTTACCACACATAAAATTAGTACAGAGGTGTTAGCGGCAAGTTTTAAAAACGTACAACAGGTCTATGAAGCATGTTTAACTGGAGCTCATACTATAACTGTAGCTCCTGAAATAATTGAAAAATTAATTGATTTTCCAGCAACTACTAGAGATGTTAGGGTCTTTCAGAGTCAGTGGAAGGATACGTTTGGAAAGGGTGGAAATCCCCTTCTTAAGTAAATGAATGGGAGCGAAACAAATATGGAAACGAACAAAATTGTATTTTTTGATTTAGACGGAACACTTCTGACGAGTGAGCTTACTGTGTCAGATAGTTCTATTGCGGCAATTAAAAAATTAATGGAAAACGAGATTGAGCCTATTATAGCTACAGGTAGAACATTAATGGAAATAGGATATATATTAGAAGCAACAGGTATTAATTCAGTAGTTGCTATGAATGGACAGTATGTAGTGTATAAAGGAACAACGATTTATGAAAATCCATTAGAAGTAAGTGTAGTAAAAGAACTTCATCTGGATACAATTAAAAATAGGCATGAAATGGCGTTCTATAATGCGGAAAAGATTTGTGTTACAAATGAGGGTTCTACTTTAATTAGGAAGAATTATGAAAGAGTAGGTGGGAAATATCCTCCTATAAATGAATGCTTGTACAATCAAGAACCCGTTCATTTAATGTTAATTTTTTGTGAACCGGATGAAGAAGTCTATTATCAGGAGAAGTTCCCACATTTTCAGTTTATAAGAAATTCACCTTATGGATGTGATATTTACCCCAAAGGAAAGTCAAAGGCAACGGGCATAAAGTATTTGTTAACTCATTTAAATTGTTCTGTTGAGAATACGTATGCATTTGGAGACGGATTAAATGATTTAGAAATGTTTGAGCTCGTTAAATATCCAGTTGCAATGGGAAACGCATTTGATATTGTGAAAAAATCAGCCAGCTATGTTACAACTAGTAACGATGAGGATGGTATTGTAAATGGATTGCAATTATGTGGAATCATTTGATCCGTTAGTAAAAATTAAAAATAATAAAAGAGGATGGATTAACAAGTAATGATATCTTGCAAAGTTAATCCATCCATTTTTTTATAAATGGGGTAATTTTCTTAAAAATAGGCTTTAAGTCATTTGCCGATGTCATAAACATATCAACGTTTTTAATCAGAAGCTCCATGTCAATTTGATTTAAAAAATTTGCTACCGCATCAATATTTACATTTTCATCTTTTTCTTCCACTTGCTTTGTATTTCCGCCACTTCTTCCAAGAATCCAATCATCCCCTTTCTCTCTTCTGTTGTAGGATGGTTCCTTGTCGTTATGCTGAGAATGTTCAATCTGTTGCTTTTTTCTAACGGATTGACGGTTTGTACCAAACATAAACATGGAAAAGTGATCAATTTCAATTTCTTCCTCTTCTATTTTTTCCTTGTCTTTTTCATCATAGAATTCATCTTTAAAATCCTCCACAATATTTCCTCCTATTTCACGATCATGGAATGATGCTCTTAATATGCTATGATAAATATCAAGGAATGCTTAGACCAATGTAATAGAAAGTAAAATATGTTGCAAAAGGGTAGAGGAATTTGATAAAATTAGTACCAAGTCATAATAATTGATAATAATATATACTGTATGAATACTATTTTCTTTTTTCTTGAATAACAGTTAGGAGAAACGAAGAAAATGGTAAGCTTCTTTGTTTGTGAATTACAAAAGGCACCGATTTAAACTCAACCAGACTGGCATTATTGTAGCAATCATTCTAATAAGATTTTATGAAAAGACTGTTCATATTAACAGTCATAAACGAAACATATACCGGATAACCGGTGACTATAAAGGAGCTGAAAGCTTTGGGAACAGGAATAATTGGTATTGGCCGTGAACTTCCAGAGAAAATTTTAACAAATTTTGATTTAGAAAAAATGGTTGATACGAATGATGAATGGATTAGAACAAGAACTGGGATAGAAGAACGAAGAATTGCAGACGACAATACAGATACATCTGATATTGCATTAGCTGCAGCACAGAAAGCAATTGATGATGCTGGTATTCACCCAGAAGATATTGATATGATTATGGTGGCAACTGTTACGCCAGATCAATCATTCCCTTCTGTTGCCTGTATGATTCAAGAGAAACTAGGAGCTAAAAAAGCAGCAGCGATGGATTTAAGTGCTGCATGTGCAGGTTTTATGTATGGGATGATAACTGCAAAACAATTTATTGATACAGGAGTTTATAAATATATACTAGTAGTTGGGGTAGAAAAGCTTTCTAAAATTACGAACTGGGAAGATCGCAATACTGCTGTTCTTTTTGGTGACGGTGCAGGAGCTGCTGTATTAGGGAAAGTTTCTGAAGGAAGAGGCATTCTTTCTTTTGAACTAGGGGCAGATGGTTCTGGTGGAAAACATCTTTATTTAGATGAGGAAGACTATATTTACATGAATGGTAGAGAAGTTTTTAAATTTGCTGTTCGCCAAATGGGAGAAAGCAGTGAGAATGTTTTGGTGAAAGCTGGTTTATCTAAAGAAGACGTAGACTTCCTTATTCCACACCAAGCTAATATTCGCATTATGGAAGCATCTAGACAAAGATTGAATTTACCGGAAGAAAAACTATCGAAGACAGTTCATAAATATGGAAATACAAGTGCTGCATCTATACCGATTTCATTGGTGGAAGAATTAGAGGCTGGTAAAATCAAAGATGATGATGTACTTGTAATGGTTGGTTTTGGTGGAGGTCTGACTTGGGGCGCGATTGCAATGCGCTGGGGTAGATAATAAATTACTTCCTATATAAATAGAACATACTTTTTAAGTTGATGATAATTACAAAAAAGGAGAAAAAGTCATGAGTACAAATAAAAGAGTAGTTGTTACTGGTATTGGTGCTGTAACACCGCTTGGTAATGATGCAATAACTACCTGGAAAAATATTGTTGCTGGAGTTTCTGGGATTGGACCATTAACTAGAATAAATGCAGATGAATATCCAGCTAAAGTTGCTGCAGAAGTGAAGGACTTTAATCCAGAGGATTTTATGGATAAAAAAGATGCTAGAAAAATGGATCGCTTTACACAATATGCAGTCGCAGCTTCCCTGATGGCTGTAAAGGATGCCGAATTGCAAATTACGGATGAAAACGCACCGCGTGTTGGGGTTTGGATTGGGTCTGGTATTGGTGGAATGGAGACTTTCGAAAATCAATATGAAACTTTCCAAAAAAGAGGATATAAACGTGTAAGTCCTTTCTTCGTACCAATGTTAATTCCAGATATGGCATCAGGACAGGTATCGATTACATTAGGAGCAAGAGGCGTGAATTCTTGTACGGTTACTGCTTGTGCAACGGGTACAAACTCAATCGGAGATGCCTTTAAAGTAATTCAGCGTGGCGATGCTGATGCGATGATTACTGGAGGGGCAGAAGCGCCGATTACTAAAATGTCAGTAGCAGGCTTCTGTGCAAATACTGCGTTATCTTTCAATCCAGATCCAAAAACAGCAAGCAGACCATTTGATGCAAATCGTGATGGCTTTGTTATCGGAGAAGGAGCAGGAATCGTTGTTCTTGAAGAATTAGAGCATGCATTAGCGAGAGGTGCTAAAATCTATGCAGAAATAGTTGGGTATGGTTCGACTGGAGATGCTTATCATATTACTTCCCCTGCACCAGGAGGCGAAGGTGGAGCAAGAGCAATGAAAATGGCAATCAATGATGCAGGACTTACTCCAGAAGATGTTTCATATATTAATGCACATGGTACAAGTACTGCTTATAACGATAAGTTTGAAACAATGGCAGTCAAAGAAGTATTTGGAGACTATGCTTATAAAGTACCAATGAGTTCAACCAAATCAATGACAGGTCACTTACTTGGTGCAGCAGGGGGAATTGAAGCTATTTTTAGCGTATTAGCAATAAAAGATAGCATCGTGCCACCAACAATAAATTTTGAAACAGCAGATCCAGATTGTGATCTAGACTATGTTATCAATACACATAGAAAACAAGAAGTAAATGTAGCAATGAGTAATTCCCTAGGATTCGGCGGTCATAACGCTACAATTGTGTTTAAAAAATATCAATAATTCATGGATTTTGTTTGAAAGAGCATTTAATAAAAAAACTGCTAAGCTTCATTTATTAATCGAGGCTTAGCAGTTTTTTAATGTTAAAATAAAATCTCCTTTATTTATAATAATTTTAAATTAATATTGACTATTATTATAAAGTGTATATAATTAAAACTATAATTCTATTATTTAACATAGAAAATTCGGAATGAATCAATTTATAAAGAAAACGCTTTCTTTAGAAGGTGAACTAGCATATCACGTAGAAAGGAAGAATTCTATGCTTAGTATAGAAAGAGCTAAAAACCTCTTAAAAGAAAAAAATATACGTTTAACACCACAACGGCTAGAATTAATTAATATACTTTCTAAAGACAACAAGCATTGGACAGTAGATGAAATTTACCATGTCCTAAATGAGAATATGCCTTCGGTTAGTATTACAACTGTTTATAATAATGTTCATTTATTTACGGAATTACAATTATTAAAAGAAATACAATTCGGAGAAGGATTAAGTAAATATGAATGGAAGAAAGAGGAGCATTATCATATTGTCTGTAGTGATTGCGGAGAAATAGTTGATATTTGGTATCCTACGTTAAGGGAGGTAGAGGCATTTGCGAAATCCATATCTAAATTCCATATCAGTTCCCACAGCCTCCAATTTTATGGAACCTGTGAGCAGTGTTCAAAAGCATGAACGAAAACAAGAAACTATTTGTTTAGAATGTAAACAACCAATCAAAAAATTAAAGCATTCCATCCGATGTGGATGTGGAAGTAGAATATTGAAAGATTTTCAGAAATAAAGCTAAATATACAAATTTATTTGGATTACAAAGAAAAGGATAGACAAAGGAGAACTGGGAGTGCGTTCTTCATTGTCTATCCTTTTTTGTATAGGGAGGTTTTGAAAAGCCTGACTGCTATCAAGGTTAAATAGTAAGTCATTTAGTATCAATACGCTGCCAGCTCTGGAACCTCTAATTTCGATTTCCATATACTGTTTAAATGAATAGGAAAAAGAATGAAGAGGGGAAATAGCAGTGGGGGTAATCAAAACAAATAAATGGTTAGAAGATAATTTTTATGAACCAACTACAATATGTGAACATTTTCAATCAGCATTTGATGGAGATAAGCCTCAAAATATATATCGATATTTAATGAGATTTGGGATGTATAAGCCATCAAGACATTCGAGACAAGCATTTGAGAAGATGAAGGAACAAGATACGTGGAGTAAAGTAGAACGGATTTTTTTTAAGTATAAGAAAAAATGGAAGGGGCCAGATATACCTATATACGTATTTCCTTTTCAGTCTTCTTGGAGAGGAGACGAAAATAAATCTGGTGTATCGTTTCCTGATCAACTCTTCTTATTTATTGATGATGTCGAAAATGAAAAAGAGCTAGAAGCCCTTTTTATTCATGAATATCATCATGTATGCCGAATTCATTACCAAAAGAAAGCTATAGAGGATTATACCTTACTAGATTCCATCATAATGGAAGGATTAGCGGAGCTTGCGGTGAAAGAAAACTGCGGAGAAGCCTATAATGCTAATTGGTGTCACTTGTATGATGAAGAAGAAATAAAGCAATTTTGGGAGACAGAGCTTAAGGAACATTTACATGTAAAGAAAACAGAAGAGAAACATGATGATTTATTGTATGGTTATAGACGCTATCCCCGTCTTATTGGCTATAATACAGGTTTTTATCTTGTGAATTCTTTACATTCCAAGCAAAAAATCTTAGAAAAAGATCATTTCACAATTAATAGTGAAGCTTTTTTGTAATACTATACTACTATTTGAATGACGAGTTTAGCAGAATAGCTCGTCTATTTTTTATGGGAACATTGAAAGGGGATCTCCTCTTTATAAAAAAGACATGTTAGCGAAAGTTTGTACATATTATGTTAATAGGTTATAAAAATGATTGTTCAATTTTTAGGATGAACTTTAGCAATATATTTAAAGAGAAAAATGATATTCCGCTATATGTATGCCTATTACTAGGGAAACTGGAACATAAAGAGAAAATCGTCATAAAAAAAATAATCCTTTGAAAATAGGAATAAATTTACTAAGCTCTGACAATACTTATGGACAAACAGTTGTTGAAGTGAGGGATAAAATATGCAGTATCTTCATGATGTTTGGGTAAATTGGTTTGAAGGGGAAGAAAACGGATATAATGTATGTCACTTTCATGAATGGCGAAAAGATGATGGTGTTGAATTATTGGACCAAGTTCCACTTTTGAAAGTAGATTCATGCTTATACAATTACATAGAAAATGACTTGGCAGAAATACCACGACAATTATTAGAAGAGATTTATCAGAAGGCATATCTACGAAAGAATCATGAACGAATTCAATTAGATTATTGTTTTGTTGTTTCTGATGGGATTGGTCTTTTAGTAGTAGATACAATCGGATACTCTGTTCCCATTCGAAAAAGCCGAATGATACCTAGACAAGAACAATTGGCCTATGAATTGCTTGAAAATCAAGAAACGATTTATTATAATTTTCAAAACACGGAAGAGAAAAAGGAGTTCCATATACTATCACCTGATCCTCATGTGATGAATGGATTAACGAGAAAAGAAAGGCAATTAAAGCAATTACTGTTTATGGCATTAGATCAACTACATTCTTCTGAAAACGTAGCAGAAGTTCGTTATTGGTATACAGAATGGAGCCCAGAACGCTATTTTGAAATTCAGCATTTAGATTTTGAGCATGCATGGAATGAACTATATGAGTGTACAAAATACGGATGGTCTAAAAAGCATGAACAGTTTTGTGAGAATATTATAAAAGGTCAGCCCTTTTTTGAAAAGCTTTGGGAAATGGAGCATGGTCCGAAAGTAAATTAATAGTAACCAATTTAATAAAATTAATAGGATAAAAAAGCCTGCCACTTAAGTATCCTAGCACTAAGTTAAACCCAAACACTCTGAGGAGATAGCAAGTATATTTCCAGTGATTGTTTGGGTTTTATTCGTCATTTTGCGAAATTTCATCAGGAAAAGGTAACAGGGAAGGCTTCTCTGTTATAAAGACAAATTGCCCCTGATATATTTTTTCTCACACATCCCATAAATTCGTGTCAACTGTAATTCCCCATCTAATATCTTCCCCCTACTGATTTGGAGCATAAAAAAACGATGGCGTTAACCATCGTTTTGATAAGGGAGGGGCTTAACGACGTTTACGTCCTAATCCCATTGCGTTTTCCATTTTTTTAATCATTTTCCCTGCCACTTTATTTGCTTTTGCCGCACCTTCGTCTAAAATGTCATCTAATTCAGTTGAATTCATTAGCTCATTGTATTTTTCTTGAATTGGTTTTAATGCATCCACTACAACGTTGGCTAAGTCAGACTTGAAATCTCCATATCCTTTTCCTTCGTACTTTTCTTCAAGGCTTTGGATACTTTCCCCTGAAAGAATAGAATAAATTGATAAAAGGTTGGAAACCCCTGGTTTATTTTCTCGATCGAATTTAACGATACCTTCAGAGTCTGTTACCGCACTTTTAATCTTCTTCGTAATCTGTGCTGGCTCGTCCAATAAAGTGATGGTTGCCTTATTATTTGTATCAGATTTACTCATTTTCTTTGTAGGATCCTGTAAGGACATAATGCGAGCTCCTACTTTTGGAATGCGTACTTCAGGAATAGTAAGAATATCATTATATTTTTTATTAAAACGCTCGGCTAGATCACGAGTTAATTCAAGATGTTGTTTTTGATCTTCTCCAACTGGAACAATATCTGTACTATATAGAAGGATATCTGCAGCCATTAATGGTGGATAGGTTAATAATGCAGCAGAAACAGCATCTTTACCAGTTGATTTGTCTTTGAATTGTGTCATTCTTTCTAATTCGCCGATATAAGAAATACACTGCATCACCCAAGCTCCTTGGGCATGGGCTGGTACTTCTGATTGAATAAATAAAGTCGCTTTATTAGGGTCGATTCCTACAGCTAAGTACAGAGCTGCTAGGCTGCGAATATTGTTTCGAAGTACCATGCGATCTTGAGGCACTGTAATGGCATGTTGATCCACAATACAGAAGAAACAATTGTATTCATCTTGTAGCTCCACGAATTGACTTAATGCACCTATATAATTCCCTAATGTAATGGTGCCGCTTGGTTGAATCCCAGAAAAGATAGTTTTCATCAAATACTTCCTCCAATATGTATTCTAGACCCTTGATTAGTTTATAGATGTTTCTAATCAAGCGGTTTATTCTATTTAATAGTTTATTTTAGAGCCATGGTTATCTGCAAGAGAAACAGTTTTCTTCAAGCAAATACGATAGTACTGTTAAAAATAGAATCTAGAAACTTAATGATCAATATCATTATTATAACCATTTTAGCATGATTAGTTGATATGCAAAGGCTGTTTTCTTAAAGTTTGCCAATTTTAATAAAAAAGAATAGATGCAACTAATATGCGAGGAATAAATTTAAATTCTGATAAATTTATATTAATATAATTATTCTGTAGATTTATATATTTCAGATTTGTTTTTATTCTACAAAATTCTACAAAATTCCACAAAGTTCTTGCGTGTTGAATAATCCAATTATATAATTGTCATTGCGAATGGATTAGGTAGTAATATTTCAGACTATTTAAAAACATGTAAGAATACATAAATAATTTGTAATGAATGAAATAATTATTCCTGTATAATATTTTGTGCGTTTTATTGTGCTCTATTTTAATTGGAAACTGTCATTTATTCTAATTGACTGACTATTTAGGAAATGATTGCTTGTGTATTCTGAGGTTTAGAGTGGGAAAGATATTTTCGAAGTTCCATTTGAGGAAATTATTAAGGGGGTAATTACATGAGAAAAAGAATGGTTGTACTAATGAGTTTAGTGCTTATACTCAGTGCTTTTCTTGCTGCATGTGGTAATAACAAAGGTGGTAGTGATAAAGCATCACAAAATCTTCGTTTAAATATTGTTTCAGAGCCACCAACATTACATCCAGCATTAGCTACAGATTCAACATCTGGTGGAGTGTTAATTCAAACTTTTGAAGGGTTAACTCGAATTGATAAAGATGGAGTTCCGCAGCCAGCTATGGCAGAAAAAATCGATATATCAGATGATCAGTTAACTTACACGTTCAAAATCCGCGAAGATGCAAAATGGACAAATGGTGATCCAGTAACGGCAGCAGACTTTGAATATGCTTGGAAATGGGCACTTAATCCTCAAAACCAATCACAGTATGCTTATCAACTATATGCCATTAAAGGTGCTGAAGCAGCAAACAATGGTAAAGGTAGTCTTGATGATGTTGCTATTAAAACAGTAGATGAAAAAACGTTAGAAGTAACATTAGTAAACCCAACGCCATATTTCTTACAATTGCTAGCTTTCTATACTTATTTCCCAGTTAATAAAAACGTTGCAGAAGCAAATCCAGATTGGTATAAAAATGCTGGAGATGATTATGTAACGAATGGTCCTTTCAAAATGACGGAATGGAATCATAGTGAGTCTATCCTTTTAGAAAAGAACGAAGACTATTGGGATGCAGACAAAGTTAAATTAGAAACAGTAGAAATGACAATGGTAGAAGATCCAACAACAGAATTAAGCATGTTTGATAACGATGAATTAGATTGGGCTGGCTTACCTTTTGGTGCATTACCTACTGATTCTATTAAAGCTTTAAAAGATAAAGGTGACCTAAATATCAAAGCGATAGCAGGTACTTATTGGTATAAATTTAATACAAATGAAAAGCCATTTAACAATGAAAATATTCGTAAAGCTTTAACATATGCGATAGATCGTAAAGCAATTGTTGAGCAAATTACACAAGGTGGACAAATTCCAGCAACAGCAGTTGTTCCTCCAACCATGTTTTCAGAAAACGAAAAAGGTTATTTTAAAGATAAAGATATCAAAGCAGCAAAAGCAGCTCTGGAAAAAGGTTTAAAAGAGGAAGGCTATGCAAGTGTAAAAGACTTACCAAAAATCATATTATCATATAATACCGGTGAAGCGCATGCTAAGATTGCACAAGCGGTTCAAGATATGTGGAAGAAAAATCTTGGAATTAATGTAGAGCTAGATAATGAAGAATGGCAAGTTTATCTAGAGAAAATTGATTCTGGTGACTACCAGGTTGGACGTATGTCATGGTCTGGTGACTATAATGACGCATTTAATTTCCTAGAATTATACCGTGATGCAAACGGAGGAAATAACGATACTGGGTGGGAAAATCCAGAATACAAAAAACTTCTTGATGCTTCACAAAAAGAGACAGATGAGGTAAAACGCAAACAATTATTACAAGATGCAGAAACTATTTTAATGAACGAACTTCCGATTGCACCTGTTTATTTCTATACAAATACATGGGTACAAAAAGATAATCTGAAAGATGTAGTCATTTCAGGTTTAGGAGAAGCACAGTTAAAATGGGCACATTTTGAATAATACAATGGTTCGCTTTGTTCATTCATCATGCTTTAGGAAATTCGAATTTTTATGAAAGTACAAAGCTAAAGAGAAAAAAGAGGCTGCCTTATTTAACGAGTGATACTTTCTTAGTAAGCTCGTTTCCTAGGGCATCCTCTTCCTTGCTAATTGGCATTGTTTTAGAAAAAAATGGAGGTAAAACCATGATAAAGTACTTAACAAAACGTTTGCTGTTTATGGCGTTATCCTTATGGTTAATCATTACAGCTACGTTTTTCTTCATGAGGATGGCACCAGGTAACCCATTTACATCGGAAAAGAAAATGCCGCCTGCAATTGAAGCAAATTTAAATGCCCATTATGGACTTGATCAGCCTTGGTATGTTCAATATGGAGAGTATTTGCTAAGAGTTGTTCAATGGGATTTTGGTCCATCTTTTAAATATAAGAGCCAAACAGTGAATCAATTAATCAATGAAGGATTCCCAGTATCATTAGTCTTGGGTGTAGAAGCAATTTTTATCGCCTTGGCCATTGGTGTTACATTAGGTGTAATTGCTGCTTTAAGACATAATAAATGGCAAGATTATCTGGCAATGATTGTTGCTGTATTAGGAATATCAGTACCTTCGTTTATTATGGCAGCTTTTTTGCAATATATTTTGGCAATGAAGCTAGGGATATTCCCTGTAGCAAGATGGGGAACATTTATGCAAAGTGTTCTGCCAGCAATCGCATTAGCAGCTGGTCCTACAGCATTTATTGCTCGATTAACTAGATCTTCTATGCTAGAAGTATTAAGCAATGATTATATTAAAACAGCAAAAGCAAAAGGAATAAGCGGCTTTAATATTACAGTGAAGCACGCCATCCGCAATGCGATTCTTCCGGTTGTTTCATACATGGGGCCATTATCGGCTGGGATTGTTACAGGTAGTTTTGTTATTGAGAAAATTTTTGGTATTCCAGGTCTTGGATCACAGTTTGTTAAAAGCATAAATAACCGTGATTATACAGCGATTATGGGCGTAACAGTTTTCTATAGTATTATCCTGTTAGTATCTGTTCTTCTTGTCGACTTATTGTACGGATTAATAGATCCTCGAATTAAACTATCGGGCGGGAAGAAAGGAGCGTAAAGATGCAAGAAATTTCGAAAGATAAATTTGAAATAGTCGGCAACAGTACCATAGAATCAGAGAAAATATCAAAAGCAAGTCTGTCTTTTTGGAAAGATGTTTTTACTCGTTTTAAGAAAAATAAACTTGCGGTTTTTGGACTTGTTCTTTTAATTCTTTTAATTGTTATGTCTTTAATAGGGCCGTTATTAACTCCGTATAATTATTATGAGAATGATTATACAAAAACGAATCAGCCTCCAAGTGCAGAACATTATTTTGGAACAGATGATCTTGGCCGAGATATGTTTGCGCGGATTTGGTATGGTGCGAAAATATCACTATTTATTGGGGTAGCCGCAGCATTGATTGATTTAGTTATCGGCGTAATCTGGGGAGGGATTGCAGGTTATAAAGGTGGCAAAACCGATGAAGTAATGATGCGTATAGCGGACGTATTATATGGTATTCCTTATCTTTTACTAGTAATTCTTTTAATGGTTGTTCTTGGCCAGGGAATATGGACGATGATTCTGGCAATGAGTATTACTGGCTGGATTAATATGGCGAGAATGGTTCGAGGACAAGTATTATCCTTAAAGAGCCAAGAATATATTCTTGCTTCCAGAACGCTAGGAGCAAGTGTTTCAAGAATTATGAGCAAGCATTTAGTCCCAAATGCAATGGGGCCAATTCTTGTGACATTAACTTTAACTGTACCTAATGCTATTTTTACAGAGGCATTTTTAAGCTATCTTGGATTAGGATTAACTCCTCCATTAGCCAGCTGGGGAACGATGGCTAATGATGGAATCGGAGCACTGCAATATTATCCATGGCGATTATTTTTCCCTGCCATGTTTATCTGTTTAACAATATTTGCCTTTAATGTTATTGGCGATGGAATCCGAGATGCTCTTGATCCAAGACTACGTAAGTAAGGAGTGAGATACATGGAAAAATTATTAGAAGTAAAGGATTTACAAGTCTCATTCCATACGTATGGAGGAGAAGTGCAGGCAGTTCGTGGAGTATCCTTTGATTTATACAAAGGAGAAACATTAGCTATTGTTGGTGAATCTGGATCAGGTAAAAGTGTTACGTCCCAAACATTAATGAAATTAATCCCGATGCCTCCTGGCCATATTAAAGGTGGACAAATTTTATTTGATGGAGAAGATATTGTTCAAAAAACAGATAAAGAGATGGAAAGTATCCGTGGGAAGGAAATGAGTATGATCTTCCAAGATCCTATGACATCTTTGAATCCGACTATGCGTATTGGTACACAAATCATGGAAGTACTGATAAAACATCAGCAAATGAACAAGGAAAAGGCAAAAAAGAAAGCAATTGAATTGTTAAGTTTAGTTGGAATTCCTAAACCAGAGAAAAGAGTGGATCAATATCCGCATGAATTTTCTGGTGGGATGAGACAACGTGCGATGATTGCTATTGCTTTAGCGGCTAATCCACATCTATTAATTGCAGATGAACCAACAACAGCTTTAGATGTTACGATTCAAGCGCAAATTTTAGATTTAATGAAAGATTTGCAAGAGAAAATGAATACAAGCATTATCTTCATTACCCATGATTTAGGGGTAGTGGCAAATGTGGCTGATCGTGTTGCTGTAATGTATGCTGGCCAAATTGTTGAAATGGGAACAGTTGATGAAATTTTCTACGATCCTAGACATCCTTATACATGGGGGCTTCTTGCATCTATGCCAAGTTTAGACAATGATAATGAAGATGAGCTTGCTGCTATTCCAGGAACACCTCCAGATTTAACGAATCCTCCTGTAGGAGATGCATTTGCTGCGAGAAATCCATTCGCATTAGCAATTGATTTTGAACAAGAGCCGCCAGTGTATCAAGTGTCTGAAACACATTTTGTGAAATCGTGGTTACTGCATCCGAATGCGCCAGCAGTAGAACCACCAGCTTCAGTTAAAGAAAGAATAAGAACGTTACCCTCTAACTTTGAAACACCAGTATTAGTAAAGGGGATAAATAAAATGGCAGAAAAGTTATTAGAAATAAAAAATCTGAAGCAGTATTTCAATGTCGATACTCCTAATGTTGTCAAAGCAGTAGATGATATTACCTTTGATATTTTCAAAGGAGAAACATTAGGTTTAGTAGGCGAATCTGGCTGTGGGAAATCTACAACTGGTAGAACAATTATCCGCCTTTATGATGCAACAGGCGGTCAAGTTTTATTTAATGGAGAAGATGTTCATGGAAGAAAATCAAGAGCGGAATTAAAGAAATTTAATCGTAAAATGCAAATGATTTTCCAAGACCCGTATGCTTCTTTAAATCCTCGAATGACCGTTGCTGATATAATTGCAGAAGGCATTGATATTCACGGTTTAGCGAAAAACAAAAAAGAGAGAATGGAAAAAGTATATGAGCTGCTTCATACAGTTGGTTTAAATAAAGAGCATGCCAATCGTTATCCGCATGAGTTCTCAGGCGGTCAAAGACAAAGAATTGGAATTGCGCGTGCATTAGCTGTAGATCCAGACTTTATTATTGCTGATGAACCAATTTCTGCATTAGATGTTTCTATTCAAGCACAGGTAGTAAACTTGATGAAGAAGCTTCAAAAGGAAAAGGGTTTAACCTATCTATTTATTGCCCATGATTTATCCATGGTGAAATATATTAGTGATCGTATTGGTGTGATGTATTTCGGGAAATTAGTGGAAATAGCGCCTGCAGATGAATTATACAATAATCCGATTCATCCATATACACAGTCGTTATTGTCAGCGATTCCTCTGCCAGATCCAGAAACAGAGCGAACAAGAAAAAGAACGGTTTATGATCCAGCGGTTCATCAATATCAAGAGGGTGAAGAGCTTAAAATGAGAGAAATTAAACCAGGACATTTCGTTTATTGCTCTGAAAGTGAATATAAAAAATATAAAATACAATGAGAGAATAAGTAAATCCCAAGCCGGCAATCCTTGATTGTCGGCTTTTTAGAATGGTTGCCTACGCACAGTTGGGAAATTGCTAGATTATGCTTGATTGTGTTTGTTACAATAAAAGGGATACATCATGGATAGAGTCTCAATAGATAATAGATACTGTATGTAGATGGGAGTTTTCACGATGAAAAAGAAAATATTATCCATTGGATTAAGTATATATTTGTTGATCCCCAATATTGCATTTGCAAAAGGGGAAAAGGTAATTCCTAAACAACCAACTAAACAAGTAGAAATTATGGTTAAACATTTGCCAGCTTCTTTACCTAGAATGAAGACTAACCTTAATTTTACATATCCGGATGCTGTGAGAGGTATTTATGTAAACAGTCAATCCATTGAAGGAAACAAATGGAGTCAATTAATGGAATTAGTGAAAACGACAGATTTGAATGCTATGGTAATTGATTATAAAGAAGATCATGGTAATTTGACTTTTATGCCGGAAGAGGATTCGCCTTATAGAGAAATTGGCAGCCAATCGATAAAAAATATGACAGTGCTTTTACAGGAGCTTGAAAAGGAAAAAATTTATCCGATTGCGCGAATTGTTGTCTTTAAAGATTCTATATTAGCTAAGGAAAAACCCGAATGGTCTTTTGTCCAAGGAGAGAAGGTTTGGACGAATGGGAGAGGAGAAGCGTTTGTTAACCCGTTTGAAAAAAAGGTCTGGGATTATAACATTAATATTGCTATCGAAGCAGCTAAAATGGGGTTTCAAGAGATACAGTTTGATTACGTGCGTTTTCCAGAGGGATTTGAAAATAAAGGAGATATACTAAGCTATACGAAAGGAGATTATCGTAAATTAAATAAGAATGAAGGGGATAAACGAGTAGACGCAGTTACAGATTTTGTTCAATATGCAAAAGAAAAATTAAAGCCATATAATGTGAAAGTTTCTGTTGATATATTTGGATATACAGCAACCATAGAAGAAGCCCCTGGGATTGGTCAAAATTTTTCAAAAATAAGCAAACATGTCGATGTTATTTCTTCTATGATCTATCCAAGTCACTGGACAAATTATTTTGGGATTGAAAAACCCGATTTATTCCCCTATGAACTTGTAAGGGAGTATATGAAAGTAGAAAAGCAAAAATTAAATCAATTAGAGAACCCACCTATTTCAAGACCGTGGCTACAGGATTTTACAGCTGCCTGGCTGGGTAAAGATAATTATCAAGTATATGGAAAAGAAGAGGTTCAAAAACAAATTGAAGCTTTAAATGATCAAGGAGTTAATGAGTTTTTATTATGGAATGCTGGGAATAATTATACGAAGAATGTCGATTATACACCGAAAAATAAAGAGGATAAAGGAGATTAAATTAGATGCATTGGTACGATAAGTTAAATCAATATTTTCCTGTGGAAGAAATGAAATCACAAGAACATATGGAAGCATTACTAAAAGACTTTCCAGAATATTATCATAAGGATGAAGGGAAGTATCATGTGTTAATGTATGTGGAAGCAGAGGATTTTGTTTTTGTCGATTATTTATTTGTCTCTGACGAAGCAAGAGGGCAGGGGCTTGGTCATCAATTAGTGGAAAAACTGAAAAAAAAGGGAAAACCGATTATTTTGGAAGTGGAACCGATAAATTATAAAGATAGTGATACGAAAAAACGGCTGAAATTTTACCGGCGAGAAGACTTTAAGCATGCAACCTCTATTGGTTATAGACGTTTATCGTTAGCAACTAGGGAAGTGAATGCAATGGAAATTCTCTACTGGGCACCTAATAATGAAGGAGAAGATGTCGTTTATCAAGCATTGGTAAGAACATATAATAAAATTCACACATATAAAGATTTACAGTTTTACGGAGAATCATATGAACCAGTTGATGAGGTAGTCCAACTAAATTTGGAACAAAAACGAAAAAATTTATTTGATGAAATTTGATTAAAGTGTAATAAAATATCCTCAAGGTGACAGTCCTCCTATGAAAGGAGCGGTCACCTTGTAATGAAGAAGATAACTGATGTCGATTAGCTGCTATATTTAATGTTGAATTGTATTAAAATCTTTTTATATTTTCATTAAAATCTCCTTAATTGAGAATAGATAGAGGTTTAATAGAAAGAAATATTGGGTATATAATCAGAAAATATATATTTAGAACAAATATATTAACAGATGAGATAATTTTTTGAAACTTTTTTGGTTTTCAAACGTCTATAATGATAAGTAACAAAATAACTGAAGGATTCGTACTTTCATAACGAGTTTTTCTTACATAAAGGAGGAGAATCACAGCAAATACCTATAGCAGCTTATATACAGAAATTAATGATACTTGTGGATAAATTTTTTAAAACATATACCATAAAGCAAACAATTAGTGTATAATAATTAATATAAATTACTTGATTGAATTAATTATAATTTAAGAATTAGCAAGAAAATAACTCAAGTTATTTATAATCATAATGAATGTAGTTAATTACATGTCTAAATAAAGGGAGCGTGAATTTGTAAAATGGTAACATTATACACTTCACCAAGTTGTACATCCTGCAGAAAAGCAAAAGCATGGTTAGAGGAACATGAAATCGCATATAAAGAAAGAAATATATTTTCTGAACCGCTTTCTATTGAGGAAATTAAAGAAATTCTTCGTATGACGGAAGATGGAACAGATGAAATTATTTCAACAAGAAGTAAAACTTTTCAAAAGTTAAATGTGAATTTAGAAACAATGCCATTACAAGATTTGTTTGGTATTATTCAAAATAATCCAGGTCTATTAAGACGTCCAATAATCATTGACGAAAAAAGACTACAAGTAGGATACAATGAAGATGAAATTCGCAGATTCTTACCAAGAAAAGTTCGTACTTTCCAGTTAAGAGAGGCACAAAGATTAGTTAACTAATTAAGAAGAAAGTATAAAAAAATCTGGCTTAAGGCGGTACTAAATGAAAATTTGGTATCGTTCAGTCAGGTTTTTCTTTTTTTATAGTAATCAAGAAAAAACAGAGGTTTTCCTAGTTACTTAAGGTAGAAAACAATCTAACTTGATTAGATAGTCTGGTTAAAGTGTTAGTAATTGTCTGGACTTTTTAGTTTGAAATAATTTCTATGAGGTAATACTACTAAATATAATGATACAGGAATATGGTATAAAAAAGAACTAATTGCTGACTTCGAATAAGCCTTCATTTATTTAGATAATTGAAAATTGTGAATGGTTTTTGAATAGGCATTTAATGGTTTTTTCCATTCCCAAGATATTTTAATTCCATTTATACTGCTTTTGTCATAAAATATAAAGTACAAGGTACAATACAAGGAAAAATAAAAATTTTATTTCAGAAAATTTACTTGTAAGAAATAAAACAATCTGTATGGGGGTCTCTTGTCCCTTCCATCATAGTCTGAAGGGAGTGTTAGCGTATGGAAATTGAAAGAATTAATGATCATACAGTAAAGTTTTATATTTCGTATATTGATATAGAAGAACGTGGGTTTAAGCGTGAGGAGATTTGGTATAATCGGGAACGCAGTGAAGAGTTATTTTGGGAAATGATGGATGAAGTGCATCAAGAGGAAGACTTCATATTTGATGGACCATTATGGATTCAAGTTCAAGCTCTAGAAAAAGGGTTGGAAATCTTAGTTACAAAAGCGCAGCTTTCGAAAGATGGACAGAAGTTTGAAATTTCTATACCAGAGGATAAGCTAAAGGATTTACCAATTGATGAACGTTTTGAAGATTTAATGGATCAACATTTTACGATTAAAGAGGGAGAAGAAGAGTACGATGAAAGTCTCGAGTTCCTCTTAACGTTCAATGATTTTGAGGATATTATTTCTTTATCTAAGATGCAGGGGCTAGAAGGGATCGATACGAAGCTTTATAATTACAATGGAAAATATTACTTATTTGTGCAATTTCTTGATGAAGAAATTGCAGAAGAGGAAGTAGAAAATGCATTGAGCATTTTACTTGAATATGCTCAAGAAGATTCTAAAATGACCATTCATGTTCTCCAAGAATATGGTAAAGTTATTATTGAGAATGAAGTCTTTATGGAATTAAGAAAGTACTTCCATTAAATAGTATCTGTGCCAATCATATACTAAAAAGTTAAAGAAACTCTACAATGTTCGGTCATAGCCTTTCATTGTAGAGTTTCTTGGCGTTTTGTGAGAAAAAGTAGAATATTTAAGTGCTGATCCTTCTGAACTATATAGAGACTTCTCCGGAGAGTGTAAATTTTAATCCAAAATAAATAGACTAATTCTCCCTTAATAGATTGATTATCGGGCGCCTGTGGAGTAATTTATGGTAATTATGGGTATATATATAGGAATAAAAGAGATAATTCTAAGCTTAATGTAAGTATATTGGGAGAATGGCGGTGTCTATTATGAATCATACTGCTAGATTAGGCTTGTTTTTTATCGTAGCGGTTCTGTTTGTTTATGTGTTTAATTTATTTTTCTCTATACAGGGAGGAATTTACGGACAATTAAGTTTAGTGATCAGTTTATCAGTTGTTTTTATCGGCTTGGTCATTTTCTTTGAAAATCGACATCCTACACAAACATTAACCTGGTTAATCGTCTTGGGGAGTTTTCCAATTATCGGGTTTGTCTTTTATCTATTTTTTGGCAGGAACTATCGAAAAGAAAGAATTTATCGTAAAAAATACTTTCTAGATAAAGAAGCATTCCTGAAGATCGAACAAGCAATTAGTTCGAGAAGAGAAGAAAAGAGAAAGATACTTGATGGACATCAACGGAACTTATTTCACCTAGCTGAGAAGCTTGGAAATACGCCTATTTCCTTTGGTACCTCAACAGAGATATTAACAGATGGAGAGGAAACATTTTCAGCTATTTTGAAAGAACTGAAGAAAGCAAAACATCATATCCACCTAGAATATTACATTGTAAGAGATGATGCCATTGGTCAGGAGATAAAGGATGTATTAGTTGAAAAAGCCAGAGCTGGGGTGCAAGTGCGATTTTTATATGATGCAGTTGGTTCTTGGAAGTTATCGAAAAAATTTTGTTCAGAGATGAAAGAGGCAGGGATTGAAGTTATCGCTTTTGGTCCAGTTAAAATGCCTTTTTTTAATAGTAAGTTTAATTTTCGAAACCATCGTAAAATTATTATAATAGATGGCAATATTGGTTTTGTTGGCGGGCTTAATATTGGCGATGAATATTTGGGAAGAAATCCTTCCATTGGATACTGGAGGGATACTCATTTATTAGTAAAAGGAAATGCTGTAAGATCCTTACAATTAATTTTTCTACAAGATTGGTACTATATGACGAACCATAGCTTTTTGACAGAGGAATATTTAACGCCTATTTCAGAGGAAAATTCGCATGGTGGCGTACAATTGATTGCGGGGGGACCTGACAATGAATGGAGCGTCATCAAAAGTATCTTTTTTAGCATGATTACTACGGCTAAAGAATCGATTTGGATTGCTACTCCTTATTTTATTCCAGATGAAGATATATTTTCTGCTATTAAAATTGCTTCATTAAGTGGTGTAGATGTACGTATTCTTGTTCCTAGTAAACCGGATAAAAGAATTGTTTTCCATGCTTCCCGCTCTTATTTTCCAGAATTACTAGAGTCGGGAGTCAGGGTCTTTGAATATAACCGCGGATTTATGCATAGTAAAATTATTATTGTAGATGGAGAAATTGCTTCCATTGGGACATGTAATATGGATATGAGAAGCTTTCATTTAAATTTTGAAGTTAGCGCTTTTTTATATAAAACAAGAAGTATCGAAAAGCTCGTAAAAGACTATCTAGAGGATATAAATCAGTCAATCGAATTAGAAGAAGAGACCTTTAATAAGAGGCATTATGGCTATAGAATGCTTGAATCGACCTCCAGATTATTATCACCGTTATTATAAAGTGTTTTTCCCTCTAAAGGGCGCGTATTTATGCTTATTTAAGATAATGAGCAAAAGCGAGCTCTTTTTTCGTATGGGACATTCTCTAAGAAAGAAGGAAGAGAAATTGAAATAAAAAAGAAGTTTAAGAAGGGGATTCTAATCATAAACAAGAATAGGTATAGAATAAATTGAAAAGGAGGAAATTTCTTTGTTTACAGCCATAACAGAAGCTGGCGAAATAATCAACTTATTCACTAGGAAGGAGAAAGATGATTTAAAAGGCTTACGGCAAACTCCATTGTATTGTCCAGAATGTAAGGGACGTGTTCTCTTAAAAATGGGAGAAAAAAAGATTACACATTTTGCCCATGAAAGGAAAGCGTGTTGTTCAAGTAATGGAGAGGCGGAGTCTACTTATCATTTACAAGGAAAGTTGCAATTATATCAAAAATTAGTTGAATTGAATCTTCATCCCCTATTAGAGCCTTATTATCCAGAAATAAAGCAACGGGCAGATATTAGTTTTGTCTTTCGTAATAAGCAGTATGTAATTGAATATCAATGTGCTGTGATTTCTCCACAGTTAATCAAGAAACGTACAGAAGGTTATCGAAAAGTAAACATTCATCCTATTTGGATTATCGGCTTTTGCCATTTAAAGAAGTGGAATCCAATCAAATTGAAGCTTTCTGCATTTGTTTATCAGTTTTTCATCTTATACCGCAAACAATATCTCCTACCGTCGTATTGTCCATATGACCGGGCGTTTTATTTGATTCAGAACCCTATACCAATATCCATCTCCCAATCTTTTGTGACTACTTTTTGCTTTCCATTAGTAAAAATAGAGGGAAAGCAGCCCTTTATTCCCAGAAAAAAATGGCATTTTGCTTATTGGCGTGAGATCATTCATCGGCAAAAAACAAAGGATGTACATTACCAAACTAAAACAAATTATCAATTTTTAAAAGAACTGTATGCCCATGGTCTTCATCCCCATTTTTTACCCCCATTTATTGGTATCCCTTTAAAGGAAGGGGTTCTCCTCGAAACACCACCATTATATTGGCAGGCGACTATTTTTCTGGATAGCTTTAAAGAAGAGACGAAAATATACCCCCTTCAAAAGATTTATGTGAATTTCCATAAGAGAATTGAAAGGGGACAAATTAAAATAAGAGATTGTCCTTTTATAAGCGAGGTAGACTGGCGAGAAACAGTTAAACAATATATACTCCTTCTGGTGGAACTAAAGGTTATAGAGGAAATAAAACCTTGTTTTTATCAGATGCTTTATAAGAAGAAAATCAGAAATTATGAGATACAGGAACAGGAAGAAGTAATGTTCTATAAGCAATTAAAAAATTTGATCAATAAGCAATAAAGATAAATGAAAAAACATAAAATACATATGCTATTGTATATGTAGAAAAATTGCTCATGCATTAAAATCGGAAATAGATCGAAAATTTGGTAGAATAAGAAGGAATTGGTTTGGAAACAGAGAATATTTAATAACGTTTATTTTCGAATTCCGAAATAAAAAAAGAGTGGAGGATGGAATATGTCAGCAGAAACAGGAGTAAAAAAATTACCACTGCGTAATGAGGTACCAGTAGAAGATACTTGGAGATTAGAGGATATATTTGCAAGTGATGAAGAATGGGATAAAGAATTTGAAGAAGTAAAGAAATTATCTCAAAAAGCAACAGAGTATCAAGGGAAGCTTTCCGAAAGTGCAGAGGTTCTTTATGAAGCTTTGCAATATCAGGATGAGCTTTTATCAAGACTTGGAAAATTATATACATATGCACATATGCGTTATGATCAAGATACGACTAATAGTTTCTATCAAGGCGTAGACGGACGTATTAAAAGCTTGTATGCACAGGCTGCAAGTGCGTTAGCTTACATGGTACCAGAACTATTATCCATTGATGAAAAAGTAATCAGTGCATATTTAGAAGAAAATAATGAATTAAAGCTGTATAAGAAGGCTTTAGAAGAAATCAATTTACAAAGACCTCATGTGTTAAATGCTGACCAAGAAGCCCTGCTTGCACAAGCATCAGAGGTATTAGATTCTTCTAGCAATACATTTGGGATGCTGAATAATGCCGATTTGGAGTTTCCAAGCATTAAGGATGAAAACGGAGAAGAAGTAGAAGTTACGCATGGCCGTTATTCTCGCTTTCTGGAAAGTGCGGATCAACGTGTACGCCGTGATGCATTTATGGCTGTCTATGATACCTATGGCAAATTTAGAAACACATTTGCTTCTACATTGAGTGGAGAAGTAAAAAGTCATACATTTAATGCAAAAATAAGAAACTATAATTCGCCACGACATGCTGCATTGGCTGCCAATAATATTCCAGAACAAGTGTATGAAAATCTAGTGGAAACAATTAATAAGAATTTACCATTATTACATCGTTATGTGAAATTGCGTAAAAAAGTCCTTGGCCTAGAAAAACTGCATATGTACGATTTATATACACCATTAGTCAAAGATGTGAAAATGGAAATTCCTTATGAAGAGGCGAAAGAATTAGTTATAAAAGGCTTGGCTCCACTTGGTGAGGAATATGCGTCTATCTTAAAAGAAGGCTTTGAAAACCGCTGGGTGGATGTACATGAGAATAAAGGGAAAAGAAGTGGTGCTTATTCTTCTGGATCTTATGGAACCAATCCATATATTTTAATGAACTGGCAGGATAATGTAAACAATCTATTTACGTTAGCACATGAATTTGGGCATTCTGTGCATAGCTATTATACAAGAAAATCACAGCCATATCCTTATGGTAATTATTCCATCTTTGTTGCAGAAGTAGCCTCTACTTGCAATGAATCCTTATTGAACGATCACTTGCTAAAAACAATAACAGATAAACAAAAACGTCTATATTTACTGAATCATTTCTTAGAGGGCTTCCGTGGTACGGTATTCCGTCAAACGATGTTTGCTGAATTTGAACAATTAATTCATGAAAAAGCAAGTAATAATGAGCCATTAACAGCTGATTTACTGACAAAGGAATACTATGCTTTAAATCAGAAGTATTTTGGGGAAGAAGATATTATTATTGATGAGGAAATTGGCTTAGAGTGGTCAAGAATTCCGCATTTCTACTATAATTTCTATGTATATCAATATGCAACTGGCTATAGTGCTGCAACAGCATTGAGTAAACAAATATTAGAAGAGGGGACACCAGCAGTGGAACGATATATTGAGTTCTTAAAGGCTGGAAGTTCTGATTATCCAATTGAAGTACTTAAAAAAGCTGGAGTAGATATGACAAGCAAAACGCCAATCGAAGAGGCATGCCAGGTTTTTGAAGAAAAATTGAATGAGATGGAAAGCTTATTAAACGAAATTTAATTGCCTTAAGAATAGTAAAGCGTGTGGTAGAGGAAAACTCTATTACACGCTTTTTTTCGTTTGCGAACAGTTTGAAATTATGAAGGTTTTGTGAACATCCCCCCAGATGTATTGCAGAAGATAATTAAATTATGATACTATTTAGTTGTGAAGTTAATCACAAACAAACTTATACCCCTTTGTTTGACCGTGAAAAATTTCTCCCATCCCCTTTGTTCGTAAAAGTAAAAAAGGCCTTGCCTTGAGACAGCAAGTCCTTTTTTATTTTTTTTCGTATTTCATTATAAAAAAATAGACATGGCATCTTAATAGATTACCATATCCCCCAGTTTTAACCGATATATTTCCAAAATACCCCGTATTTAGCTGGTATTTGTTCTACTAGTTGTCTTAATTGCAATTTCTTCATTTCTTTTTCAATCTCTTGAATGGATTTATTATAAACAACAGATAATTCCTTTGATGCAACAAGTTTAAAGCACTCTAAAAAGTTTTCTAGTGGCGGTGGAGCTGCTTTTTCTGGCTGAATCTGAAGCATTTCCTCGATAATTTGTACATATACCTCATATGGATAGTAACCGGTAACTTTAATCCCTTCCTCTTCAATATTCTCATTAAAGAAGACTAATGTTGGTATTTCATTTACTTCCATTTCCCTTGTGATTTTTAAATCACATTGAAAAGCTTTAGCTGCACTATTTGAATGAATATCTGATACAAATTCTATTACATCGATTCCTACACTTTTAGCACAGGACTTAAGAACTTCAAAGGTGGCAATATTTTTTTTCTCTAAAAACAATAGTTCTTGCAATTTTCGCAAGAATTTCATTCCAGATTTCCGTCCCTGCAATTCTGCTGCTTTAAGTGCGATGGAAGGTAAATGTGGAGAAACGATAGGGTTATCAAACCATAAAGAACCATCACATGACATTCCTGAACGACTAGCGGTTTTTTCCCAAAATTCGGCGATATTCGCATGCTTGCTCTTCTTACTACAATTTAAGGAAGATAATCTACCGCTTAATACATGTTTAAGGGAGAAATACCGTCCGTATTCAATCTGTAATTTTTTCATAATAGGCTCAAGCGCCCAGCATTCTGGACAGAGTGGGTCGATAAACATATATATTTCGAGTGGTTTTCTATCTTGGCAATTGTCATCAGCTGTTTTCGGCTTGGATATAGAAATGTCTTTTTCCATCACGTGTTATCACCTTTTTTAGTTTCAATTTCCTCCGAATTAACCATATGTTTCGCTGTCAGCACGAGTCTTGAAAAAATCTCTTCTCGTATTTCCTTATCTAAGTCTACTTCTTCCATGGCTTCATCCATACAAGATAACCATGCTAGGGCAAGCTTTTCTGTTATTGGAAAAGGTAAATGTCTCGCTCTTAGCATTGGATGACCATGTTCATTAGAGTAAAGAGGTGGACCGCCTAAAAATTGTGTGAGAAATTGTTTTTGCTTACGAGCAGTTTCTGTTAAATCTTTTGGGAAGATAGGAGCTAGGTCAGGATGTTGACCAACACGATTGTAGAATGAATCTACAAGTTTATTTAATGTGGCTTCACCAATTTTTTCATAAGGTGTCGACATTTTCTCGACCATATTTAAAACTCCTTTATCGTTCTTTTATAGCAGTACTTTAACTATATTGTAACAATCGATATTTCATTGTACAAATAAATAGCTTGTAAACAGGTCGAGAGGGACATTATGCCGTATAATGCTGCGTTACTTTAGCTACGTAATTCTGTGTTTCCTTAAATGGCGGAATGCCACCGTACTTATCCACATTACCAGGTCCAGCATTGTAGGCTGCTAAAGCAAGTTCGACATTTCCGTTATATTTATCTAACATTTGTTTTAAGTACTTGCTGCCACCCATAATATTGTCTAATGGATTAAAAACATTTTGCACACCTAACGATGTTGCTGTGCTCGGCATTAGCTGCATTAATCCAGATGCTCCGGCATAGCTTGTTGCATTAGGATTAAAATTGGATTCCACTTTGATAACAGAGCTGATTAACTTTTCAGGTAAGTTATATTTTTCTGCTGCTGTTTTAATCATTTCATCGAAATCAGAAGTGGTAGATGCCGATGAAGAAGACAGCTTGGTTAAACTTAATGGCATAAGAGGGCTAGTATTCGCTAAGCCTAATGGTATGGAAGCTGCTCCTAGTGTATTATTTTCAATTGCATTCGTTAATTTTGTCTCAGATGATAACATATTACTCAGAAAATCTTGAAAGAGGGTAGATGCACTACCTGTATTTTGTGAATTTAAACCTTGTAAAGCTTGGAGTTCAAGCATTACCTTAAACTGATCAATTTTCATTGCTTTCCTCCATTTATGAGAAATAAGACTATTTACATCAAGTAACAACACTTCGCAGTGAACAAAATAGAAGCAATAAAGTGGTGAATAAACTTTATTGCTGGTACAACGGTGTAGAATAATCTAGCAAATGTACTAAATTACTTTTGGTTATATTTTTCATCATAAAATCTGCGTACTTTGTTTTTTGTTTTTCTAACGGGAATTTTTAAGGTGGCTAATAGCTCCTGAAAGTAAATTTTTCCTTCTTCCCGATTGCTTACTTCATATTCTAACTCATAATCTTCTTTTTTTAAATAAAAACTATGGTCCAAAACTAGTAAACCATTTCCAATTTTCTTTTCCGCCCTAATTGTTCGTAGGCTTCCAAAATATATAATAGATGTTGGATCGATGTTCATGTTTCTTAACAGACTTGAAATTTGCTCATCACTTATTCTTCCAGTTGAAAAAATATCATCGCTTTCTGTTTTGGAAAGAATTTTATTTGTTTCTAAAAGCCCGTCTGGATGCGGCTGCTTTAATGTTAATTCATATTCTGCCTCTTTTTTACGAATTCGAAGTGCGGAGTGATTAGCTTTTAAAGCAAAATTACTAGTATCAAAGTAATGGTTTTCTTGTTCAAATAAATCTTCCTCGCTCACTTGAAAATGAGTTAGGAGCAGTTCATATTCTTCTTTTGTTAACATATTTTTAAATTCGATTTCAATGTTTTGATTTTTAGACATATATAGATCCTTTCTTAAACCATCTTGTCTATTATTATAATGGTAGAAAGAGAAACAAGCTATGTTCGTGTTTCCTTTATCTCAATCGATGTCTTCCGACGTACAGGATGTGGCGTAATTAGTCGGCCAGTTTGTACACCGCTAACAAGGGCGCTTCCGCTTTTCTATCTGTCTAGCTACAGCGCCTAGCGGTTAGCAAACTTCAGACTACCTCCCTACGATAAGTCAACATCGATTCGCTGCCGCTTATCGTGTTTCCTTTATCTCAGTCGATAGCCTTCCAGTTTGTATACCGCTGACAAGGCGCTTCCGCTTTTCTATCTGTCTAGCTGCAGCGCCTAGCGGTTAGCAAACTTCAGACTACCTCCCTACGATAAGTCAACATCGATTCGCTGCCGCTTATCGTGTTTCCTTTATCTTAGTCGTTAGTCCTCCAGTTTGTACACCGCTGACAAGGTGCTTCCGCTTTTCTATGATAATTCTTGTGGTTGTGGTAAAATATGCATAGTTGGAGGGTGAATGATGAAACAAAAATGGCAAATTAAAGAGACAATTAAAAGGGAAAATGAACTAGTATTTCAACTGCAAGAGGATGTCAATTTAGAAAATGCGAAGGCATGTGGTCAAATACTTGTTGATTCTGATGCTCTTGCGTTTATATATTTACTTGAAAAGGAAAATGAATATGTTTATCTAGAAATTCCGAAAAGCGTATGGAAGGATTGTAAACAGGCATTAGAGTCAAATAGTTCATTTTTTATAAAAGATGAGAAGGGGCATTTATTGCTTGAAAACTTCAAAGAGGAATTAGAGTATTTAATTGAGAATATTCGAGGAAATGGAAATTATGGAGAGGATATGGAAAAAGGAGTTTCATCCGTTTTTCTATAATGATTTGTTAGATTGTATAAAGCAGGTTTATCCACTGTTTAATGGTGTAATTCTGCCTGTTTTTGAAAAAATAGATAATTAATCGACAAATCGTCTATAAAAGAAATACCTCGTCTGAAAAGAACCTTGGAATTGAGGTGTTATATATATGAAACAGTGGGATCAATTTTTGGCGCCCTATAAACAAGCGGTAGATGAGCTAAAGGTTAAACTAAAAGGAATGAGACGTCAATTTGATCATGAAGATGATCATTCTCCGATAGAATTTGTAACAGGGCGTGTAAAACCAATAGCAAGTATATTGGATAAGGCAAATGAAAAGGGGATACCTTTAGATAAACTAGAAACAGAAATGCAAGATATTGCAGGACTTCGAATGATGTGTCCATTTGTTGACGATATTATAAGAGTTGTTGAACTATTAAGACAAAGAAATGATTTTGACATTGTCGAAGAGAGAGATTATATCTTACATAGAAAAGAAAGCGGCTATCGTTCTTACCACGTGGTAATTGTCTATCCAGTACAAACCATAAATGGGGAAAAGAAACTCTTAGTCGAAATTCAAATTCGTACGCTTGCGATGAATTTCTGGGCGACGATTGAACATTCGCTAAATTATAAGTATAAAGGCCAATTTCCCGAAGATATTAAAATGAGATTGCAAGGAGCGGCAGAAGCTGCTTTTCGATTAGATAAAGAAATGTCTTTAATCCGGGGAGAAATTCAAGAAGCACAAGCTTTCTTTAACCGTAAGAAAGAAAATGATAAAAATAAGTAGTTTTTAGTTAGATCGTTTCTAAGCACAAAAAGAAATTCAAAGATATTCTGCATTTCTAAAAACTGAGAAGAGGAGCTACCAAACTTATGAAATTTGCCGTTACCTCAAAGGGTGATTCGAAATCAGAAAACTTAGTCCAAATAATTAAACAATATTTGCTTGATTTTGAATTGGTATATGATGAAGAAGAGCCGGATATTGTAATCTCCGTAGGAGGAGATGGGACACTTCTTTATGCATTTCATCGATACAGCAATCGTTTAGATAAAACTGCCTTTGTTGGGATGCATACTGGTCATTTAGGTTTTTATGCAGACTGGACGCCAGCTGAGTTAGAAAAACTCGTCATTGCGATAGCAAAAACGCCATATAACATTATTGAATATCCCATTTTAGAAGTGATAGTTCGTTATCAAAATGAGGAAAAAGAAACGAGATATTTAGCATTAAATGAATCAACGGTGAAAAGTATGGAAGGAACCTTTGTTATGGACGTAGAAATGAGCGGCAAACATTTCGAACGATTTAGAGGGGATGGTCTTTGTGTATCTACCCCTTCTGGAAGTACTGCTTATAATAAAGCTTTAGGCGGAGCGATTGTGCATCCCTCTATTGAAGCAATACAGTTGGCAGAAATGGCTTCCATAAATAATAGAGTCTTTCGAACGGTTGGCTCCCCATTAATTTTACCGAAACATCATACATGTGTGTTAAAGCCAGTGAATGAACCTAATTTTCAAATCTCTATTGATCATTTGAATCTTTTACATAAAAAAGTACATTCGATTCAATATCGAGTAGCAGAAGAAAAAGTACGGTTTGCAAGGTTTCGACCATTTCCATTTTGGAAACGAGTACATGATTCTTTCATTTCTGAATAAGAAATAGACAGGAGCGATAGCTTGAGCTTTACGTTAAAGTGGGTTATGCAGCAAGATAAAAGTATGACCATTAAGGAATTTTTGAAGACTCAACATATCTCTAAGGCGGCTTTAACAGATATAAAGTTTAAGGGTGGGAAGATTCTTGTTAACGAAAAAGAAGAAAATGTTCGCTACACATTAAAGGAAGGCGATCAATTAGTGGTTTCTTTTCCACCGGAGCTGCCTAGTAGGGGCTTAATTCCAGAACAGATCTCGTTAAACATTGTCTTTGAGGATGAGTATCTCTTAATTGTACAAAAAGAGTCTGGGATGAATACGATACCATCAAGAGAGCATCCTAGTGGTAGTTTAGCTAATGCATTAGTAGGCTACTATCAAAAGCAGGGAATTGAAGCAACAACCCATATTGTCACGAGATTAGATCGGGATACATCTGGATTAGTGCTTATTGCTAAACATCGTCACATTCACCATTTACTTAGTGAACAGCAAAAAGGCGGTGATGTAAAACGAAAATATCTCGCTTTTGCTGAAGGACAAATTTCGCCGTTTACTGCTACCATTAATGAGCCAATTGGCAGATGCTCGGACAGTATTATTAAAAGGGAAGTAAGGAAAGATGGCCAAACAGCCATTACCCATTATCGTGTATTAGCACAGGATAAGCATTTATCCCTTATAGAATTGTCTTTAGAGACAGGAAGAACGCACCAGATTCGTGTTCATCTAGCTTATCAGGGACATCCGCTTTTAGGTGACGATTTATATGGAGGAAAACGAGATTGGATAAATCGGCAAGCCTTACATTGTTTTTTTCTTAAGTTTACGCATCCTGTGACGAAACAATCGATTACTTTTACAGTTGATCTCCCTGATGATATGAAAGGGCTTGAACGGAAAATAAAAAAGAGTGAAGAATCCATTTAAAAGGAAACTTCACTCTTTTTTGTTATTTTCTAAAGTAAATTAAAGATTCTTTGCTGTTTCTGTATCAAATGTGCGAAATTTTTCTTCTACAAGAGGCATACTGGAGGGCACAGATTCAACAGTTAGTTCTGGATATTGAAGTGCTGTTAATTTCCCTCCAAAGACCGCGCCGGTATCTATGTTGTATGTTCGATTCATTTCTCTTACATTGCGCACAGGGGTGTGTCCATATACAACAATCGGTTTTCCTTTATACTTTTTGGCCCAATCTCTTCTTACAGGAGAACCGTCTTCATGAACTTCTCCGGTGATATCGCCATAAAGCACAAAGGTTTTTACTTTATTATGGTACTTTCCAATATAATCTTCACGAATACCTGCATGGGCAATGACTATTTTTTGGTTATCCAAAATATGGTATAATGGTGCATTTTCGTATAACTCTTTAAACATCCTTTTGATTCTTTGTTGTTCTTTTTTATTTAATTGCTCCCATTCACAAACAGTGGTTTCCAAACCATGGGCAATTTTTACCTTCCTTCCTAAGAAAAAACGGTATAGTTTATCACAATGGTTTCCGGGTACATAATAAGCTAACCCTTTCTTTACTAATAAATAAACAGTTTCGATAACCGCTAAGGAAGCAGGACCTCGATCTGTTAAATCACCAACAAAGGCAAGCTTTCTTCCTGCTGGATGCAAGGGATAACCTTGGTCCCAAGTATAGCCTAATTTTTCTGTTAAAAGCGTAAACTCTTCGTAACATCCATGGATATCTCCAATGATATCAAGCTTCATTAAAATCACCCCTTTACCTTTTTACTATACCCAATTGCTATAATGTGCATTTTTGTTAATTGTTTCTCTATTTGGGGAATTATAAAGAGAGTATTTAGTTTATGTATAAATAAAAGACAAATCGTTTATCTTTTGTTACTATAAAAATCATATTATTTTTTTATGAAAGGAGGAAGAACAACGGTGGCAGAGAAAATATTAACAAATGAAGCACAGCATGCTGTAATTCTCCATTCTTTACAAAATGAAAACTTACAAGAATTCCGAAAAAATTTCCTTGATTTACATCCATACGATCAAGCTTCATTTTTTAAGGAAATGGAGATCGAAGAAAGAGCTCAAGTTTTTGAATATTTAGCTCCAAATGAGATTGCAGAGATGTTCGAGAACTTACAAATGGATAATTGGGAATATCAAACGTTATTTGCTAAACTGTTACCTGATTATGTTGCAGAGACATTAGCAAATATGTCCGTTGATGACGCAGTCGATATTTTAAATGTGTTGGATAAAGAGCAAGTAGAAAGCTATTTGGCAATAATGGATCAGCCAACTGCCGCACGAGTTAAAGCACTTATGCATTACGAAGAGTCCACTGCCGGAAGTATTATGACAGTTGACTATATTAGTTTATCTGCAGAACAAACAGTAGAAACCGCTATGGAGATACTGAAAAGAGAGGCTCCTAATGCGGAAACAATCTACTATGTATATGTCGTTAATGAACAAAAGCAGTTGGTAGGTGTCGTATCGTTACGAAGTTTAATTGTTAGTGATAATCAGATGCTCATAAAGGAAATTATGAATGACCGCATTTATTCTGTTTCTGTAAGTGAAGACCAAGAGGAAGTAGCAAGAAAAATGCAAGACTATGATTTTTTGGCGCTGCCTGTGGTTGATTTTCAAAAAAGGTTGCTTGGGATTATTACTATTGATGATATTGTAGACGTCATGCAAGAAGAGGCTTCAGAGGATTATTCTAAATTCGCTGCTGTATCAAACATGGATTTTGTTGATCAGCATCCCTTTTCTGCTGCCAAAAAGAGATTGCCATGGCTGATTATCTTATTATTTCTTGGCATGTTTACTGCAAGCTTAATTGGTCGCTTTGAAAAAACATTAGACCAGGTTGCTATCCTTGCTGTATTTATTCCGCTTATTGCGGGAATGGCTGGAAATACTGGAACACAAGCCTTAGCTGTAGCCGTTCGTGGGATAGCTACTGGGAATATTGGCAAAGAAAGCAGTTGGAAGTTAATAGGAAGAGAAGCGGGGACAGGGCTTATTACCGGAACAATTTGTGGGTTGCTTGTTATGATGGTTGTGTATATATGGAAGAGTGATTTCTTTTTAGGAATGCTGGTGGGAATTTCGATTTTGGGAACCCTGATTGTAGCTACAATAGCTGGGGCGATTATTCCCCTTATTATGCATAAATTTAAAATTGATCCTGCCGTCGCTTCTGGACCGTTTATAACGACAATAAATGATATTATCAGTATTTTGATTTATTTTGGTATGGCAACAATGTTTATGAGTTATTTAACAAATTAGAAAAAAGAGGAGGGATAGCGATGGCACATGGTGCTTCTTTCGCATCACTAGTTATCGTCGTGACGGTAGCTCTATTAACCCCTATTATTTTGCAGCGGCTTAAATTGAATGTCATTCCGGTAGTTGTTGCCGAAATTTTGATGGGATTAATTATAGGAAAAAGCGGTTTTAATCTAGTCGAACAGGATATGTGGCTAGAAACGCTATCAACATTAGGATTTATCTTTTTAATGTTTTTAAGCGGGTTAGAGATAGACTTTTCTGCTTTCTCTAGTAAGAAAAAAAGAGAGACACTACCTAATGGAGAATTGGAGCCAAAATCCTTTAAAACGGCAATTATTATATTTGTAGCAATTCTCGTTCTTTCTATTGGATTAAGCTTCTTGTTTGTACTTGCTGGTTTTGTTGATAGTACTTTCTTAATGACAATAATTATTGCAACTATTTCTTTAGGAGTAGTAGTACCTACTTTAAAAGAAGCAAATATAATGAAATCAGTTATTGGGCAAATTATTTTGCTGGTGGCTGTAATCGCAGATTTAGTCACGATGATTTTGCTCGCTGTTTTTGCTTCTATTCATGAATCAGGGGGAAATACTTGGCTGCTATTAATTCTTTTTGGGGCAGGATTAATTCTTTACTTTGTTGGTAGAAGAATAAAAAACAAAAAATTTATGGATACTCTTTCCCGAGGAACCGTGCAAATTGGTACGAGAGCAGTATTTGCACTAATTATTTTTCTTGTTGCTTTATCCGAATCTGTTGGAGCAGAACATATTTTGGGAGCATTCTTGGCAGGGGTCCTAGTGTCGTTATTATCGCCAAATGAAGAATTGGTTCATCAACTTGATTCTTTTGGCTATGGATTTTTAATTCCTATATTCTTTGTAATGATTGGGGTGGAGATGGATATATGGTCATTATTTACTGATCTTAAACTATTGCTATTTATTCCATTGTTATTAGTAGCATTATTAGTAAGTAAGCTGCTGCCAGTCTATTATTTAAAAAAATGGTATGATACTAAAACGATTGTGGCTTCCGGATTTTTATTAACATCAACCTTATCCCTTGTTATTGCAGCCGCGACAATTGGGGAACGATTGAATATTATTACTACGCAAATGAGTGGGACTTTTATTCTTGTAGCGATTATTTCTTGTATCATTACACCTGTTGTCTTTAAAAAGCTATTCCCTAAAGATGCTGCACGTGAAAAAGTGATAAATGTTTCTATTATTGGGGTAAATCAGGTAACCATGCAGGTTTATCAAGAGTTGAAGTCCACCCTGTATGATGTTACTTTCTATCATAAAAAACAAGAAAAACACGATTTTCAAATTGCTGACTCTTTATTTGAAATCATTGAGTTGGAAAATTATTCGGAAGATATACTGCAACAAACAGATATTTATGGAGCAGATATTGTAGTTGTTTCCACTGGAGATTCTTACTTAAATGCTGAGATGAGTCTCATGATAAAAAGGGCAGGAGTAGACCGAGTTATTTGTCGTGTCGAGAACATGGAGAAAGAAGAAGAGCTGCGCAGAGAAGATATCGAAGTTTTCTCTATGCTTACTTCAACGAAAGCTTTATTAACGGCATTAATTCAATCACCAAATATCTTTGCCCTGCTTGGTAATACGGAAACAGCATTACATGAGATTACATTAAGAAACAAAGAATTTGAAGGGATGTCATTGCGCTCATTCCCATTTACGGGAGACGTTATTTTCGTCCGCATTTTCAGAGGCTCTGATTTTGTCATTCCACATGGCGATACAGAATTACAGCTTAATGATCATCTTCTTGTTACAGGATCACACTCATATGTAACAGAATTAAAACGTCAACTAGAGTTTAATTATAAGTAAGGAAGTAAACCGAGCTTTCTCTTTCTTTTAACAATAGGAAGAGAAAGCTTTTTTAGAGTTTGGTTCCTTATAATGGGGGCGAAAATAGATAAAAGGAAGATGGTTTGTAATGAATAGTTTTTGCTGAAAGAAATAGTAGAGTACTTAATATAGAAGAAAATGATTAAAACGCCTATTACAACAGTGCTTTCTTTTTTTACGTTTTTGTAGTAAAATTAGTACTAGGTACTAATAACTTGTAATAGTATATAGGAGGAATAAGAATGACTTTTTCGTTAAAAGGCAAAACCTATGTAGTGATGGGTGTTGCGAATAAAAGAAGTATTGCATGGGGAATTGCGACTTCCTTGCATAAAGCAGGTGCGCGTTTAATTTTTACTTATGCAGGGGAAAGATTAGAAAAAAGCGTTCGTGACCTTGTTGCAACTTTAGATTCAACAGACAGCATTGTTTTGCCATGTGATGTTACAAATGACCAAGAGATTGCTACTTGTTTTGAAGCAATAAAAAAAGAAGTAGGAACCATTCATGGAATTGCTCATTGTATTGCTTTTGCTCATAAAGAAGAGCTGCAAGGTGATTATATGAATACAACAAGAGACGGATTCTTACTTGCCCATAATATTAGCTCTTATTCTTTAACTGCTGTAGCAAAAGAAGCGAAAGGGTTAATGACAGAAGGTGGAAGCATTGTTACATTAACTTATTTAGGCGGAGAGCGCGCTATTAGAAATTATAATGTAATGGGTGTTGCCAAAGCCTCATTAGATGCTAGTGTTCGTTACTTAGCTGCTGATTTAGGAAAAGAAGGCATTCGAGTTAATTCTATTTCTGCAGGTCCAATTCGTACATTATCAGCAAAAGGAATCAGTGATTTCAATTCCATTCTTAAAGAAATTGAAGAACGTTCTCCACTAAGAAGAACAACTACTCCAGAAGAAGTTGGCGATACAGCATTATTCTTATTCAGTGATTTAGCAAGAGGGATAACAGGAGAAAACATTCATGTTGACTCAGGTTTCCATATTGTTGGTTAATTTCATTCAAGACAGCCGATCAATAGATCGACTGTCTTTTTTTGCTCTTTCCTTTGCCCCAATTCCACTCCCTTGTACTAGTTTTCTTTTTCATTATTTAAAGTTACATATTAGGCGAATCATGCATACATTAGGATGAATCCTATAAAATTTGTATTCTCTGTTTTAGGAGGTGATTATAGATGTATAGTGAGAATAATAAGCCTTATCTTTCTCAGTCAGGCACAAAAACGATGCAAGGCAATATGCAAGTGAGCTATTCAGCAAAAATTTCTAAACAGAAGCAATACAAAGAGCTGATGGAAAAAAAGCAGAAGGAAGAAGCGCTCCAAGAAATAAAAGCGAAAAAAGATGCTGCGAAAGAAGGAGCAGAAAAACTAGATACTACAAATGTTCAGGAACAAATTCAAAGCTATCAAGAACAGCAAGTGGAAAAAACACCAAGAAAACCAGCTTTTAAACGATTAAAAAGCTTTAAAGAAATGGGAATTGTCGAGAAATTAGAGTACTTACTTCATTTTCCGAAACAGTTACCACCAGTCCCATGTTTGGTTGTAACTGAGCAGGAGACTGTTCGTGGATTTGTTGTTGATTTAAATGCAGATAAAGTCGATATAAAATTAATGGATCAGACAATCGTTACTTTAAATATTGCAACGATCGATGAGATTAAAATGATTGGTATTTAAACAATCTTTTCCCGTTTTAATAGAGAGTTATTTCAAATTGGAATATTTGGCGTCATAAATATAATAGCAGTTATATTTACTATATTACTCGCTAGAATGTAAATGGCACCATTTTTCCATTTGGAATAACTTTTTTTCATCGGATACTATCGTACAAGCATAAAAAGTATTAGGAAGGATTGAAGGATACAATATTCAACAAATTCGTGAACATATAGGAATCAAACTCGTCTAATAACATGCTTGCTTCTTCTTATGCATAAAATATAAGGCGGAGAGAAAGGAGCGATAAATAAAACGGAGGCGTCTTAAAGACGACCTCCGAGTGTATAGCATATACAAAGTTAGTAATTCTTAGTCACAAACATTTAAGTCAACGTCAGCGATACATTGAACAGCACAGAAGCAGCTTAAGTCAACAGTTATACAGCTTGAAGTACGTTGGAATCCTTCTAATTCACAAATTTTGCTTAAGTCGATTCCTTTGTGTCCAACGATATCTAGAGTTTCTCCATCTTTACCAATAGGAGCAAGAACTCTTAATACTGCACAGCAGTTATCAAAAACATCCTCAACTCTGAAAAAGATGGAAACACAGTTGCAGTCATGACCTGTAAAGAATGCATGGAATGGAGAGCCATCTGCACTGCTTAATACGAATACACGTGTATCTGCTTTTTTACGTTTTGATGGAGATACAAGAGATCCTAAAGGCTCTGAGAAACAGTTAGTTTCACATTCGCAATTGTCTTCAGCATTATCCTGGATATCTTTAATGGCACGAACCACTTCGCAAACACAGCTGGATGTACCGTGAATATCTTCTTTTTTTCCACAACCCATAATTGTTTTCCTCCTTGTTTGTTTCTTTCTTTATGTTTCTTACATTACTAACATATTGCCGAAGAGCCTTATGGGTTACGGACAAACGCCTTTTTTCTTAAAATTTGGGCATATGACCATTCGTTTAGAATATTTTGGTCTATCGGAGAGGAGAATGGAGATGGATATCCATTGGATGGAGTTTTTTTTACTCATTTTGGCAAGCTTTCGTGTAACAAGATTAATTGTGTTTGATCAGATTACTGAATTTTTCCGGAAAATATTTTTAGAAGAAGTAGAGGAACAAAATAAGGACGGGCAAACAGAAATTTATATTGTCCCTAAGTCAGGTAAAATTCGTGGATTTATTGGCGAATTAATTAGTTGCTATTGGTGTACCGGAGTATGGGTAGCAATCTTTCTTACCATTTTATATTATTTCTTCCCAGTCATTTGTGAACCTGTTGTACTTATTTTTGCGATCGCTGGAGGAGCGTCTTTGTTAGAAGCTATTTTACAACGAGTGTTTGTTGAATAGTTAATAGTTACTAACTGCTGGGCTAGTTGTTTACACATACATTTTTTCCTGACATACAATGGGATAAGAACATTAAAAATTAATGTTTTTATACATGCATAGATCATCATTATTGGAGGGATTGGAGTTGCTAGGAAAAAAAGTACCTAAAGTGACTGAGCCAGTAAAGTCGCAACCAGCTAAAGCAAAGAGAAAAAAATCTGGATGTAACTGTGGAAAAAAATTAGCGAAATAACAAAAAATACCCGACTTTGTGCGGGTATTTTTTATGACGTAAACCCAGTTTGTAAAAATTGGATTTCTTTTGTTGTGAAAACATCTAATAATTATAGCCTAAATCGTAAAAAATAAAGATACATTAATTCATCTTTACATAGGAAGGGAAGAATATGACAAATAGAAGGCGTGCATCTTATCTATTGATTTTTAGCATATGTGTATTCTTGGCTGGTTGTGCAAAGGAAACACCGAATAGCCGATGGTCAATGCTTAAAAGAATTAATCCAGCACCAATTGCTCTTTATACTGAGACTGATGAGAACCAAGAGAAAATAGTAGAAGGAATAAAAGAAGAAACAAATACCATTTCGTCCATTTATGATGTTGCGGTAATTAAGGGGAAGAAAGATACATTAGTTGCATATAAGGTAAAGCAAATGGCCAGGTTTAAAATGAAGAGTATTGAAAAGGAATTAACGAAGAAGCTTGAAGCAAAATATCCAGATGAAAGATTCACTGTCTCTAGTGATTTTAAGATATTCTTAGAGACCATCCGCTTATGGGATAAAATCCAGGAGCCGGACTATAGTAAAGAAAAAGCAGATAAGCGTTTGAAAGAGATTATTCAATTGAATAATGAATTAACGTAAGGAGGGAAAAAGGTGGCGGATAGTAAGAAAAAAAACAAGACACCAGAGCAGCAGCAATATGAAAAATTCGAGCAAAAATTTGAAACGAAACGACCTGTTCTTAAGAACTGCATTAAAGCATTTTTTGTAGGTGGATTTATTTGTATGATTGGTCAATTTATTTCTTACTTCTATATATATTTCTTTCATTTTACAGAACAAACATCGGGAAATCCAACTTCTGCTACCATTATATTTCTTTCGATGCTGTTGACTGGATTTGGAGTTTATGACCGGTTAGGCCAGTTTGCTGGTGCTGGGAGCGCAGTACCAGTATCAGGATTTGGTAATAGCATTATTTCTGCCGCAATTGAACATCGCACAGAGGGATTTGTGCTAGGAGTCGGAGGAAATATTTTCAAGCTAGCTGGTTCGGTTATATTGTTCGGTGTTTTTTCTGCTTTTGTAGTTGCTCTTATAAAAACACTATTTATTATGATGACGGGGGGATTCTAATGCTTCAGGGAAAACAGTCCTGGGTATTTCAAAATCATCCAGTAATAAAATCTACCGGAGTTTCAGGCGGTCCTTTTGAAGCAAATGGAAGATTAGCTGCTGATTTTGACGTATTACATGATGATTTATGGATGGGAAAAACCTCGTATGAACAGGCTCATCGCATTTTATTGGAAGAAGCAGCACAAACAGCCATGAAAAAAGGAGAACTCAGGCTAGAAGATATCCAGTTCTTTTTAGCAGGTGATTTAATCAACCAAATTACACCTTCTAGTTTTGCTGCTAGAGATTTACAAATCCCTTATTTCGGGTTATTTGGTGCTTGCTCCACGTCTATGGAGGGCTTAGCACTTGCTTCCTTTATGGTGAATTATCAAGGAGCTAATAATGTATTAACAGGTGCTTCTAGTCATAACGCAGCAGTCGAAAAACAGTTCCGCTACCCAACAGAATATGGTGGTCAAAAGCCGCCGACTGCTCAATGGACCGTCACAGGTGCCGGTGTTGCTTTAGTTACGAAGAATCAGTCAGAAGAGCAACTTCCCTACACAACCTCTGCAACAATAGGGAAAGTGGTAGATATGGGATTAGCAGATCCTTTTAATATGGGCGGGGCAATGGCTCCAGCTGCTGCAGATACAATCTTTGCCCATTTTCAAGATTTACATTTAGATCCTTCTCACTATGATTTAATTGTAACAGGCGATTTGGGGAAAATTGGTAGAGAAACGGCAATAGGACTTTTAAGGGAAAAAGGTTTAACAATTGATGAAAATAAAATGAAAGACTGCGGATTGTTAATATACACAAATGAGCAGCCTGTGCAATCTGGAGGCAGTGGTGCAGGTTGTTCCGCAACAGTAATGTACGGGCATTTATTAAATGAAATGAAAAAAGGTATGTATAAAAGAATTCTCTGTGTCGCCACTGGTGCGCTTCTCTCACCGCTTACCGTTCAACAAGGGGAAACAATACCCTGTATCGCTCATGCTGTATCAATTGAAATTTAAGCAATATTTTTTCTATACAAAATGCTTATGTATAAGAAAGAAGGAGGAATCTATATGCTCCCAATGTTCTTTTGGGCCTTTGTGATTGGTGGCATAATTTGTGTCATTGGTCAGCTTATGTTTGATGTTGCAAGGCTCACGCCTGCACATACATTAACAACATTAGTTGTAGTCGGTGCAGTTTTAGATGGATTTGGACTATACGAGCCATTTGCTGATTTTGCAGGAGCAGGTGCGACAATACCAATTACAAGCTTTGGGAATGCTTTAGTACATGGGGCGATGCAAGAAGCTGAAAAGCATGGCATTATCGGTGTATTAACAGGTATGTTTGAAGTGACAAGCTCTGGGATATCTGCGGCAATCGTATTTGGCTTTATAGGAGCACTATTGTTTAAACCTAAAGGATAAAGCATCATATGTTTTAAAAGAAAAACGTTGTTTAAACCGGGAAATAAATGATTATCTCTGTGACAATCGTACATTCTATTTGTTAATAGTAGCTTGCCTACACATAAACTTCAATTCTCCATATTCTGTTAAGGAGTACAAGGAGAAGCGAGGTGAAGTAGGAATGTGTTATGGCGGATATGGCTATGGCGGCGGCGGTTATAGCGGCGGAGGATATGGTATCTCTTCTTTTGCATTAATCGTTGTTTTATTTATCCTTTTAGTAATCGTAGGAGCTAGCTTCTACAACTAATTCAGGTTAGTCAATGGGAAAAGGAGTTCTCTTGCAAAGAGAGCTCCTTTCTGTTTGTTCTTTGGATTTTCCATATTTATTTAAGCGCTTTGTTCATTTTTTTGTTTTCTTTTTCTTGAGTTTTCACCTTTTTTTCTTTCCTTCATAGAATGTAAAGTAGCTCATCGAAGGAGGAAACACAGGTATGAACAATAATTTCTTTAAAAACATTGAGTCTAAAACTGGCGTTAATATGAAAGATATTTTAGAACTAGCGAATTCCTTACAAAATGCAAATTTTAAAGATGAAAAAACAGTAAGAAGTGTCATTCGCAGAGTATCACAAATTGCTGGAAAATCTGTTCCAAAGCAAACGGAAGATAAGATTGTTGAATCAATTGTTAAAGATGGTAAACAGCTTGATTTTAATACATTATCTAAAATGATTAACAAAAAGTAAAATCGAAAAAAGGGTAGCTGCGCGAATTAACGACATAGTTACCCTGTTTTTTTCCTGTAAAATGATTCTTGTAAAGAATGTATCTGTGTAAGGTTTGAATTACTGATTTTTTATTATGACCGTTCCTTTTCAGCTGCTTTAATAGCAACCATTGACAAGGGTGATAAAAAGCGCGAAGTTTTTGCTTTTTTTCCTCTTAAATACATAGGAACCGATAAATATAGTTCTTGTTGTGCCCTTGTCATGGCAACGTAGAGAAGGCGGCGTTCTTCTTCTATCGGCATGAAGTTGTTATTGCGGAATGATTCTAGTGCAAAGTCATGGGGAATGGAACCATCAACCGTACCAACAATATAGACTGTTTTATATTCTAAACCTTTTGCGCGATGAATGGTGCTTAATGTGATTACATTTTCTTCGTTTTTATATTGCTTTCGTAATTCTTCATTCATAGCAGTCATATGGTCTGTATATTGAACAAATTCTTTAATCGATTGGAATTTACGTGCCACCACTTTTAAATCGCGAATATCATCAGAGCCTTTATCCCATTGATTTCCTTCGTTTCCCCGTTTTTTTATAAATTCCTGAAAGCCTAATTCCTTTTCAATATAATTAATAGCATCCAGAGGAGAATAACGAATTAATCGTTTTACTATTTCAGGAATCTTTTTCAATCTGCTTTCTTGAAATGCGAAGCCTGTTTTAATAAAAACTAGACAATCTAAAAAGCTGCAATCTTCTAATATGCTTATTGCTTTAATATCCTGTAATACCGTTTTTTTTAAGAATAGGGTTGGGAGAATATCGGCAACCGCTTGCTGGTTATCTGGATCATGAATGAGCTTTAAATAGGCCATCATACTTTTCACAATAAATCTTTGATAGAAAGAACCTGTATCTTGTTCTAAACGAAATGGTAGACTGGAAGAAGCCAGTCGCTCAAACATGGCACGGCTATTTGTATTAGTTCGAAAGAGAATTGCAAAATCCTTCGGTTCATAGCCTGTCTTTATTTTCTCCTGAATATCGGTCAAAATCATCGTAGCTTCTTCTTCCTCATCATAAGGATAAAAGGCAATGGGGGTTTGGCCTGAATAGCCAGTTATCATTTTTTTTGCTCGTCTCTTCGTATTTTTACTGATTGTAGACTTAGCGATGGATACAATTTCTTGAGAAGAGCGGTAATTGTAATCAAGAATAATCGTTTTAGCATTCGGATAATCTTTTTCAAAATCTAAAAGGTATTTTGGATCACTACCACGAAAAGAATAGATAGATTGATCATCATCTCCTACTGCATAGACAGAATGAGCTGACCTTGCCATTAGCTTCATCCATTCGTACTGAACTTTATTGATGTCTTGAAATTCATCTAATAAGAAATGAGTAAAACGCTTTTGATAAGTTGCTAAAATAGCTGGATTTTCAAGAAAGAAATGATAGCCTCCAAGAAGCATATCATCAAAGTCATACAAATTTCGCTGTTGTTTTTTTGTTTCATAGCCACTATATAGTTGGGCAACCTTCTTTTCCCAGTCATTATCAGGCTCTATTTCATGAGGAAAAAGCATACTATTTTTCCATGCACCGATTAATTGAAGAGCTGCATCGAAAGGGAAGTCTTTTTCATCTAATTGCTTTTCACGGGCAATTTCCTTTAACAAAAGCTCTCGCTGCCAATTACTGCTTAATAATTTATTTCGCTGCCATTTCTCCCGTTCATGAAAGATTAAAATTTGGTAAAGAATACTATGAAAAGTTCCAGAAACAATTTTTTGCACAATCCCTTTATTCATCATTGGATAGTGTAAGAGTCTTTCCTTCATTTCATTTGCTGCTTTATTGGTGAAGGTAACGAGCATGATGGTTGACGGATCTACCTTTTTCTCTTGGATGAGATAAGCTGCTCTCATTGTTAACACTCGGGTTTTGCCACTACCGGCACCTGCAAGGACTAGAATGGGTCCATCATCTATTGCGACAGCCTCACTCTGTGTAATATCAAGAGAATAGCAGTTTTGTTTCAGTGTATTTAAATAAGATTCTTGTGGAAAAGTAACTGTTTGACTAGCAGCGACATCAGATGTATGGGTAATCGCCTTTATAGACATAGGCGGTCTAAAAGGAGTAATTTCTGTATTGTCTTTGGAAATATTTCTACTCTTAGGAATCCGGAACCCATTTTTTTCTTCGTAATCGATATCAGCTGCAGCAGCTTGTTCCTGTTCAATAGTAGATGATTCTGTCATACAGGGCTGTTTAGCTGAATAGTGATAAAAATAGGGAGTATTTTTTAATCCTAAATAAAGCTTTACTGCTTCTCCGCATACAGAACATGCGAGAAATCCATTTTTGCCAGCTTCATAAATTTTCTGTAATTCTTGTCTGTCAATGGTATTTAATGAAATAAGTCTATCATAATAAAAAGCTGTTAACATAGGAAACCTCGAATCTATTAATAAATCTGGAGCCGTACATAAGTTTGAAATAATATCTATCATATCAAAAAGAGATGATTGTTTAAAGAGTAGAAAAGGGGTTTACTTTTTGGAAAAGAAGGGAAAAGGATAAATAATAAACTAGAAGGGACAGATTCTGATGGGATATATCTTGCCAATTACTCATTATCAAGCAGAGCAGTACGCGGTTAGAGACATTATAAGCAAAACAAAGAATTATAAGAAAGAAGAAATTTATCCAGCGGCTAAAATCGTTAATTCTTCTACCTACCTACAGATAAAGTATCCTTCTCAGACATCTTACCAGAAGAAACAAAGGCATGAAGAAGTAGTACCCAATGAGAAGTTAATTGCACAACTAACTGGAAAGGGTACTTATTTTCATGCGCAAATCTAAAGTGTTTTAATTCAATTAGTAGCTTTGCACATATAAAGGCGATCCTTCCTGCCATTCGGCATAGAGGATATCTTTTGGAGATTGAACATCTCGTTTTTTTAATTCTTGCATTAATTGCTCTTCATTCCAACCGATACGAGGTAAGTTTTCTTTGATGATTTCTCCATCAAGAATGACACTTATCGGAAGGGAAGTGGCTTCTAACGATAAATTCATATCCTTTTTTGTTGGATTCACGAATGCTGATTTCTTGAGCACACTGATCGTGCCATCTGTTTCTAAAATGGCATAGGCGCATTCTGCTATTGAAAAAACATCTTTAGCACGAAGTAAATGTTGTAATTGATTTATATCTAAATGATTTTTTTTTAATTCCTTAAAATCAATCTTGCCTTTATTTATAATAATAGACGGTTTTCCTTCTAAAAGTTGTCTGGTTTTCCGAAACTTTTGCGTGATGAATTCTGTTATGTAAATTAATCCTCCCCAAATAAGAATGGAGTACATTATTTCTTTTATTCCTGTCTCTGTATCATACATAGCATTTCCGACAAGCTCGCCTAGTACTAAGACAGAAACAAAGTCAAAGGTAGTAATCTGCGTGATCTGTGTCTTTCCTAACACCTTTGTTAAAAGCAACAATAAAAAATAGCCAATAATAAGCTCGCTAAATATATGAGTGAATTCCAATTCAACTCACCCCCTTCTTCCATCTATTGTAGGCAAATGGAAGAAAATTAAACCGTTGTTTTTCGCTAATCGCGAAAAATAAAAAGGACTGCTCCATGACGGATAATCACAAGCTTTAAAGACAAGCTATGCTTTTCCATCCATTGGGCAGTCCCAAAATCTATAAATGCTTAATCATGGTTTTATGTGGAATACCAGCATCTAGGAATTCTTCCGAGATGACTTCATATCCAAGTTTGCTATAAAAAGGAATGGCCTGTGTTTGGGCATTCAGTTTTAAGGCAGGAGCCCCATTATTTGAGGCATATTCCTCAATTTTATTCATAACTGCTTTTCCAGCTCCACCTTTTCGATTAGTGGAGAGGATGCAGATTCTTTCTACCTTTCCGTATTCATCAAATGTTCGGTAACGTCCAGCACCAATAGGCTTATTGTCGTCATCATAGAGAACAAAATGAACGCTATCCTCTTCATATGCATCTATTTCTTCTTCCATTGGTACTTTCTGCTCCTGAACAAAAACAGTTTGACGAACATAAAAGGCATCTTTTAACTCTTTATCAGTTTTAACAATAACTACTTCCACTTTCCACTATTCCTTTCCTAAACGGAATGTTTCATAGACGGTCCAAGAACCATTTTCCAATTCATATAGCAAATGGAAACGATCCGCTGTTTCTTCAAAATGATAGTTTTGCATGCGTAAATTACTATATAAGTCTAAATGCTCATCACTCGATAAATCCTGCCCAAGTGTAATATGTGGCACAAACGGATGCTCTAGACTAACACCCAATGTACTGATTAATTCTTGGTGAAGATGTTCTAAGTCTGTACTTGGTTCAATCTTTAAATAAACAACATTGCTTACGGGTTTAAAAGAGCTGACCTTTGTTACTTTAATAGGAATAGAATGATAATGACTTGCAATCGTTGCTAGTTTTTTACTTACTTCTTCAATTTCCTCGTTACTAGCTTCAAAATCACCGATTAACGTGATATGTGGTGGTATCAAAGCATATTTCGGGTCATATCTTTTGCGAAGTGAATTAGCTAAATCCTGCAAATCCTTACCAGGGAAAATAGCAATACCGTATTTCATTCGACGAACCTCCATTTCAAAATAAAAGAGTGTACAAAGATATAGAAGATAGACTATCTATTATTACGATTTCAATGTTCTATATGTAAGATATTATAACAAAATTAGTTATTTATGTTCAAAGATTTCAGAAAAAATCTAATGGTTAACGAGGTACTCACTGTTAGGAAACAAAGACAGTCAATTGAGTGCTCTCTTTTAAGAAGGAAACATTTTAATGAGCATTTTCGCAATATAAGGCTGCCAATATTTCCATGTATGATCCCCATTAAATTCTTCATATGAATAATCAGCATTTGTTGTTTGCAAAACTTGAGATAACTCTCGATTAGGGGTCAGGAAATCCTCGGTTGTGTTGATGGTTGTTTTTACAGATGTTTCACCTATACCGATAATATGATCTATTTCTAGTAAATGAAAAGAATCGAATTTATCAACTGCATCAAAAACACCTTCATTTACTAAGGGAGATTGCAACATAATCTTTCCAAAAGTATGCGGATATTTTAAAGCGGTCATGAATGATACAGTTGCACCTAACGAGTCGCCAATGAGTCCACGTCCCATTCCCATTTGGAAGGTGGGATATTGATCATCTAAATAGGGAACAAGTTCATGTGCTAAGAAGCGAATATATGCTTTATTCTGAGCGCCATCAGGATGATATTTCCTGCGACGATCTTGGACAGAGGAATAGGGGATTCCAACAATAATCGTATCCGCAATTTGATGATTGCCATGTAATTCATCAGCTACTCTGCCGATTCGGCCAAATTGGTAATAATCTTTCCCATCTTGTGCAATGAGTAAATGATATTTATAAAGAGGAGAAAATGCTGGTGGGAGATAGATTAATAAAGTCACTTCTTCTCCTAATTCTTTACTAAAGATAGTTTCCTCTTTTATTGTCCCTTTTGTTGTCATAGTTATCCTTCCTTTATTACAGCTGATTTTACAATTAGTTTATCAATAAAAGCACATTATGAATAGTATAAAGCTAAAACGATAGGAATTTTCCTATGTTGGGATTTCTATATATTGTGTACTTTTTGTGAAATTAACACAATATATAGTGAAATGATGATTTGTTCAATTATAATGGATAAGGATTCATTTAGAATGGAGTGAGTTAAATGAGTAATGAGGTTCAACTATTAAATCAATTTGCAGAAATAATGAACAGCAATAATCAGGACTTTATTCAAGAAAATGCAAATGTAGACGGAATGTCACCGATGAGTCATATGATGCAATTTGCTGCAACAGCTTCTAAATACTATACAATGGAACATTTATTATCAGAAAAGGTAAAACAATCACATCAAGAAGGATATATCCATATTCACGATCTAGACTTTTATTCTTCTGGTACTACAACATGCTGTCAAATCCCATTGGCCCAAATCTTAAAGGATGGCTTTAACACTGGTCATGGATATATGAGAGAACCAAAATCAATTATGAGTGCAATGGCTCTTACTTCTATTATTTTGCAAGCTAATCAAAATCAGCAGCATGGTGGACAATCCATCCCAATGTTAGACTATGATCTTGCGCCATATATACAAAAAACATATAGAAAGAATAAAAAACGGTTAAAGGAGGTAATTCAAGAAAAGGCGGAACTAGAGAAAAAGGCCTGGGAATGGACAGAAAGAGAAACCTATCAAGCATGTGAGGCATTTATACATAATTGCAACAGTATGCACTCCCGCGGCGGTGGTCAGACGCCATTTGTTTCCGTAAATTTAGGAACGGATCAATCAGTAGAAGGAAGAATGCTGACAAAGAATTTATTATTGGCAACACAAGCAGGACTTGGGGCAGGAGAAACGCCAATTTTTCCAATTATCGTTTTTAAAGTAAAAGACGGAATTAATTATCAAAAGAATGATCCTAATTATGATTTATTCCGCTTAGCGATAGAGACGACAAGTAAACGATTATTTCCCAATTTTGTTTTTATAGATGCCCCATTTAATTTAGCCTATTATAACGGCACTCCTCAATCGGAAGTCGCCACAATGGGGTGTCGGACTAGAGTGATGGGGAATATCCACGGAAGTGAACAAACAATAGGAAGAGGGAATTTATCCTTCACAAGTATTAATCTTCCTTTATTGGCTTTAGAGTCAACGACGATAGAATCATTTTTTCATAAACTGGATGAAACGATCGACTTAGTTGTTGATCAACTCCTTGAAAGGTTTCATTATCAAGGAAAGAAAAAAGTAGCGAATTTCAAGTTTTTATACGGACAAGGTGTTTGGCAGGGCGGAGAAGAATTGAATGTGGATGATCAACTAGAAGAACTTCTGAAACAAGGTACACTATCAATTGGCTTTGTTGGTTTAGCGGAATGCCTGGTATCCTTGCTTGGTGTCCACCATGGACAAAGTGAAAAGGCCTATGAAATTGGTTTACAGATTGTTCAATTTATGCGCCAAAAGGCAGACGAAGCCTTGGAAAAATATCAGCTTAACTTCTCTCTTCTTGCTACTCCAGCAGAATCATTCGCTGGAAAAGCATTAAGAGCTGCTCGAAAGAAATTTGGGATTATAAAAGGGGTGACAGATAGAGAATACTTTACGAATAGTTTTCATATTCCCGTTTATTTTCCCATTTCTATTCATGAAAAAATTCAGCGCGAAGCACCGTTTCATGCGTTAACAAATGCGGGACATATTACGTATGTAGAATTGGACGGAGATGCCAGTAAGAATGTAGAAGCCATAGAAATAATCGTACGGACGATGAAAGAGGCAGGGATTGGATACGGAAGCATTAATCATCCCGTGGATCGTTGCATGACTTGTGGACATAAAGGAATAATCGATAATGAATGCCCAAATTGTGGGGAGAAAGATGAGAACCAGATTGAAAGGATTCGGAGAATAACCGGTTATCTTGTTGGATCACTTAATCGGTGGAATAATGCAAAACGTGCTGAAGAACGGGAAAGGGTCAAACATCGATGAGAGTGTTATCGATTGTGGAAGATAGCATTGTAGATGGTCCAGGATTGCGAACTACTATCTTTTTTGCAGGGTGTACGCATTATTGTAGAGGATGCCATAATCCAGAAAGTTGGAAAATAAATGGCGGAACAGAAATGTCAATAGACGAAATAATGAGGAAAGTAAAGCAAAACCCTTTAAACGATATTACCTTTAGTGGCGGCGAGCCAATGCTACAAATAACTGAGCTTAAACAATTAGCTAAGGAATGTAAACAATTAAATAAAAATATTTGGTGTTATACTGGATATCTTTGGGAAGAATTGAGAGCAACCCAATCTGATGAATTTGCTGAACTAAGTATGTATGTAGATGTTTTAGTAGATGGTCGATTTGTGCTAGAACAAAAAGATTTAAGTTTATTATTTAAAGGAAGTAGCAATCAACGAATTATTGACTGTCAAAAAAGTCTAAAAGAGGATAAAGTTTGTTTATTTAATGAATGTAAGAGAGAGGAAAGAGACCGGGAGATAAGTATTTTAAACTAAATATAAAACCGAACAATTATACGTAAATGGTAATGGGAAATCGTATAATTGTTCGGTTTTTTTTACAGACCATCCGCTTAATTATTTCCTAACAACTTTCTATTATGTTAAACGAGGTTTTTTTGTAAATTCTGCATTATGATCTTCTTTTTTAAAGAATGTTTTTCTGATATAGGGTAATACCCATCGATCTAATCCGAAGTACCCAGCATTTGCTCCAGCAAACATAATAATCATGCCCATTAAGATATCAGTTGGGTTATGAGAGATGGTGCCTGCAAGTAAGAAACAGAAATTCATAATGACACCAAAGAATGCTGCTGCTGTAGTTAAACAACCTAAAATTAACCCAAGACCAACTAATACCTCTCCAATTGGGACGAGCACATTAAATAGTCCAACATTTGGTAAAGCAAATCCTTCGACAAAACTTGTATACCATCCATAAACCGCGGTTCCGTCTGGTCCTGTAACTGGATTAGTAACGGCATTTGTTAAAAAACCAGAAGCATCAAATCCTCCACCAGTTAATTTACCAAATCCGGAAGTAAACCAAGAATAACCTAGCACCAAACGTATAATGGTTAAAAGTCCAGCTGCGACTTTATTTTCTCTAAAAAAGCTCATAAACATAAGAATCATCCCTTCTTTTTTGTTTCTATTATTTACAAGTTAAATATATCAAATACTCCTAAGAAAAAAACAATATTGTGATTTAATTCACAATATCTACAAAAGAATATGACAGAATTGTGAACATAATTAAATGGAAAGTAATTTATATTGCATTTAATTTGGGGATCATCATTTCAGCACGGTTCTTCTTTTTCGTGTTAGAATAATGGATAAATAAAAAACATCGTATTTATAAGGGGAATTTATTATAAAGGAGAGGCTTTCATGACAACGGTAACCATCATAGCTGGTGGACATAAAATAGACTCACGATTAACAGGTATTTTACAATTTGCGGTAGATTATTTAGGAAAGAAGAATGTGGCTGTTCATATCATTCAAGTGCATCAATTACCAAGTGCTGCCTTAATTACAGCAGACTTTATGAACAAGGATATAATAGCGGCAAGACAAAAAGTAGAACAAAGTAATGGTGTCATTGTATTATCACCTGTATTTCAGGCATCTTATTCCGGAATTATCAAGACGTTTCTTGATTTATTACCACAAAAGAGTCTACGAAATAAGGCAATACTTCCACTGATGCTAGGAGGAAGTATTGCCCATTTATTAGTAATGGATTATGCTTTAAAGCCTGTTTTAGCGAACCTAGGTGCGACAAATTTATTAACAGGGGCATATGTAACAGATAATCAAATTGCAAAGAAAGACAATCAAAACTATGTATTAGATATCGATTCAGAAACAAGGATTACGAATCAATTAGAACAGTTACTGGAGGGAATTCAATAATTGTGGAAAAGTGATGGCAGACCATCACTTTTTCTATATTTTCCTAGAATGTGGAGAGTGGACATGGTATGATAAGAATAGAAAGAGTATTTTAAAAGATGCAGGTAATAATAATCTATAATCATGACTTGTTAGCTCAGTGGGAGAGCACTTGCTTGACAGGCAAGGGGTCACTGGTTCGAACCCAGTACAGGTCATTATAAAGGAACGTAGAAAAAAGCTTCTCATTAGAGAAGCTTTCAGCTTGTTGATAAAAGGAATTTAGGAAATGCAAATGGAATTATTATGCATTGATTGGAGTGGAAGGGGTGAGACTCCTGTGGGATCTGCGAGACAGTCTGAGACCCTGCAGGCCTTTAGGGCGAAGCGGCTCAGCGCGAGCCCCACGGAAAGCGAACCCCTGCAACGGAAATCAACTCTTATTTAAAAAATGTATATGTATAAACTAAGACAAACTCCTAATTACTGAATTAGGAGTTTGTCGACAGTCTGAAAGCTTCTCAGTAGAGAAGCTTTTTTTCTTTGTAAACGTACTTCAAAATTTTATTAATTTGAATAGTCCTGCTAACCAAATACATAATAAACAGCATTTTTCGAGAAGAAAGCGAGTAAGCACTTGGTAGATGCGGAAAATATCAATACCATGGTCCTCTATTTAACGGTACATTTGGACCTAAGTAAGGGTAATAAGCTTGAGTTCCTTGTGGCCTTGGAGCGATATAATACATTTGTCCACCAATCAAGTAGTAATAAGAGTTATCCTTTCCAAGAAGTTGTTGGTTCCATGCTCCATATGTCGGCTGGGGGAAGTTTTGATAAATTACGCCATCTAGCCCAGTGATAATAGTTGGCTGCATATGTTTGCCTCCTTTATATTTGATTTATCTTATGTGAAGTTTGATAAATAGATGGTTGTTTCATAGTTATAAAGAAAAAAAGCACCAGCAATTGCGGTGCTTAAAAAGATTTATTATGATACAAAAAATCTATTACATTTTTAATTACTATTTCTCTCCTCCTGTACTGCCCTTAATTGAGAAATAGTCACAAGTTGATATCCTTCTTTTGTTAATTTTTCAATAATTTCCACTGCTGCATCAGCGCTTTTTTCATATATATCATGCATTAGGATAATGCTTTCATCACTCGCTGCTTTCATAACTTTATCAACAATTTTCTTTTTCGATGGATGTTTCCAATCTTCTGGATCAATGTTCCAAAGCACAATCTCTTTATCTAGTTCTTTTTTTAGTTCAAGCTGGATAGCTCCATAAGGCGGACGAATGAGAGTTGGTTCCACTCCTGTTACCTTTTTGATTAAATTATCCGTATCTTGAAATTCCTTTAAGGCTTTCTTGGTATTCATTTTAGTGAGAAGGGGATGATTCCATGAATGATTCCCTATTTCATGCCCGTTCTCAATAGCTTGCCGAAGGACGTTTGGATAATATTGAACACGCTCACCAAGAACAAAAAACGTAGCATGGCCATTATATTTCTTTAATGCTTTGAGAATTTTTTTTGTTGGTTTATTACTTGGACCGTCATCGAATGTTAATGCAATAACTTTTTTGGATGGATCAATTTTTGCTACTTCAGGTAATTCGGTGACCAATTTTTTCGGTTTTGCTTCTGCAAGTAAATTTTTATTTTTCTCTTCCTCTTGATAGATTGCTAGTAATTTATCTTGTAAAATCTCTTTTTTGATGGCAAGTTCTTGAACACCTAGTTTTTCCGCCGCAATTTGGTTAGGAGGAAAATAAAAAAGAATAGAATCATTTAGAACCGCAAAGTTTTGAAAGTTACCTTCATGTGGTGCAGTTCCTTGTTTTACTAACGCTTTGTCTGTTGCCAGGTCTTTATCCTTTATTAATTCTCCATAACTGATTTTTGAAAGGAGAGATAAATAATTGCTTTTTTCTTGGAAAATGTCTTTTAATGAAAGCTGTTTATGTGTCTGTAAATCAAATGTTAAACTTTCTGTTGTCAAATTCCCTTTAGGTCCTGCAGTATATTCAAACGTCTCAAAAAGAATCGAGATTGTTTGCTTGCTGTAATGCGTAATCGTGTAGGAAATATGTAAGGAAGTTTCCTGCGTGTCTGGAACATTTGCTTTTTGAATATGTTTGTCATATTCGGTAATTTTGTTTGTAATATATTTTTTCAGGGCAGCAGTAATTTCTTCATCTGGAAGGATTGGATAGCTGGTCCAGTAGCCTCCATGCTTTTCATCTTTAGTATATGAGTTTATTTCAATTGTCTTATAATTTTGATCATATTGTATTTTGACCTCTGGCTGTTTTTCTGAGGGTTCAGCAGCCTGCTTTTTTTCACTATCGAAAAACTTGAAAATAAATACTAAAAGAGTGAGGCAAATAAAAAGTATAAAAATATTTCTCCATTTTAAGCGTTTCATGTTGTTAACTCCTTACTTGAAATAAAAGGTAATGCTTCATCATTTATATAGACGTAATAGAAGGGGAAATAGTTTTACATTTAGTTAAATTTTTCAAAAAAAGATGGATACAATTATAATTTTGTCGCCAAATAGATTGCAGAACTAGAATTTCCTTTTCATGCGATTCTTGAGGAGGAGGAGGAGACTCCCTGTGGAATCAGCGTTAGTCCTACAGAAAGCACCCTCTGATTCAAGGAGGTTAATACATATACTTTACTCAAATTTATATTTCTAAAAAATGGGGTTTTATCTTAAGTCTGTATGATTAAACTATATTTTTTCTTTAATATAATGAATAAAAAATTTTCTTTGTTTGTAACTTGATAAAAGAAATATTTTTTCGTATAATAATTCTATTAAATGAAAACACTTTCAAACGTAAAAGAAAAGGTGGTAATAATATGGATGCCTATTTATTGATTATTGCATTACTTTCCATTGTCATTGTTATTGTTGGAGTTTCCCTTTTTAAGTGGCATGCTTTTATCAGTTTAACAGTGGCGAGTTTATTTTTAGCTGTTTTTTCAGGACTATCTTTTGATAAGATTGTAAGCGCTTATGAAACAGGAGTAGGTGGCGTATTAGGTCACTTAGTTGGTATATTGGCACTAGGTACAATTTTAGGAAAAATGCTTTCTGAATCAGGTGCAGGCTTAAGAATTGCAAATTATTTTGTAAACGTTTTTGGAGAAAAGAAATTACCTTGGGCTATGTTTTTTTCGGGGTTTATAATTGGAATTCCGGTATTTTTTGAGGTTGGTATTTTAATATTATTACCGCTTGTTATTTCCATTCAAAAGGCAACAAAGAAAAATATTTTATTGATTGCCTTACCTGGTATTGCTGGATTATCCATTGTACACGGACTTGTTCCGCCACATCCTGGAGCAATTGCTGCTATTGGTATTTTTGATGCTAATTTAGGTACGGTCTTATTATACTCCTTGATTATTGCAGTACCAGCAGGGATTCTCGGGGGACCTTTATTTGCAAAGTGGATCAATAGCCGTGTTTTTCCTAAAGGAGAGTCAACACTTATTACGGCAGAGCCAATAGCAGAAGATAAATTGCCAAGTATAGGCGTGTCTTTCCTATCTATCTTATTACCTGTCATTTTAATGATCATTGGAACCGCTGCCCCTTACTTAACGATTTTCTCACAAGGCGTAAGAAATGTACTTATCTTTCTTGGCAGCCCGTTATTATCTTTATTAATTGCTGTATTTTTCGCTTTTTATTTCCTCGGTATGCGTCAAGGAATGGACAAAGAGAGTATCAAAAAGTTTACAGAAGATTGTTTCTTGCCGGTCGGTTCTATTTTACTAATTATCGGTGCTGGCGGTGCATTTAAACAAGTGTTAATTGCTAGTGGAGTAGGCGATACAATTGGATCAATGTCAGAGAGCTTATCATTATCCCCACTTGTATTAGCTTTTATGATTGCAGGATTGATTCGGATAGCAACTGGTTCTGCAACAGTAGCCTTAACAACAGCAGCAGGGATAGTGTCACCAATAATCGCAGGAATGTCTGGCGTAAATGTGGAACTATTAGTGATTGCAACCGGTGCTGGTTCCTTAATGTTCTCCCATGTAAATGATGCTGGGTTCTGGATGGTAAAAGAATATTTAGGACTAACAGTCGAAGAAACCTTCAAAACATGGACAGTATTAGAAACGATATTATCATTCATTGCATTTGCAGGCGTCTTGATTTTAGATTTAATTGTTTAATAGACAGTTGTATAAGTTAATAAAAGGCAAGAGGGATTATTCCTTCTTATATGATATGTACTTTAGTTAATCGTTTAATGGTAACCAGTTTATTGGAACGGTAAGTGATTGGTCAGATCTAAGTTAGTTAGAAAAATTTACACGAGCAATTTATTTGTCATTCCCCCTTGCTTCATGTACAGTAAAGCTCTCACCTTTTTAGGTGAATGCGCGGAAGGTTGACGTCTGTAAAACTCGAATGGTTCAATTATTCAGTTGAACTTCTAGAAGTTTTCCTTTTACTGAAATAGAGTATTCTTCAACTCTCCATAGGGAAGCAATTAAAGGGGAAATGTTAATGAAACAAGTATATAGTGATTTCATCCAGTTTCGCGGAAGTCATTATGATTTTGGATACATGCAGGGAGAATTATTAAAGGATTCACCCATTCTCCCTAATCGCATAAAGCACTGGACATCTAAGCGAAAACGCTATTTTACCATAAATGAAAAAGAATCTATCCAACTCCTAAATAAATTTATTCCTGGAATGCTAGCAGAAATCACTGGATTAGCTGACGCTCTTCAGTGGAGAATAGAGGATGCATTACGAGAATTTGGCGGCCATTATGTAGAGTATGGAAGAAGTGGATGCTCTATTTTAGCAGGCTCCCAGTATTTAATTAGAAACTATGATAGTCATCCAGGTTCCTATGAGGGTCGCTATATGATCTATCAGCCAACTGATACTGGATATGCAGTAATCGGTCCATCTATGCAAATAACAGGAAGAATAGATGGGATAAATGAAAAAGGTCTCGCAATGGGTTATAACTTTATTAATCGAGTTGGTTCAGGGGATGGTTTTATTTGTAATATGATTGGTCGAATGATTTTAGAGACATGTGCAAATGTAGAAGAGGCCATTGATTTATTAAAAGAAATACCACACCGAACATCCTTTAGTTATGTGTTATTAGATCCAAGTGGAGAGGCGTATGTTGTAGAAGCAACTCCACGATCTGTCATTGCCAGAAAATCTAATATTAGTACGAATCACTTTGAAATATTAAAAGAAGAAAACCGCTATCAGATGGATGAATCTATACAAAGAAAGCAGAATATCGAAAAGCAGCAGGGAAATCATTCAAATGTGTATGAGGCCTTTCGAATATTGAATGACAGAGATAAAGAGATATTTTCAAATAAGTATAATGCTTGGTCTGGAACACTGCACACCGCAGCATATTTACCTAATGAAAGAAAAGCGTGGTTTGCGCTTGGGAGTGATCGAATGCCTGTTATCATCGATTTAGAATCTTTCTTAAAGGGAGAAAAGCTGAACTTTAAAAAAATTATAGGGCAGCTTGATTATGATACTCCCTTTATTAATATGGAGCTATTATAGTGTATTTATATAAAAAGGAAGTTAGTGATGGTAAGAACAATCATAATTAACTTCCTTTTTTGCGTTTGCTGAAACTCTGAAGTAGGGAATATTGTTTTTCTTCCGTTAGATTCGTGTATCAGAAATGGCATTCCTAATTCTTTCTAATGATTGATTAGCAACATTTTTATTTAAAATCATTACATTGACATACAATGCATCTATTAAACTAAGCTGGCCAATTCTTGATGATAAAGCTTCCGAACGATATTCTGTTTCCTCAGAGCTTGTGAACAGTGCTACATCTGTATTCTGGCCGATTGGTGATTTAGGATACCCAGTGATACCGATTGTTTTGGCACCATTGTTTTTTGCTGTTTTCATTATGTTAATAGTATCTTTATTAGTGCCAGAATGTGAAATAATTACAGCTACATCCTTCTCTGAAAGCTGAGAAGAGGACATTAGTTGAAAATGAGAGTCAACGAATGAAAACGCTTTAATTCCAGTTCGGACAAATTTATGAAAAGCATCCATAGCGATAACTGCTGAACCACCTGTACCATAGAATTCAACCCGATTTGCCTGTAAGAGAAATTCCACTGCTTTTTGAATCGAATGACCATTTAATATTTCTAATGTATTTTCTAGTGTACGTACATTCGACTTAAATACTTTTTCAGTAACGGTTTTTACACTGTCATTTTCATTAATCTCTTCATGTATTTGCTGAATAGGTTCAATTACTTCTGAGGCCAATGCTATTTTCATTGCTTGATAGCCTTTAAATCCAATTCGTTTACAGAAACGAAAAACAGTAGCATCTGCTACTCCTAGATCCTCTGCTAATTCGTTAATGGTGGAATGAATGATTTTTTCTGGATTCTCAAGAATATAATCAGCGATTTTTTTTTCTTTTTCACTCAGTCTAGCGTAATAGGAACGAATTTTCCCAAGACAATTTTGCGCCATTGACTTCTATCCTTTCCAAATTAATATAGTTGTAGTATAACACAATTAGTCTCTTGAAAAAAAATTTCTTATTAAAATAATTTTTTTCAAAAAATATTTTCAAGGGGGTATATTTTCGAAAAAAATTTCTATATAATAGTATGTAGAAAGAAATATTTTTTCAAAAGGAGAGATAACGAATGAACATCGGTCTTATAGGTTTAGGAAAAATGGGTTTTAACTTGGCTTTAAATATGGTGGACCATAAGTATAGTGTAACAGCTTTTGATATAAATGAAAGCGCTGTAAAAGAAATTTCTAATAAAAATGTAACAGGAGTTAATACAATTGAAAAATTAGTAAGAAATTTGCCAGCTCCAAGAGTAATTTGGCTAATGGTGCCAGCAGGTGAAGTAACGGAAAATGTCTTGCGTGAAGTAAAGAAATATGTGGAAGCAGGGGATATTATTATCGATGGTGGGAATTCCCATTATAAAGATTCCAAGAGAAGAGGATTAGATTTACAAGAGTTAGGAATCTTCTATCTAGATGTTGGCACAAGCGGCGGAGTAGATGGAGCTCGACATGGTGCCTGTATGATGATTGGCGGCAATAAAGGAATATTTGATAAGGTAGAAGGATTATTTAAAGATTTATGTGTGGAAAATGGTTATACGTATACCGGCGTGTCTGGAAGCGGCCATTTTCTGAAAATGGTTCATAATGGAATTGAGTATGGCATGATGCAATCCATTGCAGAAGGATTTGAATTGTTAGAGAAAAGTGAGTATGATTTTGATAATGAAGGAGTTGCAAAGGTTTGGAATAATGGCTCTGTTATTCGTTCGTGGTTAATGGAATTAGCACAAAATGCCTTTTCTAAGGATTCAAAACTGGAAGGAATCAAAGGAGTAATGCATTCCTCTGGTGAAGGCAAATGGACGCTAGAAACAGCCCTAGATTTACAAACTGCTATGCCAGTTACAGCCTTATCTTTAATGATGCGTTATCGTTCGTTAGAGGAAGATACCTTCTCTGGAAAAGTGGTTGCTTCCTTACGAAATGAGTTTGGTGGGCATAGTGTAGAATCAAAATAGAATGACAAGAAAATCCTTTAGCAGGTAGAAGTAATGCTGAAGGATTTTTTTGATAAAATAATATTAATGTATCGGAATGGTTTCTTAACTATGGTAAGAATACAGAAAAAGGAGGCGGAAATACATGAGAACTTGTCAGAATTGTGATCAAAAATGGACTTGGAAGCAAACTTTAAAAAGCTCTTTTACATTAGATAATAAACTGATTTGTCCACATTGCAGGGAAAAGCAATATGTTACCTCTCGAACAAGAGGGATAACGTTTATGGCAACTATTTTAATAATCACATTTACGCTGCTTAGCAATCTTCTCTTTGGACCTTCCTTTGTCTTTGTAGTTATTCTAATAAGTTTTATCCTAATCGTTCTTGGACTTTATCCTTTCTGGGTCGAACTTTCCAATAAAGAAACAGGGTCATAGCAATAAGCAGGCTAACTAATAAAAGGTGGAAAGACAAAATCTTTAATTTAGTAGCGCGGCCCAATTCGTTACACTACAGACTGTGGATGATCCACAAACCTTCTTTCTTAAAAAGCATAAAAAACCCAAACAATTATACGATATATTGGTATCACCGTAAAATTGTTTGGGTTTGAATTCGTTCGACTGAGTTACTTTATATGCAGGTAATTTTCTTAAGATGTTTGTGGTGCTTATTTAACCCATTTATTCTGAAAAGATGCTATGGCATCATATTCTTTTTCTAAAGCTCGAGAAATACGGATATAAATAGCGGTTAAATCTTGATAGATATCAACATTCTCTTGAATTGGCTGATGGGAATGTGTACTACCGACTAATTGTTTCATAATCGAAAAATCATCAATTTCTCCGAGTGCATACATACCTAAAACGATGGCACCAAGACAAGAGCTTTCAAAGCTTTCTGGAACGACTACTTCTTGATCAAAAATGTCTGCCATCATTTGTCTCCATAGTTCAGAACGAGCAAAGCCACCTGTTGCTTGAATTTGCTTTGGTGCTCCAATCACTTCTTGTAAGGCTAACATCACCGTATAAAGATTTAAGATAACTCCTTCTAATACAGCTCTCACCATATGTTCTTTTTTATGATGTAAACCTAGTCCAAAGAAGGAGCCTCTTGCATTGGCATTCCATAAAGGCGCTCGTTCCCCAGCAAGATATGGATGGAATAATAAACCGTCCGCACCAGGTGTAACTCTAGAAGCAATTTTTGTTAAAACTTCATAAGGATCAATTCCGAGTCTCTTTGCCGTTTCCACTTCCGAGGAAGCTAATTCATCACGAACCCAGCGGAATGTCATGCCGCCATTATTTACAGGGCCACCAACTACCCAGTGATCTTCTGTTAAGCAATAACAAAAGATTCTTCCTTTAGGATCGGTTACTGGTTTATCGGTTACAGTACGAATCGCCCCGCTTGTACCGATTGTCACAGCGACAACTCCAGGGTCAATAGCATTTACCCCAAGATTAGATAGTACGCCATCACTTGCGCCAACCACAAATGGAGTTTCAGCAGGAATTCCAAGTTCCGCTGCATAGTTATCCTTCAGTCCTGTTAAATAATGGGTCGTCGGAACGGGTCTTGCCAACTGCTCAGATGTTACGCCGGCAACTTTTAAAGCTTCTTGATCCCAATTTAAGTGTTCAAGATTAAACATTCCTGTTGCAGAAGCAATTGAGTAATCGATCACAAATTCGTTAAATAAGCGATAGAAAATATATTCTTTAATGCCAATAAATTTAGCTGCCTTTGTAAAAATATCTGGTTGATCATTTCTTAGCCAAGTTAATTTTGATAAAGGAGTCATAGGGTGAATTGGCGTTCCTGTTCTGCGGTATATTTCCAAGCCATTATATTCTTCTTTGATTTTTTTTGCCCAAGAGGAAGAACGGCTGTCAGCCCAAGTAATACAACGTGTTATTGGTTTCCCCTTTTCATCTAATGCAATAACACTGTGCATTGCTGAACTAAAGGAAACTAATTTTATTTTACTAGTATCCACGTTCGCTTTTTTAATAGCTGTTTTCATTGTTTCCATTACAGCCTGAAAAATTTGCTCTGGATCTTGCTCTGCGATGGCTGGTGCAGGGCTATGCAGCGGATATTCGACATGATGCATGCTTAATACTTTGCCAGCTTCAGCAAATAAGACAGATTTTGTACTCGTTGTACCAATGTCTACACCTAAATATAGGGATGATAATTGCATATTAAAAACTCCTTTAATAAAAAGTCTAAAAAATATTTCATAAAAATATAAATTCACAGAAAAAAATTTCTTTAATTATATTTTAAAGGAAACAAAATGATTTTGAAACTGTTTTCATTCATTATTTTAAATTAATTTCCCATTATTCTTCCTCAAAAGATAAAATAATTGTTGATTTCTCAGATAGCTGTAAATTTTTGCCCTGGTTAGCATAAAAATAAAGCAAAAATATGCTAAACTTAATCTATCTTATGGGGAAGGAGTTTTTTGAATGAATAACGAGATTGAAACGACTTACGAGGCTATTTATAATCAAATTCTCCATTTTCAACTGCAACTGGAAGCGTTGAGTATACAAGCAGGTTCATGGCAAGAAGAGGATCAAGAACAGTTAATTAGAATGTCTATTGCCCTTCAAGCCTCGAAAGATATTTTGGAAAATATGCTTACACCAGGGAAAAAGCTGAACTTTATTTATGAAAAAGGAATGTTCAGCTTGGAAATGTTTGATGAAAAATAAGCATTAAAGAAGAATATCCTCGCTTGGCCGAATATTCTTCTTTCGAAATTCTCCAGGAGTAATACCAGTAGATTTCCGAAATACTTTTGTAAAATAGTTGGCATTCGCAAAACCTACTTGGACTGAAATGTCTTCAATAGAATATTTGGTTTGATATAATAACTCTGCTCCCTTTATGATACGGATATTCGTTAAATATTGAATCGGTGTAATTCCAAGTACCTTTTTGAATAAACGAGTGAAGTGGAAGCGGGAAAGCGCAGCAGCCTCTGCCATATCATCTGGTCCGATTGGTTTATGATAGTGATTTTGAGCAAATAATGTCGCATTTAGTATACTTTCAGGAAGCTGAATGTCTCCTATGTTCTTCTTATATTGATACAATTCCATGATAAAGGAATAGGCGAGACTTGAAGCATAAAAAGCGTTATTTATCTGTTTATCTTTTGCTAGCTGATAAATATGCAGAAGGTGCTGAATGGGTCTCGAGTCCGAAGCTAATTGAATAATTGGCTGCTCGTTTTCCGTAAAAGAACGCCAGCATTTTTTTACCGTTTCACCATATAGTGTAATAAAAATAAATTCCCAATGCTCACTAGTTGGAGGCAGATAGTATCTGTATTCCTCTGAAATATCAATTAAAAATGCCTTTCCAGCTGTCAATTTATGATTTTTACCTCCAAGTTCAATAGCACCAATTCCAGATATGGTATATTGAAAAACATACATACTATCCTCTTTACGCTTTTTTCCTTTCCAATTATATAGATGGGAGGTTTGATTTTCCCATCCGATTGACCAAATTTGGGCTACCTCTTTTGTAATTTTTTCCGTAAATCTGTAAGCAAATACATTATTATCTTTTTTGGACAATAGAATGCTCCTTTCTTAGTAGAGCTGGCATTGGTAGATACTTGCCTTGGATAAGATAGGAGTAATAGATAGAAATTAAGTGTTTGGCATAAAAATTTGAAATTTATTAGCAAATTATTACCCTTTTCCCTTTCTTATTTTACCATTGAGAGAGAAAGGTTTGAAGCATAAAATAAAATTGTAAACGGTTTAATGGAAGTCTAGAAATATGAGTAAGCATAAATGTTCATAAAAAAGGAGAGATAGAAATGGCAAAAAATCTATTTGCAACTTTTACAAATATTTTTAATGAAACAGAAACAAGCATCCGTACTTTTTTTGCACCAGGACGTGTGAATTTAATAGGTGAACATACTGATTATAATGGAGGACATGTTTTTCCTTGTGCCTTATCTATTGGTACGACAGCACTTGTAAGAAAAAGATCAGATCGAGTGATTCAATTTTATTCTACAAATTTTGCGGATTTAGGTATTATTAATGTTTCTTTAGACGATCTATCCTTTAATCAAGCAGATGATTGGGCGAATTATCCAAAGGGAGTAATAGTAACGCTTGCGCAATATGGATATCAGCTCGATGCTGGATTCGATGTTTTATATGAAGGAGAAATTCCCAATGGTGCTGGCTTATCTTCGTCTGCATCCATTGAAGTAGTGACAGCCATTATGTTAAATGAGTTGTATTCCTTTGCAATTGATCAAGTCAGCTTAGTAAAAATGTGTCAAAAAGCAGAAAATGAATATATTGGTGTGAGCTGTGGAATTATGGATCAATTTGCAATCGGAATGGGCAAAGAAAAACATGCTATATTACTAGATTGCGACACACTTGACTATGTGTACAGCCCACTAGATTTAGATGCAGCTTCTTTAATTATTGCCAATACAAATAAACGCAGAGGGCTAGCGGATTCTAAATATAATGAGAGACGAGGAGAGTGTGAAAGAGCATTAAGAGACTTGCAGGGAGAATTAGAGATTCGATCATTAGGTGAATTAACGCCAGAGGAATTCGATTCGCATGCTCATTTGATTAAGCAAGATGTCGATAGAATGAGAGCAAAGCATGCTGTGTATGAAAATGCTCGAACAATAGAAGCTGTAAAAAAACTTCAAGCAGGAGATATTGCAGGATTTGGACAATTAATGAATGCATCACATATCTCCTTACGTGATGATTATGAAGTGACCGGAAAGGAATTAGACGCATTAGTGGAAGCTGCTTGGGAACAAGCAGGGGTTATTGGATCTCGTATGACGGGAGCAGGCTTTGGCGGTTGTACGATCAGTATTGTCAACAATGAGCATATTGATTCTTTTATCGAGACGGTCGGAGCGAAATATGAGGAGCAAACAGGATTGAAGGCAGACTTTTATGTTGTTCAAGTTGGAGATGGAGCCAAGGAAATTGTTGAATAGTAACAGTAAAATAAAAAGGAGAGAGAAAATATGGCGATATTAGTATGTGGTGGTGCCGGTTATATCGGAAGTCATATGGTTTCTGAATTATTAGACCTAGGTGAAGAAGTAATTGTTGTTGATAATCTTCAAACTGGGCATAAAGCTGCTGTAAGAGCGGAAGCAACCCTTTATATTGGCGATTTACGGAATGAAAGCTTCTTAGAAGAGGTCTTTAAGAATCATACGATTGAAGCGGTAGTCCATTTCGCTGCTGACTCTTTAGTAGGTGAAAGTGTAACAAATCCGTTGAAATACTATGATAATAATGTAAACGGTGCGATGACTTTATTGAAAGTGATGCACGCAAATGATGTGAAGAGAATTGTTTTCTCGTCAACTGCAGCAACTTATGGAGAGGCAAAGAATTTTCCGATTCAGGAGAGTGATGACACGATTCCAACGAATCCCTATGGAGAAACCAAACTAGCCATCGAAAAAATGCTAAAGTGGTGTGAAGCAGCATATGGGATTCATTATGTAGCTCTTCGTTATTTTAATGTAGCAGGTGCGCATATAGATGGGAGATTAGGGGAAGATCATTTTCCAGAAACGCATTTAATTCCCATTATACTGCAAGTAGCGTTAGGAAAGAGAGAAGTAATTAGTATTTTTGGTGATGATTATGAGACACATGATGGGTCATGTATTAGAGATTATATTCATGTCACCGATTTGGCTAATGCTCATATCCTTGCTTTAAAAAAATTGCAGAAAGAAGAAACAAGCGGTATTTACAATCTAGGGAGTGGAACAGGTTTCACGGTGAAAGAAGTAATTGAGACAGCGAGAAAGGTAACGGGGCATCCTATTCCAGCAGAAATTGCTCCAAGAAGAGCAGGGGATCCGGCGCGATTAGTTGCTTCATCAGAGAAAGCGCAAGTAGAGTTAGGGTGGAATCCACAGTACACTTCACTGGAGACAATGATAGGAAGTGCATGGAACTGGTTCCAAGCAAATCCGAATGGCTATAAAGAATAAATGAGAATGCACTAAGAGGAAAGGAGCAATGTTATATGACAACCACTATTTATCAGCATGTAGAACAATTGCTTCATTATGGAATAGAATCAAACTTAATTACAAAATGGGATATAGATGTAGTGCGGAATAAATTACTCGAAATCTTAGAATTGGATGATTTTGTCCCATCAGAGATTAGCGCTCCAGTGAAAATAGAGTTGCGTGAACTATTAGATACTATTTTAGATTGGGCTGCTGAACATAATCTCTTGGTAGAAAATACAATTACCTATCGAGATTTACTAGATACTAAATTAATGGCTTGCTTTGTTCCGCTGCCCTCTGAAATAAATAATAGATTTGCCATGCTCTATAAGGATAAGGGAGCAAAGAGTGCAACTAGTTGGTTTTATGACTTTTCAAAAAAAGTTGATTACATCCGCACGGATCGAATTGCTAAAAATGAAGAGTGGCTGGCGCATACGAGTTATGGAGATTTAGAGATTACGATTAACTTGTCTAAGCCAGAAAAAAATCCACAAGAAATAGCTGCTCTAAAAAAAGTAAAACAAGGTTTTTATCCTAAATGTTTGTTATGTAAAGAAAATGCTGGTTATGCAGGAAGAGTTAATCATCCGGCTAGACAAAATCATCGTATTATACCAGTGACTCTAGAAGAGGAACAATGGTTCCTGCAGTTTTCGCCATATGTTTACTATAATGAGCATGCTATTTGTTTTTCTGAACGGCATGAGCCAATGACCATTTCGAAAAGAACATTTACTAGATTACTAGAATTTGTTCACCAATATCCTCATTACTTTATGGGGTCTAATGCCGATCTGCCGATAGTTGGAGGGTCCATTCTTGCCCATGAGCATTTTCAAGGGGGATATCATGAATTTCCGATGGCAAAGGCAGAAATAGAAGCTGGATTTACGTTGGAGCAGTTTCCTGCTATCCATGCAGGAATAGTTAAATGGCCGATGTCTGTTTTACGTCTAAATGGTACAGACAAACAACAATTAGTGGAAGCATCTGATTATATATTAAAAAAATGGCTGGATTATAGTGATGAAAGTGTTGATATTCTTGCATATACAAACGGTGTTCGTCATAATACGATCACGCCAATTGCAAGAATGCGCAATGGCCAATATGAAATGGATTTAGTGCTCCGTAATAATCGTACAAGTGAAGAATATCCATTCGGGATCTTCCATCCACATGAGGAAGTTCATGCGATTAAACAAGAGAATATTGGTTTGATTGAAGTGATGGGGTTAGCAGTTTTGCCAGGAAGATTGAAAGTAGAAATGAGCTTACTTGCAGAGAATATCGTCAAAGCTGATTTTGAAGAGCGCATCCGTCTAGAGCCAGCTATTGTAAAACACTTAGCATGGGCAAAAAAAGTTAAAGAAAACAATCCACAGATGACAAAAGAAAATGTAAGTACTATCTTACAAACAGAAATAGGAATTGTTTTTGAGACAATCTTACATCATGCCGGTGTATTTAAAAGAGATGACGATGGAACAAAAGCCTTTTATCGGTTTATAGAGACACTATAAAAAGTGCAGAGGAAAAAGATTAGATTGGTTAAGGTTAGAATATGAATGAGAGATGAAAAAAATTCTTAGAGATCACTCGTTTTATAAGAAAACAGGCGGTCTCTAAGAAATCAACTCTTAAACTTAATATTAAAGAACCTTTAGCGCCAAGTGATTGTGAATGGTTTTATAAAAATGCTGCTTATCTGTTTGCTGCTTTTTTAACCGGAGCTTAGGGTTCGGGATATGTAATTGGACTTTATGATAATCTCTATAAGATAAATAAATAGTATAAACTGATTTTCCAAGAGCGGTAAAGAATGCTTCTGGTACCATAATTCTCTTTAAAGCCCCTTCATATGGTTCAATCGAAAACATAAACTGGTTATGGATGTTGTTTCGATCGCGGAACAGGAGATGTTCAATCTCTTTTGGGTGATCACCTGCAATACGAATATCGAAGCGGAAGAAACCATTCGTATATTCACAATTTATTAATTCAGCATACATAGGGACTCTAATAAAGTTATAAGGCGAGCTTAGCGGAGAAACCCAGTAAGCAGTATCATCTTTAACTACATGTTTTTTTATTTTTTCTTGATTCATCCATCGAAATAATGTTTCGATATCCTTATAGCGTTTTTGTGAAAATAACTGATAACAAACCTTATTATAAGGATGGTAAAAATGGTCACTGATCTCATAATCCAACGAAGAAGTCGTCCGTAACATTTTTTTCATGGTGGATATATATGCTTTCCTTTTTAAAAACTCATCTAATTTCCCTTTAAATGTTTGATTGTTTTCCGTTCTTAGCGTATGATACCGATTTATAAATCGATTAAAGCAATCAAATTCATACAAGCGATTAAGGACCATTCGCTTTAACTCTGAATCCATTTCTTTCTCTTTAAAGTAGTTGATTACTTTTCGATTACAATGCATTTTATTTAATACATTCGTCTGCTTCGTCAAGGATTCGTCATTATCATCTAAGCGATTTAAATAGTAGATAACAGCTTCTGTTGTTGAGATTTTTTTACAATTAGTCAATACTTCCATGAAAAATTGCTTATCTTCTCCATACTTCATCTCAGGAAATTGAATTTGGTTCTGTTTTATAATGCTAGACTTCATTAATCTTGCCCTAGGTCCTAAATGATGAAAAATATGTGGGATACTCGCCGGGGGGATACTTCTTCTTTCTTTCCATGATTCGTGTTCGCCTACTATGGCATTTTTTTTAGACGTGACTTTAATTGTTTTTCCCACTATATAATCATCATCTGTTTCATTTAGTACACTATAGAGTTTTTCCAAGCCAGTCTTTTCAAACCAATCATCTGCATCTAAAAAAGTTAAGTAAGGGGCCGATGAAAGTTCAATGCCTAAATTTCTAGGATAGCCAGGTGTGCCTGTGTTTTTCGCTAGAAGAGCGAGTTTAATATTAGGATGCTCGTTAACAAATTTCTTCAAGATAGAACGAGTTTGATCTTTAGAGCCATCATCAATAAGTATATATTCAATCTGTGGCATAATGGATTGCTGTAAAACCGATTCAATCGTCTTCTGGATCGTTTTTTCATTGTTAAATACGGGGGTAATAACAGAAATAATCGGCTGTTCTAAATAGTTTGCACTCTGTAATAGTTCATATTTATATTTATTGTTTTTTCGAAGAGATGATATATTTTTCATTGCATTCCCTACCTTCATAATTAAAACTAAAAGAAAGTCCTTATAGCAATCATTATGAATCAACAAGCTACAAGGTATACTTCCATAAATAGAAAAAATAGTGCATACGTTATTGTTTTTTATCCTGTATAATATAGAGAGAGAAGAACAAGTAAGGAAATCTAGCTTTACATCAAGGAAAAATGAAAAGGCTTTCTTAATTAGCGGGTTTCAAAGAATGCCTGCTCTATAATTGATTTTTCTGGAAGAAAGCAATGTATAAGGAGGTTTATAGGTGACAACTATTAGTGATATCGCTAAACTTGCGGGCGTGGCCAAAAGTACTGTTTCTAGATATTTAAATGAAGGTTCTGTCAGTGAAGCCACGAAAAGAAAAATACAGCATATTATCAAAGAAACCGGCTATACGCCTAATGCATTTGCTCAAAGCTTAAAAGCAAAGAAGACAAATATTATTGGAACAATTGTGCCTCAATTAGATTCGTATGCTTTTTCACGGACTTTAATAGGAATAGATGAAGAGTTGAAGGCAAGGAATTATCAAATGTTAATTTCTCATTCAAATTTAGATTTGGAACGGGAAATAGAAAATATTCATTCTTTAGTAAGACAGAAGGTTGCTGGGATCATTTTATTAGCAACAGAAGTTACGAATCGCCATTTAATGATCATTAAACAACTAGGAATCCCTGTGCTTATTGTAGGGCAACAGCATGAGGAGATTCCAAGTTTAATTCATAATGATTATGAAGCAGCATATGAATTAGGGAAATATATACTTTCTCAAGGGCATAAAAGAATCGCCTTCCTTGGTCTCCAAGAAAAAAATGTTGCAATAGGAATTGATCGGAAAGAAGGGTTTAAGAAAAGTATCGAGGAAACAGCAAATATAGATGTCCAATTTTTTGAGGTGAAGATGGATCAAGAAACACAATCATTTTCCATTGTTTCTGAAATAATCGATCGATTTCACCCTAGCATCATTGTATGTGCTACAGATAATATTGCCATGGGAACAATGAAAGCAATCTATTCGAAGGGGATTTCTATTCCTTGCGATCTGTCCATAACCGGGTTTGGTGGGTATGAAATGACTGAGATGATATATCCAGGTTTAACCACTGCAAAGTTTTTTTATAAAGATGCTGGCAATCTAGCAGCCAGAAAGATGTTAAGTCTCATTAATGGTGATGATACTCCCATGAAAACAGTTTCTGGGTATGAAATTATTTACCGCGAAAGTGTTAGGCAAATGTAAGTTCAACTAAATGATATCAGCTAAAAGTGGATTTAGCCGATATCATTTATTCATATTTTTAGAAATAGCAGCAAGAAGGACAATAGGAACTTGACGAAATAAAAGGAAATAACTATAATTTGAGGTGAAACCGATTACCGCTAGTTAGTTTGGGGAAATAGAAAAATAGTGAATATCTGATAGGTTAATATTTAATCATCCAAGAAGAATAAGTATAAATCAACTGGTATAGACATCTAGATATATAGATACGCATATTTTTAAAAAAAGGAGCTTTTAGAATCATGATAACGGATGAACCAAAAGAATTAATATTAAAAAATGTATGTATTTACACAGAAACGGAAGTTAATCCAAATGGGTATGTAGTTGTGAAGGAAGGGAAAATTAATTCGATTGGGTTAATGGACTCCTTCCTTGAAAAAGAATGGGAAAATGCACATATACTAGATTTTCCAAAGGGTATGAATTTAATACCAGGGTTTATTGATATTCATATCCATGGAGCAAATAATGCTGACGCAATGGATGCGTCACAGCAAGCCTTAGAAATTATGGCTGAGACATTGCCGAAAGAAGGAACAACAAGCTTTTTAGCAACTACCATGACACAAGAGGTAGAAAGTATTGAAAATGCGCTCACAACTATTGCCCAGTATGTCGAGACAGCTGATCAATCAGGAAAAGCAGAAATCATCGGGATTCACTTAGAAGGTCCCTTTATCTCCGAAAAGAGAGTTGGAGCACAGCCAGTCCAATCTGTTAAAAAGCCGAATGTAGAGTTATTTAAAAAATGGCAGACATTATCCAATAATCAAATCAAACTTGTTACGATGGCACCTGAGGAAGATGAAAACTTTGAGCTTGTTCGCTATTTAAAGGCAGAGAATATCGTTTCATCAATAGGGCACTCAGATGCAGTTTATGAGCAAGTATTATCAAGCATTCAAGCTGGTGTAAATCATGTTACTCATCTGTTTAATGGAATGAGAGGTCTGCATCATCGTGATCCAGGAGTTGCAGGCGCAGCCTTGCTCCATTCGGAGTTAATGGCTGAAATGATTGTCGATGGTGTTCATATTCATCCAGAAATAGTTAAACTTGCTTTTTTACAAAAGGGGGCTGAACATATCATTCTCATTACAGATAGCATGCGGGCAAAATGGCTTGCGGATGGTATTTCATCCTTAGGTGGGCAAAAGGTAATTGTTCGTGATGGAAAAGCGTTATTAGAAAATGGTGCTCTTGCGGGTAGTACATTAAAAATGAATGATGCTATCAATAATATGATGAAATTTACAGGATGCTCTTTACAGGATGTTGTCAAGATGGCATCTTATAATCCAGCTAAGCAAATTGGTGTCTTGGATAAAAAGGGAAGTATTGCAAAAGGTAAAGATGCAGATTTAGTCGTATTAGATGAAAATAATCAAGTGGCACTAACAATTTGTAAAGGGAAAATTGTATATTCGAATGGAGGATTTTCAGCATGAAATTAATTGAAGTTCAAAACTACGATGAAATGAGTAAAGTAGCAGCCAAAAAAATAATAGAGCAAATACAAACGAAGCCAAATAGTGTGCTAGGTCTTGCTACTGGGGGAACTCCAGTAGGAACCTATCAGTATTTAATAAAGGATTTTACGGAGAACCAAACATCCTATGAAAAAGTTATCACCGTTAATTTAGATGAATATGTTGGTTTAGAAGAGGATAATCCTCAAAGTTATAGCTATTATATGAAAGAACACTTATTTAATCATATAAATATTCCTGAAAATCAAACTCATTTGCCTTTTGCCAAAAATATTGATGATAAAGAAGCAGGAAAAAATTATGAGAAACTGATTGATTCTTTTGGTGGAATGGATATGCAAGTTTTAGGAATAGGTGAAAATGGACATATCGGTTTTAATGAACCAGGTACTTCGTTCTCTTCTACAACTGATGTTGTTCAATTAGCTGACTCGACAAGAGAGGCAAATGCTCGCTATTTTACTAGTATGGATGAGGTACCAACACATGCTATCTCTATGGGGATTTCCACTATAATGAAAAGTCGGAAAATCTTATTGCTCGTGTCTGGAGTGAAGAAGGCATCTGTGCTTAATCAGTTATTTCATTCCGATATAAAAGAGGATCTTCCAGCTTCTATTTTGAAAAAGCATCCGGATGTTACAATTATCGCTGATCAGGAGGCTTTATCTATTTTGAAAGAAAATAAAGGAAGTGTGTATAGTTGATCATTAAAGATTCACATATTCCTATCTATTATCAATTAGAAATGGAGATAAAAGAAATCATTAAAGAGCTAAAGCCTGGTGACCCTATTAGCTCGGAACGGGAGTTTTCCGAAAAATACGGTATTAGCAGGATGACGGTTCGTCAAGCTATTAATAACTTAGTAGCTGAAGGTGTACTTGTTCGTCAAAGAGGGAAAGGGACTTTTGTTGCTGCACAAAAGGTAGAACAAGAGCTTTCTGGATTAACAAGTTTCTCGGAAGATATGCATTCAAGAGGGTTAACACCAAAAACTAAAATTCTTGATTTTAAAATAATTCCTTGTCCAAGAGGCATTGCCAGTAAGTTGAAGATAGAAGAGGGCGACCAAGTTTATGAGGTTAGCCGATTACGGATTGCGGATGATATCCCAATGGCCCTTGAAACTTCCTACCTTCCAACGCTCTTGATTAAGGAGCTGCAGGAAGAGACTTTACATGGTTCTATATATGAATATGTGGAGCAAACTTTACATCAAAAGATTAGTCACGCTACCCAAACAATTGAATCAACGTTATCCCATAAAAATGAAAGTGCATCTCTTGGGATTAAAGAGGGGGCACCGGTGCTGCTGATGGAGCGTTTTAGTTATTTGGCTAATGGAACTCCTTTTGAATATGTGAAATCTATTTATCGCGGAGACCGGTATAAATTTATTATTGATATGAAGAGATCTTAATCACGATGCTAGATTACTACAAAGTAGTTACATGAACTGATGATAAAGAGATGGAGTCCCTACAAATAGAGACTGTATAAATATGGTTAGTAATTGCTTCTGACGACAGCATATTTAAAATAAAGTTTGATGAAAAACATAAATATAACAATGGAAATACGGTAGCCTCTTTGTAGGACTTCCGTATTTTTTTTGTAAAGTGAAAAGGGAAATAGTAGAGAAGAGGAGGTTTAGTCATCTGTATTCTAGAATTCATTATATTGGGGCTTGAGGTGAATAAATAGGGGAAGAAATTTACTAAATAGGAGGAGCCTATATGTCTATTGATATAAATTGTGATTTAGGGGAAAGCTATGGTGCTTATCGAATTGGGAATGATGAAACAATTATCCCCTATGTAACTAGTGTAAATATTGCTTGTGGTTTTCATGCCGGTGATCCAACTATCATGAGGAAAACGGTGAATCTTGCACTGGAGAATAAAGTGGCGATTGGTGCCCATCCAGGCTTTAATGATGTTCTTGGCTTCGGAAGGAGAGAAATAAATATATCACCCAATGAAGTATATGATATAGTCATTTATCAAATAGGAGCATTAGAAGCATTTGTGAAAGCAGAGGGCGGAACCTTGCAGCATATAAAGCCACATGGTGCGTTATATAATATGGCTGTGAAAGATGGACGATTGGCTGATGCGATTGCCAAAGCTATTTACAAGATAAATCCTGCGTATATTCTATTCGGTTTAGCGAACAGTGAATTGATTAGAGCAGGGAAACGTTATGGCTTAGAAACTGCTAACGAGGTATTTGCAGATCGAACTTATCAATCAGATGGAAGTTTAACCCCACGTACACATAAACAAGCTCTTATCGACTGCCCTAAACAGGCAGCTAAACAGATAATTGATATGGTTAAGAATAAAAAGGTTACCTCTGTACAAGGTGAAGAGATACCTATTCAAGCAGATACCATATGTATTCATGGTGATTCCACCCATGGTATATCCATTGTAAAAGAAGTAACATCTACGTTACTTCAATCGACAATAACCATCCGCAATTTTATGGAGAAAACATAAGGATTTCAATGTAGTATTGCTAAAAAACCCCCTCAACTAGAATGTTGGAAACTAATTACAATACCAAGAATTTAGTTACAATTAATGATCCGATGAAATAAATAGAAAATTAATCAATTTTTAAAGAAAAAACTGGAATTTTTATTACGTTAAGATGTATAATGTATTTCATTGATGTTACAATAAAGTAGTTTTGTAATTGCTTTGTAACAAAAAAGATAAATACTTTAGGATAGTAATAATTAAATGAAGAACTCGCAAGAAATACATACTTACTATTTAATAATGGAATAAAAAATGCTCTCTGGAATTTTAGTAATAGGAGTTTTTTGATTGTTATCTGTCCGTTGATTCACTGGTTTTGTTAGGGGTGGGGGAAATGGGTTCGATTGAAGAGCTCTATGAAAGATATAGTCAAGAATTAATTCATTTTCTGATCTATTTAGGGGTGAAAAAGGAAGAGGCAGAAGATTTAGTACAAGAAGTTTTTATACGATTGCTAAAAACAAAGTGTCTCTTTAAAGGGGAAAGTAGTGAGCGAACTTGGCTATATACAATTGCTAAAAATATTGCCATTGATCATTTTAGAAAACAAAAAAATTCCTATACCTTTGATTGTGAAATACCTATCCATATAAAGGATGAACAAGCTCTTCCTGATGAAGTTGCCATGAAGAAAGAACAGCTTGATTGGATTAAACATTTACTTTATTGTTGTACAGAAGATCAAAAAAAAGTAATTTACTGCAGATATTTAAAGGAATTGTCTATAGGAGAAACTGCTTTGAATTTGGGGTGGTCTGAAAGTAAAGTGAAGACGACACAGCATCGGGCTTTAAAATTGCTCAAAAAGAATTTAGTAGGCATATAAAGTCCGCAAGGTAACAGAAGGAGTTAAATGTGTTAGGGACAAATTTAACTTTCACTTACATTAAAAAAGTGGAGGCATATCCTCCACTTTTTTTGTTTACTTTATTCCTTTCATCTTGTTTTGAATCATAGGTGATAACAAGAAAAGGATAATACTTAAGAAAATAGCTACTCCTCCAAGAATACCGAAATATGCAACTTCAGATATTTTTGTGAATAATGGGGCGATTTGTGCATTTAGTGCTTGGGCAGCAGCACTGGATAAGAACCAAAGACTCATTGTCTGTGCAGAGAAAGCCGCTGGCGCCAGTTTAGTTGTAGCAGACAGGCCAACTGGAGATATACATAGCTCTCCAACTACTACTAGGAAATAGCTTAATACTAACCATAATGGGCTAACTAATGTGTTTACTCCGCTTAAATAAGCAGGTAACATCATAATGATAAAGGATAAACCGGCAAACAATAAAGCAATTGAAAACTTCTTAGAAACAGAAGGTTGACGATTTCCAAGCTTAACCCAAATCCATGCAAATACCGGTGCAAATATAATAATGAACAATGGATTGATTGATTGGAAAATAGTTGGTGAAAGACTAAATCCGCCAAACTCTAATTGTGTTCGTTTATCAGCATAGGCAGCAAGAATGGTTGATCCTTGTTCTTGAATCGCCCAGAACATAACGGCAGCTAAAAACAGTGGGATATAGGCAATCAATCTAGAACGCTCATCACGAGTAGTTTTTGGACTGCGATACATAACAATAAAATAAATAGCTGGAATTAAGAAGCCGAGAATTCCGACAATTGTGACAAAAGATTCGAAAGTTAAGATTTTCAATGGAATTAAAATAGCTAAAATGATGGCAATGACCACTATGCTAATACCAATAGAAGAATATACCTTTTTCTTTTCTTTTTTAGATAATGGATTTGGCACAAATGTACCAGCAAGACCTAAATTCTTCTTCTTTGTCATCATGAATACAATTAATCCACATAACATACCAATTGCAGCAAGTCCAAAACCAAGATGGAAACTATAATTCATTCCAATTTCGCCAACAATAATTGGTGACAGGAATCCACCAAGGTTAATTCCCATGTAGAATATACTAAAACCTGCGTCACGACGCGCATCCTCTGGACTATACATTTCTCCAACAATACTTGATACATTTGGTTTTAATAATCCTGTTCCGATAACAATTAAAATCATGGAAATAAAGAACATGGTAATACTACCCGGCACAGCTAATACAATGTGACCAAGCATAATGAATATACCGCCATAGAAAACGGCCTTACTTGTCCCAAATATTCTATCTGCAAACCATCCACCAATAATACCAGACATATAAACGAGTGAACCGTATATAGATACAATGGCAATCGCCGTACCTTCGGAAATACCTAATCCACCTTTAGATACTTCGTAGTACATATAATAAACTAGGATGGCTCTCATCCCATAGTAGGAAAATCTTTCCCAAAATTCTGTAAAGAAAAGTGTGAACAACCCTTTAGGATGACCAAAAAATCCCTTTTGGGGAACACTGTCCACAATTTTCTGTTTATTTAAATCTGACATTAAAGAAACCTCCTCTATTATTTTAATATAATACTGAAAAGATACTAGACTTGTCAAAAAAAATTTTGCTAGAACATAAAATTGGAATAATTTGTGGCTTTTTAGAGTCTGAATTCATAATAATCATTTTATTATGAAAAATAATAATGTTTTTAATATAATTTTTTTCGCTTCAAGTGAGTAGTTTTAATTTGATTCGAAATATATGTATAAAAAATTAGCAGAAGGAAGCATACTAGAAAAAAACGAGTTGGTGAGCACGGGTGCAACAATTCAATGAGCAAGCATATAGACATAAAAACATGAATATGTCTATTATTGGAACAAATTATTTAAGTGTAAGCAATCCTTTGATGCCACTATGGTGGGCTCTTGCCATGCCAGGTACTGGTCATATTATGGTTGGAAAGTTATTGATAGGAGTACTTTTATTTATATGGGAATTTTTGATTAATACACAGGCGCATTTAAATTTAGCTATTTTGTACTCCTGTATTGGCGAATTTCAATTAGCTGCTGAATCGCTGGATATAAGATGGTTTTTTTTCTATGTAGGAATTTATATTTTTAATGCATGGGATGCATACAGAATAACTACGGATATTAATCAATTTTCTAAGTTAGCTAAAGAGGAAAGATATCCACTAATGCCATTTGTCATCCATCCATTGGGAATCAATTATTTGCAGCGAGTAAATAAATGGGTACCAGTATTTTGGTCCATCATTACTCCAGGTCTTGGTCATTTAATTCTTAGAAACTTTTTAACGGGTTCATTTTTATTAGCTAGTCATCTAATCATAATCTACCATTCAAAAGCATTAGAAGGAATTTATTTCACTTGCAGAGGATTGTATGGTTTAGCGACCTCCATTATTAATATAGAATGGCTTCTGTTTCTGCCGTCCATTTATCTATTTGCTGCATGTGATACATATTACCATGCCATTGAAATGAATCAACTGTTTAGACTAGAACAGAGCCATTATCTTGAACAAAAATATTCTTTTTATCTTAAAAGAAACTTTAAAATAAAGGACAATAATCCATGAATATTATCTCCGTCTTTGATCATTCCTTAAAAGTCGAATTGGTACTACATGAATTAGAAAAACATCATATTCGCAAGGAAGATATATTTGTATCATCTCTTAATAAAAAAGGGGTAGAGAAAAAATATATGGATCCTTTCAATGCAGATGGTTTTAATATGTTCTTTGTTGCTAGTGTGAGTATGATTATGATGCTTTTGGGGACCATCTATGGATTTGTTCTTTATTTAGGTCCAATTCTTTGGGGATTAATTGGTTTAATAGCGGGAATTTGTATCACTATTCCGGTAGATTATTTGTATAAGCGGTGGAGAAATAAAGAAGAGATAAAGCCAAGTAAAGCGGAGTTAATTATCGTTATTCATTGTGAGGAGACTCAAGTAGCTTTAATAGAAAGTCTATTGTACCAACATCATACAATTGGGTTAGTTAAAATATAAAAAAAAGGAATCTAAATTTATAGACTCCTTGTTACTATTTTATCCACGTATTGCTTTAATTGCTTCTTCACGATTAGGATTGTTATAAATAAATGATCCGGCAACAAGAACATTCGCGCCTGCCTCTTTGACTAATACAGCAGTATCAGTATTAATACCACCGTCTACTTCAATATCAAGTGTTGGATTTAACAGATCTGCTAACTGACGTACTTCTTTAATTTTAGGAAGGACATTAGGAATAAAAGCCTGTCCGCCAAAACCAGGATTAACTGTCATTAATAGAACCATGTCAATATCTTCGATAATATGCTTAATCATTTCTACTGGCGTACTTGGATTTAATACTACTCCAGCCTTTACGCCCTGTTCTTTTATTAATTGAATAGTACGATGCAAGTGGCGAGAGGCCTCTACATGTACGGTGATGATATCAGCACCAGCCTTAGCGAATGCTGGAATATAAGCATCTGGATTTTCAATCATTAAATGAACATCTAATGGCAAAGTTGTCACAGGACGAATTGCTTCCACAATAAGTGGGCCAATAGTTATATTTGGTACAAAATGACCATCCATTACATCCACATGAATGTAATCAGCGCCACCTCGTTCTACATCTTTCACTTCATCCCCTAGCTTAGCAAAATCAGCGGAGAGAATGGAGGGTGCAATCTTAATCATTTGTATGCCTCCCTTTCTTAATCTATGTATTACATCAAAATTATAGCAGATTGTGAGATATCGAACAAGCTGATTGGATGCGCTTGCTTGTTTTTATGAAAGGTTGAGGATAAAAAATTGTAGCCACTTCGTTCGAATAAGAGGATAAATAGAAGTGGCTATCCATAAGTGAATCTCATCATAGTGAAGAATTATAGTTTAGTTATGATTTCTTTTTGAATATCAGCTGGTGCTGCAGCATAATTTGTTGAAATACATGTAATAAGCATTTCTTTATTCTTGTAGAAAGGTTCTTTGTTTTTATTATAATAAAAACGAACACTTTCTTCTTCTTTAAAAAATTCTTTCCCGATTTTTAATAGAGTAGTAACGGGTAGTTTCTCAAAGGAAACAGTGCTTACTTCTTCTTTTCTAGAAACTACAGGCTGTTCTTGGTCTGTATTCTTAAATTCGCTCACCAATTTTTTTAGAACTTTTTCTTGCGAGATTACTTGTTTCAAAAGTTTTTTACGAACTCTTTTTTTCTTCGATTGAAGTCCAAAAGTTTCTAATATATAGTGATGTAATTCTGTATTTTGTGTTACTTCTTCTTGCATCTTACTCATTGTATCCATTGCAAAACTCCTCTAATCTTTTCTTTCACCACTAAATCCATAGAAAATAGGGATTTGGCACTGAATCATTATATACTAAACTGTTAAAAGTACAAAATTTACTTCGGTTAACGAAATAAACATCTGTAAAAATAAGGTTAGCAAACTTAGAAAAAAAGGCATCAAAAGCCTTCTTTCAGACTGTCGACAAACTCCTAATTCGGTAATTAGGAGTTTGTCTTAGTTTATAAATATACATTATTTTAAATAAGAGTTAATTTCCGTTGCAGGGGTTCGCTTTCCGTGGGGCTCGCGCTGAGACGCTTCTGCCTAAAGGCCTGCAGGGTCTCAGACTGTCTCGCAGATCCCACAGGAGTCTCACCCCTTTCACTCCAATCAATGCATAATAATTCCATTTACATTTCCTAAATTCCTTTTGTCAACAAGCTGAAAGAAGGCATCAAAAGCCTTCTTTCCTTTATCCACGTTCTTCAAATAGGCGGACAATTTCTACGATTACATTTGTTGCTTTTACCATGTTATCGACAGAAATGAACTCATATTTACCATGGAAGTTTTCTCCACCTGTAAAAATATTGGGAGTTGGCAATCCCATATAAGATAACTGTGAACCATCTGTACCACCGCGAATTGGCTGAACAATTGGTGTAATACCGAGATTTACCATTGCTTGATAAGCTACATCCACAATTTCTTTTACGGGTTCAATTTTTTCCCGCATATTGTAGTATTGGTCGTTTAATTCCAGTTTTACTGTTTCGGCACCATACTTTTCATTTAACTCCGCTACAATTGTCTGCAGGATTCTTTTTCTCTCTTCAAAAGAAGTACGATCAAAATCACGGATAATATAAGCAAGCTTTGTTTCTTCCACGTCTCCCTCAAAGGATAGTAAATGATAAAAACCTTCATAGCCCTCCGTATATTCAGGTGCCTCATTTGCTGGTAAGCGGTTTTGTAATTCCATCGCTATTTTCATACTATTAACCATTTTTCCTTTTGCTGTACCAGGATGAACATTCGTTCCCTTCACTGTGATTTTTGCGCCAGCAGCATTGAAGCTTTCATATTGCAATTCGCCTAATGGCCCGCCATCAACAGTGTAAGCAAAATCAGCATTAAAGGCTTTTACGTTAAATTTATGTGGACCTCTGCCGATTTCCTCATCTGGTGTAAATGCCACTCTAATTTTACCATGTTTAATTGCTGGGTTTTCTTTTAAGTAAATAAGAGCTGTTACAATTTCGGCAATACCTGCTTTGTTATCTGCTCCTAGTAAGGTTGTGCCATCCGTTGTCAACAAAGTATGTCCTACGTAATTTTTTAATTCTGGAAAATCTTTAGGAGATAAAACGATATGTAAATCTTCGTTTAAGGTAATATCCTCCCCATCATAATTTTCCACTTTTTGTGGACGTACATTTTTACCTGTAAAATCAGTAGCAGTATCTAAGTGAGCAAGGAAGCCGATTGTCGGCACTTTTTTCTCAGTATTTGCTGGCAAAGTTGCCATCACATAACCGTTTTCATCAATCGTTACTTCTTCCATACCAATTTCTTTCAGCTCTTCCACCAATAAATTGGCTAATGTTAATTGTCCTGGTGTAGACGGACATTCTAAATTATTTTCATTTGATTGGGTATCGACAACTGCATACGATACAAAACGATTTATTATATTTTCTTTCATGCGATTCAACTCCTTTATCAGATAGTTTGATTTTATCATAGGAGGAATGAATAAGACGAATATTGTGAATTTATGCTAAAAAGTCTCCCATTTCAGTTGTCGTTGGTAAATAGGTATGTTCACAATTATGTTGAATTTAGTGGAGGATTGATGCTTTATTTACAGAGCTTTTTAGATAGAATATAGTTAATAGGGTTTGAAAAAGGAGATTGAGAATGAAAAGAAAAAATAGACCGATTATTATATTTAGTGTAATTGTGGTAATTATTATTATTTGTATCGCAGCTATATGGACACTAAAGAGTAAGGATAATGACGCAATTGAAGACATACAGAAAATAAATGCATCAGCTACTTTTAATCAACAAGAGGAAGAATATATCGTTTATTTCTGGCAAGCCACTTGTACATACTGTAAACAAATTGAAAAAGATGTTCTTTCTTTTAGCAATAACGGTGACACACCTATTTATGTTGTAGATATGCACGATGAAAAAAATGAATCGAGCTGGTATGACTGGGAAGAGCATCATAAAAAGTATGACCAAGTAATTGGGAAAATCGAAGACGGGAAAGAAGTATGGAATGAGGGCATAAACATAGAGAATTTCCAAAATGATAAAAATACTGCTTGGGGAATTGTCGCGAACGAAGAAAACCAAATCATTGCAACACATAATACTGCTTTCGGAAACGAAGTACCAGAAAACGCGGAAGAAATTGAGATTACAGGAACACCAACGATGATAAAAATCAAAGATGGGAAATTTGCAGCATATGCAGTCGGCGTGGAAGAAACTGTAGAAATGCTAGGGAAGTAAACAGTAAAGAAGCTTTAAGATAGGGTGAACCTGTCTTAAAGCTTCTTTTTTTGAAGAAGAGCGACAAAGTGACAGAATTCGGCGGGAGGGATGTTCATAAAAGGAATGAAAGCCAAAAAGTAGGACGGGAAAAAGAAAAGTGGCATTCATTAAAAGGATGAAAGCCCAAAAAACAAAAACATTCGGAAAAAGTAGTGTTCATGAAGGGAATGAAAGTCAGAAAGAAGAAGGTCAAAGAGAAAAGTGGCGTTCATCAAGCAAAAGAAAGCGAAAATACATCTTAACTCACTAAAAAACAATAATAAGCGAAAGCGTAACATAGATACACATCATATTCTTCCCTTTTAAGAGGATTAGTCTTTAAAAAGAGAAATAAAAACAAATAAACTATTTCAAAAACAAACAAACATATTATATAATGTATTTGGGGTATAAAAAAACAATTTCTGAAGGGAGAAATATTAATGGTACAGAATTTATGGAATAATGAAAAAGCTTCGCAGTTAAATAAGGGATTAGAAGAACTTGTATATCGTTCCAACTTAATCGGAACAGATCGAGCAGTATGTAATTGGGGTGGCGGTAATACTTCAATGAAAACAATCGAAAAGGATTTCCGTGGTAGAGACATAGAAGTAATGTGGGTAAAAGGAAGTGGTTCAGATTTAGCAACAATGAAAGCGCATAATTTTACTGATCTAAAGCTAGAGGATATAAAACCGTTAATGGAAAGAAAAGAAATGTCAGATGAGGAAATGGTTGCTTATCTATCTCATTGTATGATTGATCGTTCTCATCCAAGGGCATCTATTGAAACTTTATTACACGCTTTTTTACCGTATAAACATGTAGATCATACACATCCCGATGCTATTATTAGTATTTGCTGTGCTGATAATGGAAAACAAATTGCCGAAGAAATATATGGGAATCGTTTCGTTTGGGTACCGTATATTCGTCCTGGCTTCACCTTATCTAAAATGATTGCAGAAGGTGTGAAGAATAATCCAAATGCAGAATTAGTATTAATGGAAAAACACGGTCTTGTTGTTTGGGGAGAAACTGCCGAAGAAAGCTATAACAAAACAATTTCAATTATTAACGAAGCGGAAAAATATATTCATAATAAAATAGACGAGGAGCAAGTATTTGGCGGAGAACAATATCCTGCTTTAAATGAAGAAGAGGCAGAAGAAATTTTAAGCCAAGTAATGCCAGTAATCCGGGGCGCGGTTAGTGGAGAAAAACAAATGCTGTTAACCTACGATAGAGGGGCTGATGTGCTTCAATTTGTAAATAGCAAGGATGCGAAAACCTTATCACAAATTGGTGCAGCATGCCCAGATCATCTTGTACATACGAAAAGACAGCCTTTATATATTGAATGGAATCCAACAACGAAAGATATTGCTAGTTTAAAAGAAAAGATTAAATCAGGTGTAGAAGAATTTAAAAAAGAATATACATCGTATTTTGATAGAAACAAAGAGACTGGAGATCAAATTTCTGAAACTGCTCCGCGTGTTATTCTAATACCTGGCATTGGGATGGTTAACACTGGGAAGACACTAGCTATGGCAGCAGTAAGCGGCGCTTTATACCACCGTGCAATTTCTGTTATGAAGGGAACTACCACCTTAGGTAATTTCGTCTCGTTAAATGAAAATGAATCATTTAAAATAGAGTATTGGCCACTAGAATTGTATAAATTATCCCTTGCCCCGAAAGAAGCTGAATTCTCTCGTAAAGTCGCATTTGTTACAGGTGGAGCTGGTGGGATAGGCAGTGAAACATGTCGACTATTTGCAGAGCAAGGGGCACATGTTGTTATTGCAGATCTTAATATAGAAGGTGCCGAAAAGGTTGCAGCAGAAATAAATGAGAAGTATGGTTCCATGAGAGCATTAGCTGTTAAGATGGATGTAACAAAAGAAGATGCGGTGAAAGAAGCGTACAAGAAAACAGCTCTAACCTTTGGTGGTGTGGATATCATCGTCAATAACGCTGGTCTTGCTACTTCTAGCCCGTTTGACGAAACGTCTCTACAAGAATGGAATTTAAACTTAAATGTTCTTGGTACAGGGTATTTTCTAGTTGCAAGAGAAGCGTTCAAACAAATGAAGGAACAAGGACTAGGTGGAAGTATGGTCTTCATTGGTTCTAAAAACTCTGTCTACGCAGGGAAGAATGTTACGGCCTATAGTTCTGTAAAAGCAATGGAAGCGCATCTTGCACGATGTATTGCAGCAGAGGGAGGAGAATTCGGTATACGTGTTAATACTGTCTTACCTGATGCCGTATTACAAGGATCCGCTATTTGGGGCTCTAAGTGGCGTGAAGAGCGAGCAGCTAACTATGGAATTGAACCAGATCAATTAGAAGAGCATTATAAAAAACGGACCACTTTATTAGTTAATATTTTTCCAAAGGATATAGCGGAAGCGATTTGTTATTTCTCTTCCTCCAAAGCGGAGAAAACTACTGGATGCATGCTGACAGTAGATGGAGGAGTTCCAGCGGCCTTTACGAGATAATATTGGTTAGATTATTATTCTAATTTGTGCTTTTGAGAGCCTTAAAGAGATAAAGATAAGCATAAAGGAAGTGTGATTTCCATGAAAATCATACTTCTTTTTAATGTTAAATAAGGTAATATATGTTAATATGGTTTATGAATGTTTATTAAACTAACGGATGAAAATTGGTTAAAAGTTGTTTTGTATTCCTGAATAAGTCGAGGGAAATGAGGACATCTCTGTGAAATAGTATTAACGAATGACTAAAATATTTTTCCAGCTAATACCCTCAACTAATGGAAGGTCAATTTGGTTAAGTGGATATACCATTTGTGATAGTCCTCTAAAGCCAGGGAATATTAAATTTGCAAAGGGGAGTAGGCGTTAATGAAAAGAATATTTTATAGTATGCTAATTCTTTTTCTATTAAGTGCATGTTCAAAAGGAGGTGGAATGGAGACGGAAGAGGAAATAGTCGATACAAATAATGTGAAGGTTCCTAGTACCATTTTTTATTCTGACAAACAAAATAGTGTAATTGATGAAGAAGAAATGAAATCAAGCATAAAAACATACTTAGACACCCATGAAGAATTATCTCTTGCTAGTTCCCCTTTTCAAGAGATAATAGACGAAGAAAAAGAATTAACGAAAAGTGATTTAGAGAAGTTAAAGCAAATTAACAGGCTTACAAGAGAAAATGATGATAACTTTTTAAACTATATCTCACAAAATACATTACCCCAGGGTTATCAAGAAGAATCCGAAAGAATAAGTAGATATATTACAAGTTTAAATGGGATGCTAGATGAATTAGATACAGTGCTCGACCAACTTACAGACGACTTGAATGAAGATGTCATTCCTACAGTAAACATGGACTCTTTATATAAAAGCAGTAAGGTAGTTAACGGAAGAGAACAGAAAAAAATAGAAGAGTTTCTGGAAAATAAAAATATCAAGACTAAAGCATTTGGACGTAAGCAATAAGAAAACAGCAGATTAGAACTGTAAACAGGGCTGTTCTTAAAAATAGAATGGCAAAACAGATAAAGCAGCATAGCTTCTTTTATAGGGAGAGCTGCTTTATGTATTCACCGTTTACAGTTTAACTTTCTGTGTGTTAGCGTTAATTCCTCCCCACCTTATTTATCAAAAAATATGTAAGATTCCTCGGAATAGTTGCTAAATTATTCTGTACTCTCATAATAATACAAAGATAGTTAAATTAGGAGGCAGACCTTCTTGGATCATGTTTTAATGGAACAATTAAGGAAGTTAACAGAGGAAGAAATATGCATTGTTCAGCAAAAACAAGGGGTAATAAAAGACATCTATACTAGTCAAAGTAATTTTATCATAGAAAGTGAAAAGTTTTTGCGTAATGATAAAATGATAGCGGTTAGAAAGCATACACGTTTTATTGATTTTCCTAAACATAAGCATAATTATATTGAGATTAATTATGTCGTAAATGGTCAGTTAAAGCAGAAAGTTGGGAACGATGAAATCGTGTTGAAAAGAGGAGAACTTCTATTTTTAAATCAGCACATGGAACATGAAATAGAGGCGTGTGATAAGGACGATATCGTCGTTAATTTCATCATTCAGCCGCCATTTTTTCAATTTATATTTCAATATTTACATGAAGAAAATAAGCTGACAGATTTTTTAATTAGTAGTTTATTTAAACATAAAGAGAGTGGTCAGTATTTATATTACAAGGTTTCAGAGGTCATAGAAATTCAGGATATAATTGGGAAACTATTAAAAGAAGAAAGTAATAATTCCATTTTATCTGAATCGACGATGAAGCTTTATATGGGATTATTAATGATTGAACTGATAAAAAATACTGATAAGATTCAACAAAATGAAGGAGTAACACAAGATCATTATGTAGTCATAGAGGCTTTGAGTTACATCGAAGAGCACTATCAGCTAGGGACACTGAATGAACTTGCTGGACGCCTTCACCAATCAATGTCTTCATTAAGTAAAAATATTAAGAAAGCAACAGGCTATACTTTTAAGGAATTGCAGCAGGAAAAGCGACTGAGCGAAGCAAAGAATCTATTAGAGACAACGGATCTTCCAATTAAGAGGATTGTAGAAGAAGTAGGTTATGATAATATAAGTTATTTCTATCGGATATTTAAAGAAAAATATAGAATGACGCCAAAAGCGTTTCGGTTGAAACTAGCAAAATAGTAATATGCTAGTTTTTTCTTTGTAATCTAATTCCTTTTATAAAACAATGAAGGAGATATGGAAAATAAGGACAATAAAAAAGAAAAGTGCGTTATTTTATTTAAAAATGAAACCCATTACAATATCCCTAAGAAAACGTTTTTTAATTCCTTTTCAAGGAGAGGTGTAAATGACTAGATATACACTGGCAGTAGATATTGGGGCCTCAAGTGGTAGGCTTATTCTCGGGTCTGTTTCATTAGAAAAATTAGAACTGAAAGAAATTCACCGGTTCGAAAATAGGATGATCAAAAAAGGACAGCATTATTGCTGGGATATAGAAATGATATTTTCGGAAATAAAAAAAGGAATTAAAAAATGTAATGACATAGGAATTACTCCTGAAAGTATTGGTATCGATACATGGGCAGTAGATTTTGTATTACTAGATGAAAAGGGGGAACTTTTAACAGATGCTGTTGCTTATAGGGACGATCGAACGGATGGCATGATGGAAGAAGTATTCCAGAAAATAATGAAAGAAAGATTGTATTTAGAAACGGGAATTCAATTCCAAAAATTTAATACTATTTATCAGTTATATTCGTTAAAAAAGACACAGCCAGAAGTATTCGCACAAGCGAAAACCTTTTTAATGATACCTGATTATTTACACTATTTATTATCAGGTATTGCAGTGAATGAATACACCAATGCTACTTCGACACAGTTATTAAATGCTTTCACCAAAAAATGGGATAAAACGATACTTGATACATTAGAGATCAATAAAGAAATATTCCAAGAAATTAAAAAGCCAAATACGATTCTTGGGAATTTAAGACCAGAATTAGTGGAAGAGTTTGGCTTTGATATGAAAGTGATTTTGCCAGCGACTCATGATACAGGTTCAGCAGTAATTTCAGTTCCAGCTTTTAATGATACAATCTATATCAGTTCGGGGACATGGTCATTGATTGGTGTGGAAAATAGATTTCCAATTTGTGTGACAAAGGCTTTAGATTATAACTTTACTAATGAAGGAGGAATTGATTATCGCTATCGTTTCTTAAAAAATATTATGGGACTATGGATGATACAGGAAGTCAGACGCAATTATAATAACCAATACTCTTTTGCCAAGTTTGTTGAATTAGCAAAAGAGGCACAAGGTTTTTCAAGTATTGTAAATGTAAATGATAATCGTTTTCTAAAGCCTGACAATATGGTAGAAGAAATTCAGAACTATTGTCTAGAAACAGGACAGCAAGTTCCGGCAACACCTGGAGAAATAGCGAAATGTGTTTATGATAGTTTAGTAGATAGCTATGTTATAGCGATAAATGAGATAGAAGAAATTTTTGAAAAAACTTTTCCGAGTATTAATATTATTGGCGGCGGCTGTCAGAATGAAATGCTAAACCAGCTACTTGCAGAAGCGTCTCAGAAGGAGGTATATGCTGGACCGATAGAAGCGACAGCAATTGGGAATATTGTTTCTCAATTCATCGCATTAGGAGAAATAGATAGTTTATCAGAGGCTAGACAAATGATAAAGCAATCATTTGAGATAAAAGTATATAAAGCTGCGGAAGATGCAATCAAATAAAAGGAGGACACAAACATGTCTGTTAAAGAAAATTTTGAGCTGGCAAAAAAACAATATGAGCAATGGGGAGTAAATGTAGAAGAAGCATTAGAAAAGCTAAAGAATATCCCGATTTCAATCCATTGTTGGCAAGGGGATGACATTGCTGGATTTGAAGTAAATCAAAGAGAATTATCTGGTGGTATTGATGTAACAGGGAATTATCCTGGGAAAGCAACGAATCCGGAGGAATTAAGAAGCGATTTAGAGAAGGCGCTCTCACTTATTCCTGGAAGACATCGCGTGAATCTCCATGCTATTTATGCAGAAACCAATGGGCTAGCCGTAGAAAGAGATGAGCTAGAGCCAAAGCATTTTGAAAATTGGGTGCAATGGGCAAAAGAAAATGGCTTAGGGCTGGATTTTAATCCGACTTTATTTTCCCATGAAAAAGCAGCTGATGGATTAACGTTAGCTCATCCAGATCAAGAAATTCGTGATTTTTGGATTCAACATTGTATTGCTAGTCGAAAAATTGCTGAATATTTCGGGAAAGAGCTCGGAACGCCTGCATTAACGAATATATGGATACCGGATGGCTACAAAGACATTCCAAGCGACCGTTTAACTCCAAGAAAAAGACTAAAGGATTCCTTGGATAAAATTTATGCTGTAGAAACAGATGAACGCTATAATTTAGATGCAGTAGAAAGCAAGGTTTTTGGAATTGGTTCAGAATCTTATGTAGTCGGTTCCCATGAATTTTACTTAGGCTATGCCTTGAAAAATAATAAATTATGCCTCATGGATACAGGTCATTATCATCCGACCGAGACTGTTTCGAATAAAATTTCTTCCATGCTTTTATTTAGTGATAAATTGGCATTACATGTATCTCGACCAGTAAGATGGGATAGTGATCATGTTGTTATTTTAGATGATGAACTAAAAGAAATTGCTGTAGAAATCGTACGTAATGATGCATTAGATAAAGTAATTATAGGTCTTGATTTCTTTGATGCAAGCATTAACCGCGTAGCAGCATGGACAATTGGTACAAGAAATATGATTAAAGCACTTTTAAATGCATTATTGCTTCCAAATGATAAATTAAAACAATTACAAGAGGAAGGAAATTTTACAGAGAGATTGGCATTAATGGAAGAATTTAAAACATATCCATTTGGGGCAATCTGGGATTACTATTGTGAACAAATGGATGTACCGGTGCGTGAATCTTGGCTGAATGAAGTGAAAGTGTATGAGGAAGAAGTTCTATCCAAAAGATAAAATAAAAAGAAACCACTCTCAACCGTGAGTGGTTTCAGACTGTCGACAAACTCCTAATTCAGTAATTAGGAGTTTGTCTTAGTTTATACATATACATTCTTTTAAATAAGAGTTGATTTCCGTTGCAGGGGTTCGCTTTCCGTGGGGCTCGCGCTGAGCCGCTTCGCCCTAAAGGCCTGCAGGGTCTCAGACTGTCTCGCAGATCCCACAGGAGTCTCACCCCTTCCACTCCAATCAATGCATAATAATTCCATTTGCATTTCCTAAATTCCTTTTGTCAACAAGCTGAAACCACTCTCAACCGTGAGTGGTTTCTTTTTATTGGTTAAAAGGTGGAATTGCATGTTGGATACTTGTTTTTTCTTTTCACTGCAAATGTTTCCATGTATAATGATACATACAGTTTTTTCCTTTGGAGGTGTGGTTTTTGAAGCGGTTACTGTATGTATATATGTTTGTTTTTATATTATTTGGTATTTATTTTTATTATTCTCATTTGTATAATGCTTTAGACGATAATAACGGTGTAAAAAGAGAGCGCTTACAAGTTGTCGTTAATGACGAGTTTGTGATGGTCACCTTTCTGGCAGGGATGGATTACTGGAAGTCGGCATTAAAGGGATTTGAGGATGCGGCTAATGAATGGAATGTTTCGGTTGCTTATAGAGGTGGAACGCAATATGACCTGCATGAGCAAATTACTATATTAGAGCAAGTGATTGCCAAGAAGCCTGCTGGGATTGCTCTTTCTGCCATAAATCCGAATAATCTAAATGCCACCATTGATAAAGCTGTGGAGATGGGAATCCCAGTTGTTTTGTTCGATTCTGATGCACCGTTAAGTAAAGCATCAGCCTTTTTAGGTACTAACAATTATGAAGCGGGTGTAAAGGCAGCAGATAAACTGTCATCCCTTATAAATAAAAAGGGAAAAGTAGCCGTCATTACGTTACCAGATCAGTTAAACCATCAAGAAAGAACAAAAGGGTTTGTGGAAACCATTAAATCAAACTATCCGAATATTGAAGTGGTGCAAGTCCAAAATGGAGAAGGCGATCAACTGAAATCGGAAAAAATAGCAAAAGAGATAATGAAAAACTATCCAGATATTAAAGGGATATTTGTAACAGAAGCAAATGGGGGAGTCGGAGTAGCAGATGCAGCAAAAGAAAACAAGAAGATGGATGTAAAGATTATTAGCTTTGATGTAGACAGAAAGACATTAGATAACATAGAAAACGGAACTATATCTGCAACCATTGCTCAGGGAACATGGAATATGGGCTATTGGTCCATGCAGTTTCTTTTTAAACTGCATCAAAAGGACATCATTAGCGATCCTCATGGCCTGCCTTCTTATGTCGATACGGGAATTACCATTGTTACAAAGGATAATGTGAAAGAATACTATGCCGAATATACAAAGTAAGGAAGAAAGGTTTAGATAAATGTTTGCGAAATTAAGGAAAGTTAATGATTTTTCACTAAGAGATAAATTGATTGCTTTGTTTTTACTAATTAGTATTATCCCAGCCATTGGACTAGGTTTATTAGTCGGTGTAACAGTGGAAAAAATTTTAGGAGAACAAGCAACAAAAAATACCTTGCAATTAATCAATCAAGTAAACACGACATTAGAATCTTCCATAACAAATGTACAAAATGTAAGTTATCTCATTTCGATGGATGCACAAATTAAGACTTTTTTTTCCTCAAATCGAAAGGAAGGCAACGAGACGGATCAAAGTTATTCTATTCGCCAAACAATGCAAGGGTTTACATCCTTGTACCCAGAAATTGCAGGAATCCTACTAATAAATAAGCAAGGAAAATATATTAGTAATGAACTTTATGCAGAGGATAAGGTTGATTTAACAAAGGAGGAGTGGTACAAGGAAGCAGTCCGTAATAAAGGGATCTTTAAAATTATTGGGAAGCCTGAAAAGCGTCATATTATCAGCCAAATTAATTACAAGGATGAAGATGTCGTGACTGTTGTTAGGGCAATCGTCGATAGAGATACACAAGAAATAACCGGTGTCTTATTAATCGATTTAAAATTAAGAGTCATTGGAGAAGCGATGAATAATGTCCATATTGGATTATCGGGATTTTTAACTGTAATAGATGAAAATGGCAAAGAGATTTATTCTACTTCTAATAGTGAAGCAATCGAGATTCCAGAAACGATTTTATTGGAAGGAGATTGGGGGGCTTATAAAAAGGTAGTAGATGGGGAGAAGATGGAGTTTATTTATCAAAGAACCCCTTTTTCCAATTGGACAACAGTTGGGATATTTCATTCAGATGAATCAGTAGCAGAGGTAAAAGAAATTCAATTGTATTTGTTCTTTTTTGTATTTTTTTTATGTTTTGCCGGTATAACGGTGTCTTATTATTTTTCTCATTCTATTTCCAATCCGATCATTGAATTAATGACGATGATGAGAAAAATTGAAGATGGCCAGATGGAAATCCGCTATAAGGGGAAACGAAAAGATGAGATTGGCAGACTAGGAAAAACATTTAATCATATGATTACAAAGATTAATAGTTTAATAACATTAACAGAAGTGCAAGAAAAACAAAAGAGAGAAGCAGAATTAAGAAGTCTTCAAGCACATATAAAGCCACATTTTCTATACAATACATTAGATACGATTAATTGGATGGCAAGAAAGCATGGAGCAAAAGATGTTGCAGAGGTAGTTGCATCATTATCTTCCTTTTTCAGAATTGGTTTAAGTAAGGGCAATGATATGATTCCCTTAAAAGACGAAATGAAGCATATTCAAAGTTATCTTATGATTCAAAAGGCAAGATATCAGGAGAAATTAAGTTATGAAATTATATATGATTCTAATTTGACAGAAGTAACAATCCTTAAGTTGGTCCTTCAGCCTATAGTGGAGAATGCAATTTATCACGGAATAAAAGAAAGGAGAGGACCTGGAAACATAATAATCTCTGCAATTCAGGAAAATGCGTGCTTACTTTTAAAAGTTACGGATGATGGAAAAGGCATGGAAGAGGAGGAGTTACATGCACTAAGAGAAAAACTAAATACACTTGTGATCTTAAAAAAGGAAAGGAAGGAACAGATAAATTTTGGCTATGGCATGATGAATGTACAAGCAAGAATTAAACTTACATATGGAGACGCGTATGGTCTCACAATTGATAGTGAGCCTGATAAAGGAACAACAGTAACGATAAAACTTCCCATGAATCTAGAGGAAAAGAAGGAGTGAGAATGAATGGATAAACAAATATGGAATGTGTTAATTGCCGATGATGAACCCATTATTCGGGAAGGGATACGGAATGTCATCGATTGGTCTGCACTTCAGATGAATGTTATAGCAGAAGCGGAGGATGGGGAAGAGGCGATAGAGCTTTCGCTGATGCATTCTGTCGACATCCTCCTTATAGATATAAATATGCCAATTGCAAATGGATTAATGGTGATTAAACAGGTAAAAGCCAAGCTGCCAGACTGCCAAATTATTATTATAACGGGGTATGATGAATTTAAGTATGCCCAAGAAGCCGTTCGATTAAATGTATTCGATTATTTATTAAAACCTATCGATCCAGATCATCTAATGGGATTGTTAAATAAGATAAAAATGGAGTTAGTAGAAGTAAATAAAAAAAGGGCTTTATTGGACAGAACGTCCGAGCAATTCACTAAAAATCTGCCGACCTTACAACATAATTTCTTCCGTGAATGGATAGGGGGCAAATTAACGAACGAGGAAATAAAGGAACAATTAGCTTTTTACTATTTAAATACGAGTATACCTAAACAACTAGTAGTTATTTCTTGTTTGGAATTTCTCGAGAACAAGTCTATCTTAAGTGAAAAGGAAAAAGGAGAGATTCAAGAATCGTTAAAATATCATATTCTCTTATTCTTAAAACACAAGGAAATAGGTTATTTTCATGATGAATCAGGTTTGATCGCTCTAATTATCTGGCAAACTATCACTAATGAGGTAGCTTTACAGTTGGAGGAATATATCAGAAAAGAACTAAAAATGTCTATTGCCATCTATATAAATAACAATGAAGTGGATTACAAACAACTCTTTTCCTTATATAAAAACTGTAAAGAAATGATCCAAAAGGAAATGAATATTTCACCTATTGTGAGAAGGGCAAAGAGTATTATTGACCATCAATATGCAGATTCTTCCCTTTCACTCGAGAAGGTTGCGATCACTTTACAGGTATCTCCTGTTTATTTAAGTAGATTAATGAAGCAAGAATTAAAAGTAAGTTTCGTCCAGCTCCTTACAACGAAACGAATGAAACAGGCAATATACTTACTTCAATCAACGGATTATCCAATTATCACGATATCTCAGCTAGTAGGGTATGAAACGCAGCATTATTTTAGTACAGCGTTTAAAAAGATTATGGGCGTTTCCCCTAATAAATATCGTAGAAATATTATGGAGGAAACAAATAATATAAAGTGAAGGAAGTAGGGGCCATGAAAGATGGGCTTCTTTTTTTTTGCGTAATAAGCCTAAACGCTGACCAGGAAAATAGGTGGAAGATCAACTGTCCGTATAGCCAATTGAATTAACTAAGATGGGTAAAGGGATAGATAAGACACCACAAATCTTTTTTTAGTGAAATGAAAGCGTTTTAATTTAAGTTAAAAAAGTATAAAAATAGTAAATTATTTGAAAAGACCATCCTTGAGGCAGATGCTATAGTAAGTTTAGTCAAAATAAATGCTTAAGAAAAATGTAGAAAGGGGGAAGTTTGTTTGTGTAAAAAAGTGTATACATTTATTGCTGTCATTGTACTAACATTTATTACTACTGCATGTGGAGTTGAAAAAACATCTGGAGAGTCAAAAGGGTTTATTGGTATTTCCATGCCTACCAAATCATCAGAAAGATGGGTAAATGATGGAGAAAATATGAAAAAACTGTTTGAAGAACTTGGCTTTAAAACGGATTTACAATATGCAGAGGATGTGATTGAAAATCAAACAGCACAAATTGAAAATATGATCACAAAAGGCGTAGATATTCTTGTCATTGCCCCCATCGATGACCGATCTGGTTTAACAGGAGTTTTAGAGAGAGCCCATAAGGATGGCATAAAAATTATTTCTTATGACCGTTTAATACAGCACAGTGAATATGTAGATTATTATGCAACATTCGATAATTTTAAAGTAGGAGAGCTGCAAGGACAATATATTGAGGAGAAGTTAGGATTGAAAGAATCTGAAGGACCATTTAATATAGAGATTTTTGCAGGATCACCAGATGATAACAATGCATACTTTTTCTTCGATGGAGCAATGTCAGTCCTTCAGCCATATATAGATTCTGGCAAACTAGTCGTAAGAAGTAAGCAAACAAAATTTAGTCAAGGAGCGACACTCCGCTGGGATGGGGCACTAGCTCAAGCTAGAATGGATAATTTATTAAGCGCACATTATTCCTCTGAACGGATAGATGCCGTCTTGTCTCCCTATGATGGTATTAGTATTGGGGTTATCTCGTCTTTAAGGGGTGTTGGCTATGGAAGCAAAGATAAACCGATGCCGATTATAACAGGGCAAGATGCAGAGCTTGCTTCTATTAAAGCAATTATAAATGGAAGACAAACGCAAACCATTTTCAAAGATACACGAGAATTAGCTAAGAAAGCTGTGGAAATGGCAAGGGCATTACTCAATGGAGAGGAAGCAGAAGTAAATGATACGGAAACATATAACAACGGAAAAAAAGTAGTTCCTGCTTATCTTTTGAAACCGGTTTCTGTGGATATAGAAAATTATGAAGCTGAATTAGTTGATACGAATTATTATACGAAAGAGCAGCTGGGACAGTAATAGTAAGAAAAAATAGAGGTGGTGAAGGACATGGCAAATATAATTCTTGAAATGCAAAATATTACAAAGGAGTTCCCAGGCGTTAAAGCTTTAGATGATGTTAATTTAAAGGTTAAGCAAGGAGAAATACACGCTCTTTGTGGGGAAAATGGTGCTGGTAAATCAACTTTAATGAAGGTATTGAGCGGAGTTTACCCACATGGTACTTATTCTGGAGATATTTTCTTTCATAATGAAGTTTGCATATTTAAAGACATCAAACAAAGCGAAGAGCTAGGAATCGTAATCATCCATCAAGAACTTGCATTAGTATCGGAATTGACGATAGCAGAAAATCTCTTTTTAGGAAATGAAATCGTTAACAAGGGCGTTGTTGATTGGAATAAAACAATTTTGCGTACACGGGAATTGCTTAAAAAAGTCGGATTAAGTGAATCACCAAATACAAAGGTAAGTGATATTGGAGTAGGTAAACAACAATTAGTAGAAATCGCAAAAGCTTTATCAAAGGATGTTAAGCTGCTTATTTTAGATGAACCAACAGCTTCTTTAAATGAGAATGACAGCGAAAACTTACTAAATTTATTATTAGACCTTAAAAAACAAGGAATGTCTGCCATCATTATATCGCATAAACTGAATGAAATTGAAAAGGTTGCCGATTCTATTACCATTTTAAGAGATGGAAAAACGATTGAGACATTGGATGTAAAGAATGATCAGGTGGATGAAAACAGAATTATCAAAGGTATGGTAGGGAGAGATCTTACCAATCGATATCCTGAGCGAATTCCTCATATTGGAGAGGTTGTTTTTGAGGTAAAAGATTGGAATGTATACCATCCAAAGCATATGGATAGGAAAGTGATCGATAATGTCTCCTTAACAATCAGAAGGGGAGAGATTGTCGGGGTTGCGGGGTTAATGGGAGCTGGACGTACAGAATTAGCAATGAGCCTATTTGGAAGAGCATATGGAAAGAATATTAATGGAAAAATAATAAAAAATGGGAAAGAAGTGCAATTCAAAGATGTAACTGCAGCTATCAATAATGGGCTAGCCTATGTTTCGGAAGATAGAAAAGGCAATGGTTTAATCTTAATGGAAGACATTAAACAGAATATTACGCTTGCAACGCTTGACCGTATTTCTAAACATTCTGTGTTAGATAAGAATCAAGAGATAAAGGTTGCAGAAGAATATCGGCAGAAATTCAGAATAAAAACGCCAAGCATCTTTCAAAAAGCTGGAAATCTGAGTGGCGGTAATCAACAGAAAATCGTATTAAGTAAATGGGTTTTTTCAGAGCCGGATATCTTAATTTTAGATGAACCTACTAGAGGAATAGACGTTGGTTCTAAGTATGAAATTTATACAATCATTAATGATCTTGTCAATGAGGGAAAAAGTATTCTAATGATTTCGTCTGAATTACCAGAGTTATTAGGGATGTGTGACCGTATTTATGTAATGAATGAGGGGCGCATAACAGGAGAAGTTCTTAAAGAAGAAGCAAATCAAGAGAAATTAATGAAATATATGACCAAAAGTAAAGTAAGGGGGTAAGCGAACAATGCAGCCACAAATAAAACCAAATCCAGTAGGTTCACAAAAAAGCAAATCACTTTTTCATGTTAATTTCCGTCAGTATAGTATGATTATCGCTTTAGTATTCATCATGGTATTGTTTCAAATTATTACGGATGGATTATTACTAAAACCCTTAAATATTACAAACTTAATCTTACAAAATAGCTATATATTAGTTTTAGCAGTTGGAATGTTACTTGTTATCGTCACGGGACACATTGATTTATCGGTAGGATCAATTGCCGCATTTGTTGGAGCCATCTCTGCCATTATGATGGTAAATTATGAAATGTCACCATTTTTAGCAATCGTCATTTCTTTAGTATTAGGTGCTGTTATCGGAGCATGGCAAGGTTTTTGGATTGCATATGTCCGAATTCCAGCATTTATAGTCACACTAGCAGGAATGCTCCTATTTAGAGGGTTGACGATGATTGTATTAGAAGGGAAATCGATTGCACCTTTTCCTGAATCCTTTCAGAAAATCAGCTCTGGATTTATTCCTGATATAAGTGGAGGATCGCTGCATCTATTAACGATTTTAATTGGTGCTGTTTTATCTATCATTATCATTTTCCTTCAATTAAAAAACAGAAGGAATCAATTAAAACATCAATTTGATGTCCAACCATTTGGCCTATTTGTATCGAAGTTAGTAGGAATGATTTTAATTTTGAATATCTTTACCTTTGTTCTCGCAACCTATGAGGGCATCCCCAATATTTTAATTGTATTAGGTATTCTGATTGTTATTTATACATTTGTAACAAACAAAACAAAAGCAGGAAGACATATCTATGCAATCGGAGGAAATGAGAAGGCAGCTTTGCTTTCTGGGATTAAAACGAAAAAGATGACATTTATGGTATTTGTTAATATGGGAGTACTTTCTGCATTGTCTGGTCTCTTATTCGCTGCACGTTTGAATGCGGCTACTCCAAAAGCTGGTAATCTTTTTGAACTGGATGCCATTGCAGCTTGTTTCATCGGTGGAGCTTCTGCATATGGGGGTATTGGAACCATACCTGGAGCAATTATTGGTGGTTTGGTAATGGGAATCATGAATAATGGAATGTCACTAATGGGACTTGGCATTGACTGGCAGCAAGGAATTAAAGGGCTGGTACTTTTAGCAGCTGTAGCATTTGATATTTATAATAAAAACAAAGCACAATAGTTTGATAGGAAGGGATGGAGTAAGGATTATCTTATTTCATCCTTTTTTTGATGGGAGGGCTTCTTATTAAAACGAAAAATATGCTATAGTAATAAACATATATCAACTTAATCCCAAGAAAACAAAAATGGAGGGAGAACTTCGAAAGTGCTTGTAGCAGAAAGACGTAGAAAAATTGTGGAGCTTGTGAATGAAAGAATAAGTATACGCGTATCAGAATTAAGTGAAATTTTTTCGGTAACGGAGGAAACGATTAGAAGAGATTTAGAGAAATTAGAGCAGGATAAGCTTTTGATGAGAAGTCATGGAGGGGCAGTGAGTATTGAAAAAGAACCAAGTGATACTCCTTTCATGGAGAGAGAGGTTACGAACGCAGAACAAAAGAGAGCAATAGCCCGAGAAGCGGTAAAGCGCATACAGCCTGGAGAACAAATCATCTTGGATGGTAGTACTACTGCCTGGTATATGGCGTCACAATTACCTGATATGCCTTTAACTGTGATTACTAATTCTATTAAAGTAGCGTTGGAATTAAGTAAGAAGGAACAGATTAGAGTAATATCAACAGGTGGAATGCTTTTGTCGAAATCATTATCTTATGTAGGACCACTGGCTGAACGTTCCCTTGAACGATATTATGTTAATAAGCTGTTTTTATCATGTAAAGGAGTAGATATGCAAAGTGGTCTAAGTGATGCTAATGAATGGCAGGCATTATTAAAGAAGCAGATGATGAATATATCATCAGAGGTTACTCTTCTTGTTGATTCAAGCAAATTCGGAGTAAAGACTTTTGCTCATATTGCCAATCTAGATCAAATACAATATGTCATTACAGATGAACGTATTCCGGAAGAATATGCAAACTGGTTTCAAGAAAAAAATATCTCTTTTCAGGTCGTTCCGTCATAAAATGATTTGTTCAAGCTTACGGGCAGAAAATGAAAGATGGCACCAATATTTTTGATAATAGATTGGTGCTATCTTTTTTTATTTGGAGAGAATGTGATTTTAAAAACAAATCAAAATAAAACAAAAAAAATCACAGAAAATACAAAATAATAAGTTGTTTTTATTTTTGAATGTGTTGACTTATTTTTGTTTAAGTCATAAAATAAGGATATGAAAAACAAGATTAATAGATTAAGGGAGTGAAGAGAAATGGTTGCGATTATGCAAAAGCAAAATATTTTAGAGGCTCCATTTATTAAAGAAATGTGTGAAGCAACATTTAATATGTGGAATATGGGCTGGGATGAACGGAATGGAGGAAATATCAGTTATCTTTTAGAAGAAGAGTTAGTGGAACAGTATTTGGATACTGGCAAAATTATTCGGTCTATCCCTTTGAAGTTTCCAGTGCCAGAATTGGCAGGGAAGTATTTTATTGTAACAGGATCTGGGAAGTATTTTAAAAATGTGAAAAAAGATCCTGCAAATACACTTGGTGTTTTAAAAATAGATAAGAGTGGAGAAAAAGTGCATATACTATGGGGATTTGAAGATGGGTCGAATCCTACAAGTGAGTTACCCTCCCATTTTATGAGCCATATTGCACGTTTACGAGTAGACCCAAATCATCGGATTATCATGCATAACCATGCCACAAATATACTTGCAATGACATTTATGCATGATTTAGATGAAGCAAGTTTTACAAAAACACTATGGCAAATGTGTACCGAATGTATTGTTGTTTTTCCGGATGCAATCGGGATTCTGCCTTGGATGGTTCCTGGAACAGATGAAATTGGAGAAAAAACAGCAGCGAAAATGAGAGAGCATCGTTTAGTTGTTTGGCCACATCATGGAATATTCGGTGCCGGATCCACAATGGATGAAACATTCGGGCTGATTGAAACAGCAGAAAAAGCAGCACAAATTTATACGATTATTGGGGATGCTTCAAAGATTAAGCAAACCATTACGGACCAGCAGTTACAAGACTTAGCAGATGCTTTTCAAGTAGTACCTAGAGAAGGCATATTACATCTATAAAAGAATCAGGGCAAATCGCTCTTTCTTTATAAATAATCATGTGAATTATTGAACAAATAAAAGGAGGCAAATCAAATGTGTGCACATGTATTTTATGTTCCAAGTACAAATTTAATGGGAAGAGGCTGCCTGCAGGAAGTGCTGATGACAATTTACATGTTTATTCCTTGCAACCAACATATATGAAAAAATCGGTGGACAGTTAGCTAAAGTTTTAGATGAGAAACGATTGCGTAAAAATAATAAAGGATGTCTTAAAGAGTTTAACTAACTATTTAAGACATCCTTATTTTATTCTACGACTCGCTTTAAGCCAATGCTAGCTAAAGCAGTGTGTAAATTGGCACATGTCGTAATTTTACTAAAGTCGATTCCTAATGAAATAATCGTTTGAGCAATTTCTGGTCTAATACCAGAAACGATGGATTTAACACCAATTAAGTCTAAGGCATGAACGACTTTAAATAAATTGTCTGCCACCATTGTATCGACGATTGGTACTCCTGAAATATCTAAAATGAGATATTCAATTTTTAAATTGGCAGATTCCTGCAAGGCAACTTCTAAAATTAATTGAGATCGCTGTGTATCAATTTCCCCAATAAGAGGTATGATGGCTGTTTCTTTTGCTATTGGAACAACTGGAACAGACAGCTCTTCTAAAGCTGTATAAGCAAGCTTCATTATCTGTGTGTTATGCTCTTCATAAATATGCCCTATGTAAGCACTAATTTCATCGAGTATAGGATCAATAATCTTGCCAACATCCAACATGGTAATTGGCGCGAAAGATTTCTGTTCTAATTCTTCTGTGAATACGTCCCAGATCACATTTCGGTATATCGATAAGGAACGCAGGGCAGATTGTAATGGAATATGGTTCTTTACAAAGGCTTTCCCAGTTTTATCCGACCAATACTCTATTCCTTCCGAATTTTTTTTATCTTTTAACGCTTCGGCCAAGATAAAGAAAAGCTTAGCGTTCCATTTATGCATATCTTCTTCGGGATAAGGAAGAGAAAAATCAGATGCCTGCTGCTGTAAAAATTGCGAAAGCAGCCTATTTGTGTTTTCAGCAAGGATGTTCTGGTTTTCTATAATTTTGTTCCCGATATAAGCTAATTCATCCTTCAAAATGCTCACTCCTAGTTTAAATCTATTAATAGTATACATGTTCTTTCATTATATGTGGAGTAAATGAGCTTTTCCACCATTGATAAATTAATAATTTCGCAGAAAAAAATTGAGTAAGCTTTCTATGTCTTAATCAACCCTTTTTATTCTACTTAATTTTTTCTGTGCTGTCTGTAAATATAAAGATGAACCGTTTTTACATTTCTATTTAGCAATATCTATAGGCAATGTTTTTCATGTCCATACAAGCTAGAGTATGGGAATATCATTGATTAGTTAAATCAAATTCTAAAAATTATAGGGATATCTTATCAAAAAAAGCAGTAAATAACCAATGAATTTTAAGGGATTTACAAAAAAACTTTTTATTAGGGAATACATAAAAAAGTGGAAAATGTAAGGGGATTTATCCGGGCAAGTAGAGGTAAGAGCTAACTTGGTTTATGACAAAGGAAGTTTTGAAAACGTATTACTAATCAGTTGACAACTTGTATATACATGTTATGATGAAAGAGAATAAAAATTATTAGTCTTGTTCAAATTCCGAATCATATAGAAGAAACGTTTCTATAATGTCAAACCAACTCGTAAATCTATTGAGCAAGTACTAGTAATCAAAAGGAAGTAAAAAAACGTAAATGCTAACTGTATTGTGTTTTTACAGACAGGAAAAAGAACATAATTTTCACATCGGTGGTGTATATAGATGAAACAAGCATGGTGGCAAAAGGCAGTTGTGTATCAAATTTATCCGAAGAGTTTTCAAGATACAACAGGAAACGGTGTAGGAGATATTCAAGGGATTATTAAAAGATTAGATTATTTAAAAGAATTAGGGGTAGATGTATTGTGGTTAACACCTATTTATGCTTCTCCTCAAAAGGATAATGGCTACGATATTAGTGATTATTATTCCATTCATCATGAATATGGAACGATGGAAGATTTTGATCAGCTATTAAAGGAAGCCCATCAAAAAGGCCTGAAAGTTATTATGGATATCGTTGTTAACCATACTTCAACGGAACATGAATGGTTTAAACAAGCAGCATCTTCTAAAGATAATCCATACCGTGATTTTTATATTTGGAAAGATGGAAAAGAAGATGGCAGTGAACCAACGAATTGGCAATCTAAATTTGGTGGAAATGCATGGCAGTATGATGAAAAATCTGGCCAATATTATTTACACCTTTTTGATGTAACGCAAGCTGATTTAAATTGGGAAAATGAGCATCTTCGTGATGAAGTGTATAAAATGATGCAATTTTGGTTTGAAAAAGGCGTAGATGGTTTTCGTCTTGATGTCATTAATTTGATTTCAAAAAATCAAAATTTCCCAGATGATGACGGATCCGTAGCGCCTGGAGATGGAAGGAAATTTTATACAGATGGACCTCGTGTGCACGAATTTATCCATGAAATGAATCAAGAAGTATTTTCCAAATATGACAGTATGACAGTTGGAGAAATGTCTTCTACAACACTAGAGCATTGCGTTAAATATACAAAGCCAGAGCGAAATGAGTTAAGTATGACTTTTAATTTCCACCACCTAAAGGTTGATTATCCCAATGGAGAGAAGTGGGAAATTGGCGAAATGGATTTTCATGCTCTGAAACAAATTTTATCTAAATGGCAAGTTGGTATGAATGAAGGAGGAGGATGGAACGCACTTTTTTGGTGTAACCATGATCAACCACGTATTGTTTCCCGTTATGGGAATGACGGGGAATTCCACAACGAATCTGCTAAAATGCTTGCTACTACCATCCACATGATGCAAGGCACACCTTATATTTATCAAGGAGAAGAATTTGGCATGACAGATCCTAAATTTACTTCGATTGATCAGTATAGAGATGTGGAATCTTTGAATATGTATAATATTTTACAAGCAAACGGTAAATCAGAAGAAGAAATTCTCGAAATTTTGCGCAGAAAATCACGTGATAACTCTCGTACACCTGTTCAGTGGAATGGTAAGAAAAATGCTGGGTTTACGGATGGAACGCCATGGATTGAAACGGCTCGAAATTATCGAGAACTAAATGCAGAAAATGCATTAAAGGATAAAGACTCTATTTTTTATCACTATCAAAAACTTATCCAGCTGCGGAAAGAATACAATATCATTACAGACGGAGATTATGAACTAATTGCTCCTGAAGATGATAAAATATTTGCCTATTTACGCAGTACAGACAAAGAGAAATTATTAGTCGTTAATAATTTCTATGAAGAAGAAGTGACATTTACTTTATCAGAGCACATTGATTGGACAGGATTAACAGGTACCATTCTTCTATCTAATTACCCTGATTCCGATTCCATGAGAGAAAGTATAAAGCTAAGAGCATATGAGTCTATTGTCTATTATATAAAGTAATAATATTTCGTGCAGATATAGGCTTTTAGAAATATTATTTATTAGATTTATGGGAAAATTTTTGTTATTAAGTTAAAATAGGAAGTGAATCTTTTATTGGAGGGTGCTACCTTGTTTAAAAATCTATTTAAGAGAAATAAGGAAGAAAAAACGAATACGACTCAAACTTATATTCAACCATTAGAAGGAAAGCTATTAAGCATTACAGAAGTTCCAGATCCAGTATTTGCGCAAAAAATGATGGGAGACGGCATAGCGGTTGATCCATCCAATGGCGTATTAGTTGCTCCAGCAGATGGTCAAATTATGAATGTGTTCCCAACAAAGCATGCAGTAAGTATGACTGATAACAATGGAAAAGAAATCTTAATTCATGTTGGATTAGATACAGTTAGTTTAAAAGGGGAAGGGTTTACTTCTTTTGTTAAAGATGGAGATAAAGTAAAACAAGGACAAAAATTAATGGAAATTGATTTTGATGCAATCAAATCAAAGGTTCCTTCCATCATTACGCCAATGGTATTTACTAACCTTGAAGAGAATGAAAAAGTGATAGTAGAAGGTAATGAGATTAGAATAGGATAATAATGAATGCTATGAGGTAATTTTACCTTATAGCTTTTTTTATTCGGAATAGGGATAAACTGCCTACAGGTAAAACTGTAGGTTTTTTATATTTGTTTGAATTTCCCCTCTTTCTTTAGGGATAATTTTATAAAAAGTATTGCTGTTCTCTTCTATAGCAAGAAGAGTAAGGACTCATAATATCCTTCAAAAAAGGACAGTCTGATCAGTATTTTCTTCAAATTACTCGAAAAATTCGCCTATATCTTACCAAACCTAATGAAACAACCTACGCATAATTAGTAGCCTGTACATATAATGGCATGAAAATACTAAGAGAAGAGGTGAAAGCATGAAAGTTGTAATTTTATGTGGGGGCAAAGGAATGAGAATGAGAGGCTTAACAGAGAATATACCGAAAGCCTTAGCTGATGTTAATGGGAAGCCAATTATATGGCATATTATGAAGCATTATAGTGAATATGGTCATCAAGATTTCGTTTTACCAGTGGGCTATAAAGGAGAGCAGATAAAAGATTACTTTGTTAATTCAGCCTGGAGAAATAATGATATACAAATTGATTTAGCAAACAATCAATATAACATTCTAGAAAAAACAGAGCCATGGACAATAACTTGTATAGATACTGGTCAAGATACAATGACTGGAGCAAGAATTAAACAGTTAGAATCATATATAGATGATGATATCTTTCTATTAACCTACGGAGATGGTTTGTCTGATATTGACTTAGATAAACTTATTGCCTTTCATAAAGAAAAAGGAAAAACAGTTACACTTACAGGCATCAAAAAAAATAATCAATATGGAGTACTGGATATAGAAGATGGTATTGCTAACCGCTTTGCCGAAAAGCCGATTTTAGATGACTGGATTAATGGGGGATTTTTTGTTTGCAATAAGGAGTTCTTTCAGTATCTATCAGCCCAGCCGGATTGTGTGTTAGAGGAAGAGCCATTAAGAAAGTTAATTGAAAAGAGAGAACTTGCTGTCTATTTGCATGAAGGTATATGGGTATCTATTGATACGCCAAAGGACTTGGAAGATGCAAGAAAGATTTGGAAAAAAGAACAATAGATATAAGGGAGAGAGAGGATTGCCATGAAATGGCTAAAAAGAAATATCATATCAGACTTTTTAAAAGCATTGTCGAGTGAGGAGAAACAAGAAAAGTCAGCGACGTTAAATATTCAACTGTTTTCAAAAGAGATTTCAGTGAAATTCCATGTAGATAATCTAGTTGATATTATAAATGGGGCAAGGAAAAATAATAAGGTACTGGAATTACCCTCACCACAAGCAGAAACTTCCACACCGGAGATTATAGATGCACAAGCATCAGTTGTTAATGAAAATGCCCAGGAAACAATGGGGGCTATTATACAAAATGCAGAAGTAATCGATCAAGAAAAAGCGAGACAAGAAGCGGAAGTGAAAGAAAAAGCAAGACAAGAGGCAGAAGCGAAAAAAGCAAGACAAGAAGCGGAAGCGAAAGAAAAAGCAAGACAAGAGGCAGAAGCGAAAAAAGCAAGACAAGAGGCAGAAGCGAAAGAAAAAGCAAGACAAGAGGCAGAAGCGAAAAAAGCAAGACAAGAAGCAGCGGCAAAAGAAAAAGCAAAACAAGAAGCAGCGGCGAAAGAAAAAGCAAGACAAGAAGCAGCGGCAAAAGAAAAAGCAAGACAAGAAGCGGCGGCGAAAGAAAAAGCAAGACAAGAAGCAGAAGCGAAAAAAGCAAGACAAGAAGCAGCGGCAAAAGAAAAAGCAAGACAAGAAGCAGCGGCGAAAGAAAAAGCAAAACAAGAAGCAGCGGCGAAAGAAAAAGCGAGACAAGAAGCGGCGGCGAAAGAAAAAGCAAGACAAGAAGCAGCGGCGAAAGAAAAAGCAAAACAAGAAGCAGCGGCGAAAGAAAAAGCAAAACAAGAAGCAGCGGCGAAAGAAAAAGCAAGACAAGAAGCAGCGGCGAAAGAAAAAGCAAAGCAAGAAGCAGTGGCGAAAGAAAAAGCGAGACAAGAAGCAGCGGCAAAAGAAAAAGCAAGACAAGAAGCGGCAGCAAAAGAAAAAGCAAAGCAAGAAGCGTTAAAAGAAGCAAAAGATCAACAAATAGTATTAGTAAACACAAAAGAGCAAACTAAATTATCGCCAACAGAGCCAATCGCATCAACCAATCAAAATTTTTGTGTGATTGCCGGTAAAGAATATTGCATTAAAATTATGGCGGTTTATGAGTCTCTTGCTAAAAATAGTGATAACTTCAACTTATGGGTATGTTGTACGGATGCTATTACGCACAAATTTTTAAATGAAAAGAATCTAAAAAATATGCATCTTATTAGAGTAGAAGAAATAGAGAATGATCAATTAAGAGCAGTTAAACAAGAACGAATGATTAATGAATATTGTTGGACATTAAAATCTTTCCTAATTGAATATATCTTAAAAAATAACGATATTGAGCAAGTATTATACTGCGACGGAGATATTTATTTCTTCTCTAATCCAGCAAGTATTTTTAATGAGTGGGGTTCTGCTTCCATCTTTTTAACTCCACAAAGAGATCTAGATTGGGTAGAACAAAAATATGGGAAGTACCAAGCAGGTATTATTGGATTTAGAAAAGATGAAATTGGATTGTCAGCTGTTCAATGGTGGAAGGAGCGCTGCATTGAATGGTGTGGAGTAGTTGAGAGCAATGGACGTTTTGGAGATCAAAAGTATTTAGATCAACTGCCAATAATGTATGATAACGTGCGAATATCTTCTAATTTAGGAGTAAATGCTGCACCTTGGAATATTATCTACAATAATGATTTCAACGTTTCTTTACAAGGAGATAAAGTTTTTATCAATAACGATCCACTTGTTGCTTATCATTTTTCCTGTATAACCATATATGATAGTGATAAATATGATTTATGGAGTATGCATCAATTAAATATTCAAAAGGAAATTATGAATTATATTTATGTTCCATACCTTGATTTATTAGAAAATTTAATCAAAAACTATCAAAATAGTTATCCTGGTATTATTAAGGCAACATTATCGACAAAAGACTTTATTCAAGCGAAGACAAAATATCAATCAACAAAATTGAAAAAAAGAATGATTCAATACAATAACTATTTATTATTAACCTCCATATTTAGTAAAGAATATTTAGTTAAAGGACTTGCAATGTATCACTCGCTTAGCAGACAAATAGATAATTTTCACATATGGATTTGTACAATGGATTCAGAAACCTATGATGTCTTATCCAATCTTAACTTGAAAAATGCTACGCTAATACCAGTAGAGACATTTGAAACCCCACAATTAAAAGAGATAAAACAACAACGAACGCTGCAAGAATATTGTTGGACAATAAAAGCGACGTTACTAGAACATTTACTATCCACACATGCAGATATTGACCATCTCTTCTATTGTGATAGTGATTTATATTTCTTCTCTAACCCACTTTCTGTAATTGATGATTTTAGTAGATACTCTGTTTATTTATGTCGCCAACGCGGAACAGATACACTGGAACATTTTCATGGACAATATCAAGCGGGATTTATCGGCTTCAAAAACGAACGAAATAGCCGGAAAATTCTAAATTGGTGGAAGAAGAAGTGTTTAGAAGAATGTTCAGAGGTTTATAACGATGAACGTAAATCATGGGGAGACCAATTGTATTTAGACCGCATCCCAGAATTATTTGAAAATATAAAAGTGAATCAAAACCCAGGAATCAACGCTGCTCCATGGAATCTTATTTTGAACAATACAGACCAAGAAGTAACCATGAGGGAGAATAATGTATATATTGACAGTAATCCATTGATATTCTTCCATTTTGGAAGCCTCCTGATCTTAAATGAGAATGAATTTGATCTATGGAAGCTAGAAAAAGTAGACATTTCATCCGCCACTTTAACGTATATTTATAATCCGTATTTAACGAAAGTAAGGGAGCTATTGAGCAGCTTATCTAATAACGCCCAATTCTTTGCTAATCTTCCTAGCGGATATATAGCCAAAAATCCTTATTCCATTGCCTCATTATAAGAGGTGGGTGACATGAAGTTAAAAAATAAAAAAGTTTTAGTTACAGGTGCTTATGGTTTTATTGGCTCCCATCTTATTAAACGGTTAGTGAAAGAAAATGCGTCTGTCGCTGTTATTATTCGAGAACATTCCAATCCTTGGAGAGTACAGGAATATTTGCCTCATTTAAAAAAATATGAGGCAAATATTCAAAATCGCTCAGACATATGTCGGATTATTCATGAATTTCAACCAGATTATATTTTTCATTTAGCAGCTTATGGAACAAACCCAAGTAACAGAAATGACTTACTTGCATATGAAACTAATATTGTTGGAACAATGAATATTTTATTTGCAGCCAAAGGTACCAAGTGTAAAAAAATTATTTGCCTTGGCAGTAGTTCTGAATATGGAGATAAAAAGGAAAAGATTCATGAAGATATGTTATTAGAACCAGTTGATATCTATGGAAGTACAAAAGCAGCATCTACTATTATTTCCCATCAGTTAGCACAAGAATATAAGCTTCCCATTATCACTTTACGGGCATTTAATATTTTTGGGGAAGCAGAAGATAATCATAAATTATTCTCTCATATTATTGAAAAAGTATTACGTGGTGACGAGGTGAAATTAACGTCGTGTGATCAATACCGTGATTATAGTTATGTCGGCAATATCGTCGATGGCTTAATCCTTGCAGCCACATATGAAGGAAGTAATAATATGATTTTAAATATGGCTTCTGGAAATGCCTATCCTTTACGATATTTTGTTGATTTGATTTATCAGCATTTAGGCACAAAGCAAGTACCATTATATGGTGCCATTCCCAAAAGGGAGAATGAAAGAAATGCGCCTATCCCTGATATTACAAAGATTCAAAAAGTGCTTGGATGGACTCCTGCTGTTTCCATAGAAGAGGGGATAAAGAAAACCATTGCCTGGTATAAAAGTTATTATCATTTTCATTAATGGGAGTGGAGGTGTTACTTATGACAACTGATTGGCGAAAAATTTATAAAAATAAAACGGTACTGATAACTGGTCATACAGGTTTTAAAGGTTCTTGGCTGGCTATTTGGTTAATGAAGCTAGGCGCGAATGTAATTGGTTATTCTTTAGATCCAATTGGAGAAGAGAGTTTATTTAAATTAACAGAACTGAATAATAAAGTGAAGGATATTAGAGCAGATATTCGTGATGCTGCTAAACTACAAGCAGTTTTTGAAGAATATCAACCTGAAATTGTCTTTCATTTGGCAGCACAGCCATTAGTGAAACAATCTTATCGAGACCCTATCTATACGTATGAAGTGAATGTAATGGGGACAATGCATGTATTGGAAGCAATCAGAAAGTCACCTTCTGTAAAAGCAGGTGTAATGGTAACCAGTGATAAGTGTTATGATAATAAGGAATGGGTATGGGGCTATCGTGAAACAGATCCGATGGGAGGATATGATCCATATAGTTCCAGTAAAGGATGCTGTGAACTATTGATTTCTTCTTATCAGCATTCCTTCTTTCCAATTGAGTCTTATTCTAAGCATGGTAAGTTAATTGCTTCTGTACGAGCGGGTAATGTAATTGGGGGAGGGGATTGGTCGGAAAATCGCATTATCCCTGATAGCGTTCGCTCCTTAATGTCTGATCAAGCGATAAAATTACGTTCTCCTCATTCTGTTCGTCCGTGGCAGCATGTATTAGAGCCGCTTTCAGGTTATTTGAAAATAGGTGCTTATCTATACGAGGGGAAAACACAATATGCCGAAAGCTGGAACTTTGGGCCAGAATCTGATAGTGTGACAACCGTACAACAATTAGTCGAAAAAATTGTTGAACACTGGAATGGTGGCACATGGGAAGTAGAACCATCATGTTCTGCAGAACATGAAGCAAAGCTTCTTAGTTTAGATATAAATAAAGCAAAGTATTATTTAGATTGGCATCCCAAATGGAATATTGATCAGACCGTTTATTATACAATGGAATGGTATAGGTTGTATCAAAAAGTGGACGTTTACGAGCTATGCTTAAAACAGATAAATGAGTATGAAAAATAAAATCATCCGATTAATAGAAGCTTTCCTTCCCTTTAATAGAGAATGGCTCCAAAAAGGGAAAGGTTTAAAGAGCTTCTATTTTTATTTTTTTAGGTTAATATAGCTTATACCGGCTTTTTATATGTATAAAAGGGATGTTCCGTAGAATAGGAACATCCCTTTTAAATTACTTTTTTAATGACAAGATAAAGTTTTTATGTCTTGCGACAATTCTCTCTTTTGCTTGCCTAAGCTTTTTTCGGTTCTTATTGCTTGTTAAATAATATTCTTTGTTTTCAATCGTTTCTGCTAGTTTCTCCGTATTGGATAGTAACGTATAAGGTAATTGATGGACAGAGGCGGCGAAATCTACACCTTTTGAGCGATAAGCTAATTGGAAGAATGGGGTACCGCTTGATGCAGAAAGTACATTTGCATGCAGCTTTAAGTTAAGCGAAAAGTGGCATAGCGATAAGAAAGAATAAATTTGTGAAGCTGTGCAAACTTCTGGAATGAATGTGACTTTTCCTTTCTTCTTTATGCTCTCATATAGTTCCTTGCAGTGAGGAACATCTAAATCCCACATTGGAAAAATTACAATTTGGTATCCTTTTTTTAAAAGATTGGTACATGCTTTAATGATTTGCTTTTTAAGTTTATATTCATCATAGCCAAAAAGGATGTTTTGGGTGGTACCCCAATTGACCGCAATTATTTTTTTATCGTGATCTTGCAAGTATTTGCTTCTTATATAGTCGTCCTTTTGGGGAGTAAACAGCATCCCAGAATCACCGATTATCTGGTAATTACTCGTTGGCGAAGGATTTAAAGTCTTAATATACTTTTGTGTAAGTGGGCCTCTAAGACCTGCGAATGTGGAGTATTCAATCACTTTTTTTATTTTTTCTCTATTAATCTCTTTATTATTGAAGGTGGTGGAGGATAATTGGAATTTTCCCCTTTTAAAGGATTCAATTGTTTCTTCCGTCATATAATCAATACCTGTTCCATAGCAATATAGTGGAAGTTTCATTTCGATTGCCTCTAATGCCAAATCGATAAAGAAATTGCCCTGAAATAAAGAGCCACCTCCTAAGATAACGATATCAAATGGTTTTTCTCCATATAATTCTTTTAGGGTTTTAGAAGAATTAATTGGGTAGGAGAATAAAGTATAGTCCTCGTGAAGCCATCTTTCGCAAGCTTGAGCAAATGCTTCATAACAAACTTCATCTCCGATATTATTAACACCCAAATAACCAAGATATAAGATTCTCATTGCTCGTTGCCCCCTTCTTTAGCAAGAATTTCTTCAATATGAGCAAGGAGCTGCTGCGCACGAACTTGTACAGAATGTTTTTTTCTTACCATTTTATAGCCATTTAAAGCAATTTTTTTCCCTAATGTTTCATAATTTCTTAAATGATATTTAGCCTTACGCATAAAATTTTCTTCATTGATTTCAATGAAATGAACTCCAGGGATAAATCCTAAATCTTTAATTTCTTTTGTGCAGGAAGCTAGTAATAAAGTATTACAAGCTAAAGTCTCGTAGTATTTCATTACAGGATAATGATAAATGGAATCACAAGTAAAAAACATTTTTGCTTTGTTCAGTTCTTGTGCGAAGCTGCTCGCTACTTTAAATGATCTCTCATCATACTGTTGGTGGAAATAGCCAGGATGCGCATGATAGGTGAAATTTGATAAATTCTTCATTTGATCAAGAATTTTTTGACGTAATGGATAAACAGTAGGATGTACAGCCCCCATCATTAAATAATCAATGGTTTTCGGTTGCTTGAAGTCTTTAAATACATCAATATTTACATAATGAGGAAACCATATCATTTTATCTTTAAATTCTGGATACCATTCTAAAAAAGTATCTCTATAATGGGTGAAGATATATTTAACATTATTTTCTTTAATGAATGCTCTTCTTTGATCCATTTGGTAGTTTAAATCATGCATGATAATCCCAAATGGAATATTGCAGTCCTTTAGACCAGTTACTTTTGGTGATCGGGTAGGACGTAAATCATTAACTAGGATAAAGTCAGGCTGAAAGTTCATTTTTTGTATCGTCTCACTTATATTACCGTCTTCCTCCCAGGTTCTAATATCAACGTATTTTTTTAATTCTTTTGTTAAATAATACGTATTTCTTTCTATCCCATTTTCCCAATTTTTTGTAATAAAAAGTATCTTTCTTTTCTTCTTTAATGTCATCAGCATCATGTCCTTTCCCTAATGTTTACTATATATTCTATTCTTGTCCCCCATAAATCGGACCATAGCAAATGGTCCAAATGTTAGCTGCTGGTCACCTTTTTATGGATTGTCCATATACTATTAAGAGATATGAGAGGTAGGAGGAGTACTTAGATGAGTAAGATTATTCTTTCAGGTTATTATGGAGAACAGAATGGCGGAGATGATGCATTGTTACTAGTATCCTCTTGGGGAAGCCGGAAATTTCTATCTGGAGATAAAATTTATGGGACATGTATACAAAAGCCTGTTCTGCCATTAAATGCGGAAATTGAAGCATTATTTGTTCAAGAAGAACAAGAACGTAATGAAAACTTACTTCGTTTGTACAGGCATTGTTATGAGAGTGATTTAATTTTATTTGGTGGTGGCTCTGTTTTTCATTCGACAGATAAAATGACAAGAGATAGCGATTTAATCGATTTAAATAGAGGAAAAGGAGCAGCGGCAATTGGGGTATCCTTTGGACCATTTAGAGATTCGGCTGCTGAAGGTGCATGTAAAAAGCTTATCGAAAAGTTTAATTATATCGGCTGTAGAGATGAGGAAAGCTATGAACTAATTCGTTCTTTCTCCTCCGATGTAAAGGTAGAATTAACATTTGATTTAGCCGTACTTTTACCACTTGTAGCTGGTGAAAATTTTAATGGAATTCACACAAGAAAAGGTTTGGGAATTTCCTTATGTCACTACGAGAGATATATTGGTGGAGATACAAGTATTGAAAAGACGAGACTGAAAAAAATAGTCAATGTTCTAAATGGACTTCACCAGGAGGAAATAGAAGAGTTAGTCTTTATTGATTTTAATGGTCATCCTATTTTTGGAGATCAAGACATACATCGTGAAGTCATCGACCAATTACACACAAAGATTCCTATTAAGCATCTGTCATATGATAAAGATCCAATGAACACTCTCCGAACTATTGCCTCATTAAAGGGATTGATTGGGATGAGACTGCATAGCTCTGTGTTTGGCTATATTACAAATACACCGACAATCATTCTTTCTTACCATCCTAAATGTGATGGATGGGCCAAGCAAATTCAAGCAGATAAAGAGTATATTATTCCGTCCCATTCCTTTGAAGAGGAGAGCATATGGCATGCTCTTAAACAAATTATAGCTGGACAATATAGGTATCCAAAACTATCGATAAAGGATGCACAATCACTAGCGATGAAAAATTGGGAGGGTGCAAGATGGTCGCTGTCTCAGTAGTTATTCCACTATATAATAAAGTACAATATATTGAACGAACGATTATGTCCATTCTTTCGCAAACATTTCAAGATTTTGAGATTATTATTGTAGATGATGGTTCAACAGATGGCAGTGTTGAAAAAGCGGAAACATGGATAGACGAGCGGATTAAGGTCCTAAAGATGGAACACAAAGGTGCCTCAGCAGCTAGAAACAAGGGAATACTTGCAGCTACAGCTGAATTAATTACATTTATTGATGCAGATGATGAGTGGAAACCAGGTTTTCTTGAGAAAATTATCTATTTAAAAGATAAATATCCTGAATGTGGCGCTTATGCAACAAGCTATGAAATCGTTCTGCCGACGAAAAAGAAAATAATCCCATCCATATATCAAACACCTGAAAAGTGGGAAGGGGTATTTACAAACTATGTTGAAAAAACATTAAAGGATTTACCAATCATTTCTTCTGCAATCGCAGTTCGAAAGCAAGTTTTTGATAAAATAGGTTTATTTAAAGAGGGAGAGCCTCTTGGTGAAGATCAAGATATGTGGTTGCGAATTGGAATGAACTATTCGATTGCTTATATAAATGAAAGCAATGCCATTTATTACCGCGGGTTAGAAAACAGTGTATGCATGGATTTGACCATATTAAATCGCTATCCGATCATTTATTCATTAGAGAATTTGCTTCATAAAGAGGAAATTCCATATATAGATTTGTATTTGTCAAAATTAAAATTAGACTATAGTAAAAGATTACTAGAGGCAAATAAATTAGATTCTGCTTGGCAAGAATTACAGAATACAAAAGCAAGTGTTTATAAATGGCAAAAAATAAAACTTTGGTTATTCTACTATTGGAAAAAAATCAGCAATAAATATAGTTTTACACAAAAAAACATAATAAAAAATGCCCGTAAGCTGTAATCCTAGGAAAAAGTGCCCCATGCTAATACAAGCGGAGGCGAGAAGTTATTTATGGTATTTGCTGAAAAATTGGGAGTTTGGCTGATATCCCTGAAGTTTTGGCTGATATATTTCAAGTTTGGCTGATATCCCTGAAGTTTTGGCTGATATATTTCAAGTTTGGCTGATATCCCTGAAGTTTTGGCTGATATATTTCAAGCTTGGCTGATATCCCTGAAGTTTTGGCTGATATATTTCAAGCTTGGCTGATATCCCTGAAGTTTTGGCTGATATATTTCAAGTTTGGCTGATATCCCTGAAGTTTTGGCTGATATATTTCAAGTTTGGCTGATATCCCTGAAGTTTTGGCTGATATATTTCAAGCTTGGCTGATATCCCTGAAGTTTTGGCTGATATTATCCAAGTTTGGCTGATTCCACCCTCGCTTTGGCTGAATAAATCCATAGTTTGGCTGAAAAGCCGTTTGCAGAGGCTGAAATCCATCTCGCATTAGCTAATAAATCCAAAGGGGCAGATAAATTCCCCGTTTGACTGATACTATATGATATTTTGGTTTACTTACCGTATTTAATCAACTTGAATTTAAATGTTAGCTTTCTTCACTGCAACTATAACTATCCCAAAATTTTCATTTATGAATAATATAACTTATTTTCTTACTTTCATTTCCCACAAACGAATACATTCCTAAAGAAAAGTAAATGATTAATTTGTAAGAAGGCAACTTTTTTTCTCTAGACCCACTGCTTTCTTTTCTGCTAATATGTTTAAGTTGACTTTTTAAGTGTATTGAAATTTTTGGAAAATAAAAGAGGTTGATGAAATTTGGGATCGAGAGAATTGCTAGCCAAACGAGTAGCTTGGATTAGTGTAATTAGTAATATTATCTTAACAATTGGGAAAATAATAGTGGGTTGGATAGGGAATAGTGATGCGGTTTTTGCCGATGGAATTCACTCAGCTGCAGATGTGTTTGCCTCTGTCCTTGTTTTAGTCGTTATTAAAATTGCGAATAAACCGGCAGATCAGGAACATCCATATGGACATGGGAAGGCAGAAATAATTGTATCTGGTATTGTTGGTATGATTCTTTTATGTGTCTCTATCTACTTGGTATATGAAGTAATAATTGGGTTATTCCATCCCATCACAACACCAAGTATGATTGCAATGTGGGTTGCTGTTATTTCTTATATTTCGAAAGTGCTATTATATCGATATAGTAAAAGGATTGCGAAGGAACAAAGCAGTAAAGCAATTGAAGCAATTGCTTATGATCATAAGGCTGATATTGTGGCATCCATTGCAGCAGCAATAGGCGTTCTGTTCTCTATCCTTGGAGAAAAGTTGAATATACATTTATTTCTTTATGGAGATAAGCTTGCAACGATCATTGTAGCTTATTTGATTTTTAAAATTGCGAAGGAAATGGTAAGTGAAGCTTTTGATATTTTACTGGAGCGGAATATAGATCTGGCAATTTTAGCAGAGTATCATGACATAATTTCTTCCTTTGCTGAAGTAAAGCGAATTGACCGACTCCGTGCTAGAGAACATGGTCACTATATATTAGTCGATTTACGTATCTCAATCGATTACGATAAAACCATTAAGGAAGGTCATGATTTATCTAGAAAAATAAAAAAGAAATTAATGGCAAAGCACGATAATATTAATGAAGTGCTAATTCATTTGAATCCATATTTTAAGGACTAGCATTCTTTTGTCCATGCAAAGATACCGCAATTACTTTTTATATAACTAAAAAAGGTCATGAAAAAGTGTTGTTCTTACATGAACGCTTTTTCAATGACCTTTTTCAATAATTCCAGACTTCTTTTAATGAAAATCGAAATAGCTCATTTAATTGTTCGGTTGGATCTTCCGAATTTTTTTGCAACCCTTTTGCGTATGCTTCTAGCTCGTGGATCTCACTTTCTAAGAATGTATTAATGAGATTGATTCGTGGTTCAAGTGATAATTCTTCGCCGGATTTTTTTCTTTCTAATAAAGTACTAATACTTGTAAGAAGGTCACCAGCAGGGATAAGTTCATGTACTAATGTTTCGAACTCCATTGGCGGAACCGTTTGGTATATTTGAGTCCACTTTGCTGCTAAAATTGGTCTTAATACATAAAAATATTTTTTTATTTTAACGGTATCTCCTTGTAGGTATTCTCGAAAATTTCCTTTTGCCATATTTAAATAATGATAGATAATGGAAGCAGGCGAGAATATTTCTTTTTCTAGTTCTTTCATTTGATCGATGGTTGAAAAACGCTGATAATATACCATATTAGAGCGTAACCATTCTAATAACGGAGGATTGGACTTGCGAAAAAGCTTAAGCGTTTTAGTTAGTTCCCAGCCGCTCATATCTAATAAGGGATCAACAGGGATTGATAATGAATCGTGGTTTGGAATCTCGATTACATCTCGGCTGCGATCAATCGATAAGTACCAGTTTGGCTGGTGAATATAAATAAAGCGAACATCATAATCACTATCCTTGGATGGAAAGCCCCATGCCCGACTTCCAGATTCACATGCATAAAGCACCTTTATGTTAAATTCCTTTTCCGTTTGCTCAATCACTTTTCTGATATGGTTTTCCAAAGGCATATACCTCCAATTGATTTTTGCTCATTTTACCAAAAAAATCAGCGATTTACCATATTAATCTGCAAAATGATAACGTTCTCATGTACAATAATAGGGAGTGCTTATTTTGTCTGACTATCCCTTTAGGGAGTAATTGGGGGAAAGAATAACAAGGAGGAGGAAGTAAAATTGAAGAATATACCGATTGCCATCCAAATGTATACGTTAAGAAATGAGTGTGAGGAGGATTTTCGCGGAACCCTCCGTAAAGTGGCGGATCTTGGATTTCAAGGAGTAGAGCTTGCTGGATATGGGGGAATCCCTGTAGCAGAATTAAAGGAATTATTGGATGAACTAAATTTACGAGTAGCAGCATGCCATGTGCCATTAACTGATTTAGAGAGCGATCTTTCCCAGGTTATTCAAGATCAAATAGTATTAGGGAGTAAATTTTTAGTATGTCCCTATCTTTTACCAGACAAAAGAACAGAAGCGGATTATCAATCACTAATTTCTTTCTTGAATATGGCAGGAGCAGAATGTCGAAAAGCAGGGATATCTCTCTGTTATCATAATCATGATTTTGAATTAGATATAATGAGTGATGGAAGAACGGCATTAGCTACGATAATGGAAGATACAGATCCAACATTAGTTTTTGCAGAACCGGATGTATACTGGCTTTCGAAGCGAGACTATGATCCAGCAAAATGGATTGATACATATAAAGACAGAATGAAGCTTATTCATTTAAAGGATATGACAACCGATGAAGAACAATTCTTTGCTGAGGTAGGTACAGGAAGTATTGATTTTCAAGCAATACTTGAAAAAGGAGAGGACATAGATATCCAATGGTGGATCATTGAACAGGATGCAACTAGAAGAACTCCATTGGAAAGCATTGAAATTAGTTTGCGAAATCTAAGGGAAATGTTAGCGGTACGGTAGATATAAACGTAACTAGATAAATCAGTGGGGATTTCCCCACTGATGAAATGTACCTTTTCCTATTCTCTAAGTAAGGGCATGGAACAACAACGAAATGATCCACCAGATTTAATGATTTCGGAAAAATCAACCTCGAGTACTTCATACCCTCTTTTTTGCAATTCTTTATTAACCCCTTCATTCATAGGTAAACTAATTACCTTTTTGTTGCCAATGGATAATACATTTGTACCTAATGTTTCTTGCTCTTTAGCGCTTACGTGAATGAATTCATAACGTTCTCGCAGTAATTTTTCTTTTTCTTTATGAAATTCCCCTGGGAAAATTAATCCCTCTGTAGGAGAAAGAATATTAAAGACACAATCTAGATGGAGATATGTATCCGTAAACGGGACAGCTATGACATCATAAGAAGGCATCAAGGTCTGTAAATGGCGGACCGCTGCTTCATTTGTACGCTGACTGATGCCTACAAAAATTGTTTTCCCATCAATAATCACATCGCCGCCTTCAATAAAATTGCCTTTAATATCTGTATAAGTGATTTCTTTTTTCTTTAAATAATCTATTAAAACTCTTTCTTCTCCATGTCTAGCATCTCGTGCCATTTCTGCCACAAAGATCTGACTTCCTAAAGTGAAGCCGATATCTCTTGTAAAAACCTGTTCATGGTATTTTTCTTCTGATGGAAGAAGCAGTGTTTCCACTCCATTTTTTTGTAGAGTTTCAATAAACATTTCATGCTGCTTTACGGCTAGTTTTTTATCAATATTTTTCTTTGCATGTTTTTTTTGAATATCATTTATAGGGACTTTAATAGCCATATATTCGGGAGAAACTAAGACCACTGTTTTTAATGGATCATATTCATTGGAACAATGTATTTTCATGATAAAACCCTTTCCATTATAGTATAGAAATTAGTTTTTCCTGAATGACTTTTTTTATGAAAGAACTTGTGAAATCATTTTTAGGGGATGAGGTTTATGTGAAGGCAATGAAAGACACAATTGCAAGAATAAGTGGTGGAAGTGGTGTTCATAGAAGGGATATGGGCAAGAAAACCTAGAGGAAGTGGCGTTCATCAGGGAAATGAAAGCGAAGAAAAACCAGTAGAAGTAGCATTCATTCCACTATTATAGTTAAACCAAAGGAAAAAAAGACAGACAAAAGCCAGTGAAGAATGCCTTCACTGGCTTTTGTCATTTAGTCATTAGTTTTCGTCAATATCTTTACGATTTTTCTTAAATAGTTTAGAAAGAATTTCATAAACAATAGGGACGATAACAAGTGTTAACAACGTAGAACTGATTAAACCACCAATAACAGTAATACCAAGGTCTTTAGAGATTAATCCACTACCACCAGAACCAACTGCTAGTGGAATTAATGCACCAATTGTTGCAATAGCTGTCATTAGAATTGGACGAAGACGTGTTGATCCTGCTTCAAGAATCGCTTCACGCATATTCATTCCATCTCGTTCCATATGAATGATTCGGTCTACTAATACAATGGCATTCGTTACTACAATACCAATTAACATTAAGAGCCCCATCATTACCGAAACAGAAATGGTCTGACCTGATAGGTACAATCCGACAAACGAACCGATAACAGCAAATGGTAAACTGAATAGAATCGAAAATGGAGCAACTCCTTCTCGGAATGTAACAACAAGGATAAAGTACACGATCGCAACAGCCGCAATCATAGCAATACCTAATTGTGTGAATGTTTCATTCATATCTGCAGTTACACCCGCAACTCCCATTGTAACGCCTTTTGGTAAGTCGATTTTATCGATTTCTTTATCTACTTCATTTGTTACTTTGGACACATTATCACCAATGATTTTTCCTGATACAGTTGCATAGTACTCGCCTTCACTACGAGAAAGCGTATTTTGGGTAGTTCCTTTTTTTACATCCACAAGTTTTGAAAGTGGCATATTTTGGCCAGTAGCAGTCGGGATTTCTGTATCTAGCATATCGTCGATTGATTTCGGCTGTGCTGATTTTTCTTGTTGGACAATAACATCAAGCTCCTGCCCGTCTTTTTCAATCGTTGTTAACACATCTTTTGAATTGTTAGGGCTTAGTGTTGCAAGTAGCTGACCAGCTGTTAACCCATATTGTAACAATTCTTGCTGATTTACTTTAAATGTATATTCCACATAAGCGTCTTCAGCTGTTGTAGTAACATCTTCTAAACCATCATTCTTTTTTAACATATCTTCCACTTTTTTCACTGACTCATTCAGCTTATCTAAATCTTCACTGTAGAATGTATAGCTAACTTCATTTGTTGACATTCCGGTTGATGAGAAGTCTTGGGATTTCCATTCGCCAGATTGGTCGAGATTTGTAATATATTCCTCAATTTCATCACGAGCTTCAGGGAAATTTTTCATATCTTCATCAAAGATGAGATACATAAGTGCACCGCCAGCTCCAGTGCCCATCATTGCGCTTTGTGCATCAGCTGTATCATTTATCGATAATTGAACGATATCGATATCTTTGCGGTCAAGCATTTTTTCTTCTACTTCTGTAACGTTCTTTAATGTCTCATCCTTTAGTTCACCCGTTTCTGGAGTGTAGGTGATATACATCGTTTTTTCTTCTTCACTTCCTAGGAAGCTAAAGCCGATTAAAGGAGTGAGGGCAACACTTCCAGCTAATAAAATAACAGCGATAACGGAAGTGATGATTTTATGATTAAGTGCTTTTTCGAGAATACCTTTATACCAAGTTGCCAATTTTCCAGCTTCTTTATGATTACTTTCTGTTTTCTCACTATATAATTTTTTCTTAAATAAGAAATGAGAAAGGGCTGGAACGATTGTAATGGCAACAAGTAATGATGCTCCAAGTGCGAAAGCCATTGTTAAGGCGAAAGGACGGAATAATTCTCCAACCATGCCTCCAACAAACATTAATGGAGCAAATACCGCAACTGTTACTAAAGTAGAAGACAGGATTGGTTTAAACATTTCAATCGTTGCTTCTCTAATAAGCGCGCGGCCAGTTAATTTTTCTTCTTTCAGGTGCAAGCGTCGATAAATATTTTCCACGACAACGATGGAGTCATCGATTACCCTTCCAATTGCCACGGTAATAGCACCTAGCGTCATAATATTTAATGTGATATCCATCCAGTTTAATAGTAGCAATGCCATGAAAATAGATACTGGAATGGAAATAATCGAGATAATCGTTGATTTAAAATCACGTAAGAATAGTAAAATGATTAATACAGCAATTAAACAACCAAATACGGCCTTTTCAACCATTGTAAGCACAGATTTTTCAATCGGATCTCCTTGGTCGAGAGAAACATCAATTACTAAGCCATCAATATTTTTTTGCTCATCTTTAATTAAATCTTTTACACTGTTAACAACATCAACAGTGTTTGCTTGTTGACCTTTGACAATTTGGATGGCGATTGCATCTTTACCATTTGTACGAGAAACTGATTCCACTTTCCCAACTACTTTAATTTTGGCAATATCGCTAAGTTTTACAAATGGGGAAGGATTTTGTTGAGATGGAGTGACAGGAATTTGCATATTCTTTAGTTCTTTTTCTGTCATAAATTTCCCATCAATTGCAACTGCTTGTTCGCCTTCTTCAAACTCGTAAAGTCCTAAAGAAACTGCTAAGTTACTCGCTTGAATCATATCTTTAACAGTATCTTCCGTTAAATCTAATTGCGCCATTTTTTCTTTATCATATGTTAAATCTACTTCTTCAATATGCTGACCTGTGATAGTTGCAGAAGCGACACCATTAATCTTTTCGATTTTTGGGAGAATGATATCTTCCACAGTTGAGGTTAATTCGGTAATGTCTTCTTTTGTACTGCTGACACTTAACGCTACAACTGGCATCATGTTCATACTGATTGCTGTAATTGTAGGTTCCTCTGCATCTTTAGGTAAGGTGACATTATCCAGAGCGGATTGTAAAGCTCGTTTTGCTTCATCCATATCCGTCCCATATTCATATTCTAATTGAACATTTGCCATGTTCGAATAAGAATTCGAATAGACAGCTTTAACATCTTCCAGATTTTCTACTACTTTTTCTATCGGTATGGAAACTTCTTCCATGATTTTCTCCGGCGTAGCTCCCGGGTAAACATCCATTACGGTTAAGTATGGAATAGAGATATTTGGTATGGTTTCCATATTCATTTTTGTACCAGAATAGATACCTGATACAGTAATAATAATGGTTAGTAACCAAACCGCAAGCTTGTTACCTAACACAAAATTTACTAAACCTTTCATAATACACCTTCCCTTTATTGACTAATCTAACTCATTTACTTATAATAAATGACTAAGTAGTCATATGTCAATCAATAGTACATAGGAGAGAATGAGATGACAAAAAAACAGCTGATCATGGAAAAATCAATAGAGTTATTTGCAAAGCAAGGATTTGCGGCTACTTCCGTTCAACAAATAACGGAACATTGTGGGATTTCTAAAGGGGCCTTCTATTTATCCTTTAAGTCAAAGGATGAACTAATTATGGCTTTAGTTGATTATTTTATGGAACAGTTCATCGTGAAACTTGACTATGCAGTCAATCACGTAGATGATATTCTTTATCATTTTTATTATGAAATATTATATACATTTAAGGAAAATTCTAGTTTTGCGATGTTATTTATTAAAGAGCAAGCGCTTTCGTTTAATGAAGAATTTATTCGAAAGTTTACTTATTATGATCATTTATTGGAAAAAACAATCGAGCATATGATTGGAGAAGTATATGATTCATCCAAACAAGCAATCAAGTATGATTTAGTATTTAGTATTAAAGGGTTTCTTAATACTTATACGCATATTGTATTAAACCATAATAAATATATTGATTTTGATTTACACAGGCTTGCAAAATCTCTTGTAGAGAAAACAGACATCCTAGCTTCATATACAGAATCACCATATTTTACAGAAAGTATCTATCAGTTGCTGCATCAGTCCGTTAAGGAAGAAAGTGCGACAAAAGAGGATTTACTGCAACTTATAAAAGGGAAAAGGGAAGAAGTAGATGATCATTATGTGAACGAATCGCTTTCTTTACTGATAGAGCAGTTGGAAGAGAAAACATTGAACCCGGTTTTACTAAAAGGATTGATTGAAAACATTCGACATCATCGTGACTGTATTTGGTTATCCTATTTATTATTTCAATATTTTCAGCTTCATCCGAGTCATCAACAATAGATATATTTTAAAGATGAATTCTTTACAGGATTCATCTTTTTTTTATTTAAATCCTTTCAAAGCAATCAAGGAATCGTATCAAATAAAATATTCTTGATAAAAGTGAAAATATACACTAAAATTGAAATAAATCATTTGTTATGACGAATAAATGAGAGTTTGTAATGATAAAGGAGAAAAAAATGAAAGTATTTCAAGCAATTATAATGACGGTATTTATTGGATTTATCGGTTTTTTTGCAACAATGTTAACCACTTTATTCACAGCGAGTACATTTTATCTATGGTTTTTACCGATTATTACTGTACTTTATATAATAACTGTTTATCTATTAATTTTTGAATGGTGGAAGAAAAAAGCGGTCAAAAAGGCAAGATTAATGATTTTAGCTATTAGTATCTGCGGGATAGCGGGTTATATAATTTATGAACATTACGATAAAAATTTAGAGGTTGTTAGTAGTCAAGATACGGATTTAACAGAATATATGCCATTTTTAGAGGGAACAAAAGCAGTTTCGCTGAAAGAAGAATCACCATTTAAAATTGAAAAAAATCTTCCGCGGTTAGATGGCTCTACCGCTCTTTATCCTGTATATGCAGGATTTGTTCAAGCAGTGTATCCACAAAAGAAGTATCCGTTAGAGGAAAGTGAGGTAGTTTCAAGTCAAACAAGTGAGGCATATAATCGCTTATTAAATCGTGAGGCAGACATTATATTTATGCCAAAGCCTTCAGAGAAACAATATAAAATGGCTGAGAGCCAGGGGGTGAAATTAAAGCTGACGCCAATTGGGAGAGAGGCATTTATCTTTTTTGTTCATGCAAAAAATCCAGTGGAAACACTCAGCATAGAACAAATACAGGATATTTATTCTGGGAAAATAAGAAACTGGAAGGAAGTCGGTGGAAAACATGAAAAAATTAGAGCATTTCAAAGACCAGAAGAAAGTGGCAGTCAATCTGCCTTGCTAAGGGTCATGGATGGAAAACCGTTAATGGACCCTCCCACAAAGGATATTGTCGATGCAATGGAAGGCATAATAAGTGAAACTGCAGACTATCAGAATAAAAGTAATGCAATTGGATTCTCTTTCCGGCATTTTTCAGAAGATATGGTGCGTAATGGAAAAATAAGAAATATTGCTGTTGATGGAATACCTCCTACAGTAGAAACAATTAAAGATGGAAGTTACCCATTCATTAATGAATTTTATGCTATAACGCTGGAGGATAATAGCTCTCCCCAAATAGATGGATTTTTAAAATGGATGGTGTCAGAGCAAGGCCAACAGATTGTTTCGGAAACTGGTTATGTGGCAGTTGAATAGATACTAATATGTGGAAAATCTTTATTTGGGTAACCGGTAGTATTTATTACTGACCGAGTTACCCATTTATATGGTAAACAGCAATGAAAGAATCTTTATTTTGTATTTATAAGTGAAAACTAACTAATTAGAATGATAGATATCAGTAAATAGGGGGGGAATCAGCCAAAGTAGGAAAATATCAGCCAAAACAGCAGGGGAATCAGCCAAAGTAGGAAAATATCAGCCAAAACAGCAGGGGAATCAGCCAAAGTAGGAAAATATCAGCCAAAACAGCAGGGGAATCAGCCAAAGTAGGAAAATATCAGCCAAAACAGCAGGGGAATCAGCCAAAGTAAGAAAATATCAGCCAAAGCAGCAAGGGAATCAGCCGAAGTAGGAAAATATCAGCCAAAGCAGCAAGGGAATCAGCCAAACTAGGAAAATATCAGCCAAAACAGCAGGGCAATCAGCCAAAGTAAGAAAATATCAGCCAAAACAGCAAGGGAATCAGCCAAAGTAGGAAAATATCAGCCAAAACAGCAGGGGAATCAGCCAAAGTAAGAAAATATCAGCCAAAACAGCAGGGGAATCAGCCAAAGTAAGAAAATATCAGCCAAAACAGCAAGGGAATCAGCCAAAGTAGGAAAATATCAGCCAAAACAGCAGGGCAATCAGCCAAAGTAAGAAAAAATATCAGCCAAAACAGCAAGGAAATCAGCCAAAGTAAGAAAATATCAGCCAAAACAGCAAGGAAATCAGCCAAAGTAAGAAAATATCAGCCAAAACAGCAAGGGAATCAGCCAAACTAGGAAAATATCAGCCAAAGCAGCAAGGGAATCAGCCAAAGTAGGAAAATATCAGCCAAAACAGCAGGGGAATCAGCCGAACTAGGAAAATATCAGCCAAACGCGTCCAATCCTCATAAAAATGAAAACCAAAAAGCTTCATTAATTTTTTGTCTATTTTATAAAGCTGGATGCCTGTAACTATCTTGCTTGGAATTCTGTTACCGTGAACAATCAAAAGAAATATTGACACTCATAATCTACTATATTTATAATCTCACATATAAAGAAAGCGTTTACTTTTACATCACTAAAAGAAGTAAACGCTTATTTTTTTACAACTAGTTAGGTTTAGCAAAAGACTTAAGTTGCTTAAAACATTTAAAACATTTAAAACAGGAGGAACAGGAATGAATCACTGGTTAAGGAAATTACTCATTATTCTAACGATATTTGTTCTTGTGTTCACGACACGAGGCTTCTTATTCAATCAAATGAACGTAAAAGCAGAGAACACAAGTGGAAAAGACATACCTGAAAACACATTAAGAATTCATTATCAAAATGAGGAGAACAAGTATCAGGATCTAGGGTTATGGCTGTGGGAAGATGTAGAATCGCCAACTGCCAATTGGCCACAAGGTGCTGCAGCGTTTGAAGAAGAGAATCAAGATGAGTATGGTACATATATTGATATCCCTTTGAAAGAAGATGCTAGAAAGGTAAGCTTTCTTGTTGTAAACAGAACCAATGGAGAGAAAGAGAGTGGAGATAAGTCAGTTACGATAAACAATCCATCATTAAATGAAATATGGATTAAAGAAGGTTCAGATAGTGTTCATCTATTTGAGCCGGTAGAGCTGGCTGACAATACAGTTAGAATTCATTATCAAAGAGATGACCAAAACTATGATAAGTTAGGGGTGTGGTTATGGGAAGATGTAGAATCACCTACTGTTAATTGGCCAACTGATGCCGTAGCGTTAGAAAAGAATGATCGCTATGGTGCTTATGTTGATATAAAAGTGAAAGAGAATGCTAAAAAAATTGGCTTTCTTATTGTAAACCGTGAAAATGGTGAAAAGATAGCTGGAGACAAAGGATTTGCATTATTGGAAGAATACGATCATTTGTGGATTAAAAATGAAGATGATCAAGTGTATATTTCACCATACTGGGAATCCCCAACTGATTTAGTATCAGGGGAACTATTGTCTGACACAACCATCCAATTAACTTTTTCCAGTACAAAAGGACTTGTGGAAGAGGAAATAGCGCAAGCATTATCTATTGTAGATAAGGACAAAGAAGTAATAGATTTTCGTGCAGTGAAAATTATTAATGAAACCACAGTGGAAATAACAGGTATTTATGATGCGGAAAAGGGGCCTTTTACAATCTCTTATCAAGGAAGATCTGTTACAGCTAAATCTGGGTGGAAAATGTTAGATGAAAATTACTTTTATGAGGGCAATGATTTAGGGGCCACTTATCATAATAAAGATGCAACATTAAAATTATGGGCACCGAAAGCCTCAAAGGTAACCGCTGTTTTTTATGATAAAAATGATGCAGCAAGGAAAATCGGCAGTTTAGATTTAGTACAAGGGGATCAAGGGGTATGGAGGATTGAAGCGAAAGCGAGTGAGCTCGGCATCAACGACACAAGAGGATATTATTATCAATATGAAGTAACCAATGATGGAAAAGTATCTAAAGTTTTAGATCCTTATGCTAAATCAATGGCAGCATTTACTGTTAACACAGAGGGAAAAGTTGGCAGTGATGGCGATACAGTAGGAAAGGCGGCCATTGTTGATTTAAGTCAAACCAACCCAGCTAACTTTAGTGGTGTTAACATCGATGGTTATGAAAAAAGAGAAGATGCGATTATATGGGAAGCTCATATTCGTGACTTTACTTCTGATCCAACCATTGAGACTGATTTAAATGGTCGCTTTGGAACTTATAAAGCATTTATTGATAAACTGGATTATATAAAATCCTTGGGTGTTACCCATGTCCAGCTCCTGCCAGTTAATGCTTGGTATTGGGGAGATGAAACGAGAATGGGAGAAAGGGAATTAGCGTATTCGGCAGCAGGAAATGAATATAATTGGGGGTATGATCCTCATAACTATTTCTCACCAGATGGTGCCTATTCTGAAAATCCAAAAGATCCAGAGCTGCGCATTAAAGAATTAAAGGAGCTAATTAATGCGATTCATGCTGCTGGCATGGGAGTGGTTCTAGATGTTGTATATACACATATGTCCAATGCTAGTCTATTAAATGATATTGTTCCAGACTATTATTTTTTCCAAGACAGTAATGGTAAGTTTGTGGGAGGATTTGGAAATAACTTAGCTACAAATCATAAAATGGCGGAAAAGCTAATGATAGATTCAGTGAAATATTGGTTTCGTGAATTTAAAATCGATGGCATGAGATGGGATATGATGGGGGATGCAACCTATGAAGCTGTTCAAAAAGCTTATGATGAAGCGAAAGGCATCAATCCCAATGCATTATTTATTGGAGAAGGGTGGAGGACGTTCTCTGGTCATTTAGCAGACCCATCTTTGGCAGGAAAAGGTGCAGACCAAGATTGGATGGATAAAACCGATGATGTCGGTGTTTTCTCTGATGAAATAAGAAATGAGTTAAAATCGGGTTTTGGTTCAGAAGGAGAGCCGCGCTTTATCACTGGCGGAGCTCGTAATATTCAGACGATATTTAATAATATAAAAGCACAGCCATCCAATACGCCAGCAGATGATCCAGGAGACATGGTGCAATATATTGAAGCACATGATAATCTGCCGCTCTACGATATTATTGCGAAAGCTTTGAAAAAAGATCCAGCCATTCCAGAAAATGATCTAGAAATTCATAAACGCATTCGCCTTGGAAACTCATTGATTCTGACTTCACAAGGCACGGCATTTTTACATGCAGGACAAGAATATGGAAGAACCAAGCAATGGCTAGGAGAGGGAATTCCAGAACAAAAATATGATGCTTTTACAGATGAAAATGGCAATGTGTTTGGTTACTTTGTTCATGATTCCTATGATTCATCTGATGCCATTAATATGTTTGATTGGTCCAAAGCCACCAATGAGGAAGCATATCCAATAAATAATGAAACGGTGGAATATACAAAAGGATTAATTGAATTAAGAAAATCAAGCAATGCTTTTCGACTAGGTGAAAAGAGTTTAGTCGATTCTAATGTAACCATGATTGATGCACAAGAGATACAGGAAGAAGATGTTATTATTGCCTATAAAAATGAGTCAACAGACAATACAGGCAGCTATTATGTATTTATGAATGGTGATACAAAAGCTAGGGAGCTGACATTAAGTGAAGATTTAACCGAATTTAAAGTAGTAGTGGATAATGATGAAGCAGGTAAAGATTCTGTTGAAGAGAAAAGTGGCTTCACTTTAACAGCAGAAAAAATAACACTTGAGCCACTTACTACTATTGTCATAAAAAATGAAAAAGAGACAGGCGGAAATCCGGATGATGGCGACAAAGAGCCCAATGATCCAGAAAATCCAGTGGATTCAACAGATCCTGAAGTTCCAGAAAAACCAGATAAAGAAGCCCCAGTTAATGCAGATAAGAATCCCATTGATAATAAGGGAGATAAAGGAGATAACGGTGAGAAGGCTGATAATAACGGAAAATCAAAAAATTCCTTGCCAAATACAGCAACTAATAATGGCACATATCTACTGATTGGGATAGTTATTTTAGCAGCAGGTGTTTGTCTTTCTATCATCGTTCGCAGAAAAAAAGCAGATGCAGAATAAATAAATAGATAGCAGAAGTTAGGAGTATAGCTAACTTCTGCTTTTTGTATTTAAAAAAGGGAAAGAAAGCAAAAAAATAATGGACGAAAGGATAAGAACGAAATTTTGTGCGCACCTTATTATTCAGAAGGAATGGTAAAATGAAGAAAATAATAGCAATGGTTACTTTTTTTTGTTTAATAGCACTCCCTACGATGGTATTTGCTGATACATATATCGTTAAAAATGGAGATTCGATGTGGGAAATTGCGGTGAAATATCAAATTGGCTTAACAGAGATTATTGCTGCGAACCCACAGATTTCAAATCCTAGTTTAATTTATCCAAATCAAAAATTGACTATCCCCAATATTGATTCCATTAAAACAGTAGAACGGGAAGTAATCCGACTTTGCAATATAGAACGTCAAAAAATGGACTTCCTGCTTTAACGGAAAACTGGGAATTATCAAGAGTTGCTAGAGATAAATCGATGGATATGGCTCAAAAAAAGTACTTTAGTTATACAAGTCCAACATACGGATCGCCATTTGATATGATGAAAGCATACGGAATTAGTTATAAAGCAGCTGGAGAAAATATTGCCCAAGGTCAAACAAGCGCATAAACAGTAGTTCAAGCGTGGATGAATTCGAGCGGTCATAGAGCAAACATACTAAGTGAAAACTTTACACAAATCGGTGTAGGATATTACCAAAATGGTAACTATTGGACGAAAATGTTTATATCAAAATAATATTTTAGCAAGGGATTACTACTTAAAATTAAGTGATAATCCCTTTATTTGTTGTGATGAGATAATACTTCTAATTTTGGTAGCTAGCTGGCTATTAATGCTTCCTCTTGAAAATCCACACAGTTCTCAGTGAAGCCTTGCCAACCATTTTCATATAGTTATTCGACAACCGCGATAAAGTGGACAATTGCCAAAACATTTAGTGACAAGACGAATCTTTTTGTGAGAAAATATTTTTAAAAAGGAGGCTATGTCCATGTATAGTTTTAATAATGATTATAGTGAAGGAGCACATCCACGAATTTTACAAGCATTGCTAGAATCCAATTTGCAGCAAGAAATAGGATATGGGCAAGATTCCTTTACACACAAAGCAGTTGAAATATTGAAAGAAAAACTGAATTGTGAGGAGGTAGATGTTCATCTTTTAGTTGGCGGAACGCAAACTAATTTAATTGCCATTTCTGCCTTTTTAAGACCACATGAAGCAGCCATTGCCGCTAAGTCTGGACATATTTTTGTTCATGAAACAGGAGCTATCGAAGCCACTGGTCATAAGGTTCTTACAGTTGATACGGAAAATGGCAAGTTAACACCAAGTCTAATTCAAAAGGTACTTGATGAGCATACAGATGAACATATGGTAAAGCCAAAACTCGTATACATATCCAATTCAACTGAAATTGGAACGATTTATTCCAAAAGCGAGCTTAAACAGTTAAGTGAATTTTGCCAGAAGAATCAATTGCTTTTCTATATGGATGGAGCACGTTTAGGGTCAGCACTTTGTGCCAAAGACAATGATCTTACGTTAAGTGATTTACCTCAACTTCTGGATGCTTTTTATATTGGCGGTACCAAAAATGGAGCATTGATGGGGGAAGCGCTTGTGTTAAAGAAAGATTCCTTAAAGGAGGATTTCCGTTATCATATTAAGCAAAAAGGAGCAATGCTGGCAAAAGGCAGAGTGCTAGGAATCCAATTTTATGAGCTATTTAAGGATAATCTTTTCTTCGAATTGGCTGAACACGCTAATAGGCTGGCAGAAAGACTAATGACAGCATTAGCCGAGAAAGGTTATCGTTTTTTAACCCAATCTTCGACTAATCAGGTTTTTCCGATTGTTTCTAACGATAAGATTATAGAATTACAGAAAAATTATCACTTCAACATATGGGGGAAAATTGATAAGGAACATTCTGCGATTCGGCTTGTCACCTCTTGGGCAACAAAAGAAGAGGAAGTGGAGCGGTTTATTAACCATTTAAAATAAGAATAATTAAAATTATCAATGGCATACAGGAATATTTCGGTATGCCATTATGTATTATTTCCTATGAAAGTTCCGTAGAAAAGAATTTGAAGAATTGCTACAGAAAAGCGCTAATAGTTAGACCACTAAAATTTACTAATTATAAGAAAAACAAGAGTCATTTATAATACCCAGCATTTTTTTCTTTACTTATGTTTGTTTGCTCTCTATAATATTTTATAAACCCCTAGGGGTATAATTTTTATCAGAAAAAATACCCGTATAGGTATATAAGGAGGATCTTATATTATGAGGAAGAAAGTAATTATTATTGGTGGTGTGGCAGGTGGCGCAACAGCTGCTGCACGATTAAGAAGGATAAGTGAAGAAGTAGAAATTATCTTGATTGAAAGAGGAGAGCACATTTCTTTTGCTAATTGTGGGCTGCCTTATTATATTGGAGAAACGATTAAAGACAGAAGTAAGTTGCTCGTACAGACAGTGGAAGGAATGTCAAAAAGGTTTTTATTGGATATTAGAGTACAGAGTGAAGCAATATCGATTGATGCGAATAATAAAAAAGTCACGATTAAAAATTTACAAACAGAAGAGATATACGAAGAAACTTATGATAAGCTGTTGCTTTCACCAGGAGCAAGACCAATTATTCCCCCTATAATAGGTATAGAAAACCATCAATCACTATTTACACTAAGAAATATACCAGATACAGATCGCATAAAAGCCTTTGTAGATCAAAACGCACCAGAAAGTGCTGTCATTATAGGGGGCGGATTTATTGGTGTAGAAATGGCAGAAAACTTAGTTGCCCGTGGAATGAAGGTAACGATTGTGGAGAAGGGGAATCAAGTGTTAGGTCCACTTGATGTGGAAATGGCAGGTCCTGTACAAACACATCTTAAGCAAAACGGGATAACACTTATCTTAGGTAATGGAGTAAAACAATTTAAAGGTAATGGAAATATTATAGTACTGGAAGATGGGACGGAAGTGCAAACAGATATAACCATTCTATCTATTGGAGTGAGACCAGAAAATGAGTTAGCCAAACAAGCAGGACTAGAAATTGGAGAAAAAGGTGGTATTGTTGTAAATCACTTATTACAAACTTCTAATCAAGATATTTATGCTGTTGGGGATGCTATTGAAGTTCGTGACTATATCAATAGAAAGAAAACAATGATACCTCTCGCAGGGCCAGCAAATCGCCAAGGGAGAATTGCTGCTAATAATATGATGGGAAAAAAAGAGAAGTATGAAGGATCATTAGGTACTTCAATTGTCAAAGTATTTGACTTAACAGTAGCTACTACAGGGAATAATGAAAAAACACTCCAAAAATGGGAAATTCCTTATGAAGTAGTCCATATTCACCCTAATTCACATGCTGGCTACTATCCTGAAAGTTCTCCAATTACGTTTAAATTGATATTTGATAAAGAATCAGGACAAATATATGGGGCACAAGCAATTGGAAGAGAAGGTGTCGATAAACGGATTGATGTCATTGCAACTGCAATTAAAGGTAATTTAAGTGTAGAAGATCTAACTAATCTAGAACTGTCATATGCACCACCATATTCATCTGCCAAGGATCCTGTAAATATGGCAGGATATGTGGCGTCGAATATTGTAGATGGAGAATTAGAGCAAATCCAATGGCATGAGGTAGATCAGATTGTGCAAGATGGTGGATATTTACTGGATGTAAGAGAAAGTGTAGAGAGAGAGTTTGGATATATAGAAGGTTCACTTAATATGTCATTAGGTGAACTAAGAGAGAGAATGGATGAGTTATCAAAAGATCAACCGATTTATGTAAGCTGTCAAGTTGGTTTAAGAGGATATTTAGCTAGTAGAATATTAAAAAATAACGGATTTAATGTTAAAAACGTTGATGGTGGCTGGAAAACCTATTCCTCAGCTTTTGCGTATACAAAAAAGGTAGAAAGAACGGAAGAAAGCAATCAAACAAATGAAGAAATAAGAGAAGACGAAGGCTTTCAAATTGAAACTGTACTAGATGTTGCCGGATTAACTTGTCCAATGCCAATTGTGAAATTAAAACAAGGGATGGATCAATTAGAGAGTAAGCAAGTGCTAGAGTTGCAAGCGACAGATAGAGGGGTATTAAGTGATTTGCCAGCATGGACAAAAAAGGTAGGACATCAAATTTTAAAAATGGAACAAGTAGGTTCTACTATTAAATTTTGGATTAAGAAAAAATAAAGAAATAGAGAATTCTCTTTAGTTACAATTGCTATACATTCGCCTCAGCTAGTTTGACAGGCTATAATAATGATCAATAAATCATGTATAATGTAGGATAATAGTGACTAACTGAAAATATAGCAAATGGAAGGGGTATTTTCTTGGAATATAATGATCAATTAAAAAATAGAGTTAAGCGAATGGAAGGACAATTAAGAGGAATTCTGAAAATGATGGAAGAGAATAAAGATTGTAAGGAAGTGATTACACAGTTATCAGCTGTTCGTTCAGCAGTAGATCGAACAATGGGTGTTATTGTGAGCACTAACTTAGTTGACTGTGTGGTAGAAGCCCAGGAAAACGGAGAAAAAATGGATGATGTGATTAAGGAAGCAGTAAATCTGTTAGTCAAAAGCAGATAATGAACAAAGATAAAAAGCTCTAGAACCAGTAGAGCTTATAATTTTAGATGATTATATACCCGTAGGGGTAACGGTAATTAAGAGAGGAGATAATATGGCAACGAAAACGACGATTGTGTTATTCAGTGGTGATTATGATAAAGCGATGGCTGCCTATATAATTGCTAATGGGGCAGCTGCTTACGATCATGAAGTTACTATCTTTCATACTTTTTGGGGATTAAATACTTTAAGAAAAGAAGAAAATATAAAAGTAAATAAGGGATTGTTAGAAAAGCTCTTTGGAAAAATGATGCCAAAAGGAGCAGATAGAATGGGGCTATCCAAAATGAATTTTTTAGGATTTGGTCCTATGATGATTAAACATGTTAGCAAACAGCATCAGGCAATGACACTTCCACAATTAATAGCAATGGCGCAGGAACAGAAGGTAAATCTTGTCGCATGTACGATGACAATGGATTTACTTGGATTAAAAGAAGAAGAGCTGTTAAAAGGGATTGATTATGCTGGTGTTGCTGCCTATTTGGCTGAAGCAGAGGATGGCAATGTGAATTTATTTATCTAAAATTAGTTTTTCGAGGGAAGGGGTAAATGAAATGAAAGAAATAACAACAACGGAATTAAATAGCAAATTGCAGAGTGGAGAGAAAGTCTCGATTATTGATGTTCGGGAACCAGCGGAAGTGGCGACAGGGAAAATTCCTGAAGCGATAAATATTTCTTTGCGTCTTATTGAATTTAGAATGCATGAATTAGATAAACAAAAAGAATATTTTATGGTATGTCAATCGGGAGGAAGAAGTAGTCAGGCTGCTCAAATATTAAATAAAAATGGATATCGTGTAGTAAATGTCATTGGTGGTATGCAAAGCTGGGAAGGAAAAGTTGAATAAGAAGTATAGTTAAAAACAGGAAGCGTAAACCCTTCCTGTTTTTAAACATTGTTATTGTATCTTTGGAAATTTCACGGGAGTATTTATAGAAAGCTTGTCCTTGTAAGAACGGTAGGCGATCAATACATGATCTTTTGTACTCGCATCCAATTGTAAGATGAAGTCTCCATTTGTTTCTAAATAATAACGAATACCATTCTCTTGTAAGTGACTGAAGTAATAATAATTGCCTAATAAATATTTTCTTTCTGTTTTTGTTTCTTTATTTTCTTTTATATATTTTGCCAGTTCATTAACGGACAGAGAAGTTTCACCCGTTAAGGTGAAAAAACCTTTTCGAACCGAATCAGCAGCCTGAATAATGGAATCTTTCACTTTAGTGACCATCGTATCCAAATAACTATTCATTTTTTCCTCCATACAATTGCTAATTTTCGTGTTACTATCATTTATCTTTAAAAGACTGATTAAATTTTGTTAATTCAGGATCTTTTTTTAATTGCTTGACATGAAATGCTGTTGTTTCAACTTCTGTATCTCTACTTATTCCTAACTGATCTCCATCAGCGTCCGCCATTACCCCTTCACGTGGACCATCCATATTTGGATCAACATTTACTTGAACTTGATTTCTAGGCATCTTGACACCTCCTAGTGATAGGATGGATAAAAAGAAAGAAAAAAATCCATGGTTTAGTGTTTTTAAAACCTTTAGTCTCTAGTAAAAATTAACAAAGCAATAGTTCTATCATTGTCGATTATTAACAATTTTTAAGCGTATAGTTTCCAGAACGTTCACCATACTAATCCTGTTGTTTAAAATCCATTTACAGGGGGAGATTATATTGTTGCAAAACGGACAGCAAGTACACCAAAATCTACAAACAGGTCAAGTTCCACAAGCGATGAATCATGGCGGACATGAAATGTTTGATGTTCATGAAGTACTAGTTGGAGCAATAAATACAATGAATTTGTATAAATTGTTAGGAAACCATATTCAGGATCCAGAATTACGAGATATTCAAAACAGACAATATCAATTTATTCAAGAAGAGTACAATTTAACATTAGAGTGTTTTCAAACTGGACAACCTCCTGCAAAGAGAACTGAACCATATATGATGAAAGAAAATAATGATTTCATCTTTGGAATGACCCAGATGCCTCCTGCAAAGCCAATTCAAAATGTGACGGAAATGAGTGATCAGCAAGCTGCAGTTGCAATGCTTAGTGCATTAAAAGCTTCTGCTTCCATGAAAACAATGGCAGCAGCTGAAACAACTAATCCGGTTGTACGTCGAGTTATTGCAGCTTCTATTCCGAACTGTTTGGAAATGGCTTATGAAGTATCTTTATACCAAAACAAGCATCATTATTATCAAGTTCCTCAGCTAGCTGCTCAAGATATGCAAAATATCTTAAACGGATTTGCACCTGCACAAGGAGCTCCAATGATGCAGCAGCAAATGAATATGAATAATAATATGCATTAATTTAAAGGAAGTTATCTCTCTTTGAGATAACTTTCCTCCATAATACTTTGTTAAAATGAGGTTTGTATGATGGGAAAAACGGTAATGATGTTAATTCTTTTAATTCCCTTTCTACCTTCTATGGTGATTGCACAAACAAAGATTCCTATTTTGGTTTACCATTCCATTGAAGAGTTCCATGGACAAGGTTCAAAAGAATTATATGTGACTCCAGCAAATTTTGAAAAGCAAATGATTTATTTGCGAGATCATGGTTTTACTCCGTTAACTTTTGAAAAATGGCAGGATATAAATAAAGTTAGAAAGCCAATTTTTATTACGTTAGACGATGGTTATAAAAATAATGTAAGAGTGTTGGGAATTTTTCGAAAGATAAAAACAGACGATTTTACCCCAACAGCAACGATGTTTGTTATAGCAGATTTTATCGGAAATGCCAATAGGTTATCTAATCAAGAGTTGAAAGAATTAGCTAGTTCAGGTTTTCTATCAATTCAATCCCATACAGCAACACATCCTGATTTGGTGAAAACAACAGACTATAAACATGAGCTAAAAGATTCGAAAGACAAAATCGAAGCAATTACAGGAAAGAAAGTCATTGCCCTTTCTTATCCTTATGGAAATATTGATTCTAAGACAATGGAGGAAGTCAAGAAGCATTATTCTTTTGGGCTAACCACAACACCAGAATTCTATAGTGCAAAGGGAATAAAGGATGAACTCTATCTGTTACCGCGTAAGTATGTTAAGTACTCTACCACATTAGAGGAGTTTGCTGATATAGTCGAGGGGCAGTGAAGGGTTGATTGCTTTGAAAAGTAATCGACTTTTGGCGCTTTTTGTCATTTTATTTCCCGGAAAATGAAAAGACTGACTCTACTCTAACGTTTAAGCTATAGAAAGTCAGTCTTTTTTCTTCACTTCATACCCGTATTTGCTTTCACAATAACCTCGGCGTATTTCTTTTCATCTCGTTTATTGGAGAGGATGGTCCCAATAATTGCACCGAGAAAACCTGCAGGAATGGAAATGATAGCAGGATTTGTTAACGGGAATATAGCCGTTCCAGTTAAAATAGCAGCACCAGGTACAGGATTAAGTACACTTGGGCTGATGGCAACCAACACTAACGCCGTAAGTAGTCCTGTTACTACGCCTGATATAGCGCCGGCTGTATTAAATCTTTTCCAGTAGATTGTAAAAATGATAACTGGTAAATTAGCACTGGCTGCTACACAGAATGCAAGGGATACGAGAAAGGCTACATTCATTTTTTGAGCAAAAAGTGCAAGGATAATGGATAGCAAGGCTACTGCAACCGAAGCATAACGAGCTGCTTTCATTTGCTGTTTTTCGGTAACCTTTCCTTTTTTGATTATTTGACCATATATATCATGGGCAAAGGCTGAGGCACCTGATAATACAAGTCCTGCAACAACTGCTAGAATGGTCGCAAATGCTACCGCCGAGACAAAACTCATTAAAAAGTCACCGCCAAGAGCGTGAGCAAGCAATGGTGCTGCCATATTGCCCGCAGCATTTGCTTCCACAATGTTGCTAGCCCCTACAAAAGCAGCAGCTCCAAAGCCTAAAAAGATGGTTAAGATGTAGAAAATGCCTATAACCCAAGTTGCTGTTACAACAGAGTTTCTAGCAGTTTTCGCATCTTTTACTGTGAAGAAGCGCATTAGTATATGCGGCAGACCAGCAGTTCCTAGAACGAGTGCTGCCATCATAGAAATAGTATCGAGAGAGTTGGTATACTTCACGCCGGGATTAATATAGTTTTCTCCTAATGGTGTAAGTGTTTTGATTTCGTCGAACATCGTAAGAATATTAAAGTTGAATTTTGCAAGAACAAGAAAGGAGATAACAACTGTTCCAAGCATTAAAAGGACAGCTTTTATAATTTGAACCCAGCTTGTAGCAGTCATACCGCCAAATAATACATAAATAGTCATCATGACGCCAACAATTAAAACCGCAAGCCAATAATCGATTCCCAATAATAGCTGGATAAGGGCGCCAGCTCCAACTAATTGAGCAATCATATAAAAAATTACAATGGTAATCGTGCTTAATGCGGCTACACCACGCACTTTTTTCTGATCAAAGCGGGCATTTATCATATCAGCAATTGTATACTTTCCTAAATTTCTTAGTGGTTCTGCAACAATATAAAGAACGACTAAATAAGCAACTAAATATCCAATCGAATAGAAAAATCCATCAAAACCAGTTAACGCGATGGCACCTGCTATTCCGAGGAAGGAGGCGGCTGATAAATAGTCCCCTGCAATGGCTAAGCCATTTTGCCAGCCTGTTAATCCCCCGCCAGCAGTATAAAATTCACTGGTTGTATTGGTTCTTTTAGCTGCCCAATATGTAATGATAAGAGTGATGAGGACGATAATGACAAACAACATTAATGCGATTGGACTCATTTATTGTTAGCCCCTTCCATCTGGTTTTCTTCCACAATGTCAGCAGCTAATTCATCAAATTTCATTGCTTTTCGAACATAAATCATGGATAACACCCAAGTCATGATAAACTGTGCAAATGCATACACCCACGTCCATGTAATCGATCCGATAGCAGGCTTGTTTAAAATAGTTGTGTAAGAAGTCAAAATTGGTAACATAAAATAAAAGAGTAAAAAGAAGACGGTGAGAGGAATTAGAAATTTTTTCTTTTGGGACATTAATTGCTTGAACTTAGAACTATTGGCAATTTGTACGAAATCGTAAGGCGGAGATTGCTTTTTTGCATCTTTGGCCAAATTACTCATTCACTTTCCCCCTTGAAAATAATATATTTTTCAATATAACAATAGTGTAAAAACTTCATAGAAGAATCGCAATGGTTCTTTTTTCTTAAATGTAAGCGTTTTACTTGAGCGAAAGGGCTTATTTTTGTTGAAAACAACTAAATTTATGCGAATAGAAGCTTAAGGGAAAATGGAATTATTTTGATAGTGTTGTGTAGAAGTATTTACTATATTAAAATTTTTTTCTTTGTTTATTAAGTTTGAAGACGGGGTACATCTTAATCGAACAGCAATATGAAAAGTCAAGGAGGAGATAGCGTCATGTTTCGTCATCAAAAAGAATTACAGTTTGAAGTGAAAGTGGACAGACCAGATCCAATGTTAGCACGTCAAATTCAAGAGGTGCTTGGAGGACAATTCGGTGAAATGACCGTAATGATGCAATATCTTTTCCAAGGTTTTAATTGTCGCGGAGAAGAAAAATATAAGGATATGCTCATGGATATAGGAACGGAAGAGATTGGTCACGTTGAAATGCTTTGCTCTCTAATCAGTCAGCTTCTAGATGGTGCATCACCTGAGGATCAGGCTGAAGCAGCGAAAGATCCAGCAGTTGCAGCCATTATGGGTGGAATTAATCCACAACATCTACTTGTAAGTGGATTGGGTGGCATGCCAACTAATTCTAATGGGGTACCTTGGAATGGATCGTATATTGTCGCAAGTGGAAATCTTTTAGCAGATATGCGTTCAAATTTACATGCAGAAAGCCAAGGACGCTTACAGGTAGCAAGATTGTATCATATGACAACTGATGAAGGAGTAAGAGCTACATTTAGAAAAATGTTAGCTCGTGATCGTTACCACCAATATCAATGGCTAGCAGCAATCGAGGAATTAGAAGCTAAAAATGGTGTAGTTGTTCCAGCAACCTTCCCTCCGGAAGCAGAAAAAGAATCTCAGCCAGAAGCGTATGAATTCTGGAATTTATCAGAAGGAGATGCTTCTTCAGAAGGTCTCTGGGCAACAGGTAGTGCCCAAGATGGAACAGGAGATTTTGTGTATGTAAAAGAACCAGTTCCAAAGGGGCAAGTTCCTCTCAATCCCATTCCACCTGAATCATTGCATCATGATTTAAATATTAAAAAGTAAAAAATATAGAGGAAAATAGACACAAACTATTCGGTCCAATAATAGTTTGTGTCTATTTTTTTCCTTTTTATTGGCTAGTAATCTTGTTGGAAATAGTGTAGAATAACTTAAAAAAAGTTTAAATAATCACAAGAGTTTAAATTTTTCGTGTTTCCATCGGCTTGTTTTCATGTTACATTTAAACAAGTTATGGATTCTAGCGGTGTGAAAGCCACAAGTTAGATTTTTCTATACATAAAAATATATACATATTTCTGAAAAATCTAATATTAAAGAGAGAGAAGAAATTTTACGGAGGTAGGGATTCAAATGACAAAAACGATTATTAAAGCACCATTTAGAGCAGATCACGTAGGAAGTTTACTGCGTCCTCAATCTATTCATGATGCTAGAAAGAAGTTTGCAGATGGAGTTATTTCAGCAGAAGAACTACGTGCAGTAGAAACAGAAGAAATTAAACGTATTGTGGACAAGCAGATTGAGGTTGGTCTTCAAGCCGTTACGGATGGAGAGTTCCGCCGCAGATTTTGGCATACTGATTTCATGGAGCATTTAACAGGAGTAGAAGGCTATGTACCAGACCATGGTTATAAATTTAATGGGGTTGAAACGGAAGCTTACGATGTGCGAGTAACAGGAAAAGTATCTTTTAATCCTGATCATCCTCATTTAAAAGATTTTAAAGAATTCTATGAGATTGTGGGCGATCGTGCCGTTGCAAAAATGACCATTCCAAGTCCAAACCAATTTTTCAATGCGGGTATCCGTAATGAAGAAATCTATCCGGATATTGAAGATTATGCAAATGATATTATCCAAGCTTATCGTGATGCTGTTCAAGCATTCTATGAGGCAGGCTGCCGTTATCTACAATTTGATGATGTATATATTGCAGGACTTTGTGCTCCAAAGCTGCCATTTGCAAAAAGTGAGTTAGAAAGACAAGAATTAATTGACCTAGCTTTACGTGTGGTGAATGGTGTTCTAGAAGGAAAGCCAGAAGATTTAATCGTAACAACACATCTTTGCCGTGGAAACTATCAATCTACTTGGGCGTTTGAAGGTCCATATGATAAAATCGCTCCTAGCTTCTTTGCAAAAGAAAAAGTAGATGGTTTCTTCTTGGAGTATGATGATGAGCGTTCCGGTGGATTCAGGCCACTTGAATTTGTACCAAATGGAGGTCCACAAGTAGTTTTAGGTGTATTCACATCAAAAACTGGTGAATTAGAAGATAAAGAAGCAATCAAAGCACGTGTAGAAGAAGCTTCTAAATACGTTGCCCTTGAACAGCTTTGTATCAGCCCGCAATGTGGATTTGCTTCAACCCATCACGGAAACATCTTATCAGAAGAAGAACAATGGAATAAATTAAAATATATTGTAGATGTAGCGAAAGAGATTTGGGGATAAGATAGGTTTATAGGAGGATAAAAGAGGCACATACTCATATTAAATGTGCCTCTTTTTTTAGCAACTTCTATAAAAAGATATAATAAGGTTATGAAGTTTGTTTTAGAAGAGAGGAATAGCAGATGCAATGGAGTAAGTTAAAGACCAAAATGGAAGGTTTTATTAGTGAAAAATTAAAAGATAGAATGCAAATTCATATTACTGCTTATCGAAAATTCCATGATAGCCCAAGAAGGATTTGGATAACTTTTGATAAGAACGATTAAAGCCAATTCCGTATGAGGCGGATTGGTGGAAAATGTATGAATCAGAGGAGCGACAAGAATTGGTAAGAGCTTCTGAAGAGGCAGAACAAAGTCTCTTAACTGCAAATATAATGGATAGTGGGTATGTCTATCAATCCTTTCTTGATTATTGCTCTCTTTCTATAGATCATGCTTTACATTCTGAGAATGAATTTATTAGAGCTTTTGCTATGGTTGATAGGAGGATTGGAAAAAGGAGATTAAGTAATATAGATAGAAAGACACTGAATCATCCATTAATTAGTAAATTTTATCAAATACGATGTCAGGTAGAAAAAATGGCAAAAAGATAACGGATTAGCTACTGTCTAATTGGTTATCTTTTTGCCATCTTCAAACAAGCTTAGAGCCTCACCATAAAAATACTCCCTTTTCCTTTTTCACTCTCCACATAAATTTTCCCGTTACATAGTTCGACGATTCTCTTTACTAGTGCTAATCCTAAACCATTTCCCGATTGGGAATGAGAGGTATCGCCTTGATAAAATTTATCAAAAAGACGTTTTTTTGTTTGGTCATCCATTCCAGGACCATTATCGTGAATCGAAAAACAAACTTCTTCTTTGAACTTAGTGAGATGTATTGTTATGTTTCCGCCAATTTCGGAAAACTTAATAGCGTTATCTAAAAGATTTAGCCAAATTTGCTGAGTTAAATCTTCATTTCCGTGATAAGTAACTTCATCAAGCTCGACATCTATGACTATATCTTTTGCGGACCATTTTGGTTCCATCAATACAATCGTTTTTCGAATTTGCTCATCTAATCGAAATGGAGTTTTTTCGGTAATAATCTCGAGATTTTCATACTTTGATAGGATGAGTACATTTGTAGAGAGTGCAGCTAAGCGCTCAGACTCGGTAATGATTATATCAAGATATTCTTGTCTTTCCTCTTCCGTTAAGTTATTTTCTTTTAGTAATTTTGCGAAACCGCGTAATGAAACAATAGGTGTTTTGAATTCATGAGAAAAATTATTAACAAAATCACTTCGTAATGTTTCAATTCCAGAAAGCTCTTGGGTCATTTTATTAAAGCTATGAGATAATTCTTCTAATTCGCCTATTCCCTTTATGTTAACTTGTACAGAGAAATCCCCGCTGGCTACTTTATGGGTTGCATCAATTACCGTCCGAATAGGATTTAATGCTTTCTTACTGAGAAAGGCTGTTAGGGAAGTCCCAAGTAAAATGCAAAAACCTAAAAAGGCAATGAGCGGGAATACGGGAAGCTGACTATTGTCTGAAATAATCCCTAAATGCTGTAAAGCAAAAGTTATAACAGCAACAACTAGGACTGTTGCCATCATGACGCCAAAAACAAACATGACTAGTGTAATGGCAAGGCTTAAACGTTTTGTGAAAAATTCTCTCATCCTTTTTTCACTGCCTTATAACCAAGTCCTCTGACTGTTAAAATTTCAAACTCTGGAAAATCACGAAGCTTGTCTCTTAATCGGTTAATGTGGACATTGAGTGTACGATCATCCGTTTCAGATTCCATTCCCCAGATTTCATCCATAAGCTGAATTCGAGTGAAAATCATATTTGGATATGATAATAGTTTAAACAATAAGAAAAACTCTTTAGGTGGTAAGGTAATAACATGATTCTCACGAGAAACGGTAAGGGCATCATAGTCGAGTACAGTTTTCCCGATTGTTAAACGATGCTCATTTACAATCTTCGCTCTCCGCAGCAGAGCCTTAATACGTAAAATCATTTCTTCTTCATCTACTGGTTTGGTCATATAATCATCCGTACCAACAAGAAATCCTTTTCGTTTATCTGCTGCCTCCTGCTTGGCGGTAACCATTAAAATAGGGAGGTTCTCCCACGTCTGCCGCAAATGCTGTGTTAATTCGTACCCGTTCATTTTGGGCATCATTAAATCGAGTACAGCTAAATCAACATGCTCTTTTTCCATTATCTGAAGAGCTTCGATCCCATCTTTAGCTGCATAAGTCTGAAATCCATGGTGCTTTAAGACAGCACACATTAATTTTCTAGTATTTGTATCATCTTCTACCACGAGTATTTTAAACATCTAATACCTCCATTCATTTAAGTTATACCTATTTTATTATAAAAATGTAAACTGAAAATTAATTTAGAGAAGTTTATATTCAGTTTACTTTACCACGGTATACTAAGAAACATAAAGAAGAAACCGGATAATCATTAAGTAGACATTTGGATAGGTAGTAGAGAGGAGATCGTTTTAATGGGTTACACCATTTTATTTAGTTATTATGAAATAGTAGGAGAAGAAGCACATTTGATAGATGAATATAAACTTCCAGTTAAAGAACGAAAAGAGAGCTTAGAAACCTTATTAATAGAGCAGAACTACAAATTTATTGGAAATGTCGATTTATGGGGATTTCGTACTAGCAAATTTATGAATATTGCCGAGATTATTAAAAATTGAAGCAGATAGCCGGAAAGATACATAAATGTCGTCTTTTAATAAGGTCTGCTCATTTATAAAAAAGTTTGATTAAATTCCTGTGTAGATAGGCAAGATATTTCTGATTCGTAAACATGTCATATTCTTGCATAGAACTTTTAAAATCACTTTAGATAATTATGATAAAATAAGCGGAGGAGTTGGAGCTTAATATTGAAGGTATCGTTGAAGTTAACGAGAACCATTTCCAGTACTCTCAAAAAGGTCAACGTAGGATTTCGGAACGCAAACCTCGTAAACGTGGCGGGAAATCCAACCTTTGAGGCATAAGCCACGAACAAGTTTGTGTTCTTATTGCAAGAGACCGTATCAAAGCAACTGTCTCAAAAGTAGCTTGTATGGGGCATGTCGTTAAAATGATAGTGGAGAGTATGATTGGCTCTAAACTGACAACTGATAATCTACTCGTTACAAGATGCTTGGAGAGCCTATAAAACCTATGGAAAGGAAAAAGGATTAAAACATTATCGAATTAAATCAAACGATGGATAGACCGTTTTAAATGTGTAGATACAAAGTATCTCGACAACTATCTCGCGTGGTTTTTGTTTGTAGATAACCGTAGTAAGAAAGCATAAAACACAATATTAAAGAATTTCTGTTAACATCATTTGTATTTGAGATGACCGACACTTATGATAGTTTACGCCTATCAAAGTTTAAAGCTTAGATTTTAGGAGGGAGAATATGGACGAAAAGCAAAAGGTTGTTGCAGTTGTAAATAAAAAACAATTAGCTTCAGTTATGAACAACACGAAATGGGAGCAGTTGCAGAAATTTGTAATTGATACATTGCCGTTCACCCCACCTTATCAAGTTAAGTATGTATTAGAAGATGCTCCTTACCCAGAAACTTTTATAGAAGATGTATGGTATTGGGGTGATTGGGAACAGGGGCTGCGTCCGTTCTATTCCATAGAATGGTTGCGAATCAGACCAAGGTATGTAAAAAGTAGAGGTAGACTTATTGAACCTGAAAGATTTGATATAACTGATGAATTCATAGAATTATTACAAAAGCTAAATATTCCGTTTGTTAAAGAAGATAGCATAATTTGTATTTATGGTTATGTTAAAAGTACAGAAACATTCAATTGTTAAGCCCTGAATGAAAAAGAGCGGGGATCCAAAAAAGGTTCCCCTACTTACTATCCATATTTGTACATTAAAATTTAACAGAGCCTTTGTTTTTAATAAATAAAACTAGCGAGTAAAGCATAATCAATCGGATGCAATTGTTTTTTTATCGATCAAATACAGTTAAAAGAATATAAGAGAATGGCCCATGTTATAGTAGTTGCCTTTTTGCTATTACTGTTTATAGCTTGTTTAAACTTCAAGCTCTGCTCCCAAAACCAGGAGCAGAAACTATTAGACTCACCAGTTCATGAGACATTTTGCTGGGAAAATTCTTGAGAATTTATCTTTTTTTTACAATAAAGATAAATTTAATCATCAAGTAACGGAAGGAGTATTCTGATGGTTGTTCCCTTCTCAAGCTCAGTTCTTACTTTAATGGAACCGCCATGGAGTTCAATTAGCTTTTTTGTTATCGTCATACCGAGTCCTGTTCCGTTCATTGAGCTGCTTGTATTTGTTCCTCTGTAATAGCGTTCGAACAATCTGTTTAGTGTTTCATTATCCATGCCCACACCATTATCTTTAATCGTAATTACCAGCAAATGATGGTCAAGCTTTCCGATCGTTATTGTGACAGTCGTTTTTGGTGGATTATACTTAATTGCATTTTCAATTAAGTTTTCCATAATGCGTTGGAACCACTTTGGATCTACTGCTGCAATCAGTTCCTTAGGGGAAGGCTGAAATACAAATTCATATTGCTGTCCTGCAGGCCCGTTCACATAGTGGATGACAGTTCGTCTGATTTGTTCATTTATTTCCACTTTTTCCTTGGCGATAGGAAAGCCCTCACTTCTAAGCTGATACGTTAAGGTCAAATCTTCCAGAAGCTGTTTCATGTAGTGCGCCTTTTCCTTGATTGTGCTAGAAAAAGTCCGAACTTCTTCTTCAGTCCATGAATATTGATCTGATTGTAGCATCTCAGCATATCCTCCTATAGAGGCAAGCGGCGTTTTTAAATCATGGGATAGTCCGCTAATCCACTCATCTCGAGCTTTGTTAGCCTTTCTTCTTAATTGTTTATTTTGTTCCAGCGATGTTGTCAATTGGATAAGTGTGGTAATCAATTCCTTATATATTTTATATTTCCGTTGTAGCTTTCCTTTTTTCGTAAGCATCATAGAGTGCTTGTTATGCCCTTCTTCATAATTTTCCTTCCCCAAATCTCCAATCCATTTCATGATGGTAACAAGTGGAGCACCGAATTTATAACCAAACCAAATATTAAGCATAATTAACAATAAAAGAGCAAGCAAAAATAGGAAAAGAATTTTGTTCCCAGTATCTTGCATTATTTCTGTATCGGATTGCAAGCTGTTTGTTTGGTCTGTACCTGTTAGAAGAACCTGACCTGTCTCTCTATTATAGTAGGCGGATACATCCTTTTGTTCGTTCTTAGTAAGCTGAAATAGTTCTTGGAAAGAGTACCTATCCTTTTGATTGTCTGCTTCATAACTGTCCTGAACTACACCATCTTTACTAACCAGCTGAACCCAACCGTGTTTATTGGTAATTGTTTTTCCTTGAGTATCGGTAATATTTAGTTGGTTTTTCTGCCAGTTTACTGCAACTTTAATAGTATTTAAAATGGACTTGCTGCCAACTTCCTTTCCATAAAGGACAATGAGGGGCTCAGCAGTATCTTGTTGAATTGACCACATATAGTAATGGTATGAATCATCTTCACTTTCCGAAAGTAGCAGGGCAAAGTCGATTTTGGAGAATGAGGTACCCTTTTGCAGATTATATGTTTTTATGGGATTTCCGTCCTCCGCCAAGATAGCAAGCCAACCATTCTGTTTCCTGACTAAATCCTTTAAATCATTGGATATAGAAATATGACTATTTTTAACTGATATCCAGTCTTCCATATTAGATGAGTCAGCCTGAGTCAAGTCAGAGTATAGTTCGTTTTTCATGACAGTGAAACCAATAATTGCCCAAAATAATAAAAAAATAATGGATACGAGAAAAAAAACAAACAAAAGCTGAAAAAAGAATTGCAGGATGAATCGTTTGGTCATATTCATTTTATTTATAACCTTCTACAGATAATTTATAGCCGAGCCCTCTCACTGTCACGATATACTGCGGCTGGCTGGGATCTACTTCAATTTTTTCTCTAAGTTTGCGTATATGAACCATAATCGTGTTATCCTCTCCAAGAAAATTCTCGCCCCACACATTTTCATAAAGTTGAGCTTTACTGAAAAGTTGATTAGGATGCTTGCAGAAATATAGTAGTAACTGATACACCTGTGCAGGCATGGAAACTTTAACTCCTCTTACCATGACTTCTCCAGATGAACTATTTACAAATAAGTCACCATATTGATATGTAGTTGATTCCTTTACTGTATTAGCTGTATATCTTCTCAGATGAGCTTTCACTCTCGCTACTACTTCCAATGGATTAAAGGGTTTGGTGATATAATCATCAGCACCTAATGCAAACCCTGAAAGTTTATCAAGGTCAGTGGACCGCGCTGTTAAGAAGAAGATGGTGGCATTTGTCTTTTCTCTAATGAAAGGACAAATATCAAAACCACTTCGATCTGGAAGCATGACATCTAGAAAAATTAAGCCGTAATCGTTAACTGCACATAGTTGTAATGCTTCCTCCGCTGTTTCGGCAGTATCAATTCGCTCAAATCCTTCCTTCTGCAAAATAATCTTTAACATCTGGTGGATAGCCTGTTCATCATCCACTATTAACAATCTTATCTTTTTCATATAATTCGTCTCCCTAATGTCCAAATATAAAGATATCATATCATTTTTTATCCTCATTATTAGAAATTAAGGAAGAATTAAGGTTCTGATTTTAAAGGGTTAAGGTACGATAGATATAATTCTTATAGATTAAGGAAATGAGGTGTAGAATGAAAAAAGTATTTAGTGCTATAGCAACCGTAGCGGCCGTAATTATGCTTTCAAGACATATTGGAAATGAGTTTGCAGCTCAGAATTATTCTAGCTTAGCAATAATCCTGATGATTGGATTAATTGGTCAAATTCTCTTCCATTTTCGAGAGAAAAAAGTTAGTGATTAAGCAGCCTTTAAGAGAATCAGGATAAAATTTAGGATGAAAGAGAGAGTTTAATATTATGCTTACTATAGGGAAAAGAGAATTTCTCCAATTATTTAAAGGGTTTAAATCAATTTTATTAATTTTAGTATTTTTAGTCACATCCTATTATTCAGCTAAGTTTGCTGATGGTATAGCTGAGGCAATGGAACTGACAGCGCAAGAGGCAGGTGAAGCTCATTTAGTTGGATTATTGTTTTTAGTTATGTTTTTTGGACATTTATTTGTGGCGAGTCTATCTCATGACAGTATAAATAAAGAAATCCGTGAAAGAACCATGCGGTTTTTAGTAACTAAAACAACTAGATTTTCTATTATAGTTGGTAAGTTTTTGGGTATTTGGATGTTTTGGTTTGTTTGTCTGTTTCTGTCATTCTTAATAATTGCTCTAACAACAGAAAAAATAGATTTTCTAGTTTTTGCTCAGACGATGAGCCTACTTACATTGCAGATATCATTCATTCTCTTAATGTCCGTTCTCATCAATAAGCCAGGAGCAACAATGTTCCTTGGAATTCTTGGAGGGATATTGTTACCAATATTAGGAGGTTGGTTTGTGCTTACTTCTAATCCAGCAATTAGTTGGCTAAAATATGTATCACCTTTTTATTATCTGGACTTAAATGAATATAGCTTCTTAGTTCTTCTTGTAGTTGCAGCTATCTTAATTTATCTTACTAATTTATTATTCAAGAGGAGGGAATGCTGATGTCAGCTATTAAAGCAGTAAAGATGACAAAGGTGTATAACGGAGTAACAGTAGTTAACGGAATTGATTTAATAATTGAAGAAGGGGAATTATTTGGATTTTTGGGTAGAAATGGCGCAGGAAAATCAACTTTTATCAATATGCTGACAGGGATTGCGAAACCTACTTCAGGTTCATTTTCTTTGTTAGGAGGAAATATAGATCACATAGAGGTTAAAAGAAAAATTGGTGTGCTTCCTGATTATTCAAGTTTCTACGAATCCACTACAGCACTGGAGCATTTGCGGTTCTTCTCTGCACTATCTGGTGAAACTGCACAAAAAAGTGAGTGTCTTGAAGTATTAGAAGCAGTCGGATTAGCTGATCATGCTAATAAAAAATTAGGAAAGTTCTCGTTTGGAATGAAAAAGAAACTTGGTGTCGCTCAAGCCATTATCCATGATCCAGAGCTCTTATTTTTGGATGAACCAACATCAGGGATGGATGCAGAATCAGCAATTCAAATTCAACAGCTGATAAAAAGACTGCATGGAGAAGGCAAGACGATCCTTTTAACTTCTCATAATTTGGATGAGGTCGAGAAATTATGTACCAGAATTGCTATCATGAAAGAAGGTAGGATTGTAAAAATCGGGACAATGAATGAACTCAGAGCATTTTACCGTTCCAACATTATCGTAAATATTAAACATAGTCCAATACCTGTTTCAGAATTATCAAAGTTTCACCAATGGATTAAAGATAAAGGTACGGAAATTCACTTAAAAGAGGAATCACTGACTATCACAGTTGAGGAAGAAAATAGAATTTCTGAAATCACAAGAGCCCTAACGGCATGTAATACAAATGTTTACCGAGTCAATGTTGAGGAACCAACTTTAGAAGAGATATTTTTAGACTGACCCCTTAAATTAGGGGTCTTAGACATTTAGACACTTAATGAAGGAGGCATAAGGATAAAAAATGGAGGTAGATATTAAAGTATGATCAGAAATATAAAAATGAGGATGGTATGGATAAAAATAAGCAGTCCAAGAAATAGACCGGAAAGAGAGCTCGGCTATTTCTATAGGACTTACACATATCAGTCATTTTAGCTGATTTAAGTTTTACACCACAAAATTTCAGTTCACGACAATCAAAATAGCAAACAAAACTGGGTTCACATTAATGTAACGGTCGTGGAAATATATGGAATTAAGCAAATGTTATGCCTGCATATTCCCTTTTTTCCCGAGGCTATGTTTGGTCTTTGGTATAAGTGAGCTATTATTTAATCGTATTATTTTTTATTTGAAATGCAGGTGATGCTGCTAGGATGGAAGTTAATTCGATAAGATCATCAATAACCATATCTGCTTGCTTCATTTCGTCATCTTTAGCAAAATCAAAATTACAACCGACAGATAGAAGGTCATTTTCTTTTGCAGCTTTTATATCAGATAAGCGGTCTCCCACAACAGCTGCTTGAGTAATTCCATGCTTCTTAATAATCCTACAAACGAGGTCAGACTTATTCAATGATTCAATGTCCTGAATACTGCATGTTTCTGTCACCCATTTATCCAATTGATAATATTCAACGATCGCTTGCAAGTATGCTGTTAATCCATTACTAGCGATATAAATAGAAATATCATTTTCCTTTAAATAGGAGAAAACTTCTTTGACATTTGGATATAAGGCCCCTTTGCCTTTTTTTATATTTGTCACTAATCGTTCGAGAAAATAAGCATCTATTTTTTCTCTTAAGCTAAGGGAATGATTAGGCAATAATGTTTCCCACACAATCGGCAATGGAACACCCATAATTTCGCGGTATTTATCAATAGGTGTTTCTCCATCCCATTGATGAATCGAGCGCAAGTAATGAAAAGTATCATCTAAAGATATTTCTAAAATTTTGTCTGTTTGAAAGAGTGTACCATCCATATCAAATATTATTGCTTGAGACAACTCACTTTCCCCCTTTTGAAACTTTATGTATTTATGTACAGTTTAACATAAACCTAATAAACCAAAGATTCTTATCAATTCTAATCTGTTTATTTTTCTTCTAGTTCTATTCTACTAAAAAAATCGGCAAATGGATGGAATTACATGATTTTGTTAAAAATAACTTTTAGTAATGATTTCTCTTTTATTATCCATAGATGGAAAAGGTGTAGGTGAGTATGGACAACTATAATAATGACAATACAGCAAGAAGATATAGAGCACATGTAAGTACGCTTGGTACTACACAAATTCACCTGCGAAATCCTTATATCATTGCATGGTGGAGTGCAGCTTTCCCTGGATTTGGTCATCTTTTATTATCCAAATATCTGCGAGGATTCGTTTTATTCATTTGGGAAGTAGTAGTAAATGTAAACAGCAATTTAAATTTGTCGATGATTTATTCCTTTCAGGGAGAGATTGAAAAGGCTAAAGAAATCTTAGATACAAGGTGGTTACTCATTTATATCCCAGTTTATATATTCGCTATTTGGGATAGTTATCGAACGACGGTAGATTTGAATAAAATCTTTGTGTTGGCAGAAAGAGAGGAGCACCGCTTTAATTCATTTAGTATCGGTATCATGGAAATCAATTATCTTGATAAAAGAAATCCTCTCATGGCTATCATCTGGTCCCTATTTATGCCTGGTTTAGGACAATTATACATTCATAGAGTAATAACTGCATTCTTTGTTATCATTTGGGGCGTTGTGTTTTTTTATTTATCTCATGGACTAGAAGCTTTGTCCCTATTGTTTTTGGGAGAGATTAAACAAGCGACGGATGTGATTAATTCAGAGTGGCTTTTGTTTTTTCCATCTATTTATGGGTTTGCAATATTTGATTCTTATATAAATACGGTAGAAAACAATAAGCTATATGATAAAGAACAACGTTTCTATTTTAGGGAGAAATATCAATCTTCGTCTTTTCAAGTATTAAAAGGGCAAAAGGTGAATTAAAGATGCAATTATTTTCGACATTTGAACACTCAGTTTTTATAGAAATGGCACTCAGCACATTAGAAAAAAAGGGGATAAAAAAAGAAAATATATTTGTTGTTCCACTTGATAATAGAACCGAGCAACGAAAGATTTTTGATGACTTGCATCGATCAGACGGAACTTCTCTTATTGATATAGGTGTTGCATTAGCAACGGCATTATCTGTTGTGTTTGCAAGTATAGGATTTAAGCTTGCATGGGGGCCGATATACTGGGGACTAATTGGTGCGGCAGCTGGCTTTTTACTAGGATTTGTTATTCGTCTTTTTACAGAAATTATAGTAAAAAAGAAGAGAAGATTACTGAAGGGATTCCAATCTGAAATAATTGTTATTGTTGATTGCGAAGAGTCGCAAGGGGAGATGATAGAGAATGTATTATTTAGCCATTATGCTTTAGGGGTAGCGAAGGTAAAAGCAAAACAGTAGAGGAGAATCTATCTATTCTCCTCTACTGTTTTTAATGTTAATTTTTTAAGAAATCTGGCTGAATGAAGCTAGGGTTCGGGTATTTGTAGAATCCTTCTCCTGTACTTCTGCCTAATTTTCCTTGATCAATATAGTTTGTTTTTAATAAGTGTGAAAGCTTTATATAAGCAGGGTTACCAGTAGCTTCCGCTTTGCCCTTTACGATATTGTAAGCAGTAGTAATACCAATTACATCTAGCATTGCAAATGGTCCAAGCGGCGCTCCTGTACCAATCATCCATGCTTTATCGATCGTTTCAATTTCTGCGACTTCGTTCACAAGTAACATTTCTGCTGATTCTAATAGAGGAACCAATAAAGAGTTTAATACGTAACCTGGTTGTTCCTTTTGAATCGGTAAAGCCACCATTCCGATACTTTTAGCAAAAGCAATCACTGTCTGAAATACTTGTTCCTCGGTTGTTTGATGCTTCATAATTTCTGCTGTGTTGTTCTTCCAAATTTCATTAGCGAAGTGAAGTGCTAGAAATTTTTCTGGACGACCAGTTGCTTCAGCAAATTGGCTTGGCAGAAGGGTAGAAGAGTTCGTTGCAAAAATAGTATGCTTCGGTGCTACTTTTGCTAATTCCTGATAAAAGTCTCGTTTAATTTGGACTACTTCTGGTATTGCTTCAATGACTAAATCTGCTTTCTCTGTTGCTTTTCCTAAATTGGTAGAGTAGAATAGGCGGTTATATACTTCTTGTAGCTCTTCTGGTGTTGCATCTAAATCTCTTTGATAAAATGCCTCTAATTGTTTCATTCTATTTTTAGACTTTTCTAGTACTTCATCATTAATATCATAAACAGCAACTTGAAATCCTTTATATGCCGCTTGAAAAGCAATTTGACTTCCTAATACGCCACTGCCTGCAACGGTGATCTGTTTAATATCCATGTTGTATGCTCCTTTTTTCAACTAATTTGCCCATATGTACCACTTCTTTCAATTCTTCTTTTAAATCTACGCAATTATTAAAATCTTGTCAACTTGAGTATGGTACAAATATATTATTTATTTCCCATTTATTTCTTATAATTCCCTCTTTTTTACTGTAAAATCCATTTTCTTTTCCGATATAAAGGAAAAGGACTTAGTAGGAGGAAAATCCATGCTTTTTAAAAAAAGTGTCAAAGAGAAAGAAAATAAAATTCAGCAACTCATTGACCAAGAAATAAATAAAGTATCAATAGATATTGAAAAAGGGTCAGATTATGAGATGCAGCTAAATGTTATTGGTTTAGAAAGAGAGGATTTAGCGTTATTAAAAAGCATTCAACCAATCGTGGCAAAGCATCTACCAGCTATTAGAACAGAATCATTTCATTTTTCACATGAAGGTATGTCTAAAATTATTGATACTTCCAGGATTGGAATCTCAACAGAAGACAGCATGAAATATTTCTTATCTTTTTTTAATGGGAAAATTGATCGGGAATACGTGCAAAGAAGAGCAATGTTAGCGCAAATGTATGTGAAAATAGGTGTGGAAATTCGCTGGTTTCTTTCTGTCTATCACTTGTTAATGACAGAAATTATGATAAAGGTCAACCAAGAACTACAGTTAAATGAAAAAGAAGCTACTATTTTATTTATGGCCATTTCCAAAATATTCAACCTAGAAAATCAACTAGTTATCGATTCCATGCATAATGCCCAAAAAAATATGATTGCTAAAAAAGAACAAGAAGCGAAAATAGATATTAAGAATTTTGTCGGAGGATTTGTGGAAAACTTGGCTGCTATGACAGAAGAAACGGGCGCTTCTGTTGAGCAAATTGTAGAACAATCTGGTCATATTGCTACAAGTGCTAAAAAAAGTTTAGCTAGTTCTATCGAAATGGAAGAACGATCAGAAAATGGAAAGCTTCAACTAGATAAAGTAATTAAAAATATGCAAGAGCTGAAGGAAGATATTCAACGAATAATGAAAACGATTGATGAGTTAGAAGATAACTCAAAGAAAATCGGTGGAATTGTCAATGTTATTACAGGGATTGCCGATCAAACGAACTTACTTGCACTAAATGCAGCGATTGAAGCAGCACGAGCAGGAGAGCATGGAAAAGGATTTGCGGTTGTCGCTGATGAAGTAAGAAAATTAGCAGAACAAACAAAGGACTCTTCTTCCAGTATTACAGAACTAGTCCAAGGTACTATTGCACATATCGCTAATGTGATTGAGCAAATTAGTACCATTAACAAAGTAGTTGATACAGGTAACCACGAGATTAAATTGACAACAGATGTTTTTGATAACATTTTAGGAAGCAGCAGAGATAATAATAAAATGATCAAAAGTACAGAAAATGATTTACAATTGCTTATTCAATTACTAGAGGAGATTAATCAAGCGGTAGCGAAAATGGCAGTATCTACAGAGGAACTGAATGAAACTGTGGCAGGATTTTGACCTTGACATAAAGAAAGAACGAAAGCAAGCAAAGATGCTTTCGTTCTTATAATAATTCCTTTTTTAACTGAGCAGCCGCAAAAATGGCATTTTTATCCTCCAAAATATCGCCAGGTTTATTGCCATTTCCTAAAATATACCCTCCAAACTCAATCCCCATAAAATCAAAAATATGTTGAAATTGCTGGATCATTGGTATCCCTTTTATAGTGGGATTATCTCCACCAACAGACAGAACATAAGCTTTTTTTCTTGCCATCTTCGCTTTGAAATCAGGATAGCTTGAATCTCTGAGTGAGTGAGACCAGCGATCAATAAAATTTTTCATTAAACCAGACATGCTGTACCAATATATAGGAGTAGAGAAGATTAATATATCATGAGGAAGTATGCGATCTACTATTGAATTGTAGTCATCCTCTCTTTCTTGAAATCCTTCTAAAGTGTGGCGCATGTCCATTATAGGAAGGATAGTATACTCTCTAAGCAGAATAGTATCTACCGGAATACCTTCGATTACTTTCTCAGTCAGGAGAGCTGTATTCCCATTGGGACGAGTTCCTCCATCAATAACAGCAATTTTTTTCATGGATTTACACCCTTTCCTATTCATTTATATTAATCATATATTGGATGGGACGAATAATAAAGATGAATATTTAGATAGGTGTCATCGAGAAAATTGATAGTAGAATAAAGCTATCAAACAGAGTACAACTATATTTAAACGGTAGTGGAATGAGTACGATATTCAGTTGGTGTTAGTCCGGTTACTTTTTTAAAGGATGCACTAAAATAATATTGATTGGAATAACCTACTTTTTCACTGATCTCCATAATTGGTATACTTGTAAAAGACAAGAGTTCTTTTGCCTTATTTATTCTTAGAAATGTAATATATTTAGATATACTGGTATTTTTAATTTTCTTAAAAATAGATCCAACATAGGATGGACTCATATTAATATGATTACTGATCGTATTTAAGTTCAGCGTTAAATCATTATAATGATTCTCGATATATTGTATGATCTGTTCAGCAATCTGGCTATGTTTAGAATGAATAGATTGTTGAATTTTCTCGCTAGTAAGAAGACAAATTTTTTCTAGATTTTCACAAACTTCTTCTACCGTGTTAAATGTATCCAAGATAGAAAAGATATGCGTTATTTTCTCCACAATTTCCGTATCTTTAATTTCAACTTCGTAGAGAAAACGCAAAATTTTTGACAGAATGGATGAAATGTATGAAAGAATGCCATTTTTATTATAATATACACTAGACCAGTTGTTTTCTATATAGGCTAGAAATTCTTTAATTCCCTGTTTGTCTTTTTTGGAGATTAAATTAATTAGTAATTCTTCATCCTGTCTTGATAGAAAAAGAGGAGGAGAAGCAGCTTGATGTATTTCTTCCGTCGAATATATATTATTGTCTCCAAAAATAAATTTATATTCTGTTGCTTTTTTTGCATTTCGATAGGAATTCGAAATTTCCCAGATAGATTGTACCGTATGACCGATTCCTATTGTAATCGTCAAAAAATCAAACTGTTTCTTTATCGTCTCGAAAGCTTTCATAACATGGGTACTTAATTTATGGGGATATTGCTTTTGACCAATAATAAAAATGATTCGTCCCCCTTGATTTATAGTATAGACATCTTCAGAGGCGAAGTAGTCTTCTACAGCATGAATCAGTTGAAAAGTATAGAGATGATATCGCTCTACTCCGAGGCTGTTCATGTAGTCTATATGTTTACTTATCTCTAAATAAATACAAATGTATTGCTTCTTTGTAAATTGCAAATTTAGGTAACTAGCTTGATTTTGAAGCATGTATTCTGCATAAGTTGGACCAGCATTAATAAGGTTTAAAAAGAATTTCTCTTTCAATATTGGTTGACTATGTTTTAACTGTTCCATCGTTTCTGTTTCTTGTTGAATATTCCGTAGTACTTTTTGAATGACAGTAGTGAGATAATCATAGTCAATTGGCTTTTCGACATAGTCACAAATATTAAGTCTAATTGCTTCCTGTGCATAAACAAAATCATCATAGGAACTGATAAATATAATTTTTATAAAAGGAAATCTTGTTAATATAGATTTTGCCAATTCGATTCCAGTTATTTCTGGCATTTGAATATCGGAAATAACTAAATCTGGCTGGGTTTTTTCTATTTCTTTCAGTGCTTCTATCCCACTAGCATATATCCCACAAACGGTCGCTCCAATGTCTTCCCACTTTATGTTTTTATAAATACCTTCTAAACAAACGGTGTTGTCGTCAATCATTATAATTTTTTTCATTTTATCCTCCTAATTCTTCAAAAAATAATTCTTCCGATATCATTTGGTGGATAGTGAAGGAAACTAGAGTACCCTGTGGATGTAATCTACTTATTTGTATTGTCGGCTTTTCGGATGAATATAAAGATAATCGATAATTTACATTGCTTAGACCAAAATGATTTGTACGAAAAGCGTTATTGTTTAGAACCTGACATAGTGTTTCTATTTTTTCATCCGTAATTCCTCGCCCATTATCTTGGATCGTAAATTGAATAGCATCATTTTTATAGGTAATAGAAATTTGAATGAATAATGGTGTGTTAACATTATTCATTCCATGGTGGATACAATTTTCCAAAATAGGCTGCAGAACAAATTTTGGAATAAGAAAATTTTCAATTCCTTCCTCTTTCTCTATCTTCCAATGAAATTCCATGCTTTTGTTTAATTTTTCTAACTGGAGATAAACTTGAGCAATTTCTAGTTCATCCTTTATTAGGATAAGTTCATCGCCTTTCTTTAAAATCATCCGGTAGAAAAGCGCCAATTGGGATATCATTTTATTTGCATCATCTATTCGACCAAGGGTCTGACAAGTTTTAATAGAATCAAGCATGTTATATAGAAAGTGAGGGTTTATTTTAGATTGCTCTAACTGATATTTCATTTTTTCTTCTTGTATTTTGAAATTTAAAATAGCATTAAAATTGGTATTTATCGATTCTGTCATATTGTTAAATGTTATTGCTAATGAATCAAATTCATCTTTAAATTCCTTTTCTTTATCTATAGGCAACTTAACAGAAATAAGATTATTGTTATCAAGAGAGATTGATTTAATCGTTTTAGCTATTGTTCTTATTTTTTTACTTAATTCCTTGGAGATGAATAAACTGCTGACAATGCTAATGATGATAACTAGTATGACCGCTGAAATTAAGATACTTATAAGGACTATAGTATTCTTAACAATATAGCTTGTTGGAACTTCTGTAACAATATACCAGCCAGTTATTTCGTTACGTTTAAAAATATACTGGTTATTCTTGATTTTAAATGGCTCTTCATTCGTAGCTATTTTGTTAAATATCTTTTTTTTCATTTGCTGGCCGATTAGCTTGCTATTATTATGTGCTAAAATAATCCCGTTTTGATCAATTAAATAGCTATTAATAGAAGAGTCAGTAGAACTTTCATCAAGTAATTGATTTACTTCCTGTGCATCTAAATCAAGAAAAATGGCATAATCTATTGTTTTTGTGTCTTTCTTTTGATAGGTGATAAAACAAGTTAAATACCTTTTCTTTTGATAAGACTGGTTTACCACAAAGGGCTCATTAATATTCTCAGATAGAATCCATTCTAGCTTGTTCGTATTAATAGATAGTTGCTGCTCGTTTATTCCACGTTTATGTAACTCACTTGTAGGAAAGAAGGTAATTCCTTCATCACTGAAAAGAAATTGTGGGTTTATATAAATGGTGATATTATCCAACAAGTAAGCTTCTTTTAAGTAAATAATATTATTCCTAACCGTACTATATGATTCTAATTGGTCCGATAACTTTTGTGGTGGTTGAATTACTAACGGGTATAAATAATTCTGAATTAAACTGGAAGCATTTTTCATCTGCTCAAAACGATTAGAAAGAATCACATTTAATTGATTACTTGAATAAGAGATGGAATCAAAGATTTTATTTTTTGCAATATTGTAAGACAGAAAATAAGAGAGAACGCTTAAAGAGATTAATGGGATAATGGAAGTAAGAAGAAAACTCCATAAAATCTTCTTTTGAAAACTAGTAAAGTATCTTTGAAAAAGTTTCTTTAAATAGAAGTATAGACGCATACAATATTTCTCCCCCTCCATTCAGAAACCGCTTACTTTTTATCCATAAGTTTATCTAGAAAAGTTTATTAAAGCAATAGATTTAAAAAATATAATCAATCAACAAATATTATATTTTTTAGATGAGAATTTATATTTAAGTGTTTTTTTTTCTTTTATATAATGAGTTCGAATATGTGAAAGCGTTTTATAAAAAGGGAGGTTAAGGGAATGCAAAAATCAAGAAAGTGGTACAGTATTGTTTTATGCTTAATGATTGTAACAGCAATTTTCCTAACTGGCTGTGTCGGAGTAAATAACACAAGTTCTAATGCTGATCAAGCTTCCGGAGGCGAAGGGAAGGCTGAAGGAGAGACTATTACTTTAATGACAAATGATTCAACAAAGGCAGGATGGTCTGTTTATCAGAAGAAAATAGAAGAGGCTACTGGAGTAAAGTTAAATATTATTGTTACACCTACCAACCCAGATGATATGGTAGCCAAAATGACGACTATTCTTTCTTCAGGTGATAATACAATTGATTTAATGCATGTTAATGATGAATTAATTACAGCCTTTTCGAGAGCAGACTATCTAGAGCCCTTAGAAAAAGAGGTTATGACTCCTGAGATCGTAAAGAATTTTTCTGAGCAATATATAAAGGATATACCAACTTATAATGGGAGCATCTTTTCCGTGCCTAGCTACTTAGAAATCTTAGCATTTTGGGTGAATAATGAATTATTGAAAAAAACAGGCATGGAGGCTCCAAAATCAAAAGAAGAATTTCTTGAATACGCAAAAGCGGCAACAAAAGACGATGTATATGGTTATGGCGGCTCATGGGAAAAAAGTTATGTTTTTAATGAAATTGGTACTTTTGTTAATCTTTTTGGCGGCGATTATTTTGATTGGACCAATCCAAAAACAAAAGAAGCATTGCAGTTTATGTATGATTTAGCACACAAAGAAAAGGTAACCCCGATATCCCAGCTTGCTGATATCTATGACCCTATGAATCAAAAATTTATTGATGGGAAATATGGAATGCTATTTATGTATACAGGTGCAATTCCTACATTTGAAGAAGCTGGGAAATTTAGTCCTGAACAATTAAATATAGAGCCAATGCCAACTTTTGAGACAAACGATGCCTTTATTGCTTCCTGGCATTATGTATTAAATAAATCTTCTGAGAAGAAAGCTGCATCAAAAAAAGTACTGCAATATATTGCTAGCCCTGATGGACAATTAGCATATAGCGAAATGTCTGGGAGACTTCCTGCACGTCTCGATGTAATTAATGATCCTAATTTTACTGCCAAAGGATTAGAGAGTGTCAAAGAATATATCAGCAATAGTACGTTGAGAGGTAGACCTTTAGTTCCTCAGGCTATGGAGTTTGTTAATGGAATTGGAGCGATATTCCAAAAGTTTATTTCTGATGAAATAAGTTTAGACGAGGCGGTAGAGCAGGCACAAAAGGAAATCGCTCGTTTAGCCAAGTAACTACAATCTTGAAACAAATGAAGAGGATCAAATTTATATAGAATTTTGGTCCTCTTATGGAAAGGAGCTATAAAATGAAGACTGTTCTTAATAAATCCTTTCAAAACAAGTTAGTTATTGCTTGGATTTTGATACTACCAGTATTAATTATTAGAGGATTTACGATTATTTATCCCATTATAGTTACCTTTATTAATAGTATGTTTGAAATTAATATGTTTAAAGGCGGGGTTGCAACATTTATAGGATTTCAAAACTTTTTTGCTATTTTTAAAGATGATAAGATTATTACTTCTTTAGAATTCACATTGATTTTTACCATCATATCCATGATCTTTCATGTAATCTTAGGTATATTCTTAGCCGTTTTATTAAATCAGAAGTTTAAAGGAAGGAAGTTTTTACGAACAATTGTGTTAATACCATGGGCAATGCCTATGGTTGTAACAGGGTTAGCAGCAAGATGGGCATTTAATGATAGCTATGGTTTAGTGAATGATTTAATACGAAGAATCTTTACTACATTTCACTTCGATTGGTTAATTCACCCAGAATCTACAAGAATTGCGGTCATTTTGGTGGACTTATGGAAAGATGTTCCTTTCTTTGCGATTCTCGTTTTGGCGGGACTTCAGTTTATCCCAGAAGAGATTTATGAATCGGCTAAAATGGATGGTTCAAATGTGATTAGAACATTTTTCTCTATTACGATTCCCCTAATAATGAAGAATTTGTTGACATTATGTATCTTTTTCACCATGTGGCGAATTGTTAGCTATGATATTGTCTATGCCATGACTACTGGAGGACCTGGTGATTCGACGAGTTTACTAGCATATAGAATTGCAGTAGAAGCTTTCACGAACTTAAATATTGGTTATGCCTCTGCTATAGCAGTACTTTTATTTTTGATGATGATTATTATCAGCAGTATAAGTTTATTAGGGATCAAGAAAAATGACTATTAGGAGGTATGTAAAGAATGAATATAAGGTCGACGAAAAGTTTTTATTTTTTTCTTAGATGGGGATTGACCTTTGTTGTAGCAATTATTATCTTGCTGCCTCTTTACTGGATTTTTATTTCATCTATAACGCCAAAGGGTTCTCTATTCCAAACCCCTATTGATTACTTTCCTAAGACCATTACTTTTCAAAACTATCAAGATTTATTTATTCAATTGGGAATTGGGGAAATGGCGATTAATACATTGTTGATTACTGGTTTATCTTTAGTTGCTTCTATTATATTTGGTACGGCAGCTGCATATGGATTTGCCAGATATGATTATTCAAGAGGGGTTAGCTGGGGATATAAATTGCTGTTGTTTTCAGCACTAATCCCACCAGTTATAACTGCGCGACCGCTATACGATTTTATGAAGTCGGTACAATTGGTCGATACCTATTTAGGGTTAACCATTTTATATACGAGTTCCTTGCTCCCGTTCTCTGTTCTAATTCTCTATAATTTCGTGAAACAAATTCCTCCGTCTTTGGAAGAAGCTGCTCAAGTAGATGGAGCAAATTTTTTACAAGTATTATTCAAAGTATATTTTCCGCTGATGAAGCCAGCTATAGCTACTGTTAGTATTATTAACTTTATCCAATGTTTAAATGAGTTTTTTACCCCTTTATTTTTTTCTTACAAAATTAAAGTATTAAGTGTGGGGATTACAACGATTCCAAGAACAAGTAATTTTGAAGTTCCATGGGATTTAATAAGTTCTATGGGCTGGTTCATTACTTTACCTATTATTTTATTTGTGATGATTTTTGAAAAGAACATTATGGAAGGAATTATTGCTGGAGGAGTTAAACAATAAAAAAATTGGAGTGATACGATGTTTAATGGACTATCTACCTTACCTATTTTAAATAATGGAAGAACAAGAGCAATTAATGCGGAAAATCCTACAGGTGAAAAAGGAGGTGGAGGGAAGGCAGCAAGTAATCTTGGGCCTTCGCGAAAAGGGGCTCCGTGCTTAAGAGACATTAAATCAGGCGAAGTAAAAGTATTAGCTGAAATAGATGGACCGGGTGTAATTGAACATATTTGGATAACGGTTCCTGCAAAGATAAATGATAAAAATCCGTTTGTATTAAGAGATATTATTATTAGAATGTATTGGGATGATGAAGAGAATCCATCAGTTGAAAGTCCATTGGGAGATTTCTTTTGCTGTGGATTTGGGCAAGGGTGTTTAGTGAATTCCATGCCTATAGCTGTTAATCCAAATAGAGGAATGAATAGTTATTTTTCTATGCCTTTTCATAAAAAAGCACGCATTACGATCGAAAATCAATGCGAAGAAGCAATTCCTGCCTTTTTTTATCAAGTAGACTATTGCTTATATGATACCTTGCCAAAAGAAATAGCTTATTTTCATGCCCAATGGAGAAGACAGAGTATTACTGAAAAAGGACAGGATTATATTATTTTAGATGGTGTGAAAGGAAAAGGGCAGTATGTTGGTACGTATATGGCATTATCTACATTAGAAAGATATTGGTGGGGAGAAGGAGAGGTAAAGGTTTTTCTAGATGGAGACAAAGATTACCCGACTATTTGCGGAACTGGAACAGAGGATTATTTTGGTGGTGCTTGGAGTTTTGCAACATACGATGAGCATGGCAAAATGGATGAAACAACTTATTCTACACCTTTTTTAGGCTTTCCGTTTTATGCGAAACAGGATAATACCGTTGTTAATCCTTACCATAATGATGATGTACCGCCAATGCGTGGATTTTATCGCTGGCATATTATGGATCCTATTCGCTTTGAAGAGGAAATTAAGATAACAGTACAACAAATTGGTGTTAGCCATCGTGGATTGTTTGAGAGACAGGATGATGTTTCTACTGTTGCTTATTGGTATCAGACATTGCCCCATGAGCCATTCCCTGTTTTCCCTTTAAGAGAAGAACGATGGCCACGATAAATATATCATCCCTAAATTAGAATTAATTTGCTCTCCAAGAATGTAAATCCTCTAAACGGTTAAAATAACAAGAACAACTTTTAGGAGGGTTAATAATGGAAGACACAGGTAAATTCGTGGAAAAACTTAAGGATGATCAAAAGAAACAGGAAAAAAATAAAAAGCATGGTAAAGGACATCCAGAGGCTAAATTACCAAATAAGCAGCACTAAAAATACATGCTAAAGAACTGCACCTCATCTTGTTGACAAAAGGAATTTAGGAAATGCAAATGGAATTATTATGCATGGATTGGAGTGGAAGGGGTGAGACTCCTGTGGGATCTGCGAGACAGTCTGAGACCCTGCAGACCTTTAGGTCGAAGCGGCTCAGCGCGAGCCCCACGAAAACGCACCCCTGCAACGGAAATCAATTCTTATTTAAAAGAATGTATATGTATAAACTAAGACAAACTCCTAATTACTGAATTAGGAGTTTGTCGACTTTCTGACTGCATCTTTATTTAGGTTGCAGTTTTTTAGGGTACAATTCTCTTTCTTTTTCAAAAAAATCCTTATTGCTATCACGAATTGATAGCAATTTGCATACTTTAACAAAGGATATAGAGGAGAAAGGAAGAGATGGAATGAAAATTGAAAAAGTCATGACATATTACGGATATGATTTGATGATTAATGAAATTTTACATAAGAAGTGTCTGAAGTGTAAACAGTGGTATAAATTTGATGGGGAGTTAGGTTATTGTAATTCATGTATAAGGGAGCTAGATAAAAAAAGACAGCGTTCTTTTAAACAATAGATTTGTTGGCTTTACTATTCCGTTCGTAATCAAGTTTCTATTCCGAGCTTCAAAAACATGTCCTATTAAACATCCCACTGCATATAATGGTAGTAAATTTTGCTATTGGTGGGAGGAGTATATGTTATCGTTCATTGAAAAAGCAGTTCTCGGAATGGTTATCCTAAGATTATTATCAGGAAGCATAGAAATTACTGCAGCACTTTTGATGCTGAAGGCAAATGAAATAGAAAAAGCACTTATAATCAATAGCTCATTAGCAATAGTTGGTCCTCTTGTACTTATAGCAACTACCTTTATTGGCTTATGGGGTTTAACAGATAAAATATCCTTTGTTAAAATGATGTGGATTTTATTAGGAGTTGGGCTGATTATATATGGGGTGAAAAGCGAATAATGAATATAAATTGCCTTTTTTCTCCTTGTCAGGTGGTCAAAAGGCAATTTATTTTGCTTTTGTTTTGGAAGAATATCGCAAAAAAAACATTAGGACATAATGACTTCCTTCGAAAGAATATTTTCGATTTTCCTAAATAATTTTTGGATTTCCTCGCCTTTAGAAATATTGACATTTATTTCACTCAGGCAATGCTCTTTAATTAAATCTATCTTTTTCTTTTTGTTCTCAGCCCCATCCTCTTCGCTTTCTTTGCCGTTAACATTTTTTAATAGCTGTTCATTTCCATGGTGATTTAATATCCAAAAGGTATAAGTTAAATTTGGTTTTTTTTCCGGATAACTGAAAAATAGGACAAAGTGAATAAAAAAGTCTTTATCAAAATACTGTAATGTGCCTCTAAGATAATTCTCTTCATTCTTACTAGAGGAAAGAGAAGTGCGAAATCCTTTTTTTAATCCAATTTGTTCTATTTCATCCAAGATGTATTCGATAAATAATTTCAATTTTTTTCCTCCGTTGTTCAAGTTTTATAACACTTAGCTAATGTATTTTCTCCCTCGTCAAGTGTTTGTATTCTAGAGATAAACATATTTTGTAAGACGGAATAACTTTTCCATGTACGGATAATCTAACTAAAGATCCCTAAAAATCATAAAATATAATGGAATACGGATGTATAGTAACGGAGGTATTGTTTGTGGAGAAAAAAAATACAAAAATGACTGCAGTAGCGATTGGTTCTATCCCGCTCATTATGACACTAGGAAATTCCATGTTAATACCAATACTGCCAAAAATGCAAACGGAAATTAATCTTTCTGCTTTTCAAGCTAGTATGACGATAACAGTTTTTTCTGTAGTTGCCGCTTTTTTTATTCCCATTTTAGGTTATTTATCGGACCGCTTTACACGAAAATCCGTTATTATTCCTGCTTTGTTTTTATATGGAGTTGGAGGAATATTAGCTGGATTTGCTGCAGCGAAATTTTCTCATGCTTATACATGGATTTTAGTAGGACGGTCTTTACAAGGGATAGGTGCTGCTGGAACAGCGCCGATAGCAATGGCATTAACGGCCGATTTATATAAAGGAGCGAAAGAAAGTAGGATTTTGGGACTTGTGGAAGCATCCAATGGATTTGGGAAAGTACTTTCTCCTATACTTGGTTCTGCCATTGCCTTAATTGTTTGGTATGGCGTATTTTTTGCTTTTCCAATGGTTGTATTAATTTCTATTATCTTGTCATGGATTTTCATTAGAGAGAAAGAACATAGTAAAAAGCCTCCATCTCCAAGCAAATATATAAAAGGGTTAGTAAGTGTTTTTAAACATGAAGGAAAATGGTTATTTACGGCATACTTAGCAGGGGCAACCTGTTTATTTACTCTCTTCGGTATTCTTTTCTATTTATCAGATACTTTAGAGAATACGCATAAAATTGATGGAATTATCAAGGGGTTAATATTAGCAATTCCCTTATTAATAATGTGTACAACATCCTATATTACAGGAAGTAAAATAGGAAAAAATCAAAAATTAATGAAAAAGTTAATCGTTCTTGGTTTTATTTTTGTCACTGCATCTTATGCGACCTTAAGTTTATTTAAGAGTCTTGTTCCTTTTATAGCAGTCCTTGCAGTCAGCAGTGTTGGAACTGGTTTAATTTTGCCATGTATTAATAGTTTTATTACAGGTGCTGTTGGCCAAGAAAGAAGGGGATTCGTTACCTCCTTATATGGTTCTGTGCGGTTCCTTGGAGTTGCAATCGGACCGCCAATTTTCGGAAGGTTGATGGATTGGTCTCGGATAGGTATGTTTTTATCAATAGCTGGATTTACTTGTCTCGTTGGTCTTCTAGCTTTGTTATTAATTAAAGTAGAGGATAAAAAACAACCGCAGGGAGAAAAAGGGAAGAAAGACAAAAAAGAAGCGGATGCAAAAGAAGTTATTCCTTTTTTAGAGCCTATTGAAGGAAGATAATAAGGATGTTTGGGATTATCCCGACATCCTTATTTTTTCCGCCAGGCAAAGGCAGGGCCAGGTATAGGTAGTCGGATTCTTAAATTATAGAGATAGGCAACAATCTGTGTGGATAACCATTGACAGATGAGGGCTTGTATCACAATTTGCCAATCGATAATATAAGCAGTGATAACAAATATTACCCCATTTATCCAAAATAATGGTCTACCTGGATTAATATTTCTATATTTGGAGATGATTAAAGCAATAACTCCGATTCCGCCATTCGATACACCTTGCCTTAAAAGTATGCCAATTCCCGTACCGAGTACCAAGGATCCCATAAGCATATCTATCCACACATTGGAAAAGGGTGTACTGAAATAGGCTTGGGAAAGATTAACGGCTATTGAAGTGATCGTAATTCCAAATAATGTTCCAACTGCACTGCTGCCGCCTAAGAAATGGAGGGCAAAAAGGAGCATAGAAGAATTGATTATCCAAAGAATAATACTTAGGGGAATGTTGAAAAAATAATGAAAGAGAACAGTTAAACCGCCAGCTCCTCCAGAAGGGATAGAATTTGGAAAAAGGAATATACCCATTGCACATCCTTGTATAATCGCTCCAAGCAAAATGAAGGAGTATTGTCTACATATTCTTCTAAATCGATAAGGTGAATAAGTTACCGGCTTTTTTTTTCTCAAAAAAATCATCCCTCATTTAGTATGCATGTCCACTATAATAACAAGTGTATGCAGAACCATGAAAAGGAATGACTTTTATTAGAGGAATGGGGAGTTTTTCTTCCAAGAGACTGTTCGCTTTAACTGATGGTCAGTTGATGGGGTATCTTGTTTAAAAAGGAGTATTAGGTTTATTCTGTTGCCATGCTAAAAAGAAAGAAGAAGACCAGACAAAAAAAGTTAGTCTCCTCCAATAACACTTATTAATTTAGCTTTGGAATCGTTTTTAATGCTAAGTTTCGTTCCTCCTCAATCATTCGATGGGACTTTTCGTCGGTTGGATGGAGGATTTTTTTTAATATATCGTTTACTAAAGAGGCAAAAGCAGCATGATTTCGCTGGCGTGACTTTTCTAGAGTAATTGGTATATCTTGAGCAATAATGCCATCCTGAAGAACGATGACTCGATCAGCAAGTGCTACAGCCTCTTCGACATCATGTGTTACTAATAAGGAGGTAAATCCGTGGGTCATTTGAATATTTTCAATCATAGATTGCATTTCAAGACGGGTAAGAGCATCTAATGCTCCAAGGGGTTCATCAAGTAACAGCAACCTTGGTTTATGCATAAGAGACCGAGCTAATGCTACGCGCTGCTTCTGTCCGCCAGAAAGATTTGCTGGCCATTCATCTTTCTTGTCTTCTAATCCAACATCACGCAAAACCTGAATAGCTTCCTCTCGGCGAATTCCTTTTACTCCTAATTTCACATTATCTAATACGCATTTCCATGGAAGCAAGCGTCCATCTTGGAACATCATGCATGCTTCCCTATTTAAACTATTTAAAGGTTTTCCGTCAATGAGTATTTCACCTTTAGTTGGTTTTTCTAACCCTGACAGTAAGCGAAGTAATGTACTTTTTCCACAGCCACTCTTCCCGACAATTGCAAGGAATTCGCCTTGATTTATTTTAAGATTTAGAGATTTTAAGACTTTGGTTTCATTGTAGCTTTTTTCGAGATTTTTAATTTCTAGATATATTTTTTCTTTACTCATCTTCCAATCCTCCTTTACTTTAGGAATGTTTTTGGTAGCTAGGATGCCATTTAAGCCATCGTGTTTCCATAAAACGAGCGATTACATCGGAAAGTTTTCCAAGTAATGCATACAGGAGAATACTTAATACAATTACATCCATCCTCATAAATTCTCTTGCATTCATTGCCATATAACCAATCCCAGAAGTAGAGGATATTGTTTCTGCGACAATTAAAGTAATCCACATAATTCCTAATGAAAATCGTAAACCTACAAGAATGGAAGAAAGAGCGCCTGGAAATATAACGTTTAGGAAAAGAGAAAAGCCATTTAGCCCATACATTTTTCCCATTTCGATTAATCCTTTATCAACGGATTTAATACCATGATAGGTATTAAGGTAGACGGGGAATAAAACCCCTAAAGCTACAAGAAATACTTTTGCTTCTTCTCCAATCCCAAACCAAAGAATGACTAATGGTATTAGAGCTAAATGGGGAATATTTCGTAACATTTGAATAGAGGTGTCAAGTAATAGCTCTGTAAATCGGAATAAGCCGTTTAATAAACCTAATACAAATCCAATCGTACCACCGATCAGAAATCCAATAGACGCTCTCCATAAACTAATCCATACATGATGAGTTAACTCTCCCGTTTGAAAGAGATTTATGGCAGCCAGATAGACATCCGATGGAGCGGGAAGTATTCGTGATGAAATAATCCCTGCCTTAATAATCCATTGCCAGCCGATAAGCAATAAAATAGGAATGCCCCATGGCAATATTTTTTTTATGAAGTAGAGAGATGTTTTCTTCACTTTTCCTCATCCTTTAAATCAATTGTATAAACGTTCTCATTCACCTTTACTTTCTTTGGTATAAGTTGGAGATTATAAAAGGTATCTGCAATTTCTTGCTGTTCTTTTATAATTGAATCACTTATTTCTTCTACTCCATAAACTCTTCTTTCCACAGCCATTCTCATAGAGGCTTCATCAATACCCAAAATAGAGGAAAGCATTTTTGTTAAATCTTCTGGATGCTCATTTGCCCACTGACATGATTTTTGTATCTCTTCCATCACTACTTTAATAATATCCTCGTTTTCTTGAAGAAAGTCAGAGGAAGCTAGAAAGAAATCGCGGTCACTAGTTAGACCTTTTCCATTTACTAATAGTGTTGCATCAGCTTGTAACTGTGTATTTGCGGTAAAAGGATCCCACACAACCCATGCGTCAATTTCCTTTTTTTCAAAAGCAATTCTTGCGTCTCCAGGCGATAAGTAAGCAGGTTCTATGTCACTATAGCTTAAACCAGCTTTTTCTAATGCTTTTACTAATAAATAATGGGAACTACTTCCCTTGGCAAAACCGATTTTTTTCCCTTTCAGGTCTTCTAATGTCTTGATGGAAGAATCATTTTTCACTAAAATGCCAGAGCCTTCAAACTTTGATTTTCCTGCCGCAACATACTGTAAGGCAGAATTAGATGCTTGAGCAAAGATTGGAGGAGAATCACCTGACCGACCAAAATCTATACTTCCGGCATTTAATGCTTCAAGTAAAGCCGGGCCTGCTTGAAATTCATACCATTCTACTTTATATCCAAGTGGTTCTAAACGATCTTCTAATGTACCTAGCTCCTTCAAAATAAGGAGTGGTCCATTTTTTTGATAACCAATACGGAATACCTCATCATGGCTGCTATTCTCACCTGGCGGATTTGGTAATGAACAAGCAGAAAGGAAAATGGTAGATAAAAGCAGCATACATCCTAAGATTAAAGCGACTGTTTTCTTTCTTATTCTTTTTTTCATATAGAAGCATCATCTCCTCATACTTTTATTTTATTTGTCAGCTATGTTAAGGAAGCTTGTAGAAGATGATATTCTCTGCCATCAATCAATAGTTAGACATTAACGTACATATATTTTCTTTCTGTAAAGTTGACTGTTTCATCATCAAACCAACCTATTTTTAACATAGCATTTCCGCTTATACTGTCTGGATTTTAAGTTCTTTATAAACTATGCAAAGAAAATTATTAGGTACCTGTTTAGTTTTTTTTGAAGTCATTTCTTTTTTGTCTTACCAGATAGGGAATTTGGAATGAAGGGAAGGGAGTAGTTAACCATTTATAGGGGGCCTCGGATAAAGACATTTTAGCATATAGAAAACAGCCTTAGATTACCTAAGGCTGTAAGACCTTACAGATGCAGAAATTGCTGGGACGATAATTATCGATCAGGATCATTGGGATTTAAAATACGGGGACGGCGATTCTTTAAAGGAATTGGTGTTCTAACAAGAATATCTCTCATTGCACGGTAATTGAATGGAATGAAAGGCCATAGATAGGGAACTCCAAATGATTTCATGTTTGCAAGGAAGATAATAAACAGAGCTACGCCAACGATATATCCAGGAACTTTAAAGATAGCGGTAGAAATTAACAGCACAATCCGGACAAGTCTGTTTGCTAAACCAAGCTCATAACTAGGTGTTGCAAAAGTTCCGATCGCAGCAATAGAGAAATACAAAATAACTTCGTTTGAAAACAGCCCCACCTCTACTGCGACTTGTCCAATCATTAAGGCAGCCACAAGCCCTAATGCAGTGGCAAGCGATGTAGGTGTATGAATGGCGGCCATACGCAGCATATCCAGTCCAACTTCTATTAAAAGAAACTGAACAATTAAGGGAACCTGCCCTAATTCATTCGGTCCCAAAAACGATAAAGATCCAGGCAATAGGCTTGGTTCTATACTCACTAAATACCACAAAGGTAATAAGAAAAGGGAAGCAAACACACCTAGGTAACGAACAAAGCGTAAATAGGCACCTACAAGCGGATTGTTCCGATATTCTTCAGCATGCTGCAAATGATGCCAGAAAGTAACAGGTGTGATCATGGCAGACGGTGAGCCATCTACAAAAATACATACATGTCCTTCAAAAAGATGGATGGCCGTTGTATCAGGCCGTTCTGTATAACGTACTTTTGGGAAAGGGTTCCAGTTGTTTCCTGAAATAAATTCCTCAATTGTTTTTTCCGCCATCGGTAATCCATCAGTATCAATATGGGACATCGCTTTCTTTAATTGCTCGACCATATCTGGATCTGCAATGTCACCAATATAACAAATAACAATATCCGTTTTGGAACGACGCCCTACTTGCATAAATTCCATTCGCAGTGTCCGATCTCTGATTCTTCTTCTTGTCAGTGCTGTATTAAACACAATTGTTTCTACAAAGCCATCTCGGGAACCGCGGACAACTCTCTCTGTATCAGGCTCTTGTGGTCCTCTGACAGGATAGGTTCTAGCATCAATCAGCAGGACTTCGTCAATACCGTCGATAAGGAGTGCTGTTGGACCTGAGAGGACATTATCGACAACCTTATTCAGATCATCAACTGTGCTGATTTCTATATAAGGTATATAGGTACTCAATAATTTCTTTAAAACATCTTTTCTTAATTCCTCTTTTTTTACTTTGGCAAGGAACTTCATAAGCAAATGTAATATATCATCTTTTACTAATCCGTCTACAAGAAACATAGCCATTCGGATGCCAGCATATTCGACATCTAAATGGATCATGTCAAAGTTTTGTCCAACACCTAATTCTTCCTTTAGATATCCAACATTCTCATCCAAATGACTGGATACTTTTTTCTTACTTATATTTTCCATATCTCACCTCATACTAAAAACGGTTGGGGAATGATTTTTCTTTTTTATGTACTATATTTCATAATAGACATAGAGAAGGAAAAAAATACCTCTGAAGTAAAAGGCCAATATTCCTTGATTAGAAACCAAAATAAAAAGGAATGAATGGCAAATCCTTCTATCACTATAAGGGTAAATAGGGTTCTTGTAATCTAGAATTATAGGAGCAGAAGGAATATATTGGGTAGGTGGAAGATGCAAAAAAAAATAGTTTATGATAATATGTATGAAAACGGTTAACAGATATATTAAATAATTTATGATTTTTCGGGTGGTAATTATGAAAGTAAAATTAGAAGATGTAGCGGAGTTGGCAGGTGTTTCGCCAACGACGGTTTCACGTGTTTTGAATAATCGAGGATATATAAGTGCAAAAACAAGAGAAAAAGTAGAGCAAGCCATTAAGGATTTAAATTATTATCCTAATGATATAGCACGCTCTCTTTTTAAAAAACGGACCAATTTTATTGGCCTTATTTTGCCAACAATTAATAATCCCTTTTTTAGTGAATTAGCTTTATATATAGAGAATATATGCTCCAATCATGAGTTTAAAGTTATTCTCTGTAATAGTTTAGGACAAGTTGCTAAAGAAACTTCATATGCAGAGATGCTTATTAGGCATCAAGTAGATGGAATTATTGTTTGTTCCTATAATCGTGGAATTGAAATATATAAGAATTCTAACCTACCTATTGTCGCAATTGACCATTACTTATCACCAACAATTCCTGTAATAGGTTCTGACAACTATGAAGGTGGAAAATTGGCTATTCAACATTTACTTAACCAAGGTTGCAAAGCAATTGTTCATATAAATGGACCAAGTGAGTTAGAAACACCAACCCAAAATAGAAGAAAAGCCTATGAAGATCAAGTAGCTAATCCCATTACCTATGAATTGAATAGCGTTTTTGATGAGGAAGCAACTGCGGAAACAATCAAAAGGATATTTATAGAACACCCTGAAACGGATGGGATTTTTGCTAGTGATGATTTAATCGCATCTACTTGTTTGAAAGTAGCGAGTGAACTAGGAATTCAGATTCCTAATCAATTAAAAGTTATAGGATATGATGGCACGCAAAGTGTAAGGAGGCTGTTACCTCAATTAACCACAATTAAACAACCAATTGAGGAAATTGCGCAATCAGCTGTATTAAGATTAATGGATATTATTAATGAAGTAAATAAGGATGAAAGAATGGAAGTTATATTACCTGTTCAATTGCTAAAGAGTGAGACGGCCTAATCTAATAGTTTCCTTTGATAAAATATAATCTAAAAAATTAGATTGTATTTTTTTGAAAATAAGTAAGTCAAGCGGTTGACACATCGAGTGAAAGCGTTTAAAATCAAATATATCAAGCGGTTGACATGAAAAAATATGAAAGCGGTTGATATACATAATTTGAGAAAGGAGATTTAGAAATATGTCAAGCGGTTGACACTAAAATCATTCAACTTTTTTCTAAAGAAGGTGGCGAAATAAAATGTCAGTTTCAGTACCTGAAACGAAAACAACTAATAAGAAGACTTCCCATAAAGTAAAAGGTGAATTTTTACCTGAGCACAAAAAAGAAAATTTTATTCAATATTTCAAAAAGAATTATGCTTTGTATTTATTTTTAGTACCAGCCATCATTTTAACAATTGTATTTAAATATATCCCAATGTATGGGGCAATCATCGCTTTTAAGGATTTTAGTCCAATGAAGGGAATTATCGGCAGTGATTGGGTAGGTTTAACACACTTTAAAGATTTTTTAACTTCTCCCAATTTTAAAGAGATTTTTATGAATACGCTTAAATTAAGTTTCTATGGTTTAATATTGGGTTTTCCAGTACCCATTATCTTAGCACTTAGTCTAAACCAAGTACGGCGAGCTGCTATCAAAAAAAATATCCAATTAATATTGTATGCACCAAATTTTATATCAGTTGTTGTCATTACAGGAATGTTATTTATCTTTATGTCACCTACAGGTCCAATAAATTCACTATTATCGGTATTTAACGATAAACCAGTTTCCTTTATGACAGAGCCTGAATATTTTAGATCCATTTATATTTTATCAGGAATATGGCAAGCGGCAGGCTGGTCATCGATTATTTATGTAGCAGCACTTGCGAATGTTGATCCTCAATTACATGATGCGGCAACAATCGATGGAGCAACACTATTGCAGAGGATAAGACATATTGATCTTCCTACTCTAAAACCAATCATGGCAGTGTTGTTTATTCTAGGAGCAGGTGGGATTATGGCGATTGGATTTGAAAAGGCTTACTTAATGCAAACCTCTATGAATCTGCCAACTTCAGAGATTCTGCCGACTTATGTATATAAAGTAGGACTGCAGGCCGGGGATTATGCCTATTCAACAGCAGTAGGTTTGTTTAATTCTGTTATTAACGTAGTTTTATTGGTATTCGTGAATTTTGTAGTGAAGAAGTTAAATGAAGGCGAAGGGTTATATTAATAAAGGGGGGATAATCATTGAAGAACCATTCCAAAACAGATAAAATGCTTCTTTTTAGTAACAAAATAATTTTAATACTACTTGTTTTAATCGTGTTATTACCATTACTTTATATTTTATTGGCTTCTTTTTTAGACCCCAATGTACTGCTTAGTAAAGGATTTTCCTTAAATCCATCTAATTGGAGTTTGGAAGGCTATAAACGGATTTTACAAGATGAATTAATGATAAAAGGATTTATCAATTCAGTCATCTATTCATTAGGTTTTACAATTGTCACAATTGTTATTACGATATTTGCTGCATATCCACTTTCTCTTGATGGATTTAAAGGAAAGAATATAATCATGGTTTTCTTTCTTATTACGATGTTCTTTAATGGCGGGTTGATTCCTACCTATTTAATAGTAAAGGATTTAGGAATGCTTAATACCATTTGGTCGATTATTTTGCCTGGAGCAATTAGTGTCTGGAATATTATCCTAGCACGAACCTTTTTTAAAGGGCTTCCAAAAGAGCTGTTTGAGGCAGCAAAAATTGATGGTGCTTCTGAATTAAAAATATTTCTAAAAATAGTATTGCCTTTGTCTAAACCAATTATTTTTGTAATCGCTTTATATGCCTTTGTTGGGCAATGGAATTCCTACTTTGATGCAATGATTTATTTAGAGGACCAAGAATTACATCCATTGCAGTTAGTGTTACGTTCCATTCTGATTCAAAATCAAGTTCAGCCTGGAATGATTAATGATCAATTAGCAATGGCTGAGTTGAGTAAATTAGCGGAAAAAATAAAATATGCATCTATTGTTATTTCAAGTTTACCACTTCTAATTATGTATCCATTCTTCCAAAAATACTTTGAAAAAGGTGTTATGGTAGGATCTTTAAAATAATTTAAATAAAAGCATATGGAGGGTTCATTTATGGGGAAAATCAATAAGCTTCTTTCCACTTTTATTGTTGCCGGTCTTGTTCTAACAGGTTGCAGTGGTGAAAAGACAAGTAAAAGTGCTTCAACAGAAGATTTAAAATTAACTGATGTTACATTTCCTTTGAAAGAGAAAGCAACACTTCGTTTTATGACACAAAGCTCAGCTTTGGCACCAACCGACCCGAATGAAAAGCTAATCTATCAAAGATTAGAGGAGCAGACAGGTGTTCATATTGATTGGAAAAACTATACGAAAGACCAATTTGTGGAGAAGCGGAATTTAGCGTTGGCAAGTGGGGAGCTGCCAGATGCCATTTTAGATGCTGCTTTCAGTGATTATGATTTATTGAAATATGCAAAGGATGGAACCATCATACCAGTTGAAGATTTAATTGATCAGTATATGCCTAATTTTAAAAAGGTGCTGGAAGAAGCTCCAGAATATAAATCGATGATTACAGCGCCAGATGGACATATATACAGTTTTCCTTGGATTGAAGAGCTTGGCAGTGGAAAGAGCCGCATTCAAGTAGTTGATTGCCTTCCTTGGATAAATGTAGAATGGCTCAATAATTTAGGGCTGGAAATGCCAACAACAACTGAAGAACTGAAAGAGGTACTTCTTGCGTTTAAAACACAAGATCCAAATGGTAATGGAGAAGCAGATGAAATACCATTATCTTTTATTGTGAATCAAGGAGGAGAGGACCCAGCTTTCTTATTTGCTTCCTTTGGTTTAGGAGATAACTGGGATCATACGGTTGTTTCCAATGAAGGAAAAGTTATTTTTACTGCAGCAGAAGAAGGGTATAAAGAAGCGTTAAAATTCTTTAATGAACTAAATGATTTAGGTTTAATTGATGTAGAAGCATATGAACAAGATTGGAATAAATATGTAGCGAAAGGAAAAGATTCAAAATACGGTCTTTACTTTACATGGGATAAAGGAAATATTAGTGGCATGAATGATACCTATGATGTAATGCCTCCATTAGAAGGACCAAGTGGTGAAAAAAATGTGGCGCAAACAAATGGATTTGGTCTTGATAGAGGAAGAATGGTTATCACAAGTGCGAATAAGAATTTAGAGTTAACCGCAAAATGGATTGATCAACTGTATGAACCACTGCAATCTGTTCAAGATAACTGGGGAACATATGGGGATACGAAACAGCAAAATATTTTTGAATTTGATGAGAAAGCTGGTATGTTAAAGCATCTTCCGCTAGAAGGCGCAGCACCAGTTGAAATAAGAGAAAAAACAAATATCGCAGGACCATTGGCTATACTAGATGAGTATTATGGCGTGTACACAACAAAACCAGAAGATGCTGCTTGGCGATTAAATATTTTAGAAAAGAATATGGTTCCTCATATTAAAGCAGAGAACTTTTATCCACCAGTGTTTTTCTCACTAGAAGAGGCAGATGAAAAGGCAAAAATTGAAACAGATCTATTTGCTTATGTGAATAGAAAAAGAGCTGAATGGATGAGTAATGGAAAAATTGAAGAAGAATGGGAAGATTACTTGAAAGAATTAGAGAGACTAGGTCTAAGCACTTGGTTGCAAATTAAGCAGGATGGCTATGACAGAACAGTAAATTAATTGGAGGCATGACATTGAAGATTACTAAACTCGAAAAATACAGACCAGCATTGCATTTTTCCCCTAAAAAAAATTGGATGAATGATCCGAATGGGTTAGTGTTTTTCAAAGGAGAATATCATTTGTTTTATCAGCATAATCCACATGGCAGCACATGGGGGCCAATGCATTGGGGGCATGCAGTCAGCAAAGATTTAATCGTATGGGAGGAATTAGAGATAGCTTTACATCCTGATGAGAATGGAACCATTTTTTCAGGCAGCATAGTTGTGGATTGGAATAATACAACAGGCTTTTTTAACGATGAACCAGGGTTAGTGGCTATTTTTACCCATCACTTGGAGCCAGTTCATGGCAAGGAGGCTGTTCAGACACAGAGTTTGGCATATAGCTTAGATAAGGGCAGATCGTGGATCAAATATGACGGGAATCCTGTACTTGCTCACCCTTCTAAACCCGATTTTAGAGACCCTAAAGTTTTTTGGCATAAAGAGTCCCAAAAGTGGATGATGGCTTTAGCTACAGGGCAAACCATCTCTTTCTATTCCGCTCCAAATTTAAAAGATTGGAAGTTTGAAAGTGAATTTGGAGAGAATTGTGGTTGTCACGAAGGGGTATGGGAATGTCCAGACTTATTTGAGTTACCAATAGACAATTCAAATGATAAAAAATGGGTGCTTATTGTCAGTATTGGCGATAATCCTCAATATGATGAAGGGTCGCGCACGCAGTATTTTGTTGGTTCATTTGATGGAAAGGAATTTATGCCAGAACATGAAGAAATAAAATGGCTGGACTATGGGAAGGACAACTATGCTGGAGTGAGCTTTTCTGATATCCCTGAAGCAGATGGAAGACGAATTTATCTAGGCTGGATGAGTAATTGGCGTTACGCTAATCAAGTTCCCACAGAAGGATGGAGAAGTCAGATGACTCTCCCTAGAGTGCTAGAATTGCGAGAGGAGAAGGAAGAGTATTATCTCGTCCAGCATTTAGTGAGAGAATTAGATACCTATTTTGAAAGAAAAGAAGAAAGAACAGACACAATCATTACAGCCAAAGAAAGCACTGTTTTTGAAGTGGATGATGAATACACAGAGATAATCCTATCCTTAAAGAATATAAATGCAAATAAGTATGGATTAAAGATAGAACATACAGATTTACAGCATACAACCATTACTATTGACGTTAACGAAAATGTACTGAGTCTGTCTCGTGAAAAATCTGGGATAGTTGATTTTTCTGATAACTTCCCTAAATTGCAGCGAGTTTATCTGGAGGATTCTCAATCACTTGATCTACGAATAATTGTAGATTCTGCCTCCTTAGAACTATTTATCAATGGCGGAGAGCAAGCATTAACAAGTTTAATTTTCCCTGATAAAGTAAGCAAACGGGTATGTTTGTTTGCAAAAGATGGGGAAGTGAATCTAGTATATGGAAAGGTATCTGTTCCTTCTAAAAATTGATATATAACCGAAAGCCAGGGGATTGAATGAATCTATCCTCTGGCTATTTTATACGAAATTCAATGGAAAAAAGTTAGAAAAGTGGTGTAGAGATATGAGCGATGTAACAGCGTTAGGAGAAATTTTAATTGATTTTACTCCCCAAGGTGAAAATGAACAAGGGTTTTCTATGTTTGTTGCCAATCCAGGTGGGGCTCCGGGGAATGTTCTAGTGGCTTTATCCTGTTTGGGGCTGAGAACAGAATTTATTGGGTGTATAGGGAAGGATCATTTTGGGGAATTACTCGTTTCCACTTTACAGAATAAAGGAGTGCAAACAAATGGAATTGTTTATTCCCCAATAAAAACGACACTAGCATTTGTGCATATTGATCATCAGGGGGATCGTTCATTTGATTTTTATAGACAGCCTGGTGCAGACATGATGTTATCTAAAGATGATGTGGATTTATCATTAATAGCAGATGCAAAAATATTCCATGTAGGATCAATATCCATGACAAATGAGCCAGCAAGAGAAGCAACTTTATTAGCATTAAATTATGCAAAAGAACAGCAAAAGATTATTTCATTTGATCCAAATCTTCGTCCATTACTATGGCAAAGCTTAGAGGAGGCAAAAGAACAAATCGAAGTAGTCTTGCATTTTGCAGATATAGTCAAAGTTTCGGAAGAAGAATTAGCATTTTTAACGGATACAACAGATATTTTTTCAGGAGCAAAGCAGTTATATAAAGAGTTTCATTTACGGCTGCTTTTTGTAACAGTGGGAGATAAGGGAAGCTATGCATATGGAGAGGATGGCTTAGTATTTGTCCCAGGAGCAGCTGTAAAAGCTATTGATACAACTGGATGCGGAGATGCATTTCTTGCTGGCGTTCTATATGAATTATTAAAGAGGGATCTATTGAATTTTAAAATAAGCGAAGATATATTAAAGCAAATATTGAATTTCGGAAATGCGATGGGAGCATATGTGGCAACAAATAAAGGTGGAATTCCAGCCATGCCTACTCTTCACCAAATCGAAGACTTTATAGTAGTCAATAAAAAGGAAAAAAAATGACGTTAAAAAGGAGGAGAGGGGGGATTTCAAATTGAGAAAAAGAATATTAACGGCTGTTTTGTCTGTTACATGGCTATTAACGGGCTGTAGTATCAACCAAATGGGAAAGGAAGAGAAAAATTTGGATGGCTTGAGACCGGATAACATGGAAGCTGCCACTTCCGATTATTATACAGAATTGTATCGACCCCAATACCATTTTTCAACCCCTTCTGGAAACTTAGCTGACCCTAATGGACTCATCTATTTTGCGGGAGAGTATCATCTGTTTCATCAAAAAAATGGTAATTGGGCACACGCGGTGAGCAAGGATTTATTACATTGGGAACATTTGCCGATTGCATTAGAACATGACCAATTAGGGCAAGCATTATCTGGAAGTGCTGTGGTGGATTGGAATGATTCCACAGGATTTTTTGAAGGGAAAGCCGGGTTAGTTGCCATCTATACAAATACAGAGGGAGGAGAATCCCAAAGCATTGCTTATAGTAAAGATAATGGGAGAACATGGGAAAGATATAAAGGAAACCCGGTTATCCCAAACCCAGGAATAAAGGATTTTCGTGATCCAAAAGTATTTTGGCATGAGAGCACTAAAAAATGGGTAATGGTTGTTTCGACAAATCAAAGTGTGACGTTTTATCGTTCTGATAATTTGATTGACTGGGAGTTTCAGAGTCAATTTGGGGATAAGGAGGGATCTCATGCAGCTGTATGGGAGTGTCCTGATTTATTTGAATTGCCTGTAGATGGTGATGAGAATAAGAAGAAATGGGTATTGCAAGTTAGCGTTGGAGATAATGAAGAAACAAATGGATCAACTGCTCAATATTTTATTGGAGAGTTTGACGGAACAAAATTTATTAATGATAATGCCCCAGAAACTATTTTAACAACAGATTTTGGGCAAGACTTTTATGCGGCTCAATCCTTTTCTGATATCCCGGAAAAAGATGGGCGCCGAATATGGTTAGGCTGGATGGCGAATTGGAGATATCCTTATCAATCGCCGACAGAACCATGGAAGGGATCTATGTCAATTCCACGTGAACTATATTTGAAAACCGTTAAGGATGGAAATATTAAATTATTTCAAGAACCGGTTAGAGAGTTAGAAAGTTTACGTGTCAATCATATTGCTATTGATCCTATGGAGGTAAATGGGGAGCAGGCAATTGCTGACTTTTCGGGTACTACTTATGAATTTGAAGCTGTGCTGGAATGGGAAAACTTAGAGGAATTCGGTATTCGCGTTCGACAATCAGAGGACGAAAATACGGTTATAGGTGTAAATACAAAAGAGAATAAACTATTCTTAGATAGATCTCGTGCTGGGTTAGAAACGATATTGGATCGAAATGGGAATCCATTTCAATTTGGGAATAACCATACAACTACTTACCCTATTGAGGAGAAGCGAATAAAGATTAGAGGATTTGTTGATGAATCTTCTGTTGAGGTGTTTATAAACGATGGGGAATATGTCTTTACGAATTTAATCTATTCCCAGCCTACGAGCAACGGGATAGAGCTATATACAAAAGGTGGAAGCATGAAGGTTGCTTCACTAGAATTTTATCCTTTATATTCAACATGGAGAGAGCGCCCAAAGGAAGAGGAAGTCGAACGTATAGTAGTAAGTTCGGAATATTTAACTCTTAAAGAAGGAGAAATCCAAACTATTAAAGCGATTTTAAAGCCAGATTGGATTAAGAGCAGTTCTCCTTTTAGTTGGGACATCGCTGAACAAGACATAATCGATATAACGGAGTCTACTGACGAAGGAAAAGGTATTTTCGTTAAAGCATTAAAACCAGGCGTAACAAACATACAGGTTAAGCATCCTGAAACGGAACTTACAAAGGAAGTAAAAATAAGGGTAATAAAATAAAAGAGAATGAAAGCATTATACAGTATGTAAAAGCACTTCTCCCAAATAAGGAAAAGTGCTTTTACATATTGTTTCTAAATAGAGGGTACTTAAGAAAAAATGCCATCACTAAATAGGGTAGACTCTACAGTAGATATGGTAAAAGGCAAGCTGACAATTAGTGAAAAAGGATATTCGGTTTTCTGGCTTTGGAAAGAGTGGCAATTCCATTAATCTAAGTGTGTAATCGTCATATTCTTAAAGATTGCTGTCCCGCCATCTGAATACAACGTGATGCCTTGATCAACTGCGTGAGGAAATATTAAATTCGATTGCACAACCTTCCCATCATCTACAAAAACCTCGATACTACTTTTATCAACAAGGATCTTTAAATGTACTTGTTTTTGTTCAGCAGGAAAGGGTGCTGTACTTTCTGAATGTGAATTCTGCTGATCTGGATGTTCGGTAAAAGAACGATCTACATACGAGTAGTTATCTTTTATAAATATTCCTACATTCACATATCGCGTTTGATCAGAAGATTCTCTAAGTCTTAAACCGACATTATCTAACTCTGTCCATGAGATGTCTGTCTCTAGTTGATAAATTTCTCCTGTCATCTCTAGTTGCTTTTGGCCATTTACTTCTATTTCCTTTAGATAATCGTTCGTCTTGGCTAGGTTGTTGTATGCTTCGATTGGTTGGGAAGCTAAATAATAGGAATTTTCCCCATTATTTTTTAATTGAATTTGTCGCACAACAGAATCCATTCCATTAAAGCCTTCTTGTAATGTAGGGGTATTGTCGGCATAATTCCAATTATTCATCCATGCAAAAGCATATCTTTTTTTGTAATCATCACTATTGCTTCCATCCTCAAATGTCACTCCAGCATACCAATCTAAACCATAATCAAGCCATTGGGGTTCTGGATGATCAGCTGTAAAATGCTTTCCATCAAAATGACCAATCCAATAAGCATAAGTATTAGGCTGATTCTTTGTTTTTCCATTTGCGCTCGCACCAAGCACCCATTTGAAGCTCCCATCATTTGTCTGCATATAGTAAAGGTCCGGACATTCCACAATTCCTATATCGTTTGTGAAGAAATCGCTGAGATATGTCCAATCTTTCAGATTAGAGGATTCATAAAAACCAACCTTTGTTCCTTCTGCCATTAACATTATCCATTTACGATACTCTTTTGACCAAATGATTTTGGGATCACGAAAATCATCGGTTCCGGGGTTTTCCATAATAGGTGTATCGCTAGATGAAGTGAATGTATTTCCATTATCGAGGCTATACCACAAGAACTGTTCTTGTTTTTGCTGATTAGCTGACGGCTGAGTGACGATTGCGATAAGTGCTCCATATCCAAATCCGGCAGTATTTTCCTTATCAACAACGACAGAACCTGACCAAGGGTCTCCATTTTGATTCGTGTATTTTGGAATGGCAATTCCTTTATCCTTCCAGTGCACTAAATCTTTTGATATAGCATGTCTCCATTCTGTACCATTACCATCAGGATAATCACCATTGTAAAGATAATAATAATGATAGTAACCATCTAAATAGATTGGTTTTTGCGGGTCGTTTTTCCACTTGTCCGGAGTAGTAAAATGGTATTTGGCACGATAGGATTGACCATCAGAAACAACGGTCTTTTCTTGCTGGTCTACTGTTTCAGTAAAAACCTTAGTGATTTGATGCCAAAATAAGAGGATGCCGACAAGTATAATAAGGCATAAGAGAAATAGGACTTTCTGTGTGTGCTTTGCTGGTTTCTTCAAGTAATATCACCGCGCTTATCCTGTATTTTTTGCTATTGGTAAAAGAGGGTGGGACAAAGCAAAATAAATAATGGATAAAGACGAACAATCTCTAATTTAGTGGTGAATCCAATTCGTTCCATTGCGTTACAGACACTCCATTTCACTCCGTTTTTAAAGAGTATTTCGTTCCAACATTTTTTTCAAAAAGAAACTAAATGGAGCAGACTGAATACACGGAGACTCCTATGGGAGCTGCGAGAAGTCCAAGACCCCGCAGGAACGAGGAGGCTTGGCGCTCGCCCCATGAAAAGCGAAGTGTATTCAGTCTGCGGGTGATTACCACACACCTTTTTTCTTCAATAAATAAAAATCCCAAACAATTATACCAATCCTTTTTAGTATGAATGTATAATTGTTCGGGTTATATTAAATTGAAATACTTTTATCCCAACCTCGTTTTTTTATTTATTTTATAGTGATTTGACCTTGTTCTAAAATGCTATTTTTTACTACAGAAGTTTTATTGCCTTTAATTTTTAATAAAAAGCTTGGAGCAAAAGTGGATTGATGATCTTCAAATAATCCTCTATTTGTCATATAGCTTGTAACAACTACATTGTCACTGTTCTTTTGTGGAATCGCAAAATGAGCGTAGTTCCATGTAACATCATTTGGATCTAGATTTTGATGTAAGACAATACCTGTTTTGTTTAAAGGTTTGTATGGTCCAGTAATAGAATTAGCTACATATCCTAATAGGTAAATATCTTTGTCGTTAATCCCATCAATAGTCATTTTTGATCCTCTAGAACTTGTAAATAGATACCATTTTCCGTCTTTTTCAAAGATATTCGCACGTTCAATTTCATCTGTAACAGTGTTGGAAGCAATTAACGGCTTCATTTCTTTTTTTAGTGTATAGTCATCATTAATCTCAATAATTCCTAATGCGCCATTTGCTAGTGATGCTAAATTCTTTTTCGGGCTTTGTAATAACTGCTCTTTTTCTGTTCTGAAAAATTTAGTGTTGCCCCCATAATAGATTTTATTAAATAATGATTCTTCTCCTTGATAGCCATAATCTGTTCCTGTATTAGCTTCAAATACAAGATATTTATGTCCATTGTCTTCAACGTAGTGAGGATCTCTTAATGTATGGTTATCTGCATAATTTCCGCCTGAAAAAGCTTGATCAACTGTTTGATATACAGATCCATCTCCACCATCATAGATGGATTTATGATCTTCCACCCCATCAATTTTTAATGTATTTGCATCTAGTTTAGATACATTAACTTGGGCAGTAGTTAATGTTTGTTTTCCAAAAAATCCATGATCAGGATCCCAGCCTTGACGATTTGTATAGAACAAGCGAATTTTGCCATCAGAAGTGAAAGTGGCTGAACCAGACCATTCTTCTGCTTGATTGTTTAAAATAACATCATTGGTAGCGTATTTATCGCTGTCTTTAAATACTCTTCCTGCATTTTTCCATGCATCAATGGAATTATCACCAATTTTTTTATAGAACATGTAAATAAATGTGTCCCATCCTCTATCAGGATCTCCAGCTAATCCAAATACTATTTGATAGCCATTATATTCTGCAACTGTTCCATCTGCATTTTGTAATGGCCATGTATCCCAGACATCTAAATCAATCAAATTACCTTTTTCATCATAGCCCTTTGCTGAAGGGATGTTTTTGATCGTTGATTCATCAAAAGCTGGCACTTTAAATTTAGAATCGTTTTGTTGTTCCGTCATTTTTTCCATATCGAATCGAGTGATATGTGAAATACCATAAGATTCTTTGTGGTCTAACTTTTCTTTTTGTTTTGCAAAAGCTAGTGATCCACTACCTCCCAATAAAATAGCTGCACTCAATGATACGACTGTTGCTTGTTTAGCAAGCTTGTTCAATTTCATGGTTTACCTCCTAGAATGTGTTAGATGAAACAAAAGATAAGGACAGGGCAAAGCTGCTGATTTATAAAAACAAAGCAGCAAATACACCGTGTTTCTAATAAAATTATAGGTTAATCTACTTTCTGCGCATATGGCATAGATTGATAGAAATCTAGTCTTATATTGATATAAGATAAATCGAATATACTAGAGGATGTAATAGAAGAACGGGACCTTCTTCCTTATTTCAGATAGAGAGAATGAATGTCTGCAAAAACACAAAAAATCGCTCCCTGCAAAAGGAAGCGATTAGAAGGCAGGAATTAGTGCGAAGACGAAGCGGTAGCCTTTTCCCATGACTTTTGAAATTCTTGTAGCAATTGATCTCGATTTAGCTGTTTACCTACGTATAATTGCATAGCTAATCCAAATTCTTCTCGTGCACTACCAGGAAAGGAAAACCAATTGGCTCTAAGGGTTTTTCCTGTTTGATAGTAGTTCATAATTTCCATTGCAAGCGGTCCTAAATGGTGTGCCTCTATATGGTCAAAAGCTGGAATGAATTTAAATTGTTCAGTCATAAAGGACTTTCCTTGCTCTGAAAATACCATCCAGTTTAGAAAATTTTTGGCTGCTTTTTTCCTTTCAGCAGATGATTGCTTGTTAACTACCCAATAATTAGAAACGTTAACAACGATTGCGTCAGCTGGTTCCTCGTTAATAGGGATTGGCAGGAATCCAATGTTCATGTTCGGTGATTGCTGATCAATCATTGGCTGAATCCAATTGCCTTGTTGGATCATCGCAGCTTTTCCCGAAGCGAAGAGGTCAACTTCTGTATTATAGTCCGTTGTTAGGGGATTTTGGTTTCCATATTTGATGGTAGTATCAAGTAAAGAAATAATATCTAAGAATTTTTGATTGTTCGTAATTTTTGTGGTTCCCTTGTTTAGTTGGGCAATAAATGCTTCAGGATCATCTTGTTGTGCAAATGCAATATTTAAGAGATGATCACCAAGCTTCCACTCTTCATAGTATCCAGTTGCAAAGGGCGTAATACCGGCTTCTTCTAATGTTTGTGCTGCTGCCTGTAACTCAGATAACGTTCTAGGAAGCGTATGAATTCCTGCTTTATGGAATAAATCTTTGTTATATATGAATCCATATCCTTCTATGTTAAGGGGCATTCCATACACTTTGCCATCCATTGTTACTGGTTTCAAGGTGTCTTTGTATGCATGAGAAATCCATGGTTGATCAGATAGATCTTCTAAATAGTCACTCCATATCTTCACATTGTCATACCCTGTATTTGTAAAAATATCAGGACCATTCCCCGCTGCAATTTGAGCTTTCAAATCAGCAAGATCATCAGCAGCACCACCTACAGTGTGAACCTGAATATCTATATTTGGATGTTCGCGTTCATATGCCATCACCATTTCTTCAAATTGGGTAGAAATTTCTACTTTTGGATTTCGGATAGTTAGTGTGATGCGTTCATCGGCTGTTTTTCTTTCGCTTGAGTCTTCTTCTGATTTTGGCTGACAAGCTGAAAGTGCAACAATCAACAATCCTGCAATAAGCCATGTGAATGTCCACTTTTTCATAATTTCACTCCTGCTATTTCACTCTCAATTATTATTGATGGTGGTATCTACTTTGCGTCCAACGTTTTCTGACAGTTTCTGTACTCAAATGGCGTTAAACCAACCATTTTTTTAAATAATTTTGAAAAGTACTTTTCATCTTGATAACCGAGTAATAAAGCAATTGCATAAATGTTTTCATCTTTTTCCCGAAGCAAGAATTTGGCTCTGTCGATTCTAAGCTTCATAATATATTTGGATAAAGGCATCCCTGTTTGCTGTTTGAACTTTCTAGAGATATGCTCGCGACTTAAGAAAAATCGATTAGAAAGTTTTTCTAAACTTAATTCTTCCATATAATAAGTATCCACATATGAAACAATATCCTGCATTCGCTTGGCATCGTCTATATCATTTAAACGGTGAATCGTCCGGTAATTTTGTTCTTCCACTGCCTTTTGCATCGATTGATAAGACTCATGGATTTTTCCTAACGATAGAAGGGACATTCCATTTACGATGCGGATAGGGATATCGAATTGCTGAATAATCCATTCTTCAACAGACAACCATTGTTGGCTAGTGGTAATTACTAAGCAAAGGCTATGATCATGTTGAAGGGTAAAAGCATTTCCTATTCCTTTTTCGATAAGTTGATCGGCAAGTAATTGGATATATGGCTCAGAATGGTGCATCTGATAAAAAGAAATAAGCGTTAGTTCATACTCAACTGCATCGGGAAGACTAGAAGCAAGCTCTATTAAGTCAAATTCTTCTCCCATACAGGCTTGTGTAGCCAATTGATTCAAGCGCAGTCTTTTGGCGTCTTCTAAAACACCTGCATCTTTATTCTCAGTTATCCATGATTGTACTGCTTCTGATAGAGTATTGTTTAAAGATTCAGCTTCAATCGGTTTTAATAAATAATCAAAGCTGCTGCACTGGATTGCTTTTCGCATATAGGTATAATCGTCAAATCCTGTAATCAGAATAACCTTACCAGAGTAAGAAATGGAATCTAGCCACTCAATTATTTCTATTCCATCCATTTTCGGCATCTTCACATCTGTAAAGATAATTTCCGGTTTTTGTTTTTGGATGATTTTTATCGCTTCTTCTCCATTGCTAGCTTCTAAGATGGTCGTAATTCCGTGTTTTTTCCATTCACCAATATAGCGAATAACATATCGTACATTAATTTCGTCGTCTATAATAAGAACTTTCAAATTGAATGAGCCTCCTCGAAAAGAATGGTTTGCGATGATGAACCATCTATTTAATTTTGCATCGGGATATATAGCTTTACGATAAAGCCATGCCCCTCGTTGGTATCTATCTCTAAACCTGCTTTTGATTCGTAGTTTAGAAGAAGACGGTCATGTATATTTTTTAAACCAATATGCTCGTGAGAAAATTCGCCAGCATAAGGAGCACGATAGATATTACTCCTTAAAGTGTCCAGTTCTTCCGCTGATAAACTTGAGTAGTCATTTTCAACGATTAGATATAAAAAATCCTCTTTAATTTCGCCTGTTATATTTAAGGTAGAATCAAAATAGCCTTGTTCATAGCAATGTTTAAAGTAGTTCTCTACAAGGGGTTGGAGTATCATACTAGGGATTTTTATCCCTTGGATTGCTTCACTTATCTGAATAGAGTAGTTTAGCTTACTGCCAAAACGTTCCCGTTGCAGCGTTAAGTATGCTTTTATATAATCCAGTTCTTCACGAACTAGAACCCACTGATCTGCTCGGATAGAGTATCTCATCATTTTTGATAAGGATGTTACAAGCTGATAGATTTTAGGAGAGTTATTTTGCAGCGCAACTGCTCCAATGGATTGAAGAGCATTAAATAGAAAGTGAGGATTCACTTGAGATTTAAGTGCTCGTAATTGATTTTTTCTATTCTCAATCTCCAATTTGTATTCTCGATCAATATGGAGGTTTATACGCTCCAACATTTCTTTCATATGCTTTTCTAGATGACCAATTTCATCTTCTCGGCTGTCGGTAAAAGGAATATTTAAGTTTCCTCCTTTAATAGAAAGCACCTTTTGGCTGAGCACTTTAATAGGACGTGATATATAGTAGGCAAGGATGCTGATCATTAATAGTCCTAGTACCCCCACCCCTATCCCAACCAATATGTTGGTGTAAGCGGTTTGTCTAGCATCATAAAATAATCTATCACTAGGTGTCACCTTTACGATTTTCCACTGATGAAGTGGTTTTGATAATGTTTTAGATAAGATAATATCATTGCTTTTATCCTGGCTGGCATGAAGGAATTTCTCATCTGCTGTTTTTCCTATTAGGGAATGAACATTTGTATACATTACAATATCATGTTCATTAAGAAGATAAATGGAATCTCCTTTCTCCTGTAATAGACTACTGCAAATCTGTGCATACTTATCTAGATCCATATCAATTGTAATAACCCCAAGAAATTCTTTGGAGAGAGGATCCAGTATTTTATGATGGATAGTCATAACCTCTGTTTTGTCTGATTCAGGTATAATCGCGGCATTATTATAGTTTCCAATCGTATGTGGAGGCTCTATTAAATAACGTGAATTGGAATGAAACAGCTTTTGCATGGAGTCTTGCTTCATAAAATCTTTTTGCGGTTTTCTTGCGCTGATCATCCCATTATAAATAGTGAATGATTCTTTATTCTTATCCAAATAGAAACGAATTTGGCGAATTTCGGAACGCATCAAGAAAAAAGTTTCAATATTTTCTTCCATAGCAATTGGATTAAAATAAATGGAATCTTCATAGCCATTAGTGAAAATCCGAAAAAAGTCTGGATTTCTATATAAAATATAGGGAAGGTCAATCATATCATTAAAATATTGTTCTAGTTCTTTGGATAATTTATCTAATTGTTCTTTGCTGTTTTGTAGTTCATGCTGTTCGACACTATCCTTCGTATATCCATAAATAATTAAAACCGTTAAAAAATAGGGCAGGATAATGAAAGCAAGAAGCATAAAAAATAAACGGCTTTGAATGCTTTTCATATTAAGAGGTTCCTTTCTTTCTATTAATATCATTATCTAGCCTTAAAAATTTAGTCGTATTTAATAAACCATATCTTTAAATCTAAATCTTTTTTAACAAATAAGTCAATATACACAGATGATAAAAAAGCTAGGTGTGATTTTTGGCGTTTTGTCCATTAAAACGCTGAATGGCACCGCTTACTATAGTGCGTGGAAACGATAACAAAAAGATCAAAATTGAATCGATGGCACTAGGGACTAAATCTTCATTACGAAATTTAGGTAATTATCATTAAATATTGTCATACTATCTATTATTCCGTTACATTCTAGTCAAAATAAGGAAAATTAAACGGTCATTTATGTTGAGATTGGATAAATAAGGAGAATCTTCCGTTTATATTTTGCGATGCTAATTGCTGGTTTAATGTAAAAAGAGTGTCAGCAGCTAATATGCTAGACACTCTTGATTTGCTATTTACTTTTTAAACTCATTCAATCTTTCATATGTCTCTAAGAGAAACTGGTAAAATAGTGATTCTGTTGGAAGTAGTTTGCGATGACTTGGATAAATAACCCCAACGGTTCTTGTCAGATTAATATCTGAAAGGGGGATGACGCAGGTGGAACGTGGTGTGTTATCCACCAATGTCATTTCTGGCATCAAGGCTACTCCTAACCCAGCAGATACTAATCCTTTCAGTGCATCAATGTCTTTTCCTTCAAATGCAATTTGTGGAGAAAATCCTGCATCATGACATGCTTTAACCACTTGGTCCCTGAATACAAATCCTTCTGGTAAGACACAGAAGGGATCATTTTTTAAATCTTTTAGCTGTAATTCTTTTTGACTGCTCAATGGATGATGAAGAGGAAGAAGGGCAACAATATTTTCTGTAAATAATGTAGCACCGTTAATTTTATCCTCCTTTTCTCGGTTTGGCATTGGCGCAATCATTGCCAAATTAAATTCTCCATTAATAACTCCATCGATAAGATCATAATACAGGGCGTTGCTCATATGAAATTTAGCTTCTGGATATCGAGTACGAAAAGAATAGATGATAGATGGCAGTGTATGAGCAGCCATGCTGATAGGAAAGGCGATTCTAACTGTCCCTTTTTCAGGATCGAGCGACTCCTCCACTTCTCTTTTGGCGTCTTCCATCATACTCCATATTTGTTTCATCCGCTCAAAAAAAACTCTTCCAAGGGGTGTTAATTTTACGCTTCTACCTTCACGGATAAAAAGCTCGACTCCTAATTCTGCTTCTAAATTGAAAATTTGTCTACTTACTGAAGATTGGGCCACATGCAAAGCATCGGCAGCTTCTGTAATATGTTCCCTTTTGGCAGCTTCCAAAAAATACTGTATTTGTCTTATTTCCATGTCTGCACTCTTTTCTATCCATGCGCATAACGCATGAATTCAATCCGAAATTAGTATTGTACCTATTAATTATAAAATTATAAAATAAAAACAACTTTTAGAAAAGAGAATATTCTAACATTAATTTATTATAGGGGCTGAAAAAGGATGAAAGTGCTGGATAAAAAAGAAGAATTTCAAACACAAACGGTGAAAGATTACATAAATCAATTAATAAATCAAGTAAAAGAACGTAATCCTCACGAAAAGGAGTTCCAGCAGGCAGTTAAAGAAGTCCTTGATTCTTTAGTTCCTGTACTTGAAAAAAATCCAACATATGTTAAACATGCTGTATTAGAAAGAATGCTTGAGCCAGATCGACTAATTAGCTTTAAAGTCCCTTGGGTAGACGATAATGGAAATATAAAAGTAAACCGCGGCTATCGTGTTCAATTTAATAATGCGATTGGACCATATAAAGGAGGACTAAGATTTCATTCTTCTGTTAATGCCAGTATTATTAAATTTCTTGGATTTGAGCAAATCTTTAAAAACTCATTAACAGGTCAGCCGATAGGCGGCGGAAAAGGCGGCTCTGATTTTGATCCGAAGGGGAAGTCTGATTTCGAAATAATGCGTTTTTGTCAAAGCTTTATGACTGAACTTAGTAAGCATATCGGTCCGGATATCGATGTGCCCGCTGGAGATATCGGAGTAGGAGCAAGAGAAATTGGCTATATGTTTGGACAATATAAACGATTAAAAGGTGCTTATGAAGCAGGCGTCTTAACCGGAAAAGGGATCGGATATGGTGGAAGCTTAGGTAGAAAAGAAGCAACAGGATACGGCTTAGTGTACTTTGTGGAAGAAATGCTGAAAAGTCAGGGACGAGGTTTTGAAGACAATACGGTAGTAGTTTCTGGTTCGGGAAATGTATCGATTTATGCGATGGAGAAAGCAATACAGTTAGGAGCTAAAGTGGTTGCTTGCAGTGATTCCGGCGGTTATGTGTATGATCCAAATGGAATAAACCTTGATACGGTGAAACAATTAAAAGAAGTGGAAAACAAAAGAATCTATGAATATGTGAATACCCATCCTGATGCTATCTACCAGGAAGGATACACAGGTATTTGGACAATTCCTTGTGATATTGCGTTGCCATGTGCAACACAAAACGAACTGAATAAAGAATCAGCTGAAAAATTAATCGCCAATGGAGTAAAAGCAATAGGTGAAGGGGCAAATATGCCTTCTACTCTTGAAGCAGTCGATACCTTTATCGAGCATAAAGTATTATTTGCACCTGCCAAAGCAGCAAATGCAGGCGGGGTGGCAGTCTCCGCTTTAGAAATGGCACAAAATAGTGCGCGAATAGCTTGGACGCAAGAAGAGGTAGACAAGAAGCTACAAGCGATTATGAAAGATATTTTTAGTAAAAGTATCCAAGCATCAGAGGAGTATGCAGAAAAAGGGAATCTAGTTGCAGGTGCTAATATAGCAGGCTTCATCAAAGTTGCAGATGCTATGATAGAACAAGGGATCATATAAGAAGTTTTCAAATAGAATGATATTTTTATAGAGTTTAGAAGAGAGAATCAGTATGTTGCTGGTTCTCTTTTTTATTGTAAAAATTCTACTTGGATAAGGATTTATATAAGAGTTACTATGTTGGCTCGCTGGGAGAGAGGTATATCCACATATACTTATTTAGATATATGAAAATGAAATTGGTTTCATTTTCGTTTGGAAACCTATAAGACCTTAATGAGAACTTTATGAAATAGATTGCTATTATTATTACAACAATCTGAAAGGTTTTACTTGAAAAATTTTTCTTATTGAAAAAATGTGTTAGATTTTCTGACAAGAAGCATAATTTATTTTTTTACTCATGTTACAATTGTCCCAACATTCAGAAAAGGGGATTACAATATGAAAAAATCACATTCTGTACTTGTTATCTTTTTATTCTTTTTAGGTTGGGTATTTATGTATGCAGATCGTAATATTCTATCACCAGTCATGGGAAGTATTGGAGAAGAATGGAACTTAAACCAAACCGAATTAGGATTAATGGCTACTGTGTTTTTTGCTGCCTATGCTTTTATGCAAATCCCTACTGGCTTTTTAGCAGATAAATTTGGGCGAGTAAAGGTGTTAGTAATTGGCTTTATCGTTTTTGGTGTTGGTACATATTTAAGTGGTGCATCTACTACGTTTGCAATGTTTTTAATCATGAGAGCAATTACTGGGTTAGGAGAAGGCACTTATTATGGTTCACAGTATGGTATCTCTTCTACGATAACCCCAAAGAAATATCGCGGCTTAGTCTCAGCTATTATTAATAGTGGCATGGCTTTTGGTATTTCTTTAGGATTTATGTCATCCAGTTATTTTACCTACACATTAAATAAAGGCTGGCAGTTTCCGTTTTATGTTTTTGCCATCCCTACCGTTTTGGTTGCTATTTTAATAGGCATATTTGTTCGTGATAATTCACATAAGGAGAAGAAAGTAGAATCTGAATATGAAAAAGTCGAGATGAAGAAAATTTTCACTAAAAATCATATTTTTGTATATATCTTAATCTTTTGTTCCTTATATGGATTTTTCGGTATGCTAACATGGCTTCCTTATTACTTACAAACAGCAAGAGGTATTGAAGCATCTCAAACGGGGATTATCTCTTCTTTAGTGCCTTGGGCTTCCATTCCAGGTGCCATTCTATTTGGTTTCTTATCTGATCGCATTAAAAGTAAAAAGCCGTTAATTATAACATTGGCATTAGCTGGAGCAATTTGTCAATTTGCTATTCCTTATACAGACAATTATTCCTTGCTGATTGTCGGATTATGTTTATATGGTTTGCTTGGAAAATTAGCGCTGGATCCAGTATTAATTTCGTATATGGCAGATATTACACCGAAGTCGATGTATTCAAGAGTTTATGGGTTCTTTAACTTTAGCGGGATGCTTTCTTCTATATTTGCGCCATATATTACGGGGTATTTCGCTGATAAAACTGGCAGTCTAGAATTCGGATTTTATCTAGCCGGCGGGTTATTAATTATTGGTGCCATATTGTTTATATTTACAAGCGATAAAGGGAAAGAAGACAATAAAGCAGCGATTAATGTTGGACTTAAGGAGGAAATAGTAAGTTGAATAAAGTAATAGTAGGCACAGAATCAATGATTGTAAGTCCACATTATTTGGCTTCACAAGCAGGTGAACAAATTCTCCAAAAGGGAGGCAATGCATTTGATGCTGCTGTTGCTGTGAGTGCTTGCTTAGCTGTAGTATATCCGCATATGACTGGTCTTGGTGGAGATTCTTTTTGGCTGACTTATAAGGAAAAGACAGGGAAAGTGCGTACTTATAATGGAAGTGGGAAGTCAGGAGCGGCTGTTACAAGAGAAATGTTTAAGGGAAAAGAGAGCATTCCTTTTCGAGGAATCGAAAGTGTTCTAACTGTTCCTGGCATGGTGGATAGCTGGGATGCTATCTTAAAAGAATATGGAAGTATGACTCTTGCAGAAGTCTTACAACCTGCTATTGAATATGCAGAAAAGGGTTTTCCTTTATCTAATGATCAATATGAAAATACGATAAAAAATGAGGAGCTTTTAAGAAGTATAGAAGAAACTGCTGCTGTTTTTCTGCCAGATGGAAAGGTTCCTGAAAAATTTTCTCGGTTTGTGCAAAAGAATTTAGCGAACACGTTAAAACAATTAGGAGCAAAAGGAAGAGATGATTTTTATAAAGGAGAACTGGCCTATAGAATTATTTCAGGTTTGAAGAAAAAAGGAAGCTATTTAACAATAGCAGATTTTGCCGCACATAAAGGGGAATGGAGTGAACCGCTCACTAGTACCTATCGCTCTTATACTATGTATCAGGCTCGTCCCAATTCACAAGGCTTTGTGGGACTCATGATTTTAAATATATTAGAAAATTTCGATTTTTCATCCATTCCGTATGAATCTTATGAATATTATCAGCTAATAATAGAAGCAGTGAAAAGAAGCTTTCAAGATCGGAATGAGCATCTGACAGATCCGACATTTCATAAAATTCCATTAGAGCAGTTATTAAGCAAAAAGTATTCTAAGGAGATGGCGGATTCCATCTCCTTAGAATATACAACAGATTATAGTTCGCGCCCTGTTGGAAGCGATACAGCTCATGCCGCCGTTGTGGATAAAGATGGGAATGCTGTTTCGTTTATTCAAAGCCTATATTTTGAATTTGGTTCTGGTGTGGTTGCGGGAGATACGGGGATTACTATGCAAAATAGAGGCTCATTTTTCTCTCTTGATCCTGATCATGTTAATACATTGGAGCCAAATAAGCGGACATTCCATACTTTGATGCCTGCCATGGCTTTTAAAGAGAACAAACCATATGTGTTGTATGGTACACAAGGCGGGGAAGGGCAGCCGCAGACACAAACTTTGATGATTACGAGAATGCTTGACTATGGACTTGATCCCCAAATAGCAATAAGTGAGCCACGGTTTGTATGGGGGCGTACATGGGGAGAAAAAACCGAAGAGCTAAAAATAGAAAACCGTGTTTCGGCAAATGTTTTGGAAAAGCTGCAAAAGGCTGGTCATATCGTAAACCGAGTAGAAGCATTTGACGGAATTATGGGGCATGCAAATGCTATTTTGATCGATGAACAAGGATTTTTATATGGTGGTGTCGACCCAAGAAGTGATGGAGCTGCCATAGGAAAATAAATAATCAAGAGTTAGGACTAAGAGTGAACTTCTGCTAGAAGTTGGCTCTTTTTTATGGAAAAAAGTTTATATCATTCATTCCAATCTGCCCTCGTCTAGCAAACTTAGAGTTTAGAAGGGAAATTTAAGTATTTTGTTGATCTTCTTTTTTCATAGTAAAATCTTGTTGATATTTTTGCTAGGATAGGTTGAGAAATTATGGGGCAAAGGAAGGATGCCGTTTTGATCTCGGCATCCTTTCTTTTTATTCTGTTTTGAACCTTGCTATTTCCGATTCTGTTGTTTTAATCAAAGCTGTAAGTGAATCAGCATATTGTTTCACTTCATCTGTAGAAGCAGATTGTTCTTCCATAGAAGATAAGATTACTTCTGTTGAAGCAGTTGTTTCTTCTGATGAAGCAGAAATTTCATTAATCATGCCGCCAACCACATCTTTTTGAACATCGATTTCTTGGATTGCATGATTAGATACTTGAATATCTTCCACAATTTTTTCTAAAGAATTAGTGATTTGATTAATGGAATTAGTAACACTATTTACCGCATCTTTTTGTTGTTCACTAATTGTATTTGTTTCCTTCATCATTGTTACTGCTTGAGCAGTATCTTGGATAACAGAGTAAATAATATTTTGAATATGTTCAGCAGATTCCTTCGATTGTTCTGCTAAATTTCGTACTTCATTTGCTACTACTGCAAAACCACGTCCGTGTTCACCAGCACGCGCAGCCTCGATACTTGCATTTAAAGATAGTAAGTTAGTCTGTTCAGAAATTTGCTTAATAACCTCAGTAACTTGGGAGATGTTTTTAGATTTAGCATTTAAATCATTAACAATGAAAGCAACCTTTGATAATGAGCTTTCTAAATTTTGATACGAACTTTCTAAGTTTGTTACATTTGTTCTTCCAGACCCCACTTCTTGATGGGCATCTTGCAGGGAAAATTCCATACTTTTTGATTGTGCCACCAATCGATTAATTGTTTCATTTAACTCTTTAATGGCCATGGAGCCTTTTTCAACTTCTGAAGATTGCTGGCTATTGGCAGTAGCTATTTCTTCTATTGAGCTTGTAACTTCTGCAATGGAAGCACTATTTTGAGAAGCAATTTCAGTTAAACTTTGGGAAGTATCTTTCACTTTAGAAAAATCAGTTTGGATTTTTTTCGTCATATGTCGAATATTTACTAACATCGTATTAAAATTTTTAGAAAATTCACCGATTTCATCATTGTTATTAATAGCAAAAGATACGGTTAAGTCCCCTCTCGAAGCTTTTTCGGTTGCTTCATTAAATTTTCGTAAATAGTTAAGTATCATTTTGGAAAGGAAGTAAGCAATTACGATACCTATGATTAAACCACCTAAACTAGTGCCTAATCCAATCCATGTTATGCCTTTTAATTTATTGGAAATCACATTATCTGCTGTCACTGAAACGACTTTCCAACCAGTCTCTTCAATCGTAGAAGAGTTTACTTGATAAGAAGTACCTTCAAAGGATGCGGTTGTATCCACTGCATCTTTGTTATATAAGGAGTCTACCCAATTAAATTCTCTTTTAAAGGCTGCTTTATCCTTTACAATATCTTCTACATCTTTAACCTTTCCACTCTGTTGAATGGAAAGGTTTTTTCCATTTGCGTCCAAGAAGGAAGTGACTACCACCCCTTGATTATCCAAAACTAATAATTTATTTTCTTTGCCTTTTTGTAACTGCTCTCTTAAATCACCAATAGCATCTAATGAAATATCGTATCCTAATACACCAATAAGCTGATCGTTCTTTTTAACTGGTGTGATAACGGAAGTCATCATATCGCCTGTAACATTATCTTTGTAAACTTCCATCCAATGGGTTGTATCTGCCTTTTTTGTTTCTTTAAATGCCCTTGTATCCAATGCATTTCCAAAATCAACCCATGGAGCAATATCCATTCTGCCTGATCCGGCATCAATAAAATAAGCAGCAACTAGTGATTCATCATGAGACTTTGTATTCTCTAACAATTGATGAATCGTTTCATTTTCTCCTTTATCGTCATACAAACTGGCAATATGTAAAGAAAGCTCTTCTACTGATTTTTCATGTTTACTTAAAAAGATTTGGATACTTTTAGCTGAACTAACGGCAGATGCTTCGTTTTCTTCTTTATAAACATTTTTCAAAGTATTGTTAGAATAACCATAGTAGAGAGAAGAAGATCCTAGGATAGAAATTAATAGGGTAAGACCAATAATTCCGATTAATTTAACACGTATTGATTTTTTGCGAGTTGTTTTTTCTTTGTTTCTCATCGTTGAAAATTCCTTTCTTCTTTGACAATAAAGCTATTAAGTTGATTTGCTAATATTCAATTAAAAGATTGATGGAATGGCTGCAGAATTAATCTTTTAATCTCGAAGGCATAGTTTTCCCTATTAAGAAATGACCATTTGAGTATGAAATGGGAAGTATAAAACCACTTCAGGGCAATTGCCTAGATTTGTAGATAATTTATAACCATTTTTGAAAAAATCCCTTAATGTTTAAAATAATCCTATTTTATAGAAATATATAGTACATTACTCCTTTCTTTATAACCCATCATTGGAAAAATTAGTTCTATTGTATCAAAAATAAAGAAGCGTAACGGGGGAAATTTCACAATTTTTAGGTGGGGACTTTCTTAATGTGATTATACGTAGGGCTGTGGTCTAAAAGAAAGTTAATTAATAAAATTGGAAATATTTCGGTTTATAATTAGAAAGAATTTAATAAAGTTTAGTACTGAAGAGAAAAAATTGAAAATCTCATAGCTTAATTACCATTATCTAGTACAATAATAGTAGCGAATTAGTACTTATGGAAAGAAGGGAATAGATAGTGCAAGAGATAAAAAGTTTATGTTTTTTAAATATGACTATCTCCATTTAAAAGTACTTTATTATTTTACAAATTTTAATAAGAGAAATTAGTATTGCCAAAATAATTTGATTAAATCGAACAACTAGACAGGGAGATATTAAGAGCTTATGGACAAAGAACTAATTGTGAATTCAGGTAATGGAAATTTATTAAGTGAATTAGTACAGGCGATTAGAGAGTGTGAAAGATTTTATTTTAGTGTTGCATTTGTTAATTTTAGTGGATTGCAGTTGCTCTTAGATTCATTAAAGGAAGCGGAAAGGAATGGTATAAAAGGGAAGATTATTACGTCTACTTACTTGAATTTTACGGAAGGAAAAGCATTAAGAAAAATTAATGAATTCAATAATATTGATCTAAAAGTATATGTTACAGATAAAGAAACAGGATTTCATACGAAGGCATATATATTCGAAAATAAAGAGAACTATAAGGTCATTATTGGTTCATCTAATATAACTCAGAGTGCATTAAAAAGTAATGTAGAATGGAATGTGAAACTTGTCTCTAAGGAGAATACTCCTTTTATCCATAATGTTAAAAAGGAATATGATCATTTATGGGATATAACGACAGATGCTGATGACCAATTTATTGATGACTATGAGAAGTTTGTAAATTCTATTATCAGTTATACTGGCAAAAAGCCTCAGCTTATATATGAACAAAGTGAGTATATCATTCCTAATAGAATGCAAAAAAGAGCAATGGAAAATCTTAATAGATTACGTTCTTTCGGTGAAAAAAGGGCATTGGTTATTGCTGCTACTGGTACCGGTAAGACTTATATGTCCGCTTTCGATATAAAACAATATCAGCCAAAACGAATGTTGTTTATTGTACATAGAGAAGAAATATTGAAGAAGGCTAAAGAAACGTTTGAAAAACTATTACCAAATGAGAAATTTAAATTTGGTTTATTAACAGGAAATCATAAAGATAAAAATGCTGATTACATATTTACTACGATCCAGACTTTATCCAAATGCTATAGTGAGTTTAGTAAAGATCATTTTGATTACATTATTTTCGATGAAGCGCATCATGCAACTAGTAATAGTTATCAATCGGTCATACAATATTTTGATCCAGAATTTACACTTGGAATGACAGCTACTCCAGAGAGAACAGATAATCAAAATGTTTTTGATCTTTTTGACAATAATGTTGCCATTGAAGTACGACTACATGAGGCGTTAGATGATGAATTAGTTGTTCCTTTTCATTATTTTGGAATCACGGATATAGAAGAAGTTGATTTAAGTAATGTCGATATTAATGATATTACTGAGATAACGAAAAGATTAAAAGTTAATGAGCGAGTAGATTTTATTATTGAGAAAATGCGTTTTTATCAGCATGACGGACAAAAAAGAAAGTGTTTAGGTTTCTGTGCTAGTATAGAACATGCAAGATATATGACAGAAGAATTCAATAAAAGAGGCTATAAAAGTGCATGTTTAACTGGAGAAATGAGTGTTGATCAAAGGGCTCATTATATAAATAAATTAGAAGACGATGCTGATGAATTAGAAGTTATTTTTTCGGTAGATATTTTTAATGAAGGAGTAGATATTCCTACGGTAAATACGGTGTTAATGTTAAGACCAACTAATTCTCCAATTGTATTTATCCAACAATTAGGTAGAGGGTTAAGAAAGTATGAGGGGAAAAGCTTTCTTACAGTATTGGATTTTATCGGAAATCATAATAAAACTTTTTTAATTGCTATCGCTTTAAATGGAAGTAGATATTACGATAAAGAAAGCTTAAAGGTTGCTATTACAACAAGTTTTGCTAATATACCAGGTAGTACACATATACAAATGGATCGAATTTCTCAAGAAAGAATTCTAGCACAAATTGACAGAGAGAACTTTAATTCTATGAAGTATTTAAAAGAAGAATATTATGAATTTAAGAAGCTTAACAGTGGTAAAATCCCCTACCTTTTAGTGGATTATTTAAAATATGATGGATCACCTGATCCAATCAAATTTATTGATAAAGAAAAAAGTTATCTTCAATTTGTTGCGAAAGTAGAAAAAGATATTAAGCTTAAAGAATTACTAATGGATATTAATTTTGAAAGTGTATTAAAAGAGTTATCCAGTAAACTTCCCCTTAAACGGATATATGAGTTTGTTATATTAAAAAATTTGCTAGAAACAAATGAAATTACTCTAGAAGATGCAAAACAGGAAATTTTGAAGTATGTAGAAAGAGTGGATGACGATAGTATTATACATGCTTTTGAAAATTTAAACCAAAATTATTATGATTCTATGCAAAAGAAAGGAAAGCTTCAACTTTGTATTTATGAGAATAATAAATTAGTAAAAACAGAGTCTTTTAAGCGAATATTGGAAAAGGAACCATTTCGAATATATGTAGAAGACTGTATAATGTATGGGATTTTTCGATATGAAAAGGAATTTAAAGAAACGTATTATGGTATCCCACATTTTAAATTATATGAACAATATCAAATGATAGATGCTGCTTTATTATCTAATTATCGCAAAATCCATAGTTCCTTTAGAGGGTCGGGACTTCTAACAAATGGTAATGAGTATTTTCTTTATATAGATCTTCATAAGGAGAAGGATATTAAAGAAAGTATTAATTATAAAGATAAAATAATTGATGAGAATACCTTCCAATGGCAAACACCAAATAGTACTAGTCAAAGTTCTGATAGAGGAAAAAATATTATTTATAATAAAGAGAGGCGGATACATTTACATTTATTTATTCGTAAATATAAAGAGATAGATGGGAAAATAGAACCTTATATTTATATAGGGAAAGGGAATACCATAGAATTCGAAGGAGATAAACCAATTACTGTGATTATGGAGTTGGAACATACATTACCAACTAGGATTTATAATGAGTTTGTAGTAAAGGTATAAAAAAATGCTAGGATGAAATCCTAGCATTTTTTATTTTTCATTTATTAATGCTGTCATTGCTGGAATATCTGCAGGCGCCCATTTTAATGAATCTAAATTCTCTCTCTCTAACCATACTAGTTTGGAATGTTCACTAGCAGCTGGTGTTCCATCGATGATTTTAGCTTTAATACAAATTAGCGTAATGATAAATGTATCATATTCATGTGTATGTTCATGGAAAAGTTGGTCTGCTTTTATTATACATCCTAATTCTTCCTTAATTTCTCTCTCAAGTGCAGTATAGATATCCTCCCCTTTTTCGACTTTCCCACCAGGGAATTCCCATCTATTTGGAATAGTCATTTGAGGGGAACGAAGTGCACATAATATTTCATTTTGATGGTTTTCAATAATTCCTGCTACTACATTTACTGTTTTTTTCAATTGATGGATTCCTCCTGAAGAATGTTGTTATAAATTAATAATAGCATATAGTTAGGGATAGATAGTAAATCATTCTTCGCTGTTTAAAAAAGTTGAATTTATTATCTTTGGGATTGGAACCAAAAATGGTGAAGTAGAATTGCATTTTTATGAGTTGCTTGAAGTGGAGGGGGTGAGACTCCTGTGGGATTAGCGAGACAGTCTGAGACCCTGCAGGCTGAAAGCCGAAGCGGCTCAGCGCGAGCCCCACGGAAAGCGAACCCCCGGAGCGGAAAGTACCCCCTGATTCAAAGAGGTTAATAAATATTCTTTAGTTAAATTTCTATTTTCAAAATACAGGAGTTTGTCTACAGTCTGAGACATTCATTTGAATGTCTATTACCCTTTAACTGTCATAATTATTTAATATACAAAAGTTGCCAAAATATGATTATATGTATATACTTATTTTATAATCAACTATACCTTTGATAGTAGAATATGTATAGTTAAATAATTAATGTTAAGTCTATCGAATAAGGAGTGTAGCCAAATGATTCACCAATCTTTGAAAGCGTTCCCTAGTAACTTCCTTTGGGGTGCTGCATCGGCAGCTTATCAAGTAGAAGGTGCATGGAATGAGGATGGCAAGGGAGTATCCATTTGGGATACGTTTGTTAGAATACCGGGAAAAACATTTAAAGGTACAAATGGGGATGTAGCGGTAGATCATTATCATCGTTATAAAGAAGATGTACAGTTAATGGCTGAAATGGGAATGAAGGCATACCGATTTTCGGTTGCTTGGACGCGAATTTTTCCGAATGGAAAAGGAGAGGTAAATCAAGCGGGAATTGATTTTTATAATGATTTAATTGATGAATTAATTAAATATAAAATTGAGCCAGTGCTAACTCTTTATCATTGGGATCTTCCGCAAGCACTGCAAGATGAATATGGTGGGTGGGAATCGCGCCAAATTATTGAGGATTTTACGAATTATAGTATCGAATTATTCAAGCAATTTGGAGATCGAGTGAAATATTGGGTAAGTTTAAATGAACAAAATATTTTCACTGGTTTAGGCTATCGCATGGCTGTACATCCACCTGGAGTAACAGATGAAAAACGATTCTATCAAGTGAACCATCATGCGAATTTAGCAAATGCGAGTGTTATTAAGGCTTTCCGCCAATATGTTCCAAGTGGGAAAATTGGACCAAGCTTTGCTTACTCTCCTGCATATGCTTTAACTTCAAAGCCAGAAGATATTATTGCAGCAGAGAATGCGGAAGAATTAAATAGTCATTGGTGGATGGATATGTATGCATGGGGAAGATATCCAGAAGCTGCATGGAACTATTTAGAAGCAAATGGATTGACTCCAGAGGTTGAAGAGGGAGATTTTGAATTATTACGAGAAGGCACTCCTGATTTCATGGGACTTAACTATTATCAAACAACGACCTTTGAGAAAAATCCTCTAGAAGGCGGAGTAGGCAGTGCTGAAATGAACACTTCTGGTAAAAAAGGAACTTCGCAGGATTCAGGAATTCCTGGAGTGTTTAAAACAGTAGAAAATCCAAACTTGGAAAGAACGGATTGGGATTGGAATATTGATCCACAAGGATTACGGATCGCTCTTCGCAGGATTACAAATAGATACCAGCTTCCTATTCTTATTAGTGAAAATGGCTTAGGTGCTTTTGATAAACTAGAAGAAGGCGATATTATCAATGATGATTACCGTATTGATTTTATTCGATCCCATATAAATGCGATGCAAGAAGCTATTACGGATGGTGTAGATCTGCTAGGATATTGTGTGTGGTCATTTACAGATCTGTTAAGCTGGCTGAATGGCTTCCAAAAACGATATGGTTTTGTCTATATCAATCAGCATGAAGAGGGAACACATGACCTTCGTCGAATCAAGAAGAAGAGCTTTTATTGGTATAAAGAAGTAATTGAATCAAATGGTGAGAATCGCTAGGAAGGAATGAACCTGCATATATTTGCAGGTTTGTCCTTCTTTTTTTAGTTTAAATTTACTTTGTACTTTTCTGCTAGACATAAAAATGACAAAAGATGTTCATTGAATCGTCAAATTTACCCTCCATTTTTGCCCATAAAAGAATATATAATGAAACTGCAAAAGATGTATTTTAATTATTTCTTTTGAACACTATGTTGAAAAAATCCGTACTCCAATAGAGTTTATCTTCAAGAAGGAAAATTTAGGGATATGACTATTCTCATTAGCATAGTGATAAGAGGACATACGAAAATTATTTACAAATTGTTTATTATGGATTTTTATGTGATTTATTTCACAAATAAATCACCTTACTAGATAAGTCTTGGAGGGACGAAAAATGAAAAAGAGATTAGTGATGATTGGAAATGGAATGGCAGGAGTTCGGACGATTGAAGAGATATTGAAGAGAAATGCTGACCTTTTTGACATAACGATTATTGGGGATGAGCCTTATCCAAACTATAATCGAATTATGCTTTCAAATGTTTTGCAAGGAAAAACAACTGTAAATGATATTAATATTAATGACTGGAATTGGTATCAAGAGAATCATATTCATCTTTTAACAGGAGAAAAAGCAATAAAGATTGATCGAGAAGAGAAAGCGGTCCTTACGGATAAAGGAAAAGCGATAGAATATGATGAACTTATCCTTGCAACAGGATCTAGTGCCTTTATTTTACCGATACCTGGAAGTGATTTAGAAGGTGTAATTGGATTCAGAACCATTGACGATACGGAAAAAATGCTGGAAACAGCAAAGACTTATAAAAAAGCGGTTGTTATCGGCGGAGGATTACTAGGATTAGAAGCTGCAAGAGGATTAATAGATCGTGGAATGGAAGTTCATGTTGTTCACTTATTGCCAACTTTAATGGAGCAGCAATTAGATGCAGCAGCAGCAAATCTTCTTAGAAAAGATTTAGAAGCACAAGGTATGAAGTTCTTAATGGAAAAACAGACAGCAGAGATATATGGAGATAAACGAGTTCAAGGATTGAAATTTACAGATGGAACAACAGTTGATTGTGATCTTGTCGTAATGGCTGTTGGTATTAGACCAAATGTAGCAATTGCCCGTGAGGCAGGATTAGAAGTAAATCGCGCGATCATTGTGAATGATCATATGGTTACATCTGATCCATCCATCTTTGCAGTAGGGGAATGTGCAGAGCATAATGGAATTGCCTATGGATTAGTTGCTCCTCTATATGAACAAGGAATGGCTCTTGCCGATTATATAACAGGCAAAGAAGGAAAAGGATATCAAGGATCAATTCTTTCTACTCAATTGAAAGTAGCAGGGTGTGACTTATTTTCAGGAGGGAAAATCCATGAGGATGAAAATACGGAAGCAATTATTGTTCATGACCAATTTGCAAAAGTATATAAAAAGATTTTAGTAACAGACAACAAAATTGTTGGAATTGTCTTATACGGAGATGCTTCCGATGGAACTCGGCTATTTAATATGTTGAAGAAACAAGCAGATATTAGTGAGTATACAAGTTCCTCTGTATTGAGCAAGAGCGGGGAGGACGCAGAAGAAGATTTAGTAGCAAGCATGAGTGCAGATGACACTGTATGTGGCTGTAATGGGGTAACAAAAGGTACTATCGTTCATTCTATCCTAGAGCAGGGATTAACTACTTTTGAAGAAGTAAAAGGATGTACAAAGGCAGGAGCATCTTGTGGTAAATGTAAACCACTAGTTGAAGGGATTTTAGCGCATACACTTGGTGACAGCTTTGATGCATCCATTCAAAAAACAGGGATGTGCAGCTGTACAACACTTACTCGTGATGAAGTAGTAGCACAAATAAAAGAAATGCAGCTTAAATCTCCAAAAGAAGTTAGAATGGTGCTTGGTTTTGCAAGTGAAGAAGGCTGTTCAAAATGCCGCCCAGCGTTAAACTATTATATGCGTATGCTGTTCCCAGAAGAGTACGAGGACGATAAGGCATCAAGATTTGTTAATGAGAAAATGGAAGGGAATATTCAAAAAGATGGGACATTCTCCATCATTCCTCGTATGTATGGCGGAACAACTACTGCAGAGGATTTAGTGAAAATCGGAGAGGTAGCGAAAAAATACAATGTGCCATTAGTGAAAATTACCGGGGCAAGCCGGATTGGATTATATGGTGTGAAGAAAGAAGATGTCCCACATGTTTGGGAAGAGCTAGGAATGCGTTCTGGTTATGCTTATTCTAAATCTCTTCGTAACGTAAAATCATGTGTTGGGTCAAGATTTTGCCGCTTCGGCACCCAAGATTCATTGGGACTTGGCATTAAGTTAGAACAAGAACTAGAAATGGTCGACACTCCGCATAAAATGAAAATGGGAGTAACAGGATGTCCAAGAAACTGTGCAGAAGTATTGACAAAAGACTTTGGTGTTATTTGCGTAGAAAATGGCTATCAGTTGTATATTGGTGGAAATGGCGGAACAGAAGTACGTGAATGCGATAGCTTAACAACAGTTCAAACAGAAGAAGAAGTAATTACAATGGCCAAGGCATTTGTTCAATATTATCGTGAAAATGCGAACTATGGAGAAAGAACGGCTCCATGGGTGGAACGTATGGGGATTGAAACAGTGAAAGAAACACTACTAAATGCTAGAAATATGAAACAGTTTGTAAGCAGATTTGAGCGTGCAAAAACAACATACGAAGAAGCTTGGTCTACTGTTTTAAACGACCAAATGAAGAGAGAAATGTATGAAGTGATAAAAGGCTAATAGCTATAGAACAAAAATGGAGGGAATACATGATGACGGCAACTTTAGAATGGAATAAGATTATGAAACTAGCTGATTTACCTAAACAAATTGGTAAAGAGGTTCATTTAAAAGGAAAATCAATTGCTTTATTTCATCTTTCTAATGGAGAGGTTAGAGCTATTGCGAATAACTGTCCCCATCAAAATGGTCCATTGGCAGAAGGAATTGTATCAGGCGAATTTGTTTTCTGTCCATTGCATGATTGGAAAATTTCTTTAGTCACAGGCGAAGTTCAAAAACCGGATAATGGCTGTGTAGAGGTTTATGAAACACAAATAAAAGATGACTATATTTATATAATGGTGTAAGAGATGGATACGAACAAGGGGTATGTAGCATTTGTGGGAGCAGGGCCTGGGGATATTGGTTTAATTACAACTAAGGGGAGAGAATGTTTAAAAAAAGCAGATGTTGTCTTGTATGATCGACTTGCCAATCCACGCTTATTGCGTTTTACAAGCAGAGATTGTGTGTTTATCTATTGTGGAAAGCTGCCCAATAATCATATTATGAGACAAGAAAAGATTAACGAAACTTTAGTAGCAGAAGCTTTAAAAGGAAAGTATGTTGTGCGGTTAAAAGGAGGAGATCCTTCTGTTTTTGGAAGAGTTGGGGAAGAAGCAGAAGCAATAGCAGCATATGATATCCCTTTTGAAATAGTACCCGGAGTGACGTCAAGCATTGCAGCAAGTGCTTATGCCGGCATTCCGGTAACACACCGAGATTATAGTACTAGCTTTACGATACGAACAGGGCATGCTTGTAAGAAAAATGAAGCGGCCATTCATCATAAGCCTAAGCAAGAAGCGATAGGAGATACACTTGCTTATTATATGGGGGTGAAAGGCTTACCGGGAATTTGTGAAAGCTTAATAGCTCAAGGTAAGTCTAGTGACACGAAAGTAGCTGTTATTGAGTGGGCCACTCTAGGAAAACAACGAGTAGTCGAAGGGACCTTAGAAACAATAGTAGAAAGGGTAAAGGAAGCAAAGCTTGGAAACCCAGCATTAACAATAATTGGTGATGTTGTCCAGTTAAGATCGTCTATTGCATGGTTCGAGAAAAAATCCTTTTATCAAAAGAAGCTATTGATTGCAAAAAGCTCATCAGAAGAAAGTGTACTAGAAAGATATTTTTCTAAAAATGGTGCAGAGGCTTATGCCTTCCCCACTATCAAATCTAACGCGCACTCCTATACAGCGGAGGAGATACAATTGATAGTAAATGCAGAAAGACTGATTTTTGCTTCTGTAGAAGGAGTAGAGCTTGTGTTTACTCAGCTATTTAAAGCAAATTATGATGTGCGGGATCTTCCTCGACAAATAGAACATCTGTCTGATAAAACACGCAAGGAATTAGAAAAAAGGGGCATACACAGTCTAAAGGCATCGTATGACAAAAGAAGTGCTATTTTAATAGGAAATGAACAAGCAATCGAGAAACAAGCCTTCTCCGATAATTTACTAGCACTACCTAGCCATATGATTGAAATAGATGAACGTTTTCAAGAAGTAAATGAACGCTTGTTGACAGAAGACCAATGGGAAACGGTTATTTTTCCCAATAAACGGTCTGTTGATTTATTTTTACAAGAATGGCGTAAATTTAGCACACAGAATCCAATGGAACTGTCATTTGCGGCAATCGGCCAATCGGTGCAGGAGTATGTTGTTAAGCAGGGATTTAATCATATAGATGAACAGGTACAGCAAGTATTAGATAATCAGGAATGGAAGTGTGAGAGCTGATGGATGCAGTTGTGTATATTGGCCATGGCAGCCGCATAATCGAAGGTAATAAACAATTCATCGCATTTATTGAAGCAGTAAAAAAAGAAATAAATATCCCTGTTCAAGAAATTGCTTTTTTAGAACTAGCGTCACCTTCTATTGAGGAAACGATGGAAAAAGTAATTTGGGCTGGAGCAAGGGATATTCTCGTCGTACCTGTTCTATTGTTTGCAGCAGCTCATTTTAAAAGAGATATACCAGAAGAATTACTGGCAGTGAAAGAAAGGTTTCCAGATGTACGATTTTCTGTTTCTAAACCATTTGATGTCCATCCAAAAATGCTGAACTTAGTTATGAAAAGAATCAATGAACAAGGATGGGATCATGATGGGGGAATTCTAATAGTCGGGAGAGGCAGCAGTGATCCCGAACCAATTGGAAAGCTGAAGGAAATAAGTGAGCATATACAACAAAAATTAGCTTGCTCTGTATACCCTGCATTTTTAACAGCAGGGAAGCCAGAGTTTGAGGAGGAACTACAAAAGCTTCAATTAGCATATAACAAGATTTATATTGTCCCGTATTTACTTTTTACAGGAAGGTTATTAAAAAGAATGGAAAGCACGATAGAAAGCAGCGACAAAGAAGTGATTCTTTGTCAGCCGTTAAAATACGACCAGTTGATGAAGGAAGTTTTGCTAGAAAGAATGGAAGAGCAATTCATGAGCCTTACAATATAAAATAAAAAGGTAGAGGAGTGTCGTTATGAAAGAGGTTATTACTGCATTTAGTAATACGGCATTAATGAAAAGCAATGCATTAACTGCAAGTAAAAAGAAGTATTTAGTTGGTTCGATGCTTGCGGGTTTTTTTGTTGGATTAGGAATTATTCTTATTTTTACAATTGGCGGCTTACTTGGTGCGACCGGATTTGCAGGTACCAAAATTGTCATGGGAGTCTCCTTTGGGATTGCATTGAGTTTAGTTATTATGGCAGGGGCTGACTTATTTACCGGTAATAATATGGTAATGACAATAGGCATGCTGGAGAAGAAAGTCACATGGAAGGATACTGGGAAAGTATGGGGATACAGTTATATCGGTAACTTTATCGGTTCTATTCTCGTAGCATTATTATTTAGCTATTCTGGTTTGGCAGTTGGAGGGGTAGCGGATTTTATAACAAACGGAGCGGCAGCGAAAATGAATGCTCCTTTTATGGAATTATTGATTCGAGGGATTCTCTGTAATATTCTCGTTTGTTTAGCTGTTTGGTGTTCCGTAAAATTAAAGGATGAAACAGCGAAATTAATTATGATCTTTTGGTGTCTGTTTGCCTTTATTACATCAGGGTTTGAACATAGTGTCGCCAATATGACCTTATTGTCTATTGCACTTATCATTCCTCATCCTGAAACTGTATCGATCGGCGGACTAATTGCTAATTTACTGCCAGTTACAATTGGAAATATTATCGGTGGAGCTGTTTTTGTAGGAGCTGCCTATTGGTATCATATTTCGGAGAAGACACAAGCAGTGGTTAAATCTTTTAAAAAAGAGGCTTAAATTTACTTGTTTATGTGAAAAATATCACAAAAAGCTATCTGATAAGAAGATAGCTTTTTTTATTGCTTATTTTACTTATAGGAGGGAATAGTTGTCGCATACAATTAGAGGCAACTGAATATAAAGGGATTTTACCATATTCTTAACGGCACTGATGGAGCCTCGTTTGATTATAAATCTTTTAATACTTTTTCCATCTTCTTTAGTTTACGATAAATTACGGACCGGTCAATCCCTAACTTTTTTGCTGCTTCTGTGCTATTATTATTGCATATTTCTATCATTTGTTGAATATATCGTCCTTCTGTAATAGCAGTGTAATCTTTTAGTTGAGATAGTTTGCTCATATTGCTTTTAATAAAGTAATCAAGAGTAAACCAATCCGTTACTTGTTCTTCCTTTTCTCTCATCACAGTTTGTTCTGTTAAAACCAATCGTTCAATATAGTTTCTTAGTTCTCTTGCATTTCCTGGCCACTCTTGATGAAGCATGTATTCAAATTCCTCTGCTTTAAAGCGATAATTAGTACCATAATTATCATTAATATTCTGCAAAAAGTAAGAGAGTAACCCAACTAAATCTGGCTTTCGATGCCGAAGTGGGGGAATATAAATAGGAATGACATTAATTCGATAGTACAAGTCCTCTCTAAATTTATTCTGTTGCACAAGGCCCCATAAATCACAATTAGTAGCAGTAATTACCCTACAGTTGATAGGGATTTGCTTTGTTCCACCAATGCGGCGCAGTTCGTTTTCCTCTAGTACTCTTAATAGTTTTGCTTGCATTTCTAAAGGTATTTCGGAAATTTCATCTAAAAATAAATAGCCATTATTTGCTTCCTCTATCATCCCTTTTTTTTCGTCAAATACACCAGCTAGCATACCTTTTTCATATCCAAATAGCTCATATTCAAATAAAGAATGCGGAATAGCTGCACAATTAATTGTAATAAATGGCCCATCTGCTCGGTCGCTATGTTGATGAATATATTTTGCTATGACTTCTTTTCCAGTACCAGATTCGCCATAGATAAGTATTTTACTATTGTAATGAGAAATCTTTCTACATACTTTCATTATTTGCTTCATAGCTAAACTTTCTACTACTAATTTTTGCTGTTCTCTTTTTTTCTCTTGTTCTTCCATTTTATTAACGGAATCAACTTCAATGAAGGTTTGCTGATTTTCTATTTTGATATTATTGGAAGTGGTTACAACTAATTGCACTTCACCACTTTTATATAAGAGGGGTGTTGCAGTGGATCTAATATTAAACCCTCTATTGGTTTTAATTGTTTTGCATACTTTTTGTTTTGTTTGAATGGCCTCCATTGTAATGGAATGTTTATAATATCCTGCTTTAACTAAGTCCTGTACATTTAGCTGCAATAGCTCTTCTAGTGACATTCCTAATGTTAGAGCAGTAAATTCATTAGAAATTAAAATGTTTCCTGAACCGTCCGTAACAAATAAACTGGAGGGTGAATCAATAAATGGTTGCATTGTTTTTTCAGTCATCAATGATTTCCATCCCCTTTGTATAAAAACTACTTACACCTTCTAATTATAAGGGGCTACATAGTATGTGCTCGTCCTAATTATGTCTATTTTAAGGAAAAAAATAGATAGATGAGCAGGAAGGGTTCTTTGAAAATGGAACAAATTAGCAGAATGGAAACAGCCAAATAGTGCTCCGTTCTTGACTGTTTCTCGGTCATTTAATTATTAACTGTTTCTTTAGCGGGAAAAGATAGATTTGCTAGCTTTCTTTGTACTTCCTCTGCTTCTATGAACAGTGTTGTAATCATTTCTTCTACTGTAGTAAGTTCATTACATAAGCCACAAATTTGGCCAGCCATAACAGACCCTCTATCAATATCGCCCTCAAAAACTGCTTTTCTTAACGAGCCTAATGACAATTTTTCTAAGTCATCTCTTGAGGCATGCTGCTGTTCTAGTTTTAGGTATTCATCAATCATACTGTTTTTAATACTTCTAACAGGTCCGCCTAAACTTCTGCCTGTTACTGTTGTACTCGTATCTATTGCATCAAGCACTGCTTTTTTTACATTTTCATGAACAGGACATTCATAAGTAGCTAAGAAACGTGTACCGATCTGTATACCTTGTGCTCCCAATGCAAACGCAGCCACAATTCCTCTTCCGTCAGCGATACCTCCTGCTCCAATAACGGGAATAGAAACAGCGCTTACTACTTGAGGTAATAAAGCCATAGTGGTAGTCTCTCCAACATGACCTCCAGCTTCGGTACCTTCAGCTACAATAGCGTCTGCTCCTAATGCTTCCATTTTTTTTGCGATTTTCACAGAAGGAACAACCGGGATAACTTTTATGCCATTCTCTTTAAAAAGCGACATGTAAGGGGCTGGTGTCCCAGCTCCTGTTGTGACAATTTTTACTCCTTCTTCAATAATAACATCGATTAATTCAGGAATATTATTCATCATCAACATCAAATTTACAGCAAATGGGTTGGTGGTAATTTCTTTTGTTTTTCGAATTTCTTCCCGTAAAGCGTCTGCGGATAGACCACCAGAAGCAATAATTCCTAATCCGCCTGCGTTTGAGACTGCTCCAGCTAATGGTGCAAAAGCAATTTGTGCCATTCCCCCTTGAAAAATTGGATATTTAATATCTAATAATTTTGTAATACTCATTTTTTTTCTCCTCCCAAGATTATTATATTTATACTATTTTAGTAGAACTTGTAATTGTTTTAGGCTGTTTATTCTCCATTGATTTATATATAAATGTTAATATCAATCCAACTAATGAAATGATTAATGCAATATAAAATGCGTTTGTAAAATCTCCATTATTTAATTCTGCAACAGTATTGGCGATTCTTGGCCCAAAAAAGGCTGCTGCAGAATAGCCAATAAAGGTAACCCCATAATTAACACCATAAAATTTCATTCCAAATTTTTCGCCGACAATGGAAGGGAAAATCCCCATTGTGCCGCCAAAGCATAATCCGATTCCGATAATAGCAACAGCAAAACCAATTACTGATGTTGATAATGCAATGGTTAAAAGCATGGAGGCGATGACAATATAAATTAACATTAAACAGATAGTACGTCCTAATTTATCAGAGATTGCTCCCCAAAAAATACGTCCAAAACAGTTGCTAAGTGAGTATAAGCTCACGAAAAGGGCTGCACTAGCAGCAGATAGCCCAAACATACTTTGAGCAATAACTGATGCATTGGAGGTTACCATCATTCCTGATAATGCTCCAATCATGAACATACTAGCAATAATATAAAAAATAGGTTTTTTAATCATTTCTCTCCAATTTATTTGAACACTGGCTTTTTTATTTTCGTTTTTATTCCCAGGAATCGTCCATCCATCAGGTAAATAATTATTAGGACAAACTTGAAAGAAGAAGCTGCAGGCCATGATTATTATTAAGAAAGAGATTCCAATGGTTATTAATGCAAATTGAACATCGTAGGTTGTAATGAGGGCATTAGCTATAGGTGCGATAATAATTGTTCCTCCTCCATAACCAGCTGTTACAATCCCTGTTCCTAAACCTCTTTTGTCTGGAAATAGCTTGACTGTGTTTCCAATCGTTGCCGAGTAAACAATTCCTTGACCAATACCAGCCAATAAACCGTAAGTAATATATAGTACCCATGGAGTTGCTGCAAGTCCGGAAAAAACAAATCCAAACCCAAACATTAAGCCTCCGATAATAATGGCTTTTTTAGCCCCGCCTTTGTCTACAAGTTTTCCACCAATGATCATAGGAATAGGAGAAATAGCTGCATTGATGGTGAAAGCAATCATAATAGTAGACATACTAGCATGGAATTTTTCTGTTAATGGTAATGCGAATACACTGAAAGCATAGACGGCACCAACACATATATTGATTAAAGTGGATGCAGTTAAAACACTCCACCTGTTGATATTAGTATGCATAGCTAATCCTCCTATATAGTCCTAACTAGCTGTTTTTGATTTAAAATGGAATGTAATTCCCCCCAATGTTCTAAGAACATTTCCTTATCCATTTCTTTTAATTCTGGAGAAATGACAGGAGTAAATTCCATTTGATGGAGGATATTTCTTTCTAAATCCACTCCTGGAGCAATTTCAGTTAACGTCACTTTTCCATCTATTAACTCGAAAACAGCTCGTTCTGTCACATATAAGACAGGTTGATTAGTCTGTGCAGCATACCAACCGCTAAAAGTTACTTGTTGTACTTTCTTTATGAATTTTTTCACTTTGCCTTCTTGAAGAATTTTTAGTTTTCCATCATTAATTGCAATTTTTAATCCAGCTGCAGTAAATGTTCCAGCAAAGACAAGTTTTTTTGCTGATTGTGAAATATTGATAAAACCTCCACAGCCTGCTACTCTAGTACCAAATTTACTTACGTTGACATTACCAAATTCATCTGTTTGAGCTAATCCAAGTACAGAAAGGTCAATACCTCCTCCATCATAGAAATCAAATTGAGCATCATGGTCAAGAATTGCTTCAGAATTGTAGGCATGGCCAAAGTCTTTAAGACCAGCTGGAATGCCTCCAATTGAGCCCGCTTCCGTTGTTAATGTCAGTAGTTCACTTACACCTTCTTCGGCTGCAATAGTAGAAACGCAGACAGGAATGCCAACTCCAAGGTTTAAGATAGAGTTTGGCGTTAATTCTTTGGCAGAACGTCTCGCGATGATCTTTCTCTCATCTAATGGAATAGACTCGATATTTTTAACTGGAACTTTAATGTGGCCAGAAAATGCTGGGTTATAGTAAGTATTTTCGGTTTGAAAGTGATTTTCTGGTTTGGATACAACGATATAATCTACTAAAATACCAGGAACTTTAATATCTTTTGGATTTAATGTACCATTTTTGGCGATGGATTCTACTTGAGCAATAACAATCCCCCCAGAGTTGCGGACTGCTTGTGCTATCGGTAATACCTCCATATGAAGTCCTTCTTTTTCTAAGGTAAGATTGCCATTTTCATCAGCTACTGTTCCTCTAATTAAGCCAACTTGTATGGGAAATGCTTTGTAGTACAGCCATTCTTCTCCTTCTAAATCAATTACTTTTACGATTTCTTCTTTTGTTGAAAGAGACATTTTCCCACCTTCTAAACGTGGGTCAACAAATGTTCCTAAGCCAACTTTGGTAATAACCCCAGGGCGTTTAGCGGCAATTTCACGATATAATTGTGTAATGACACCTTGAGGCAAATTATATGCTTCACATTTGTCTTCCTCAATTAATTTGGCAAGTCCTGGAGAAGCAGAGGCAATTCCGCCAATCCATCTCTTTATTAGTCCCTGATAGGCTAGATGACTCATCCCTTTATCTTTACGGTTTCCTACAGCACTAGCATGAATTACCGTTAAATCTCTTGGATGACCATTTTGGAGAAAGGCTTCTTCTATTGCAATTCCCATTTCTTCTGCCCAGCATGATAATCCAAACCCGCTGGCTGCGATTGTATCATTATCCTTTATCAATAGAGCTGCATGTTTAGATGAAATTACTTTAGACATGTTAAACACTCCCTTGTGATTTAATTCACATAATCAGCTGAATTTATTTGTGAATATTTTCACTAAGATAATATAACGTTGGATGAAATGAGTCAATAAAGGGTAGGAAAGCGAAAAAGAGAAGAAAAAAGTGTAGCATTTTTGCCGTTTATTTTCCATGATTATGGAGCTAGCTGGATAGAAAAAGGGAATGATAACAAAGTAGAGGGAGGGGGAAGTAGCAAGGTGTGCTGATTTCATCGTCAAGAGAAGTGTTGTCTATAAGCAACAATAGGAGAACTAAAGGATTAGGAAATAAAAGTAATGGGAGTTTCCTAGGTTGTTTTCCAGCATGAGGTTTATGAAATTAGAGAGTTTTATATAAATAAAAAAATTATAAAAAAAGATAAAAATGAAAATGAGCAATAATGCTACACTTAAAGGTACGTATATCGTGCTCCTTTATGAACAAAATAAAACAATAAATAGATAAAATCACATTTTAAAGGATGTGCAAAAAATAGTTACAAGTGAAGTGCTTCAACCTATTCAACAATATAGTAAACCATTTAAGAATATAGAAGATTTACGAGATTTAATTAAAGCTGCAAGTAAAGCAAAATATGTATTATTAGGAGAAGCTACCCATGGATAACAAAAATGGAGGCTAACGATTTAGTGTTAACCTCCATTTCGTATGAATGATTATAGTTTAGCACCTAGCTGAACTTTATTGTTCCATTCTTAAAAGAAGTTGTCATTTGATAAGAACCTTTAGGGAAAATAAATGTCCAAGGCATACTTGTATGGGCTGGGATAACAAAATCCGGAAGGGTGAAAGTTCTTTCAGCAATGATATCTCCGTTAATAGAATAAGCCAATTTAGTATCATGGAATGACAGTGGACTATCTGTGAAATTATGAACCAATACAGACACAAGCAATGCCTCTTTATGATTAATTGCTTCACGGATCGGAGAGAAAAGGATGTTTAAACTTGTTAAATCCTTAGTTTCTTGGAATATATTTTCTATATTTATTCGATCCTGAGGTGCTAATTGTTTATCCCAGGAAGCTTCAAATTGTAATTGCTGCATATCAACAAAACCACCTTTTGAAGTGAGTGTAACATAAGTGAATAAAAGAATCTATTAATGCTGACTTACACACTATTTATTTTTTCTAGACAGTAAATTTAGGATGAAATCTAAACCGAAAGCAACTAGCAATCCTGACCAAAAAATGATGGTTGTGCTAAAAGGCTCCTTCTGGAAAAACAGGGAACTAGTATAGTTGACAAATAACAATAATAAATAGACGTAGAACCCGGCTATTGTCCCTTTTCGCCAATTAGCTTCTTCACTGTTAGACATTTTTCTGAAAAACATTTCTTATACACCTACTTTAATTTTCTTGGTTACCATTATTTTACCATGAAGATTAACTAGTTTTTAGATTAATAGCATTATCTATTTTTTGTAAACGAAATTAAGTCTAAACAGAACAAATGTTTTGGTGTAGAATAGTAATGTTGCAAAATTATTAAATGTTAGAGGGGTAATCAACTTGAATGGAACATCACATGCTGTAATTGGATCAGCGACTGGATTTATTGTTGCTCATACGGTGCAATCCACACCATCAGAGACACTCTTGCTTGTTTCTATAGGAGCAGTGTCTGGATTAATTCCCGATCTTGATATTGATGGAAAACTTAGAGGAAAAATTACTTTGCCTCATCAAATGATTCAGCTATCTGCCCAAGTCATCGGAATAATGATGATTCTATATAGCTTCTTTGATAGAACAGCGTTAGAGAGGTGGATGGGTGTCGGAATCGGTATACTGATTTTATTTATCGCATCTTTGATTAAACAAAAACATATGCTTACAATCACGGGTATTGCTGTACTCATGGGGGGGATATCTTTAGAAGAGCGCTGGATTATTCTGCTAGGAATTTATATCATGATTGCATCTTTTACTTCCCATCGAAGTTATACACACTCCATCTTAGGCGTGATCTTTTTTGGAATTATTGCAGCTGATTTAGAGACTTCGCTCGGTATTAATGGATTGTTTTACACTTGTATAGGCGGATACATAAGTCATCTACTAGCTGATTTAAAAATACTGCCAGTTAATAAGCGCGGTGTTAAACTGTTCTTACCTTTATCATCAAAGGAATTTTAATTAGTTGATAGTTATCTATCTTTATACATAACTAGAAGTTAGATAGGAAGAATCCCCTATTCAGGCGTGAGGAGGATTCTTTCTATTGGAAGCATAAATCATCAACATTGTCTAATCAGGTATAATCGAAGTTTTCGCGGGATTAGGTTATAATATGGAAAAAAAGAGGGGCGTTAAGAATGGGATATGGTTTTCGCAAGAGTTTTAAAATAGCTCCTGGTGTTCGTGTAAATGTGGGCAAAAAAAGTGTAGGAATAAGCGCTGGTGTAAAAGGACTAAGATACAGTGTGAACTCACGAACAGGCAGTAGAGTAACAGCAAGTATTCCGGGGACAGGATTATCCTATAGTACCTCAGGATCAGGAAGTAGAAGTAGAAAATCGCCTGCCTATCAAAGACAAACTGATATAAATAGAAGACAACGAGAGATAGCAAAGCTAAATGAATTAGAGCAAGCAAAGCTTGCGGTGGAGGCATATGAAAATACGATCGAGCGTATCCATAGCATTCATATAGAAGCAGATGATTCTATTAATTGGATTAAAGTGAGAGGTTCAGAACCACCTTATCAACTTCCAAGTGGAGAAATGGGAGAAAAGGAAAAAGCGGCATTGCAGAAGCTGCAAAATTATAAACCAAGCCTTTTTTCTAAACTCTTCAATCGAGAAGCTGCGGAACAGAAGCTGCGAGAAGAAGTGATAGCAGCAAGCGAACAGGATAAACAAGAATATCTTGCCTGGGAGCGAGACGTACAGGTTGCTACAAAGGTGTTAGAAGGGGATATAGATACATATTTTCAAGTTATCGAGGAATTTGCTCCATTAGATGACTTAACGGAATTTGGAAGCGGGTTTGAATTTGGCTGCGAGGACCCGAAAGTAATGGAAATTGAATTTGAAGTAAATACAGAGGATGTTGTTTCGAAAGAACACTTATCTTTAACGAAAACAGGGAAACTTTCTAAAAAACAAATGCCGAAGGGAAGGTACTTTGATATTCAACAAGATTACGTATGCAGCTGTGTAATCCGAATTGCCCGTGATATGTTTGCTTTATTACCCTTACATACGGTCTATATCCATGCAGTCGATAATCGTTTAAATACCGCAACCGGATATATAGAGAAAATCGCCATTCTATCTGTCAAATTAGAAAGAGGCAAACTAAATAGATTAAATTTTGCTAATATCGACTGCTCCGATGCTTTAGAAGCTTTCAAACACAAAATGCATTTCAAAAAGACTAAAGGCTTTGAACCAGTCGCTCGATTAGCGATAAATTAAGAGAATCAGAGGAGACAATTCTAATGAGGTCAATTTTAATGCAAGGAACTCAGAAGAACGTTTCCTTGCTACCCTTGCATTTTTTTATTAATGAGTTTATTATATAAATCGTAATCATTACGATTTATAAGAAAATAATAACGGGAGTGGAAAAATGAAAAAAATACCAGTTACAGTGTTAAGTGGCTATTTAGGGGCAGGGAAGACGACTTTACTGAATCATATATTACATAATCGAGATGGGTTGAAGGTTGCAGTAATTGTAAATGATATGAGTGAAGTGAATATTGATAGTGAATTAGTGCAAACGGTAGGCGGCTTTTCCCGAACAGAAGAGAAGCTTGTGGAAATGTCGAATGGCTGCATTTGCTGTACATTGCGTGAAGATTTGCTTGTTGAAGTGGAAAGGCTGGCGATAGAAGGGGATGTTGATTATATTTTAATTGAATCCTCGGGTATTAGTGAGCCTATCCCGGTTGCCCAGACTTTTTCTTATATTGACGAAGAGATGGAGATTGACCTAACAAAGTTTTGCAAGCTGGATACAATGGTAACGGTCGTAGATGCAAATCGCTTTTGGCAGGATTATGAGTCAGGAGACTCTCTGCTCAATCGAAAAGAGGCAGTTGGAGAAGAGGATGACAGAAATATCGCTGATTTATTAATCGATCAAATTGAATTTTGCGATGTTCTCATCTTGAATAAATGTGATTTAGTAAAAGCGGAGGATTTGGACAAATTAGAGAAGGTAATTAGAACATTACAGCCAGTTGCTAGAATTATTCGCACAGTGAACTGCGCGATCGATCCGCACGAAATACTAGATACGAATCTATTTGACTTTGACCGGGCTAGTGAATCGGCAGGCTGGCTCAGAGAGTTAAATTTGGGTCCGAGCATGCATACTCCAGAAACAGAGGAATATGGAATTAGCTCGTTTGTTTATTCTAGTAAAAAGCCATTTCATTCAGAACGTTTCAATGATTGGTGCCATTCTATGCCACTCTCTATTGTACGGGCGAAAGGGATAGCATGGTGTGCGACGAGGAATGACTTAGCATTATTATTATCGCAGGCAGGTCCTTCCGTAAGTATTGAGCCAATTTCTTACTGGGTTGCAGCACTTCCAGAAGTTAGGCAAGAGGAAATTTTGAAGGTCAATCCTAGTTTGCGCGGAAATTGGGACCCTCAATTTGGAGACAGACATACAAAACTTGTATTAATCGGAATGGATTTAAATGTAGAGCTTATAAAAAAGGAACTGGATGAATGTTTATTAACAGAAGAAGAGTTTCTTGGAGAGTGGCAGCAGTTGAGAGATCCATTTTATTGGCAGCTATCAGCAAGATGATTTCGCAGAAGCAGAAAACTTGCAAATCGTAATCATTTCGTTTTAATATATAAGAAGAGTATAAAGTAAATAATTTTTGATTAGGTAAATCGTAATGATGACGATTTGTGGAAAAGGAGGAAAAACAGCTTGGCAAAAAAATCAAAGGTAGTAAAAGAAAGAAAAAGAAGAGAAATAGTAGAGAAATACGCTGAAATTCGCAGAGAGTTGAAGGAGAGGGGCGATTTTGAAGCATTAAGAAAACTGCCGAGAGATTCCTCACCTACTAGGTTAAAAAATAGATGTGAAGTTACAGGAAGGCCGAGAGGTTATTTAAGAAAATTCAAAATGTCTAGGATTGCATTTAGAGAGTATGCGCATAAAGGACAAATACCTGGTGTGAAAAAATCTAGCTGGTAATAAGAAAAATTGGAGGAATGATTAGTATGAAAAAAGGAATACATCCAAATTATCAAGAAGTTGTTTTTATGGATGTTAATAGCGGATTCCAATTTTTATCTGGATCCACTAAACAATCAAAAGAAGAAATTGTTTGGAAAGATGGAAAAACCTACCCGCTTCTAAAAGTAGAAATCAGTTCTGATACACATCCTTTTTATACTGGACGTCAAAAATTCTCCGATCGTGGTGGTAGAGTGGAACGCTTTTATGAAAAATATAAACAAAAAAAGTCATAATAAAAGAGGTGTGTTTTTCGTTTTCTTTTCTAATGAAATGTTTTAACTCCCTTGCGAATGTGAATAATTTAAGTAGAACGTGCAATTGAAAAGGAGGATAAAAATATGAACAGCCAATTAGAGAGAATGAAAACGAAAAAAGGGTTCATTGCTGCATTAGACCAAAGTGGTGGCAGTACGCCAAAAGCGCTGCTTCATTACGGAGTGCCAGAAAGTGCTTATACGAATGACGAGGAAATGTTTGATTTGGTACACAAAATGCGGACAAGGATTATTACTTCCCCAGCATTTAATTCTGAATATATTCTTGGAGCAATCTTATTTGAACAAACGATGGATAGCAAGATTGAAGGTATGTATACGGCGGATTATTTAGCACAGAAAAAAGACATCCTTCCCTTTTTAAAAATTGATAAAGGATTAGCAGATCAAGCAAATGGAGTTCAGCTAATGAAGCCAATTCCAGATTTGGATGAAATTTTGCGACGTGCCAATGAACGCAATATTTTTGGAACAAAAATGCGTTCTGTTATTAAGGAAGCTAATCGAGATGGAATTAAAGAAGTTGTGGAACAACAGTTTGAAATAGGAAAACAAATAATAGCAGCAGGCTTAGTACCAATTATCGAACCGGAAGTAGATATTTATAGCCAGGATAGAGAACAGTCTGAGGCTATTTTGAAAGAAGAATTGTTAAAGCATCTCGATGACCTAAACGAAAATGAAAATGTCATGTTAAAGCTATCGATTCCTGCTATTGCGAATACTTATAAAGAATTAACCACCCATCCACGAGTAGTTCGAGTAGTTGCCCTTTCAGGAGGATATAGCAGAGAAGAAGCAAATCAAAAATTAAAAGAAAATGACAATATAATCGCAAGCTTCTCTAGAGCTCTAAGCGAAGAACTAAACGTCAATCAATCAGAGGAAGAATTCAATCAAAGCTTAAAAGAAGCCGTAACCTCTATTTACGAAGCTTCCACCGTCAAGAAATAACAGAAACATTTTTAATTGTAATGCCGTTTTAATAAGGAAAAACCGAATATTAGAAGATGAGAAAAAGAAATTTTAAATGGAAAGGCTCTGATACTGTTTATCAGAGCCTTTATATGATTAATCAAGAATTCTTTTTTCTCCGTCTATCGCTTGGATAGGTTGTATATTCTGCGTGAACTCCAGTGTTCCCATATATTCGCTTTGTTCATTTCTTACAGCAAAGTACCGTATATATACATATTTATCTTTGAATTTAATCCAAAAGTCTTCACTATCTTTTTTTCCTGATTTAAAGTCATTTAATAACTTTTCTACTACATGCACGCTTTTAGGTGGATGACAGTTTTGGACAGTTCGTCCAATGACAGCTTTTGTTCGGGCAAAAATTCTTTCTTTTCCATGAGAAAAATAACGCACCACATCATCTTTATCAATAAAGGTAATATCCACTGGCAAATGATTCAGCATCAGCTCAAGCTGTTTGACAGATAAAATTCCAGTTTCAAAATGAATCAATCCACTTTCGATCTTATCTAAAGCAGAGCTCTCTTGCATAGATACTCGCTTTGGAATCCACTTTTCGACCGGTTTGATCAAACAATAGCCAATTTCCTCGCTTTCCGCTGCAATTTTTATCCATTCATCTTCGGTTAATGTGCTTAGGGCCATTGGAAAGAGAATATTCTCTTCTTTAAAAATCATTTCAGTAGCTTCTTGAATGATAAAGTAAATATTATTCAGAATGTCTTGTTTTTCCCCATGATAGTCTTCCAATTGTTGCTTGGCTAATTTGATAGCTGCACGAATTCGATCATCTACTCCCCACATTACCTGGGTTGGTCCATATATACCGTATTTTTCAAGAAAGGGGAATAGTAAATTTTCTTTGCGGCTATAGTGTTTATCGATTTCTACTAATAATTGTATATCTTCTGAAAGTTTTTGGAGATTTTTGGGAGAATCTTCTTTTTCAAATCGTTCATAATGAAGCTGAAGCTTGAAATTCACCAACAAATCAATTTCCTTATTTTCCAGTTTAAAAGTATGGATGGGATGTCCTGCTTCTTCTTCTGCTTTTTGTGAAGTGGAGGCATGAATATCATCAATAGATCCTTTGAATACTGCTGTGTGCACAGAACATAATCGTTGTACCTCTTCAACTGGGATACCTTCCTCTTCCATTAATGCTTGTTCAAGCTGTGATATTTCCGATACCGATATATTACCAACTGCTTTTTCAAATTGAGCTTTTACTTCTTCCACGGACCTGCCAGCATGTAAATCTTTCATAATTTCTTTTAAAAGCTGCTGGCGCTCAGATGCAGCTTTTTTTAATTCTGTTCGATTGTTAATTAATTCACTCATATGTGTCCCTTCTCTCTTCTATAATTGTAAATCCATGATCTATACAAGTTTGCTTTACTGTGTTCATTGATATTTTTCTCATGCGACACCCTTTTGGAATCGTCATTATTCGTCCGGCAGTTTGCATCATCCGAGGATCTGTAATCTTTTCAAAGCCAAGATCTTTTAAAACGCTGACTAATTCTGGATAAGTAGTGGTTAGTTCCAAGATGGTTAGATTTAAATCTAATACTTTAGCCAATCGATAACACCTCTTTTGCTGATAATAATTCTCAATGGAAGTATAACAAAATAACCAAAACAAAAATGTGATGGAAATCACACTTTAAAAATAAGGGATAAACAATAGTACACTTACAGGAGCCATTTTATTTAGGTTCATGATTTGTTTCAGTTGCCAACAAAATAAGAACTCAATGATCGTTGAAGAAGAAAGCGCTACAAACTACAATTTAATTAAAGGTGATCACCTTAAAAAATAAAGACATGGAGGATGTATATCTTAAAAGAGAGTTAATACAAAAAGGCTGAAAATGAAAAAAGGAAGCTGCTTTAAAGGAGGTAGTGATATTGTTAAGCAATATCTTAGAAGAAGAATTTATCCAATTAAATGTGAGGGTGGATAATTGGGAGGAAGCAATTAGAAAAGGTACACTACCTCTCGTAATGAAAAACAAAATAACAAAAGAATATGTCAATAAAATAATCGAAATTGCTAAAACAATAGGACCATATATTGTCATTACTAAGCATGTAGCTTTACCACATGCTCCTGCAGAATTTGGGGCAAAGGAAACAGCAATTGGGATTACTACTTTAGAATATCCTGTTAGGTTTGGAAATGAAGCAAATGATCCTGTTAAGTACTTGTTCTGCTTAAGTGCTACAGATAGTAATAGTCATTTGGAAGCATTGGCAGAATTGGTAAAACTCTTGGAAAATGAGGAGTTTTTTCAGCTGTTAGATACAAGCAGTAGTCCGAAAGAGATATTTTCATATATTAGTAAAATTTAAAAGGGAGAGATTTCTATGTATAAAGCATTAGTAGCGTGTCGAGCAGGTGTAGGTTCAAGTTTGATGCTAAAGATAAAGGTAAATGAGGTTGTGAAAGAAAATAAACTGCCTATCCAAGTCGAACACTCCTCATTGGATGGAGTGGCTGGGTTTGATGGCGAAATATTAATCACACTTGTCGATGTTGCACAGGAATTGAGTAATAAAGGAATAAAGCAGCATATTATTGGTATTGCAAATATTGTAGATAAAAAAGAAATTCTTGAAAAATTAAATGCATTTTTACAGCAAACGGAAATTTGAATAGAAGGAGCTGTTAGTAAATGATGCAATTCATAATTAGTTTATTTAGTAATCCTGCAATTATTCTAGCATTAGTTGCATTGATTGGATTGCTGGCACAAAAAAAGGCAATGACAGAAGTAATGACTGGCACCTTTAAAACACTGATTGGGTTTTTGATCTTTGGAATAGGTGCTAGTACGATGACAGCTGCATTGAAAAACTTTAATGTCTTATTCCAAGATGGTTTTGATTTAACTGGAGTTGTCGCATCTCCAGAAGCCGCAACAGCCCTTGCACAATCTGAGTATGGGTTTGTTGTATCCTGCACATTGATTTTAGGGTTTGTAATGAATCTAGTTTTTGCAAGAATAACTCCTATGAAGAATATTTTTTTTACAGGAGGGCATAGTTTATTCTTTGCATGTGTACTGTCGCTCATTATTAAATCGTATGGGTATTCAAATACTATTTCAATCCTTGTTGGCGGGGTTATTTTAGGTTTTTGTTCAGCCGCTTTACCGCAATTATGTCAGCCTTTTATGCGGAAAATTACAGGCAGCAATGCTACTGCTATAGGGCATTTTAATATGTTAGGCTATGCTTTATCAGGCAGTATTGGAATGTTATTCAGCAAACATCAAGAGAAAAGCACGGAATCAATTAAATTTCCTGCTTGGTTATCCTTTTTTAGAGATTTTCTGATGGGAATGGCTGTTATCATGTTGATTCTTTTCTATGTCTCTGCTCTAAAGGCGGGAAAAGATGTTACACAAGAATTAGCTGGTACAACCCACTGGCTAGTCTTCCCTTTAATCCAAGCATTTATGTTCACAGCAGGGATGTCGATTTTAATGACAGGAGTACGTATGTTTTTGGCCGAAATTACAGCAGCTTTTGTGTCTATCTCGGAGAAATTTATCCCAAATTCGCGTCCGGCTCTAGATGTTCCAACTGTCTTCCCATTTGCGCCAACAGCAGTAATTGTTGGTTTCCTGTCTGCGTATGTAGCTGGACTTTTGGCAGTATTTATTATGGTGTTTTTTGATTTCCCAGTTGTTATTATACCTGCTGCTCATATTGCTTTCTTCTCAGGAGGAACGGCTGCGGTTTTTGGTAACTCAACAGGGGGCTGGAGAGGAGCAGTTGCAGGATCATTTGTTGTTGGCTTATTACTAGCCCTCTTACCAACAGTTCTTTATCCGGTATTTGCTGGTATGAACATTGAAGGGTCAACTTTTCCAAATATTGACTACAATATTACTGGTATGCTTCTCAATAAATTCTTAAGCTTTTTCCACTAAGTTTTAGTTAAGTTATGGGGAAAAAGAAATCAAGAGGAAAGGAAAAGAAGAAATGAGTGAGGCGAAGAACTATTTAGAAGCGATACAAGCAGAGATGAATCAATTAATCAATCATATTTCCATAGCTAATCTAGAAGAAGCAAAGTCCTGTATTATTAATGCTGGAAAAAAAGGAAAACGATTACATCTCACTGGTATTGGAAAACCTAGCTATGTTGCCCGTTATAGTGCATCTTTATTATCCTCTACCGGAACTCCAGCCTACTTTTTAGATGGAACAGAAGCAATTCATGGCTCGTCGGGTCAAGTAGTGGAAGGAGATGTCGTAATTGCCATTTCCAATAGTGGAGAGACAGAGGAATTAAAAAAGACGATTCACACTTTAAGAGAAAATGGGGCAATTATCATTTCCCTTACAGGGAATCTGCAGTCCTCGATTGCTCGGCAAAGCGACTTTGCAATTTTTGCAGGTGTATCAAAGGAGGGGGATGGTCTTAATAAGCCTCCTAGAGCTTCTGTTGTTGCTGAACTGCTTGTACTGCAAACCTTATCAGTATTACTTCAAAATGAGATAGGCTTGGATGCACAAACTTATGTAAAGTGGCATCCAGGTGGAACCCTTGGACAATCCATTAAATAATAGGGAATTTTAAAAGGCTATAGAGGAAGAAACTTTTTCTATAGCCAGCAAAATAAATACTTTAACAGAGGTGAAGATAATGAGGCCTAGTGGAATCATCACGGCAATGGTTACCCCTTTCGATCAGGAGCAAAAGATAGATATACAAGCAACACGTAATCTAGTAAATCGCTTAATCCGTTCAAAGGTGGCTGGATTATTTATTTTAGGTACGAATGGAGAATTTCATGTTTTATCAAGAGAGGAAAAAGTCGAATTTGCCTCACTTGTCATTAATGAAACAAATAAACGCGTTCCCATTTTTGTAGGAACTGGGGGGAATAACACAGCAGAAGTCATTTCTCTATCAAAAGAAATGGAGAAGCTGGGAGCAGATGCACTTTCTGTCATTACGCCATATTTTCTGTCGTTAACAGAAGATGAATTATATCATCATTATAAAAAAATTGCTGAATCGGTAAGTACTCCAATATTACTTTATAATATTCCGAAAAATACTGGTATTCACTTAAGCCCGCCATTAGTAGCACGACTGGCTAAGGTGGATAATATAGTAGGAATTAAAGATAGCAGCGGGGACATTGAAAATATTAAAAACTATATTAGCGTGACAAAAGAAGAGGCTTTTTCTGTTTTATCTGGGTCTGATTCTTTAATTTTAAAAGCTTTAGATGAAGGAGCGACAGGAGCAATTGCCGCAACTTCGAACTTATTAACATATATAGATGTTTCTATTTATAAGCATTGGCAAAAGGGAGAAAGACAGGAAGCGGAAGAAGCACAGCAAAGTTTAGAGGAGCTGCGTCGAGTATTAAAACTCGGTTCCACCCCTTCTATCTTAAAAAAGGCAATGGAGCTTGCGCAGATTCCAGTTGGGCCAGCTAGGTATCCAATCTTAGAACCAAAAAGTGATGTAATCGAAGAAATTAACTCGGTAATAGCAGCATATCTACAAAAATATCATCAATTATCGTATGAAGGGGCTGCTATTCATGTACAAAAATAACATTCTTAATAGAATCGAAAATACAGCAATTATGGCAATTGTAAGGGTAGAAACATTAGAACGTGCCTATGAAATTGCAGATGGATGCTTAGCTGGAGGAGTAGATGTATTAGAAATTAGCTACACATTACCAAATGCGGGGGAAATTATAAAGGGGTTAAATGAGAAATATGGTGCTCGTTTACTAGTAGGGGCTGGTACAGTCTTAGATACAGAAACAGCAAGATTAGCGATATTAGCTGGAGCGAAATTTATCATTGCACCAAATTACAAAGAAGAAGTTAGTAGAATATGCAATCGATACCAAGTACCTTATGCTCCAGGCTGTACAACCATTTCGGAGATGGTGGATGCGATGGAATCAGGTGCTTCCATGATTAAAGCATTCCCGATTTCTAATTATTACGGATCCCAGCTTGGAACAGTTTTTAAAACACCGATTCCTTATATGCCTATAATGGCTTCTGGAGGTGTAACGATTGATAATATCATAGAGTGGTTTGAAAATGGAATTGACTGTGTAGGAATCGGTAGTTTGTTAACAAAAGGAACATCATCACAAATTGAACAAAATGCTAGAGAACTTGTAGAAAAATTAAGGGAATATCGAAACAAGAAGTGAAACATAGAGAATAAAGCAAGAGAAATAGTTAATGAGAAATAAGGCAGCAATCATTAGTCTATTTCTCTTCTATTATTAAATGTATCAATAAATGGAGTGAAGTCATTTGCTAGATGAACGATCATACCTCATTATCCAAAAAATTATGGAACGCCCATTTATAGAAAAGCAAAACTTACAAGAACAAACGAAATTAACGCAAAGACAAATTGATTATAGCCTAGAGAAAATAAATAGCTGGTTAGCATCCCATCATAAAAAACCAATCGAAATAAATAGCTACAACCAAATTTCTGTTGACTATGAAACGAGGGAATTATTAATAAATGAGGTATCAAATACTATTCCAGTTGATGAGTATGTGTTAAGTAGTGAGGAACGGATACAATATATGTTTCTTTATCTTTTCATAAACATAGAGTATCTGTCGATAAACCATTTCATTGATGCTTTAAAGGTTGGCAAAACAACAATAATGGGAGATTTAAAAGCTTTAGCTGCAAAATTACAGCATAGGGGAATTTCTTTGGGATACAATCGGAAACAGGGATATCATTTGGTAGGAACCGAGAGCGAGATACGCTATTTAGGATTAAAGTTAATAGTAAAAGAATTAAATACAAATAATAACACCAAATTATTTGGCTATTTTTTACGAGAAAATCATCTTGAAAGCTACGAGCAAATGAAGCAAATTGTATTATTTTATTCGAATAAACATAAGATTCATTTTATCGAGAACAGGTTAACAGAATTTATTTATTCCTTTTTATTTTTAAAGACAAGATTAAAAACGAAGGAATCTGTTAACTTCATCTATGAATGGAAATCGGTTAAATCTACAAAAGAATATCAGTTTGCAGAAGAGCTATTATCATTTTATCATTTGCAGAAGGAAGATAATATTTGCTACTTAACAGCCTGGGTACTAGGTCTAACATTAGGGGAGGCCGATGAATATCGCGAAGATTTTCCACTTATTATGGACTTGGTTGAACATATCCGCATGCGTTTTGAATCTTTTTCCGGCATTCGCTTTGAACATCCAAGAGAAGTATCTAAGCAAATTTTCCGGCATTTCCGATCTGCCTATTATAGATTGCTTTTTCATTTGCCAATCGTTAATCCACTGTATGAGAAGATTATAGAGGAATACAATCATCTATTTACTATCGTGAATGAAACGATGAAGCCGCTTAGCGTGCTATTTAAACATCCTATTCCCGCCGAAGAAGTAGCCTATTTGACGATTCATTTTGCATCCTTATCCAGGAATGAAAAAGAGGGAAAGGTAAATAAAAAAGTAGGTGTGATTGTTTGTCCAAATGGAGTGGGGAGTTCCTCTATTACGCATACCGTTTTAAAGTCTATTTTTCCCGAGTTCACTTTTTTAGCTCCTATCGAAACACAACAGCTGGATAAAATAGACGTTGATTATGATTTGTTATTTTCTACCGTACCAGATATTCGCTTGTTTTATACGAAAAAACCTGTTTTTATTGTAAGTCCTGTTATGGATATAGCAGAAAAATATCGGTTAATAAGAGATGTTTATACAGAGCTGGGGAATTCCTTTTTTAAATTGCCCAGTGTAGAATTAATTACGCAAATTGTGGAGAAGTATGCTGTAGTGAAAGAAAAAGAGCAAATGAAGCGAGAATTATACGAGTACTTTGCAGTAAATGAAAAAGTAGAGCTAAAAAAAGAGCAGGGACCAAATTTAAGTGAAATTATCTCCCCAAATCTTATTCAATTACATGTATTGGCAAAGAATTGGCAAGATGCCATTTCTTTATCTGCCTTACCATTATTACAAGAAAGAAGAATAACAGAAAATTATATTCAAAAAATGATCGAAAATGCTAGGAAAGATGGTCCTTATATGGTCATCATGCCAAATGTCGCGCTTCCCCATGCAAGACCAGCAGATGGCGTAAATCAATTATCCATAAGTATAGCTGTATTGAATGAGCCAGTATACTTTGATAAACATACTAATAAACCGGTTCAATTTGTCTTCTGTTTGGCAGCGATTAATCAGGAATTTCATTTGAATGCACTTTCACAGTTAGTACAATTGCTGGAAAAAGAGGAATTTTATCATATCTTAAAAACAAGTAATACTTCTGAAGAGGTTTTTGATTATATATGCTACCAGGAAGAAAATAATATAAAGCTAGTGCCATAATAAGGGATGAGTGCTAGTAAAACAAGGAAGGCAAGGCACCGATGAAGAGAAGGTGCCCTGCCTTATTGAATTTCTGAATGGAACATAGGTACACCGTAGAACGGTCCACCGGATTACCTTATTGGGTGATGTGCTCTTGGCTGGCTACAACGATTTCGATGTTGTTTTCTTGGGCATATGAGATTTATCAAGACTTAACCAAAAGTTGATAGTGGAATAGTTAAATACAGTTGATATGAATAACTAATAATTGAGTGTTTTGGGAAATGTATTTGAAAAACTAAAAAATTATATTAATGGAGAATGTGTAGAAAGCAAAACGATTACATATAAAGATGTATATTACCCAGCTACTAAAGACATTATCAAACAAGCTCTACGAAGTCGCACTATCTGCGAACTCATGCACTCGTGGATTTGTTTGCCTATATCGATGTTATACTAACAATGTTTTATCGAGATAAATTCACCTACTATTTATCCATCTTTTTGAGAGTAGGAAGATTTTGAAAATTCTATTACTGCTCTTGAAAATAGTTATTTTGTAAGGAATAACCAATAAAATTAAATATAATTTTGTAATTTTAAAAGGTGACTATCATAAGAATAGAGAATAAATAAGAGTAAAATTTTCAGTAAAGATATTAGTTGGGGATGGTGGCAAGTTTATTTTTAAATGAATTGAAAACGCTTTAAATAGGAGGGTTAAGGATGACGGAAAAAATAATCGCACTCTATCGTTTAATGGATAAGGTGGAAACTTATGAAGATTTTAGTTACCACTCTCATGATAGATATGAAATATACTACTTTCATGGGGGAGAATGTAAATATTTAATTGGTGATCGTATTTATCGTTTACAGGAGGATGACTTAATTATTATGAATGGCCTAACATTACATCGAGCCTATCCTGAGCCTGGGGCTTATTATGAGCGCAGTGTGATTGAATTTTCTTCCGAATGGCTGCGGCCACTTTTAAACAATTTAAATGTCCCGGAACTGCTATCGCCATTTAATCAATTGAGCAATACTTTATTTCATATAAAAGATAAAGAACAGTCTGCTGAAGTAAAAGCATTAATAAAGAAATTGGCAGAGAAAGTGAAAAGATCCAAGGAAGAAAACGCAGGCGACGTTCGCTTCCAAGTGGGAGAGTTAACAGCGATGCTGATGCAGCTTTTATTTAAGGTTTATGAGTTAAGTAAGCAGCAGCTTGAACATAATATTCATGCTGAATCTGATAAAAATCTTCATGTCAAAAAAATGATTGAATGGATTGATACGCATTTCTGTGAACCAATCACGTTAGATGATATTGCCCATCATTTAAATATTAGCAAGTATTATATGTCGAGAATTTTTAAAGATGTAACAGGATATACAATTATGCAATATATCATGAGCTGTCGAATAAACCGCGCCAAATATTTACTGGAGATCCATCCAGACAAATCGATTCTTGAAGTATCTCTTGAATCAGGATTTGAAGATTCCTCTCATTTCAGTCGTTTTTTTCGAAAACAAATGAAACTAACTCCTACAGAATACCGTAATAGCAAAGCAATTCGTATGAAAAACACGAATTAAGCTAAATTCTCCCACCATGTCTCTACAGCAACGATTTTTAAATATGATTATTTAAAAGAGCAATAAAAAACAATTTCTTCATCAGATTACACAATTCTATCCACGTTAAAAATAGATAACTTTCATACAATGGAATCAGAAGGGAACATAAACACGTAACCTCGATAAAAGTAATAGTATTGTTTATAGAAATGAGCATGCGAGATATAGTTAGTATCTCGTGTTTATTTCTACAAAATTGAAAGCGTTGTCATATTGTGGTAAAAGTAAAATCGATTCATTAAGGAAAGGAGATTTTATGGAAGACAATCATGTTACGGCTACGGAAACCAGTATGTACATGGAGGCTGCGAAGAAGAAAAAGAAAAGAAGAACGACACAATGGACATGGTATATTTTCTTAATTCCTAGTTTTTTAGGGATTTTGCTGTTTATGGTTTATCCAGTTATCGAATCATTTAGATTAAGTTTTTTTAAATCAAATGGGACAATAGAAAGCTTTACTGGTTTAGATAATTTCCGCACAGTCTTAACATCAGGACCATTTTGGAATGCTGTATGGAACACTTTTTTTATCGGAATATTTCAAGTCCTAATCACCATTCCCTTAGGCTTCATTTTTGCTACCTTAATTAACTCTGTTGGAAAGGGAAAGAATTTCTTTAAAGTCATCTACTTCTTGCCCAATGTTACTTCAATTGTTGCTGCGGCCATGATCTTTCAATTTGTTTTACATCCAGAAATGGGAATTGTTAATTTTGCGTTAGACTCTATGGGTCTGCCGACTCCAGGGTGGTTTTCTGAACCTAGTACTTCTAAATGGGGCGTTATACTGCTAGCTGTTTGGCATTGGATTGGCTTTGTTATCATTATATGTCTTGCTAATCTTCAAGCAATTCCATCAGAAATGTATGAAGCTGCAAAAATTGATGGAGCAAGTGGGGTGCAGCAGTGGCTATTCATTACGATTCCTAATATGACGGGGACATTTGCATTCTTATTAATAACGGGCTGGATTGGAGCTCTGCAACGTTTTAATGAGGTGTATGTAATCGGTGGACCAAATGGAAGCCCTGCTCGTTCCATTCAAACAATGGGAGCCTTTATTTACGAGCGTGGGTTTACCGGTTTTGAATTCGGGATCGCCTCAGCTGCCACATATATTATGTTCATTATTATTTTAATTTTTACGTTTATCAACTTAAAAATATCGAAAATGAAAATCTAATTTAATGGGGAGGGAGACGATGAAAAATACAATCTCCATGAAAAAGCTGGAAAGAATGACAGCCATTATAAAGTATATTGTTCTGTTCGTGTTTGGCATTGTTTTGATGGCGCCATTTGTTTGGATGATCAGCGTAGGGTTTGATCGAACAGCTAATATTGTTATGCCTTTTCCACCGAGGCTAATACCAGAAGCTATTTCATCCTTCAATTATGGGATCGTTTTTGAGAATGGAAGACTTATCCAGGCATATGTTAATTCCGCTATTGTAACTGTAAGTTCTGTCTTTTTAAGTGTATCTGCTTCTTTATTAGCGGGGTATGCATTCTCGAAAGGGAAATTCAAAGGAAAAAGAGTCTTGTTTATCATTGTCCTTTGTACATTAATGATCCCAATGGAACCACGGTTAATCCCTTTATATACTTTTTTTAATCAACTTGGCTTATTAAATACTTTTTGGCCCTTAATTCTTCCATCTGTTATTAGTGGAATGCTTATTTTTCTATGTAAACAGTTTTTCGATCAACTGCCAGATACATTAAGGGAAGCGGCACAAATTGACGGGGCGGGAGAATTTAAAATTTTCTTTCGTGTCTACTTGCCGCTGGCAGGTCCGATAGCAGCAACAATGGTCATTTTATCGTTCATTTGGAGCTGGAATGATTTTATGTGGCCATTAGTTGTTATTAATGATTTGAATTTGCAGACGATTCCGCTTTATTTAGCGAGTTTCTCGCTGGAAAATGGGTCTAGTCTCGGCGGGTTAACGATGGCTCTAGCAACAGTAAGTGTATTACCAATTGTCATTGTGTATTTATTTTTACAAAAATATATTATCCAGAGTATTGCCTTAAGTGGTGTCAAAGGGGAATAGAAGATTCAAAAAAATGGGGGTTGGAAAATGAAAAAGAGGTTATTTTCTAAGACGGCAGCATTTGCTTTGGCATTGATGATGGTAATAAGTGCTGTGCTTGCTGGGTGTAGTTCTAAATCAGGAGGTTCCTCAGGCTCCGATAAGGATGGAGAATGGGCGGGACAGCAAATAACTGTTATGATGATTGGTGATTTTGCGATGGAAGACAAGACAGATCCGATTACGGGTGATTCAGTCAAAGGGGTAAAAGTGCTGAAAGAAGAATTTGAAAAGCAACATCCTGGTGCTACTGTGAAATTTGTTCTGATGCCTTGGGAAGGATACACGGAGAAAACCCAAGCAATGATTACGTCGGGGGAAGCAGATGTGTATCAAATGCCAGGTGTTGCTGATTTTGCTCCACAAGGTGTGTTAGAACCATTGCAGCCATGGATTGATAAAGATCCAGAATTTGATTTAGATATTTTTATCGATAATCAAGTAGAAGGTTGGAAAGCTTTAGGTCCAGATAGTAAGGAGTTAGATATTTTCGGGCTTCCATTTTTAGGAGATGCACGTTTTATCAGCTATGATAAACAGTTATTTGATGAATGGGGAGTAGAATATTTGTCTGAGTATCCAACAATGGAGGAAGTCGCAGAAAAGGCGAAACAAATGACTGGGAAAAATCCGAAAACAGGGGAGCAAAACTATGGGATTTGGTTCCGGGGTGACTGGTCATCAGCCTTCACTTTAGTCGATCTGGCGGAAGGACAAAACGGACAGTGGGGAACTGGATTTGCCTGGGATGAGGTTGAATTTACTTTTAATTCAAAAGAAATGCTGAATGGCTTAAATTGGCTACTAGATATGCAAAATTATGCTCCTAAGGGCATTGTGAGTAACCAAGGCAATGAAAAATGGTTAACAAAAGAAAATAATATTGCGATTATGCTAAACCAGGGACCTGGCGATACGGTAAAATCAGCCTATGCCCAAGGACTTGGGGATCGAATTGCCATTTCGCAAGAGTTCAAGAATGATGATGGGCAAGGCGGATTATTTGCAGGAAGTCCAATCACTATTGCCAAAGACAGCAAGAACAAAGAATTAGCTTGGGAGTGGCTTAAATTTGCCACAAGTGATTTTGTTCAAAAATATGTCTATGAAGAACTTGGTTTAGTACCATCTGTGAAATCAGCAACAGAATGGGATAGTGTGAAAGATCAACCTTTGATGCTCCCTGTGTTTGAAGCAATGTCTACTCCAATGACACCAAGATATCCTTGGGGCTCTTCACAGCCACGCTATATTCTAACATCTGAAATTGAAGCCGCTTTAACAGGAAAAAGAAGTGCAGAAGATGCGCTGGAAAAAGCGCAAAAGGAAAGTACGGAGTGGGTTAAGAACCGCTAGAAGATAGACGCTAATTTGCAGGAATGAGGCAGATGGGATACTAGAAACTAAAAAAAAGAAAAAAAGTGTATCCAGTCTGCCTGTTTTTTATAAAAGGAGGAGCATGTCTAATGTTAAAAATAGCTGTGATTGGTCTCGGCGATATATCAAGTATTCACCTCTCTGCTATTCAAGCAAACCCAACAGCTGAGTTAGTAGCAGTAAGTGATATCGATGAAACACGAAGGGAGAGTGTGCAGGGGGTAAATTTTTATACAGATTACCAAGAAATGCTGGAGAAGGAAACGTTAGATTGTGTACACATTTGTTTACCACATTATCTTCATTATCCAGTGACAAAAGCTTGTGTGGATAAAGGTGTTCATGTCTTGCAAGAAAAGCCACTGGCTTTACACACAGAAGAAGGTCTTGAACTACTAAAACTAGAAGAGGACAACAAACAAGTGAAAATCGCTATTTGTTTTCAAAATCGCTTGAATGAAACGGTTGAAAGACTACGGCAGATTATCGCAGAAAATAAGTATGGAAAAATTGTAGGGATCAAAGGGATCGTCACTTGGGCAAGGTCAAAATCCTATTATGACAATAAGCCGTGGCGCGGGAAATTAGACTTAGCAGGTGGGGGAGTCATGATTAATCAAGCGATTCACACTTTAGATTTAATGCAGCTTTTGGGAGGGGAAATAGCGACAATAAGAGGAACTGTTGACCAACTTCTTGATTATGGCATTGAAACAGAAGATACGGCAGCAGCCAGAATAATTTTCAAAAATGGGATTAACGGGTTCTTTTTTGCTACAAACGCGAATGGAAATAACTCAAGTGTAGAGCTTCAAATCGTCTGCGAAAATCAAAAGTTGACCATTAAGGACAATATGTTAACGATTCTAGATGAAAATGGCAAAAAGATAGTGATAGAAGAAGATACTAAGCTTTATGGCTCTAAGTTCTATTATGGAGCAAGTCATAAAAAACTGATCGATGGCTTTTATGCTTCTATTTTAGAGAATAGACAGGACTATATACATGTCAAAGATGCCTTGCCTTCCTTACAAATGATTGATGCGATCATCCAATCATCCAAGCTGAGGAGGGAAATCAGAATCGATGAAGTCCTTGTTTCCAATCGATGTTTAGGAGATATGTAGTCTTTAGGAGATTATATTTATTTAAGAATGATACCTTCTTTATTTTTGTGCACGATTGAGCAAATCGTCTGCGTTAAGACATTGAAAAAGCAATAGGGGTAAAATAATTGCCAATAATGAACAAGATTAGCTGATGCGTTTCTCATTTTAGCGATTAAGATAGAGGTATCGACTTTTTATTTTACAAAAAAAGGAGCGAGTTCGATGCATAATCAGTTTGCTGCCCAATTGTTTACAGTAAGAGAAGAATTAAAGAGAGGAATTACCCCTGTATTTAAAGAGTTGAAAGAGATGGGGTGGGACGGGGTTCAGCTATCTGCATTACCTGCTGGCTATGATCCGCATGAAGTAGCAAAGGCCTTACAGGAAAATAATCTAGGCACAGCTGGAATACATATCCCGCTTGATCGGTTAGAAAACGATTTAGACCAAGTAGTGGAGGAAGTAAAGCTATATAACACAAAAGACATTGTCTGCCCATTTTTACCAGAGGATGTAAGAAATCAAGACGGGTATGAGCGGGTAAAGGCGCTTTTGAATGAAGTGGCGGAAAAGGCACCAGAATTTCGCATCAGCTATCATAATCATGCCTTTGAATTTGATACAGACATGGATGGGAAATCAGCGCTGGAATATTTATTGGAGCCTACTTCCGATAATAAGATCTTTGCAGAAATTGATGTTTTTTGGGTGAAAAAGGCTGGAAAAGATCCGCTGCAATTTCTTAAACCCTATGCAAATAGAATGCCAATCATTCATTTAAAAGATATGACAAATGATGAAAGACAAACTTTTGCAGAGGTTGGTACAGGGCTGATCGACTTTCCCCCTATTTTAAATTGGTGTAAAAAAGCTGGAGTCGAGTGGTATGCAGTCGAACAAGATATTTGTCCAGGAGATCCGCTGGATAGTCTCCGAATAAGTTTAGAAAATCTTAAACGTTTAACAAGACTTTTGCAGTAAAGCTTTAGAAATGAAAAAGCGAGGTTAGGAAGGAGACGGAGAAGATTGGCTAAAGTCAAAATAGGCATTATCGGTATTGGTAATATGGGAAGTTCGCACGCCATGTATTTAAATAATGGTGAAATTGCGGGAGCGGAATTAGTTGCTGTATGTGACAGCAATCCAGAAAGATTGAAATGGGCAAAGGAAACATTAGGAGAGCATATTCAGCAATTCGATCATGTTGACCGCTTTTTTGAATATGCGGATATGGATGGAGTTATTATTGCAACGCCTCATTATGATCATCCGCCATTGGCAATTCAATCACTAGAACAAGGGTTTCATGTTTTAGTTGAAAAGCCTGTAGGTGTATATACAAAAAAAGTAAGGGAATTAAACGAGGCTGCAAGCAAAAGCGATAAGGTATTTGGGATTATGTTTAATCAGCGAACCAATCCCTTATATCAAAAGCTGAGAGAGCTTGTGCAAAGTGGCGAAGTGGGAGAAATTAAACGAACAAACTGGATTATCACCGATTGGTATCGTTCACAAAGTTATTATGATTCAGGTGGCTGGAGAGCGACATGGGCGGGGGAAGGAGGCGGAGTTCTTCTAAATCAAGATCCGCATCAGCTGGATTTATGGCAATGGACAAGTGGATTAATGCCTAAACGAGTCCGCGCATTTTGTGGATTTGGGAAGTTTCATGATATTGAAGTAGAAGATGATGTGACCGCATATGTGGAATATGAGAATGGAGCAACAGGCGTCTTTGTAACATCTACAGGTGATTCTCCTGGCACGAATCGCTATGAAATATCGGGTGATCGCGGAAAAGTAGTGATAGAGGATGGAAAGTTAACCTTCTGGCGACTAAGACAATCGGAAAGGGAATTCAATAAAGAATATAAAGGGGGGTTCGGCGAACCGGAATGCTGGAAAATTGATATTCCTATTAAAGGAGAAGCTACACAGCATAAGGGGATCACAGCAAATTGGGTAAATGCTATCCGCAATGGGACAGAGCTGCTTGGACCTGGTGTAGAAGGCATAAAGGGATTGGAAATCTCGAATGCCATGCATTTATCGGCATGGATCGATGATTGGGTTGAACTCCCTATTAACGAAGATCTTTTTTATGCTAAATTACAAGAAAGAATAAAGACATCTACTTTTAAAAAGAACAAGCATGCATCGATTACATTAGATGTGAAAGGTTCTCATTAAAGACAGGGGCAGATTAGTCTGTCCTTTTTTTCAAGAATAAGAAAAATGTGGGAGGTACAGAAGATGAAATTAGCTTTTACTACTCTTGGATGTCCTCATTGGAATTTAGAAACAATTATCCAACATGCAGTGGAAAATGGCTATTCAGGCGTTGATTTTCGTGGGCTGCTAGGAGAACTTGATCTATATAAGCTTCGTGAATTTTCAGCAAATGTAAAAGAAACGGTACGTCTCTTTAAGGAAGCTTCTTTAGAAATTCCGTGTTTTTCCAGTTCAGTCAAATTGGTAACTCAATCGCAAGAAGAATATGAGAAGTATGTAGAGGAATTAAGAGAGTACGCATTGCTCTGTAAGGAATTCAACACTCCATATATTCGTGTATTTGGTGGGGCAATCGGAAAGTGGAAGAGAGAAGAAGCAATGGAAATCGCTGAGAAAAATATCCATGATTATTTGGCGATTGTAGAGGATATCAATGTCAAACTTCTCCTAGAAACACATGATGATTGGACAGATAGCAGATATGTGAAAGAGCTGGTTCAGCGAGTTTCCTCTGATTATTTGCAAGTATTATGGGATATCCATCATCCCTTTCGAACAATTGGTGAAAAGCCTGATGTTACTTGGGAGAATCTTGGGGAATGGGTTGCCTACACCCATTGGAAGGATTCTTATCTAAAAAAGGAAGCAGAAAGAGGCTATCAGCTTTGTTTTTTAGGAGATGGGGATATACCATTACAAGACATATACACTTTATTAAAAAGGAACGGGTATGATGGCTACTATACATTAGAATGGGAAAAAAAGTGGTGTCCTGAATTGGAGGAGCCGGAAATAGCCTTTAAGCAGTTTAGTAAGTATATGAAAAATATTCTTGTGTAGGGGGGAAATCCTATGAGGTTCGGATGCTGCGCTGCTATTGATCAGGCAGAGGCATTGGATAAAGCGGGGTATGATTTTATCGAATGTACGGTTATTTCCTTAATGCCAGAAGAAAAGGCAGAGGTATTTAAACCAATATTAGAAAAATATCAAGCTTCGCCTTTACCTATTGAAGCTTTTAATATTCTTTTGCCAAGTGACTTAAAAATAGTGGGCGATAAGGTAGATAATCAGCGAGTGAAAGATTATTTAAAATCTGCATTAGAACGTGTTTGCCGAATAGGTGCGGATACAATTGTATTCGGTTGTGGTGGTGCAAGAAGTTTTCCGAAAGGACTGTCGAAAGAAAAGGGCAGAGAACAAATGGCAGCCTTTTTATCAACAGTATCGGATATGGCGGACCAATTAAGCTTAACGATTGTAATAGAACCGCTCAACAAAAAAGAATCGAATATTATTAATAGTATTTCAGAAGCTGTTGCATGGTCAAAGGAATTTAATCAAAAATCGTTAAAAACATTGGCTGATTTCTATCATATGGAAGAAGAAAAGGAACCACTTACGAATCTCTATGAATATAAAAATTTTATCCAACATATCCATGTTGCTGATACGAATAGGCTGGCTCCTGGTACAGGAATGTATCCCTATCCTGAGTTTGTGCGAAACATTCATAAAGCAAACTATGATGGCAGAATCTCCATTGAATGTAATTGGAGGAATTTTGCAGAAGAAATTGGACCAGCACTTGATTTCTTAAAAAGCAGTTTTCTTATCATTAAATGAGTCTTTAAATTTTTTTAGTACCTTTTTATTTTTGGTTACAGATAAAAATGGTTTGTAACAATCCTGCCTAAAATTTCCTAAAATTAGATGTTATTTGCTAACTAACTCGATTGGTTAATACTTCCACCATGTTGTAAATCCCTTTTTTAGTAAGCTATCAACCTAGCAATCTTTCGTTTACCACTTTTTGGACAATGAATCGAAATATTACATCTGCTAGCCTAATAGAAGACATCAGAAACAACGACTACTAGGAGGTAAGAGATTTGAAAAAATTAATAGTAGCCGCTGGATTAGTGCTATCTATTTCAGCATTTATGTTAATCGATAAAGCAGATGCAGCAACGAATCGAACGATTCAATCTGGGGATACTTATTGGAAAGTGGCCAAGGGCTTTGGGATTCCAATCGGTGATTTAATGAAGGCAAATAATAGCAAAGCCTTAATTACAGGTCAAAATATTATTCTACCAAATGCCACTGTTTCACCAGCCGATAAAGATTTAATGGCGAGATTAGTTCGCGCTGAGGCTGTTGGTGAACCATATGCAGGAAAAGTTGCAGTAGCAGTGGTTGTTTTGAATAGAGTAAAAAGTAATCAATTTCCGAATACTATTCGTGATGTCATCTATGAAAAATCGAATGGATATTATGCTTTTACCCCTGTTCAAAATGGGGAAATTAATAAGGCAGCTGATGCGGAGTCAAAAAGAGCCGTTAATGAAGCAATTGCATTAGATGGAAAAGGAAATGGTTCTCTGTATTTCTTTAATCCAAAAACAGCTACAAGTGACTGGGTTTTCTCACGAGAAGCAACGGTTACTATTGGAAACCATCGTTTTGCTAGATAAATAGTAAAGGGGCACCGGTCTTAAGATTGGTGCCTTCAGATTTTTAAAGTGTAGACTCTTTTTGTTACAATGAACCATAGAACATCAAATAGAAGGAGTAAAGCATTTTGAAATGGAGTTATTTAACACGTTGGATTTTTGATAGGCCGCATAAGAAGGGCACCACTCTGTATACATATGAAGTTGAAAAATGCCTTGGATTGGGAGCATATGGAATTATTTACTTGTGTAAAGATAGAATGGGGAAGAAATATGTAGTTAAACAATTACGGCCAAGCAAAGGAAAAAAACAGCGTGAACGTATGCGATTTAAGGATGAAGGGGAATTGTTGAGAAAAATAGATTGTCATGCAATCCCGTCTCTTCTTGATGTATTTACAATAGAAAAACACCATTATTATGTCATGGAATATATAAATGGGGAAAATATAGAGGATTTATTGTTTTTTCAAAAGCAAAAGTTTACAGAATTTGAATCCTTACGCATGATGAAACAGCTTCTTTCTATTATAAATTATCTACATGACCATCATATCTATCACACGGATATTAGACCACCTAATGTAATTCTTAAACAAAAAAAGGTGTATTTGATTGACTTTGGATTAGCGAAACGAGTCGATATAGACAATTTAAAAGAAGTAAGTAATTCTCGCCAAGATGATTATTATGATTTTGGACAGATGCTTTTGTTTTTACTATATTCAAATTTTAAAGGGAAGAAAGGCAAGAAGCGCACATGGTTAGAAGAATTAACCTTGCATCCGGCAACAGTCCAGCTGCTCAAAAGATTATTAGGAATTTCCATACATTATAGCAGCGGAGTAGAAATAGAAAAGGATTTAGATAATGCCCTAGCTATTTTAAAAGAAGCAAACTAGAAAAACTCTTGTAACTTGCTACAAGAGTTTTTTTGTATTAGCTACTATGCTTTCGGCGTTTATAATAATGACTACCGCCGTATGGATTCCGTTTCCGATGGTCCGAACTACTATAGCTTTTGGATTTTCGATAACCTCTTCTATCACTGCTGCTATATCTTTTATAGTTCTTATGACGACGACTATTACTATAGCTTCCTGAAAATTGCTGTATCTTCTTCATAATTTTTCTAAACATTTTCTCACCCCTTTGGAGATTCCACTAGATATTAATTTTAGCAAATAGCGTGAAAGTAAAACGAAAATTTACAAAAAAAATACATGAATGTAATATAAATCGTTGCTTTTTAAAATGAGTCTGCTTACAAGTGATGAGTTATTGATTTGCTAAACGATACGAAAGCATTTGTGGAGCAGCATGATTTAGAAGAAATTCTTAAATTGGCAGAATGATAGATAGTTTGAATTGAAAGACCACAAAGGGGTTATAGAAAATCTATAACCCCAACATATCAGCCTTATAAACTAATCAATAAGCCCTTCTTCTTTCAAAAATTCGACCGCAACATCTTCATATTGCTCTTTATCAATATCTACTTTTGCATTTAATTCTTGCATTTTTTCATTATCAATTTTTCCGACAAGCATGCTTAATACTTCTTCTAATTCTGGATATTTCTCTAATGTTTCCGCTCTAATTACTGGTGTTGCATAGTATGGTGGGAAGAAGTTCTGATCATCTTCTAGAACTTGTAAATCAAATGCTGGGATACGGCCGTCTGTTGAAAAGGCGTCAATAACATCGACATCACCGTTTTTAATCGCACTGTACATAATACCAGAGTCCATTGCTTGCGTATTTTTAAATTGTATTCCATAGGTATCGATAAGACCTGGATAGCCATCTTCTCTTTCTAAGAATTCCGGTTCAGATCCTAAGGTTAGGTCCGGTGCGATCTTTTTAAAGTCTGAAATAGTCTTTATTTGGTACTTTTCCGCATCTTCTTTGCGCATGGTTAATGTGTATGTGTTGTTAAATCCAAATGGCTCTAGCCAAACTAAATTATAGTCTTCTTTAAATCTTTTTTTCACTATTTCATAGGCTTCGTCAGGATCACTAACCATATCTTCCTTTAAGATACTTAATAATCCAGTACCTGTATATTCCATATACATATCATAATTTCCGGTATTAACCCCCTCAAAGGCTGGGGCGGTTCCGCCAAGAAAAGATTCATAATTTACTTTTAAGTCTGTGTGCTCTTCAATGAGATGCCCCATGATGTACACCATAATTTCTTGTTCTGTGAAATTTTTTCCAGTAATAGTGATGCTATCCTTTCCGCTTTTTCCACTGCTGAAATTGGCAATGACAGTCGAAAGTGGAAGGATTACAATTAAACCTGCAACAATCCAGATTCGTATTTTGCTTTTTTTCACTTTTTTATTTTGAAGACCTTGAGGGGTCACATCTGTTTCTAATAGTTTTAATAAGTAATCAAATATAATAGCCAAAAGGGCAGATGGGATGGCTCCAGCAAGGATAAGGCCAGTATTATAGGTTTGTAAACCACGGAAGATTAAATCTCCCAGTCCGCCTGCGCCGATTAATCCAGCGATTGTTGCCACCCCGATTATTAATACTGTTGCAGTCCGAATTCCTCCCATAATAACGCTTAAAGATAGTGGCAATTCAACCATCCATAACACTTGGCGATTGGTCATACCCATACCTACGCCAGCTTCGATTGCAGATTTTTCTACTCCGACAATTCCTAGATATGTATTGCGCAAAATAGGTAATAGACCATAAACGGTTAAAGCAATAATGGCTGGAAGTTTCCCAGTACCGATGAATGGTACTAGAAATACTAGTAATGCCAAACTTGGTATGGTTTGAAATACGCCGGCTACTCCAATGATGGAGTCTGCAATTTTTCTGTGGCGAGTTAAATAGATTCCTAGTGGAACGGAAATCACGATTGCAATGGCAATAGAGATAAGAGAAAGATACATATGCTCTAAAATTAAATTCCATATTGTCGGCCAACGGTTGATGAAGACATCTATTGTGTCTGTGATTATATTAGGAATGGCTCATCCCTCCTTTTTATTCTCCAATTTGGTCAGCAATATATTCCACAAGACCTGCACGGTTGACAATACCAATAATTTTAGAATGCTGGTCAATTACTGGAATAAAGCCATATTGGGATTCACTAACAAGTTGAAAAGCTTTTTCCGTTGTTTCTTCAAGATGAAGCGTTTTTATATTCGTATCCATTATATCTTTCAAGGTTAATTCTTCTTCTCTATATCGTTTTTGTACCTCCCACACATTCGCTATTCCGAGAAAGGTATTAGATTTGTCGACGACCACTAGACTATCCACACGCTTTCTTCTCATTAATTTCAATGATTCTGCAAGACCGCGAGACTCACCGGCTGTTACAGGAGGGACCATTAATTTTGCTAATTTAGGTAAAGAAATATTTTCTTGCAAACGATCTTCTCCAATAAAATTGCGGACAAATTCATTTGCTGGGTGACGTAATATATTTTCTGGCCGATCTAATTGCACAATTTCTCCGTCTTGCATAATACAAATTCGATCCGCTATTTTAAGAGCTTCATCCATATCATGTGTAACAAAGACAATTGTTTTTTTGATATCCTGCTGCAAGCGGACTAATTCATCTTGCAATTGTTCGCGGCTGAGAGGATCCAAGGCACTAAACGGTTCATCCATCAAAATTATTTTCGGATCTGCCGCAAGTGCTCTAATAACCCCGATTCTTTGCTGCTGTCCACCGCTTAATTCAGAAGGGTAACGATCACCAAATGTATCAGGATCTAACCCGACCATTTTCATTAAATCATTAATTTTGTCTACATATTGTTCTTTTTTCCATTTTTGGAGTCTAGGAACGAGCGATACGTTTTCTTTAATCGTCATATGGGGTAATAAACCTATTTGCTGAATGACGTAGCCAATAGTTCTGCGGAGTTTTACAGGATCCTCTGTGGAAATATCCTTTCCTTCGATTGTAATGGAACCACTAGATGGTTCTATAAGTCGATTGATCATTCTCATCGTAGTTGTCTTGCCAGAACCACTTGGACCAATTAGAACAAGTAATTCTCCTTCCTTTACCTCGAATGTAATATTCTTCAGCGCTTTAAATCCATCTTGAAACGTTTTGGTTACTTCTTTAAAATGAATCAATTTCTACGAACACCTCCAGACCTTTCTTTAAAACTAATTACCCGTTTTTGCTAACTAACTAACCGCCTTTTTTAAACTATTTATGAAAGACATTTACTATTATATCATTATTTTTAGAAAAATAAGACCAAAAAGGAATATTTAAGGGAATTATAATTAGAATTTTCAATGAAAAGATAAAGGAGAATAATAATGTAATTATATTTTGGAGAATCCTAGAACGAATTATCTGACTAGCTATTTGTTACCAAATATGTATTTATAAGAAATATTTAATACGGACAGGGGTTATCCTAACACAAGTAAATAACTATTGGATAAGCCCTAATTCTATTCTCTATAAAAAATTAACCGTATTCTTTCTAAATTGTTTAGGAGTAATTCCGGTATACTTTTTAAATACTTTCGTGAAATAGCTTTGATCGGTAAAATGTAAAAGGGCATGAATATCAGATAAGGAATGTTCTGCAAAAGTCATCAGTTTTTTTGCTTCCTCAATTTTCATTTGCTGTATGTATTCACTAATAGGAATTCCCACTTCTTTTTTAAATAAGTTGGATAGGTATTTGGGGCTGATAGATAAATGCTCTGCAATGGACTGTAAGGTTAATGGTTCATAGATATGCTTGTAAATATAGTTTCTGCACTGAAAAATCGGTCGCGAATAATTTTCCCTATTTGTTTTAGCTACTTTATCTGCAAATTCATACAAGATATTTTCTGTGAAGAAATGAATGTCCTTTATATCTTGTAATTCCTCTAAGTCTTGAATGTAGCGGTCTCCTAAAGAATAGGCGATTTCAGGATGAAGACCGCCTGTAATGGCCGCACGGGTTGCAAGGGTAATGGTTGCAATAGTTAAATTTTTTTGATTTCTTACTTCATTTTTTTTAGAAAGTTTTCCAAAATGAAAGGAAGTATTTTCTTTAAAGGCTTTCCAATATGCAAGCAGATGTTCTTTTTGTCCATCTATAATAAATTGATAGAGTTTTTTCTCAGCGATAGGATCATGGTGAAAGGAGGAATTTTGGTGTGTTTCTAATATGTATTTATTTGCAGTCTTGTCATCGGTTAAATGATTGGGCGATTGCATTTTTGGAATGATAATGTCTTTGTCATAAATCTTGTTATTGTATAAAAAATAGATAAGTTTGCAGATTTGTCCTAATTTCGCATTGCTTATGACGGGAAGAGAATAATAATAGTCGCTTAAGGCTTCTTCCAAACCTTTTTTCCGATAGGCAGTAATCAAGTTATCTATCAGCAGTCTACTTGGTCGTTTAGATAAAACGGGGCCTAAAATAATGGTACCTAAGTTGGCAATCGGAATGATGGATACGTTTTCAAAAAAAGGTGTACCTATTATGGCGGGAGACAGAGAATTCTTTCCATTTCTAGGAATGACCTGTCTATAAAAGGATTGTTTAGAAGGATAAAGAGGATTAATTAGTTCGTTCGCTGTTTTTTCTGCCATTATAGTTCCTTCATTATTAAGTAAAGTAATAGAGATATTTAATATATCTGTCATTAAATTACATATATACTCCAAATTCTTCATATTTAGACGATTTCCCACTAGATTCTCCTCCATTAAATTGAATGTTGTCAAAATTTAGAGAGTGATAAGGTAGTTGAAATACCAAAATAATAGAAATTATACCATAACCATCTTTGATAACAGTATATACTTGGACTACTCAGGTAAGCGTTTTCTATTCATTTTGTTTTCTTTTTAGATTTATAGAAAGCAGAAAAAATCTCTTTTAAAAGGAGTGGAACTTTATGAGGAAAATCTATGGTTTTGTTTTATTATTTCTATTTATGATTGTGTTAGGGGCATGTAGCAATAGCTCCTCAACGAGTACAGAAGATCTAACCATTCCAGATAATCCAGAGGATATAAAAGGGGATGTCACCGTCTGGGCCTGGGCATTGGAAGCAAATTATTTAGAAAAGGATGTACTTCCTGCTTTTAATAAGAAATATCCTAATGTAAACGTGAAGGTTGAGCATATTGGTGTTGATCAAGTATATCAAAAGGTTAGTGCGGGTCTTTCATCAGGGGGAAGCGGATTACCAGATGTAGTACAGGTAGAAAATAATCGTATTCATTCATTTACAGATGATTTTCCTGATGCATTTACAAATTTAAGTTCACTTGGCTTTGACAAACATGAAAATGAATTTTCTAAGTCGAAAATAGATGGGTTAAAGGATAAGGATGGAAATATCATTGCAGCACCAAGAGATTTAGGACCAGTGGGTGTTATCTATCGGACAGATATTTTTGAGGAGGCAGGAGTTGACCCAGCGACTATCAAAACATGGGATGACTATATCAAAGCGGGGAAAAAGGTTGTTGAACATACGGGGAAGGCATTTCTAGGAACAGATGGAGATGGATTGCTTAGAATTATGCTGCAGCAGCAAGGAAGCTATTATTTTACAGAGGATAATAAATTAGATCTTACTTCAGACGCAGCCAAAAAGGCCATTGATATTTTGCAAAAAATGAAGGATGTAGAATTAATTATCTACACAAATAACTGGGATGGGCAAGTAGCAGCAATGAAAAATGGAGAGGTCGCAACACAGCCTGGTGCTGTCTGGTGGAGTGGAACGATGATTGAACAAATGCCTGAGTTGTCAGGTAAATGGGGCATGTTCCAACTGCCTGCTTTTGAAGAAGGGGGAGGGAGAGCTTCTAATGATGGAGGATCTGCCTTAGCGATTCCAAGTAAATCGGATAATAAAGTAGCAGCATATGTGTTTGCTGAATTTGCATCAACAGATGTAGAATCACAAATTAAGGCACTTACGAATAGAGGATTATTCCCAGCGTTATTAGCAGCATATGAAGAGCCGGTTTTCAGTGAAGAACAAGAATATTTTAATAATCAAACATTCTTTAAAGATTTTGCTGATACAGTAACAGATATTCCCTCTGTTAATCACAGTAGTGCAGAGCTAGAACTCAGATCCATTATGACAAGTCAAATGGAAGCGTTTTTACTTGAGAATAAACCAGCAGCACAAATATTGGAGGATGGAAAGAAACAAGCTGAGCAGCAAACTGGATTGGAATCGAGCAATTAAAAACCATTTTTGCTAAAGGATTAGAGGCTGACTTTGAGAATAGCATTTGAACCTATTTTTGAATGCAGCCTCTAAAAAAGGAGGGGGAGAAGGATGTCGGATAATAAAATGCTAGAAACAGGAACAAATTCATTAACTATAAAAAAGAAAAAACAATTTATCACGCCTAAGACCGTTCCTTATCTATTTGTTGGTCCAGCCTTGCTATTGTTTATTGCTTTTACGGTTTATCCTATAATTGCTTCTTTTCTATTAAGTTTTCAAACAAAGGTGGCAGGTGTGTATACTTTTTCTGGGCTTGCGAACTATACACGGCTTTTCAGTGATCCACTCTTTTACAAAGCGCTTGGCAATACATTTATTATTTTGCTAGTGCAGGTTCCGATTATGTTATTCCTAGCCGTCTTATTAGCGAGTGTATTGAATTCTAGTTTATTAAGAATGAAAGGTTTTTACCGGGTCGCTTTTTTTACTCCTGCTGTTACTTCATTAGTCGCAGCTTCCATCATTTTTGTATTGCTGTTAAATACAGACTACGGTTTAATCAATTATTTATTCACTTCAATCGGTCTTGAGAAGGTTCATTGGCTGACAGATCCTTTCTGGGCGAAGGTCTCCCTTATTCTTGTAACAACTTGGAGATGGACTGGCTATAACATGGTTATCTTATTAGCTGGCTTGCAAAATATCCCGAATAGTTTGTATGAAGCAGCTAGTATAGATGGTGCCAGTACAATCAAGAAATTCTTTTATATCACGATTCCACAGCTTAAGCCCGTTCTGTTATTTACTTTTGTAATGTCAACAATTGGCTCCTTTCAATTATTTGATGAGCCGTACAACTTAACAAATGGCGGTCCAAATAATGCGACCATAACGATTACTTACTATCTTTATAATCAGGGCTTCAGTTTCTTTAATTTTGGTTATGCATCGGCCATTGCTTATGTAATTGTGCTCTTTATCGCGGTTCTATCATGGATTCAATTTAAGGTGGTGAGAAATGACTGATGACAAAACAGAAACGCATTCAAAAAATATTTATGCACCTATTTTTACTTATTGGTGTGGTCATTTCGATTGGTCCATTTTATTGGATGCTTGTAGGGGCAACAAATCCTTCAGGCAATGTGCTGGCCTTTCCTCCAAAATTGATTCCTGGTGATTATTTGCTGGAGAACCTACGAAATTTAAGCAATTCTATCGATATTGTCAAAGCGGTAACTAATTCATCAATCATTGCGATTGTTTTTGTCATAGTAAGTTTATTCATTTGTTCCGCAGCAGGCTATGCTTTTGCGAAGTTTAAATTTAAGGGCAGCAATCTGATTTTTGCATCCTTTTTATTGGCGATGATGATCCCATATCAGGCTACGATTATTCCACTATTTCAAATCTTTGGATCGTTAGACTGGATCAATACGTATCAAGCGATTATATTGCCGCAAATATGCTATCCCTTTGCTATCTTTTTGATTAGGCAAAATATGCAGGGAATACCAGATTCCTTAATAGAAGCAGCAAGAATAGATGGGGCTGGAGAGTTCTTTATCTTTTTCAAAATTGCTTTGCCAACAATGAAGCCTGCTTTAGCGGCTGTTGGGATTTTCCTTTTTACTCATCAATGGAATAATTTTATGTGGCCATTAATAGTGATGACAACACAGGAAAATTATACTTTGCCAGTGGCTTTGTCCACTTTAGCTGGTCTTAATTCTATTGATTATGGACAATTGATGTTAGGGACAGCTATTTCGGTAATCCCAGTAATGGCCGTCTTTCTTATCCTGCAAAAGCACTTTATTTCCGGTATTTTAGGTGGTTCGATAAAAGAATAAAGAATATAGATAGGAGTGCAAATAATGACGAAAAAATGGACGGAGGAAAAATTAACACTAGGTGTTTGCTATTATCCAGAACACTGGTCAGAGGAGCTGTGGGAAGATGATTTTCAAAGAATGAAGGAGCTAGGATTTACCTATGTTCGCATGGGGGAATTTTCCTGGACGATATTGGAGCCAGAAGAAGGGGTATATTCTTTTGCTTTATTTGATCGAGCGATTGAAAAAGCCCATAAATTCGGCCTGAAGATAGTGCTCGGAACCCCAACAGCTACACCGCCAGCATGGCTGACCCATAAATATCCTGATGTATTGAATGTATCCCAAACAGGCATACCGTTCCAGCATGGCGCTCGAAGACATTATAACTATAATTCGGAAAACTATCGAAGACTAAGTTCCGCTATCGTGACAGAAATGGCAAAACATTATAGCCATAATCCAGGCGTTGTCGGCTGGCAGATTGATAATGAATTAAATTGTGAAATAGATGTTTTTTATTCGGACGCCGATCATCTAGCTTTTAGAAGATGGGCAATGGAAAAATATCAAACGTTAGATCAATTAAATGAGGCATGGGGAACTGTTTTTTGGAATCAGACATATACCTGCTGGGATCAAGTTTATTTAACTCGCACAACGGTTCCCAATTCTCCCAACCCTCATCATATGTTAGATGAAAAGCGGTTCATTTCTGATAGTGCTATTTCTTATGCAAAAATGCAAGCAGACATTATTCGGAAATATACAAGCAATCAGTGGGTTACCACAAATGGGATGTTTAAGCATCTCGATAATCATAAGCTGACAAATGAAGTGCTAGACTTCTATGCTTATGATTCTTATCCTAATTTCGGCAGAGTATTAGAAGATAAGAGCGATAAGCCTTTGCGAGACCGGAAATGGAGCTGGAACTTAAGTGTAGTCCGCAGCATTTCCCCTAATTTTGCTATTTTTGAACAGCAGTCCGGTCCCGGCGGATGGGTGACACGACTAGAACAGCCGTCGCCTAATCCAGGACAGCTTCGCCTATGGACCTATCAATCGATTGCACATGGTGCAGATTTAGTTATGTATTTCCGCTGGCGAACAGCAACGAAAGGAACAGAAATTTACTGGCATGGCATTAATGACTATCATAATCTGCCTAACCGCCGTATAAAAGAAGTAGAGCAAGTAAGCAAGGAGATTCAACTAATCGGAGAGAAGATAGCAGGAGCGACTTACCAGGCAGAGATAGCAATCGTCACTAATTATGATAATGAGTGGGATGCGGAATTTGATAAGTGGTCAGGACCTTTTGCTTCCCTTAGCAAAGAGGCATGGTTTAAGGTGCTGCAGTACAATCATATACCTGTAGATGCCTATAATCTAAATAGTAACTCTAATCTAGATGAGTTGAAAAAATATAAAGTACTGGTGTATCCTCATGCAGCGATTGTATCAGAACAAACAGCGAATTTGCTGAAAAAGTATGTAAAGCAAGGTGGTAAATTGATACTAGGCTGTCGCACTGGATATAAGGATGAAACAGGTCAAGTCTATATGAAGGCATTCCCAGGTTATCTAGCAGACCTTACGGGAATAACGGTAGAGGATTTTACAAGGGAAGCACCGTTTGAAACTACTCCAATCGTAATCTACAAAGAAAAAACAGAGATTAAGACTAGAGGATTTTATGAGACTTTAAAAATCGAATCAAAAGATACGAAAGTAATAGGGAGGTTTTCTGACTGCTATTTTGAAGGAAAGCCCGGCCTGGTTAAGCACCAATATGGAGAGGGAGCTTGTTATTATTTTGGAGGCGTGTTTACTATCGAGCTTGTTGAAAATTTACTTGAAGAAATACAAATAAATAATAATAACAAATTTGATTTACCTGAAAGTGTAGAGTTGTCCATACGCAAGAAAGAAGGGAAGGAATTTGTTTTCTTATTAAATTATTCCCATGAGACGCAGGAACTGGAAGTCAAGGAGGGAATGACCAATATTTTAACAGGAGAGAAGGTACATCAGAAGATACAATTGAAGGGTTATGATGTACTTGTGTTAGAGTAGAATATCAGAGGGATAAAGAGGCTTAAGGAAGGACGTTGTAAATAAAGCAACGTCCTTTTAAATTTACTAATATCTGCAAAATAAAAATTATTATTTTCATATTGTATGATTGTCCTTTATACTAGGGAAGTATGTTAAAAATAGAGTAGCTAGATCCCTCAAAGAAATGATTCTTTTCAAATAAATTAGCTAGTGAATTTTTGTAAGGAGGAAATGTCGTTTGACCACTATTGAAAAAGAAACAATGATTGTTGATATTAAGAATGTTGATGAAAAAGGTGCTGGACAAGCAGTTGTTTGGCGCGAAAATGAATTAGGCAACAAAAAGAAGCTAAAACTAACAATCCCGCAAACTTTACCAGGTGAAAAGGTAAAGGTAACAGTTGATCAGCCGCATAGAAGACATCGAAAAGCGATGCCAGAAGAAATCATAGATGCACATGCGGAAAGAATTGGACCAGCTTGTCCACATTTTGAAAAATGCGGCGGATGTGTATGGCAGCATTGGGATTATAATGGGCAATTACAACAAAAAACCAATCATGTAAAACGGGTGATTGAAGAACAAGGATTTGATCCTAGCTTAGTAAAAGATACAATCGGCATGGATGAGCCTTGGAGATACCGCAATAAAATGGAATTTACCTTTGCTGCGGATGGTTCTCTTGGTCTACATGAGCAAGGGAATTTTAGAAAAATTATTTCCTTAGAAACTTGCCTGATCGCTGGAAAAGAAATGGTGGAAGCGGCACTTGAAATAGCCAATTGGGTAAAGGAACATGCATTAAAAGGTTATAATAAAGATACACATGAAGGACTTCTTCGTCATTTAATGGTGAGACAGTCTTTTGCTACAGGGGAAATGATGTTGGCGCTATTTGCGACAGAAGCTCCAGACGGTTCTTTGAAAGATGCAGTGGATACAATAGTTGCTCGTATTACCGAAAAGTTCCCACAAGTTAAAAGCTTTATGTGGTTAGAGAATACCGATTGGGCAGATCGTACGCAATCAGAAAAAAGTCATACATTAGCTGGGAGAGATTTCATTTACGATGAAATGGATGGATATCGATTCCGCGTCTGGTTTGATACTTTCTTCCAAACGAATCCGACGCAAGCACAAAAATTAGTCGATTTAGCTGTAGAAATGGCGGAACCAAAGAAATCAGAGAATATGATTGATCTATTCTGTGGTGTCGGTACATTTTCTCTTCCATTCGCGAGCAGGGTTGGCAAGCTTGTCGGGATTGAAATTGTCGAAAGTTCGATTGAATCAGCAAAACGAAATGCAGGAGATAATGGTATTGATAATACTACTTTCCTAGCACAAGATGCCCGAACTGGATTAGCACAAGTATTAGAAACATTTGGCAGCCCTGAGTTATTGCTGCTAGATCCTCCTCGCTCTGGTGCAGGTGGAAAGGTAATGAGACGTATCGGACGTTCTCAACCAGAAAGAATTGTATATGTATCATGTAATCCAGATACCTTTGCTACTGATATTAAGCAACTGGAGCCATTTGGATATACATTGAAAGTGGTTCAGCCAGTCGACTTATTCCCGCATACCGTTCACGTTGAATGCTGTGCATTATTAGTAAGAAATAATTAATATTTGATAAGCTGATTTCAGATTTTTTCTGCTATCAGCTTTTTTATTGTTATAGATAGAAAATGGAGTTGTATTAGTATTGTAGAATCTCCATTTTAAAAAAAATTATCCCCTATGTAGGGAAAATATGAGCAATTGGAGAAAGAGGAATTGTAAATATCTAGTTATTTCTCCCAAATATCCCGGCGAATCTTACAGTTCTTCCAACAATTATGCAATGAGTTTTGCTTGCAAACCTGTTAGCCTTGTATATGGGCCTGTTAAAACAGGAGGTATACAAAAAATGAAACAGTTATTATTTATTGCAATTATATTCACTTTTATTAGTGGTTCTTATATATATATACCATCTATTGCAAAAGCAGAAACAATTAGTAAGGAAGAAACAACAACTGTAGCAACAAGAAAATTTGCTGTTGATAAAAAGGAAAATGTAAAAGCTTCTGATGAATCAGCAGACATAACGAATAATGAAAAAAAATTACTGGCCCGTCTTGTTCATGCAGAAGCGAAGGGTGAGCCGTTTGCCGGTAAAGTAGCAGTAGCTGATGTAGTACTAAATCGTCTAGATGATAAGCAGTTTCCTGATACAGTAGAGTCTGTCATCTATGAGAAAAATGCTTTTCAGCCTGTTCAGAACGGTTCCATCGATAAAGCACCGGATAAAGAGTCCATGGAAGCAGTAGAAGAAGCATTAAATAATGGAAAAGAGAATAAAGAGCTTCTTTATTTCTATAATCCAGATACAGCAACAAGTGATTGGATTTTTACAAGACAAGTGATTAAGCATATAGGAAATCATGCATTTTCTATTTAAGAAGCATTAATTAGTTAATTATTTTGCCCTTATTTCATATATTAGTAGTAGTTGAGGAGATTTTCGAATAGAATTTCTCCATTTTTTTATTCTTTATTATTTATTGCTAATACGGGAAAAGGAAAATATTTGAAACTTTTTCAATGTACTGTTCGTATAGTTTTTATTGAGGAGGCGATGTGTTGAAGAAAAGTAATCATCGTATAATCATAATCGCATTATTTCCTTTTCTTCTTATATTATTAGCTGGATGTACCGAGAAAACAGTTAAAGATACAGATCCATACATACAACCAGTAGAAGCTGTTTTACAAAATGCCTTAAATGGACCCAAGGATGAATTAATAGAAATATGGAACAAGCAAAAGGAAAGCAAAGCAAATGGAGAAGAAAAGCAGGCTGCTCTAGGAGAATATGAAGAAGCAGTCTTTAAAGATTATTTTTCTAATCAAAAATCCTATAATGATTTCATTACAAGATATGGGACGATCTTAATGATGGAGTCGTATAAAAAGGATTATAGTCTTAAGGTTAAAAATATTGAATTCGAAAGAACTGATTCGAAAGGAAAGATTTATAACTTTTCTATATCATTAGCATATCATAAAAAGGGCATGGATGAGCCAAAAGTAAAACAAGTAACTGGGCAAGCGAATGTAAATGCTGATTATAAAATTGAAAGAATGTTTATCCGTGTAAATGATTTATGGGGATCAATTGATAAGAGAAAGTAAAATCTGCTATGTTAACGAAGAAGTGGATAAAGATAGCGTTTGAAAAAGAGATGTAATTATTCGGGTGCAGTTCAGAATGCCGAAGCTCCACGGAAAGTAACACCCGATTCAAAGTGATTAATAAATATACTTTACTTAAAACTTCTATTTCAAAAAACGGGAGTTTGTCTACAGTCTGAAGAGACAGGCAAAAATGCCTGTCTCTTATTTCATTGTAATTCCATATCGCATTTTTTCCGATAATTCTTTTCCTGTTGTTTTCAATAGCTGTAAATAGTCATTAAGGAGATCATCACTTACGGAAGAAACTAATGTTGAGATACTAAGCGCTGCTAGTATTTGTCCATGTTGATTTAAAATTGGTACCGCGATACAGCGGACACCTAGTTCATTTTCTTGATTATCCACAGCATACTCGTTATAACGCACTTTTTCTAATTCCATAAGGAAATCTTCTTTCTTGGTGATAGTCCGGTTTGTTGCTTGTGTAAACAGATAGTTATCTAGTAGTGAATGAATTATATCTGGAGGTTGATACGATAACAATAATTTTCCGATTGCTGTACAATGGAGGGGAATTCTTCTCCCAATCCGAGAGTACCGTATAACAGAATTAGCCCCTTCTTCCTTGTCAATGTATACACCTGCATTCCCATCAAGAATACCTAGATGGCATGTTTGGCCCGTCTTTAGTGCTAACTCAACGAGATATTTATTAGCTATTTGCCTGATGTTTAAAGTATTGATAACTAAATTCCCTCTTTCAACGAGCTTTAAGCCTAATCGATATTTTCCATTTTCTGAATTTTGATCAATATAGCGAGATTGCTGCAAAGTCTTTAATAAAGAATGTACTGTACTTTTATGAAGCCCCATTTGTTCGCTGATTTCCGTAATCTTTAATTCTACGGTGTGATCGTTAAATAAATCTAATATTTGAAGTGCACGTTCCACAGATTGAATGATTGGCATAATATCTTCTCCATTTTTGTTTTATAATATTTAACTATTTCCTAGGATAACAAACATTATAGTGTACTTTTACATTAATACAGCCATTTCAAAATAGCAATCTATATTTGCAAATTAGAAAATATTCAAAATTAACAAAATGTAAGTGTTTACTTTTAGAGGTTGTATGTTATAATCAATTCACACAGACTAAATAATAGCATTGAGTTTTATAATGTAAAACTAAAAGGAGAGATAAGAAGAAATGACCGAGCTGAATCGCTTTAGAGGTATTATTCCGCCAGTGTCAAGCATTCTTGATAAAGATGGTAATCTGAAAGAAGGCGAAATGGCGTTATTAATTGATAAACTAATTGAGGAAAAAGTAAATGGCTTATTCTTTTTAGGTACTGGTGGAGAATTTTCGCAAATGTTTGTAAAGGAGAGAAAGAGGATTGCTGAATTTGCTGTTAAGTATGTTGCAAAAAGAGTTCCTGTCTTAATTGGAATTGGCAGCACGAATACAAGGGAGGCAATTCTGCTTGGTCAGCATGCGGAACAAATAGGCGCAGATGGAATTGTTGCTATTAATCCCTATTATTGGAATTTAACCAAAGAGAATTTATATACTTACTTTAGTAACATAGCAAAGTCTGTTAAGCTGCCAGTTTTACTCTATAATTTTCCAACTCTTACAGGGCAGGATTTAACACCTGATTTCGTGATAGAGCTTGTTCTAAATCATCAAAATATAGTTGGTATTAAAGAAACGATTGATTCGATCGGACATATTCGTGAAATGAATGATAAGGTAAAAATGATTAACCCTGATTTTTCTGTTTTTTGTGGGTTTGATGACCATTTATTTAATACGCTACTGCTTGGAGGAGATGGCGCAATATCAGCTAGTGCAAATTTTGCACCACAACTATCAGTTGGTCTGTATAACTTCTTCTTAGCAGGAGATATAGAAAAAGCAGTTTCTTTGCAGAAACAATTAGCTATATTGCCACAACTATATAAAATAGATAGTCCGTTTGTAAATGTAGTGAAGGAAGCAACGAAATTATGTGGTTTGAATATTACAACAGAGGTGTTGCCTCCTGCTAAAGCCCTTAATGAAGAGAAGAAGCAGCAAGTTAAGGAAATTTTAAAACAGGCAAATTTATTATAAGAGAAGAAGATATATTCCTTTTTTTGAAATGATTATTTGTTTACTAAACAAACAGATATTGGAGGGTGATAGGATGACATTACCATTTATATTTGAAAACGAGAATAAATCTCTTTATGAAATAAAAACGAATGCAAAGGGGCCAACTGGAACGCTACCACTTACTGCACAAATGCTGGAGGATTCGCCGAGCGGGGATTTATTCGGACTTAGCCAAAATGTAGGGATGGGATGGAAACCGAAAGATTTATTAGGAACAGAAGTCCTGATTCTAGGTACAAAAGGTGGTATAAGAGATCATAATGGTGAGCCAATCGCGCTAGGGTACCACACAGGACATTGGGAAGTTGATATCCTCATGGCAGAGGCAGCAGAAGAAATTCGAAACCATAAAGGTGTTCCCTTTGCGGGTTTTGTTAGTGATCCTTGTGACGGTCGTTCGCAAGGAACATTAGGAATGTTTGATTCTTTTCCTTATCGAAATGATGCTGCAATTGTTTATCGGCGTTTAATTCGTTCATTGCCTACTAGAGAAGCAGTAATAGGCGTTGCAACATGTGATAAAGGATTACCTGCCATGATGATTGCGCTTAGTTCTATGCATGATTTGCCAACTATTATTGTGCCTGGTGGTGTTACGCTGCCTCCAGCAATTGGGGAGGATGCAGGGAAAATCCAAACAATTGGCGCACGATTTGCCAATAAAGAGATTAGTTTGAAGGAAGCGGCAGAGCTTGGCTGTGTGGCATGTGCTACACCAGGAGGAGGCTGTCAATTCCTTGGTACTGCTGCAACATCGCAAGTAATTGCGGAAGCACTAGGCATAGCAGTCACTCATTCAGCACTTGCTCCTTCTGGACAAAAGATTTGGGCAGAAATGGCAAGGCAGTCAGCAAGAGCTGTTTTAGAAATGGAAAAGAATCAAATTAAAACAAAGGACATTATTACAGATAAAGCTATCGAGAATGCAATGGTTCTTCATGCGGCTTTTGGTGGTTCAACCAATCTTTTATTACATATTCCAGCTCTTGCACATGCTGCCAAATGTAAAATACCCACAGTAGATGATTGGGCAAGAATAAATCGCAAAACTCCACGTCTAGTAAGTGTTTTACCTAACGGACCAGATCATCATCCAACAGTTCGTGTTTTTCTTGCTGGTGGTGTACCAGAAGTAATGCTTCATTTACGAAAATTAGGGCTTTTACATGAAGATGTCCTAACTGTTACTGGTCATACTTTAGGAGAGAACTTAGATTGGTGGGAAAAATCCGAAAGAAGAACGCAATTAAGGAAACGTTTATTAGAAGCAGATGGTGTCAACCCTGAGCAAGTAATTATGGATCCTGCTACAGCAAAAGCAAGAGGGCTTACTTCCACGATCACCTTTCCAAAAGGGAATATTGCACCAGAAGGATCTGTTATTAAATCAACTTCAATTGATCGCACTGTAGTAGGAGAAGATGGAATCTATAGACATACAGGAACAGCGAAGGTATTTACATCGGAGAAAGCGGCTATTACTGCAATAAAAACTGGGGGAATAAAAGCAGGAGATGTAATGGTTGTAATGGGAGGAGGTCCATCTGGAACCGGAATGGAAGAAACCTATCAATTAACGTCTGCTTTGAAATATTTACCTTTTGGCAAATATGTATCCTTAATTACGGACGCACGTTTTTCAGGTGTCTCAACTGGAGCCTGCATCGGTCATATCGGTCCGGAAGCATTGAGCGATGGACCGATTGGAAGGCTGCGAAATGGAGATTTAATCGATATTATGGTTGATTGTGAAAACTTGATAGGAACAGTTGATTTTATTGGCACAGAAGATCAGCGATTGTCAAAAGAAGAGGCAACATCCGTTTTAAAAGCAAGAGAAGCGCATCCAGACCTTAAACCAGATCCTAATTTGCCAGATGATACAAGGCTTTGGGCGGCACTGCAAGCGGTTAGTGGCGGGACATGGAGAGGCAGTGTGTATGATGTTGACCGAATTATTGAAGTATTGGAAGCAGGGAAGAAGGCGTTAGCGAAAGAAGAAGGTTCTTTCATAAGATAGTGACACAGTATCTTAGTAGAAGATAGCTCTGATTGTCGTTGTAAGTTTGAATTAATTGTAAGCGTAAACAAAGTTATGGATGGAGGATTAAGATGTCGACCAATTTACAAAGGGAAGAGGTTACTCCGGCACAAAGTGCACCAGCTGGTGAAAAGATAAGTTTAATGGAAAGATTAGGGTATGGTTCGGGTGACTTAGCTAGTAATTTTATCTGGCAAGCAATGAGCATTTTTATTGTGTATTATTTTACAGATATCATTGGCATTGCAGCAGGGATTATAGGATCCATCATGTTGTTTTCCCGGATTTTTGATGGGATAACAGATATATTGATGGGTTACGTCATAGATAAGACGAAATCAAAGCATGGTAAGGCAAGACCTTGGCTATTATGGCTTGCGATTCCTTTTGCAATCTCAGCTGTATTACTGTTTACCGTTCCGGATGTAAGCACTGTTTGGCAAGTTGTTTATATTACAATTACCTATAATTTAGTTTGTTTGGTCTATACTGGCTTAAATGTACCATATGGAACCTTAAACTCCTTAATTACACAAAATCAATACCAAAGATCTATTTTAAATGTATTTCGTATGAGTTTTGCGTTAATAGGATCACTTATAGTCAGTAATTTGACCCTTCCACTTGCAAATATCTTTGGAGGAGGCCAATTTGGATGGATTATAACTTTCCTTATTTTTGGATCGATTGGTAGTAGTCTTTTCTACTTTTGTTTCAAATCAACCACTGAAAGAGTTAAGCCTGCTAGCAAGGAACAACAGCAAAATCCCGTAAAGCTAAAAGATAGTATAAGAACGCTTGGGAAAAATAAGTATTGGGCACTTGTGACGACATTTATCTTTATGACCTATATTTTTAATGCCTTAAATTCTGGAGCAGTCATTTATTTTGCTCAGTATATTTTAGATGACACCCTTCTAGTTGGACTTGTAACAACAGCTTATACAGTATTTATCCTTTTAGGAATGGTAATTGTAGCACCAATTACGAAAAGGTTTGGTAAAAGAAATGCCATTATTGTTGGGGAAGTAATTACGTTAATCGGTTATCTAATTATGTTAATTGACATCACTAATATAGCATTAATTGTAGCCGGTACGATAATTCGAGGAATCGGTAAGGCGCCGATCAATGGAAGTATGTTTGCGATGCTAGGTGACACGATCGAGTATGGGGAGTGGAAAACAGGTATTCGAAATGAAGGTATGGTATATAGCGGCGGAAGCATGGGTATCAAAATCGGTAGTGGATTAGGCACTGCTATTATAGGATGGGTATTATTCATTGGTGGATATGTTGGCGGCGGAGGCACGCAATCGAGTGCAGCATTGCTTTCTATTCAATCCTTGTTTATTTACATTCCAATGGCAATTACTGTTTTCTTAATTATCCTCATGCTATTCTATCGTTTAGATAAAATCTATCCTCGTATTATTAGTGATCTAAAAGCTAGAAGCGCAAACTAATTTCTAACAATTTATGTTATAGCAATAGTTGAAGCTAGTGGGAATGTACTAGTTTTGTAGGTTCCTTTCCTAAATTACCTTAGAATTTACCAATGTTAAGAAAAGGGGTTATGAAATGAGTAAAATAATCAATCCAGTCTTGCCAGGCTATCATCCTGATCCTTCTATTTTACGAGTTGGAGATGACTATTATATAGCGGTCTCTACTTTTGAATGGTTTCCAGGCGTACAAATATATCATTCTAAAGACATGATTAATTGGAGATTGCTAACATATCCATTAACAAGAGAATCTCAATTAAATATGATTGGAAATGTCAATTCAGGAGGGGTTTGGGCGCCCTGTTTAAGTTATTCAGAAGGGATGTTTTTTTTAATCTATACAGATGTAAAAAGTAGAATGGGAGCTTTTAAGGATACACATAACTATTTAGTGACAGCTGAAAATATTGAAGGGCCTTGGTCTGAGCCGATTTATCTTAATAGTAGTGGATTTGATCCTTCCTTGTTTCATGATGAGGATGGGAGAAAATGGTTAGTCAATATGATTTGGGATTTTCGTAAAGGAACTAATTCTTTTGCAGGAATCGCCCTGCAAGAATATTCTGTAGAAGAAAAAAGGCTAGTGGGACCGGTACAAAATATTTTTAAGGGCTCAGAGATAGGGTTAACAGAGGCACCTCATATATATAAGCGGAATGGCTATTATTATTTAGTAACAGCAGAAGGAGGAACTTGGTATACCCATGCGGTTACAGTAGCAAGGTCAACTTCTTTATTTGGTCCATATGAAATAGATCCAACCAATCCAATCTTGACATCAGATGAGAGCAAAAAAGACCAGCTGCAAAAGGCGGGGCATGGAAGCTTGGTGGAAACTCAAAATGGTGAGTGGTATATGGCACATTTATGTGGAAGACCGGTTGTCGATAAAAAATGTATATTAGGGAGAGAAACTGCTATCCAAAAATGCTATTGGACAGAAGATGATTGGCTGCGTGTTGAAGGAGGACCAAATCCATCAACTATTGTAGAGGGACCGGACTTACAATTACATCCATTTGAACAAGAGAGCAACTTTGATGATTTCCAAGGTCATTCCTTAAAAAAATACTGGAACTCATTAAGAGGAATATTCACGGAGGATTGGATTTCACTAACAGAACGACCAGGTTATTTGACATTAAAGGGTGGAGAATCGATGAGCTCCCTCCATCATCAAAGCCTGTTAGCACGCAGACTAGAAAGTTTCACGGTGGAAGTAGAAACAGCAGTTGAATATACACCCGAAAACTTTCAACAAATGGCGGGATTAATTTTTTATTATGATACAGATGATTATGTGTACCTCCGAATTACAACACATGAAACGTTAGGAAAATGTATCGGAATCATTGAATCCAAGCATGGAGTTTATGATGAATTACTCGATCAAGATATACCTTTAAAATCTAAAGGGGAGGTTAAGGTAAAAGCACAAGTTGATCAGCAATGGCTACAATTTGCTTATGCAGAAGAAGATGAATGGAAGAATATTGGCAGTAAAATCGATATTAGTCATTTATCAGACGATGATGCAGATTATATACGCTTCACTGGGACCTTTGTTGGGATATGTACACAAGATTTAAGCGGGCAAAAGAAACCAAGTTATTTTTCATACTTTAAGTATGATGAGTTGTAAAACTGAATATCACAAGATGGGGCTGAGACAAAACTAAAAAGGCTATGCTTAAAGCTGAATAATCATTTGTTGAATTAGACGAATGATAAAAAGAATCTATTTTTGTTTCTTGCCCCATTTTATAAGATTAGTGAAATGGAGCGGAAGACACTCGACTCCTGCGGGAAATAGAGGAAAGGCTGAGACCCCGCAGCGCAGTGAGGAGGCTCAGCTTCCTCCCCGCGGAAAGCGAGTAACTGGAGCGCAATGGAACGAACTTGTTTTTTAGCTATAAAAAGGATAAATCAGCGAAAAGAAAAACCCAAACTATTACGATGTTTTATTGTATTATAGTTTGGCTTTTTCTTTATGTAAAATTCTTTTGTCCCACCCTCATCTTGATGTGATAGGAAAAGGTATAATTAATTATTTTTCCCCATAGATAGTGATATTTATGAACTTAGTTCACAACTTTGCCATAACTTTGTGAACTAAATGTGAAATACATCACAATATACTTTTCGATAGTGGAAATAGTGTTATTATATAAGTGTAGTAAGAAACAAACAAGATCTTGTAGAAGTAAATGTGAATCAATGAACAAACTAATAATTAATCATTTTAAGGAGATGGAGAAAATGTTAGATTTATTAAGAAATAATAAAGTAGTCGCAGGAATATTGGCTTTCATCCGAATTTATCTTGGTTATCAATTTATCCATGCAGGATATGAAAAATTAACAAGTGGTGCCTTTGACGCAAGTGGATTTTTACAAGGGGCGATCGCAAGCAGCACAGGTGAACACCCAGCGGTACAAGGATGGTGGGCAACATTTCTAGAACATGTAGCACTGCCGAATGCAGATATATTCACTTTCTTAGTTCAATGGGGAGAATTATTAGTAGGAATTGCATTAATTCTCGGTTTATTCACAAGCTTTGCAACTTTAATGGGAATGGTCATGAACTTCGCATTCTTGTTTAGTGGAACAGTAAGCACAAACGGACAAATGATCTTACTAGCCATTTTCGTAATCGTGGCAGGGGCTAACGCTGGTAAATTTGGTCTTGACCGCTATGCAATGCCATATATCAAAAATCAAATAAATAATAGAAAAAATAAACATAAAAAAGAAGCAGCCGTTGCTTAAGAAGTTTAAAAAAGGGAAGCCAGTTACAATTAGTAGCTGGCTTCTTTTACATATGCAGTTCTTTTTTCTTCTTCTTGTTTAAAATAAGCTTTTGCTTCTTCGATAAAATAATGGACGATTGGAGAAACCCATCTGCTTTTATGGTAAAAAAGAAAGGAAGCGACTTGCCCATGTTTCTTATCTAAACGCCGTGCAGATAATCGTCCATCCTTTAATTCATTTTGAATGGTAATTTCCGGCACAAGCGCAAGTCCCAACCCACATTGTACACATTGCTTAATTGCCTCAATGCTCCAAAACTCATGAAAAGAAGTTGGTGTAATATTTTCTTCCGCTATAAATTTATCAAAAATGGTCCGATAGGGGCAGTTGCTTTCCGAATAAAGAATAGAATTAGGCTGCATATGACTAGGGGAAGAAATGATACTCATATTTTCGTCTAACATTTTAATGGTTTCTAAGGACGGATTCTTCTTGAATTCTAGATTAAGAAGTAAGGCGATATCTAAATCGCCAATCTCTACTAAATGCTGCAGTTCCTCACATGTCCCCATTCGAACAGATAAATGAACATCTGGAAATTTCTCTTTATATGCCTGAATGATAGTAGGAAGACGGTAAACAGTTAATGATTCTGAAGCCCCAATCGTTATTTTTCCTTTTTTCATACTTGAAGATTGATGTAGTTCTTTTGCTCCCTTATGCAGGCGCAGCATTTCATTTGCATAAGGAAGAAATGATTTGCCCAGCTCTGTTAACGCAATGGATTTGCCGAGACGATCAAAAAGTGGGCCTTCTAGTTCCATCTCTAATGCTTGTATATGGGAAGTAATCGAGGATTGTGCATAGCCAAGCTGAGTAGCCGCCTTAGCAAAACCACCAGCTTCCACAATGGCTTTAAACGTTTGTAAATGGCGTATTTCCATATAGTATCCTCCTGTTATCGGTATAATCGATATTATTTATCGTATATATCTATTTTACTGAATGATAAAAGGCAAATACAATAGGAAAGGAGAAATAATTAAAAAACATCAGGAATGGGGAAAAAAGAATGAATCAAAGAAAAATTGGTTCCTTGACTTTAAGTGGGTTAATTATTGGACCACTCCTAGGATCAGGAATTATTTTATTGCCAACTATTATTTATGAAAATATCGGAAACTATGCGATCTTTGCATGGTTCATTATGTCCATCATTGGCATATGTTTTGCTTATGTCTGCGGAGAGTTAATGATACAGTTTCCAGGGGAAGAAGGGCTTGGTAATGCCATGGAAAAGGCATTTGGAGCAAGAATAAAAAATCTTTCATCTGTTTTTCTTATGATTGCTGCTTTGATGGGACCAGTTGCAGTGATGATGACAGCAGCTGAATATATTCAAACTTGGCTATTTCCAGGCAAGATCAAAGTAGAATGGATTGCGTTTATTTTACTCATCATGAACGGGTTGATACTGTTATTTCGTCTTAATTTTCTTGGGAAATTGTCTTTTATCATCTCCACATTTGCCGTATTGATATTAGTCAGTGGAAGTGTATTTTCTTTAATAAACCATCCTTCTGATACTTGGGATTTTCCTGTATTTCATTTTTCTTCCTTTGGTTATAGTCTCTTATTGCTTTTTTGGACAATAGTCGGCTGGGAGATTGTTGGGAATTATTCTAGTGAGGTGAAAAATCCAAAAACAACCATTCGGAGAGCGATCTTTTTTAGTGCGGCTGTCATTTTGGTTGTTAATTTAGTCCTTTCTGCTGCTGTTCAGTGGACAACATATACAGGCACGTTTACTATTCGTTTAACGGGGATTATGTATCCATTGTTTGGACAGCTGTCTATTGGCTTATTGGCAATCGTCGCAACAGGACTTTGTATAACAACACATTTAATGGTTGTTGGTGGAGTAGCAAGACTAATAGCATCGTTATCAAAACCTATTTCCTCTCTCCATTTTCTAACTAAAAAGTTCTCTAATGGAGCACCATATAAAGCAATTGGTTTGCTTGTATTTATCCATCTTCTGTTTGCCTTTTTAGTCTTATTAAAATTAGTGACAGTAGAACAACTTGTTAGCCTTGCAAATGCCTTTTTCATTGCTAATGCTCTAATTGGTCTTTGTGCAGCAATTAAGTTATTGAAAAAACCATTGTTAAAAGGAATGGCTATAATGTTAAGTATCTTGTTTGCCATATTGCTTTTACGGTCATCCATTATTGCATTAGTCATTATCCTTGTTTTAACTGGATTATTTAGCGGATGGCACAAGAGAGAACTAACCGGCAAGAAAAGAGTGATGTACGATAAAAAAATGACCAAAATGTAGGCAAGATAAGATAAAATGGCTTATATAGTGAGTGACCGTATGCTATTCATTAAATTTAAGCCAAGGAGAAAAAGAAATTGATTGGAACATTATTTAACTGTTTTATGATTTTAGCAGGGTGCATGATAGGCAGTTTTTTGAAAAAGGGAATTAAAGAGGAGTATCAGGATATTTTAATGCAGGCAATGGGACTTGCTGCAACTGCACTGGGAATCCATTCCATTGTTCAATACATGCCAGACAGTAAATATCCTGTTCTGTTTATAGTCAGTCTAGCTATTGGTGGTTTGATTGGCGAAAGGTTAGATATTGAAAATGCTTTTAAACGAGTTGTAGGCAAATTCTCAAAGGGAAATTTGGCAGAGGGATTATCGACTGCGATTTTACTTTTTTGTGCAGGGACTTTATCCATTTTAGGACCAATTGAGAGTGCATTAAGGGGGAATCATACCTATCTATTTACAAATGCTATTTTAGATGGAGTAACATCGATTGTTCTAGCATCGACCTTTGGATTAGGAATTGCTGTTTCAGCTCTCGTTTTATTTGTGTGGCAAGGCTTTTTTTACGTAACAGCAGGCTTGCTGGCAAACTTTTTAACGCCAGATTTATTAGCAGAAATATCGATTATTGGTGGAATTCTTATCCTAAGTTCAGGACTTAGCATACTAGGAGTTAAAAATTTCAAGACATTAAATCTATTGCCGGCTCTGTTCATACCAGCAATTTGGTTTATAATTCTAAAGCTCTTTTAAACAAGGAACTTATGTCTAATCACTTTTGATTAAAAGTTTTTAATAAGGGTAATATACTTTTAAAACAGTTAAAGAGGTGATTACGATGGATAATACAATGAAACAAGAAGAACTTGAAACGTTAAGAGATCTGATTAAAGATGTCGATACAGCCATGTTGACAACTATTTCAGAAGAAGGGCTAGTCTCCCGTCCAATGAAAACGCAAGAAGTAGAGTTTGATGGTGATTTATGGTTTATAACAAAGAAAGACACCGATAAGTATGAAGAAATTTTACATGAAAATGAAGTGAATATCTCTTATGCAGGTAAATCCTATGTCTCGATAAGAGGTAGAGCGGAAATTGTAGAGGACATCGCCAAGAAAAAAGAATTATGGAGTAAGGCCTACGAAAAAATCATGAAAACGTCTTACGACGATCCGAATGTTGTTTTGATTAAAATAAAGGCAGAAGCAGCAGAATATTGGGATACTAGCTTTACAAAAAACATTGTCTATTTTTATAAAAGACTAGCAGGCAAAGAAGCGGAAAACACAGACATTAACGAAACAATTGAATTATAAGAATTCAAAAAGCTCAGAGAACTTCTGAGCTTTTTTTATGTGGAGAAAATTAGGGGCCTGTTCTGATGAGAGGTAAATAGAAATCAAGAGTATTTCCAAAGAGTTAATTAGGAGAGAAAATTAAAAAAATATGAAGAGTGTAAAGCGAACTTGAAGTTTGTCAAAGGACTATTAGGTGTTTGTTAATGATTGGTAAATTTGGCTATTTCGTTAAATTTATATGGTTAAATAGGGATGTAATTCAATTGGGGAGGGGTTTGTTAGTGATTGCAGTAGAATTGAAGGACATTTCAAAATCATACGATAGACAAAAATCGGTAATTGATCAGATAAGTCTTTCCATAGAAGAAGGGGAATTTTTTGTGCTAGTTGGTCCATCAGGATCCGGGAAAAGTACATTATTACGAATGATTGCGGGTCTTGAAGAAATTTCTGGGGGCGTATTGAAGATGAATAATAAGATTGTCAATCACCTGCCTCCAAAGGAACGTAATTTATCTATGGTCTTTCAAAATTATGCCTTATACCCACACTTAACGGTTGAACAAAATATTCTTTTTGGTTTACGTGCCAAAAAAATAGACAAGTTAGAACAGCAAAAAAGACTACAGGAAACAGCTGAGATGATGGGATTAACGGATCTATTAAAACGTAAGCCGAAGGAATTATCTGGCGGTCAAAGGCAGCGGGTAGCTCTTGCTAGATCTGTTGTCAGTGAAGCGCCAATTTGTTTAATGGATGAGCCACTTTCAAATTTAGATGCAAAGCTCCGCGCCCACATGAGAATAGAAATCCGCCGTTTACAAAAGAAGCTCGGCTTAACGATGATTTATGTAACCCATGATCAAGTAGAAGCAATGACAATGGGGGATCGAATCATGGTTTTAAATGATGGGAAAATCCAACAGGTAGGCGAACCGATTACTTTATATAATCAACCAGCCAATTTGTTTGTTGCGTCTTTTATTGGTTCTCCGAAGATTAATTTAAGTAAAGGGAATTTAATTGATTATAAATTAGTGTTGGAGAGTGGTTTGCAAATTAGCATGGATAAAGAAGAAATTCTACCACTATTATCCTATCCAAATTTAACGATGGGGATAAGAGCGGAACATATTTTGCCAGCAGCTCCAGAAGAGAAGACGCACACTTTAGAGGTACTCAATGTAGAGCAGCTAGGAAATGAAACACTGTTAACCTTTGAAGTGGGTAATGAGCTTTGGACGGCTAAATGGTTAGGGCAATGGCGGATTCAGGCAGGAGATCATGTACCAGTTCAGTTGTCCTCTAAAAATATTTGCTTTTTTGATTCTGAATCAGGAGCATTGATTAGACCAGCAATTGCAGTCAAAGAACAAGAGGTTGTTGGACTATGAGTGAGGTTGTATATCGGCAGGAAGTGGAACCTTCCATTGATTTTATAAAAGAAAAAAAGAAGCAACATTTACAGTATTGGCTGAAAGGAATGCTATTTCTATTACCTTCTATTCTCTTATTTAGTGTTTTCTTATTTTATCCATTAGGAAGAACTATCTTTTTAAGTTTTTTCTTAACGGATAATCGAGGTGACCCAACAGTCTTTGTAGGGCTGGAAAATTACTTGGAAATTTTCAAATCTGCTATTTTCCTGCAAAGTTTAAAGTCAACCTTGTTTTTTGCTTTATACACAGTTCCAGGAACGATTATCGTCAGCTTATTTCTAGCGATTCTTGCCAATGAAAAGTTACGTGGAATTGGTGTTTTCCGAACCGTGTTTTCCTCTTCCATGGGGATTTCAGTTGCGGCAGCATCTGTATTTTGGATGTTCTTATTTCATCCGACAATTGGGTGGCTGAACCGTATTATAACAACATTTGGAATAGAGCCAATTGGCTGGCTGACCGATCCTAATTGGGCACTTTTTTCTGTATCTGTTTCTACCATTTGGATGAATGTCGGATTTACCTTCTTAATTTTATTAGGAGGACTTCAATCGATTGATTCTTATCTCTATGAAAGTGCTGATATAGACGGAGCCGGCTACTTTTATAAATTAAGACGGATTACGATTCCGATGCTTTCTCCCACTTTATTTTTTGTCCTGACTGTAACATTAATAAATGCCTTTCAAACATTCGGTCAAGTAGATATGTTAACAAGAGGTGGACCGCAAAACGAAACGAATTTAATCGTTTATTCTATCTACCAAGAGGCATTTATGAATTACCAGTATGGAACAGCAAGTGCACAAGCAATTATTCTTTTTGTCATCATTTTGGTTCTTACCATTATTCAATTTAAGCTTGGGGAAAGGAAGGTCCATTATCAGTGACATTGCCAATTCATAAAAAAACTATCTTTTACATTCTCTTAATCGTTTCGGCACTGCTCATTTTTTCGCCAGCTATAATCGCTTTTCTAATGAGCTTTATGTCTTCACAGGATATTATGACGGGAAAAATAATTCCAACCGGATTAACATTGGACAATTACATAAAAGTGTTTGAACGCTTTCCTTTAATGCAATATTTATTAAACAGTTTCATCGTTTCCCTTGTTATCATGCTCGGACAATTAATACTTGCTAGTTTAGCTGCTTATGCATTTGTTTTTTTAGAGTTTAAAGGGAGAGATTTAATCTTCTTTATCTTTATTGCAACCATGATGGTGCCATTTGAAGCATCTATCATCCCAAACTTTCAAACGATAAGAAATCTAAACTGGCTGGATCATTATAATGGTTTAACCATTCCGTTTTTTGCAACAGCCTTTGGTACGTTTCTCTTACGGCAAAATTTTAAACAAATTCCCAAAGAACTTAAGGAAGCAAGTGAAATTGCGGGAATTGGGGATCTTAAATTTTATTTAACGGTTGTTCTGCCAATGGCGAAAACAAGTTTGATTACACTAGGCGTGTATGGGTTTGTTACATCTTGGAATATGTATCTCTGGCCACTACTGGCGACAACAAATGATAGTGTACGTACTGTTCAAATAGGGTTAAGGCAGCTTCAATCACAGGAACAGTTAAATGAATGGGGCGTTATTATGGCAGGAGCAATAATTGTTGTTCTGCCAACATTAATCCTATTATTTTTAGGGCAGAAAAAGCTTCAGAAGGGATTAACGGAAGGAGCTTTAAAATAATTTTTTTACGGTATTTAACTAACTGATATTTGGGGAGTGAAAGGAAAATGAAGAAAACAAAGCAGTTATTCAGTATATTCATGCTATCAATCGTTTTATTTATGGTAGGCTGCAGCAATAATGCAGAATCATCTACTAGTGGTGAAAAACAGGTGGGGCCAACTACCGTTACATTCTGGCATTCTATGGGCGGAGCAGCTCAAGAAGCATTGAATAGTATTGTAGAGGAATATAACAGTTCACAGGATAAGGTGAAAATCAAGGCAGAATATCAAGGTACATATGATGAAGCATTAACAAAATTCCATACAGTTGCAGGGACAGAAAGTGCGCCAACGATGATGCAGGTTTTTGAAATCGGCACAAAATCGATGATCAATAGTGGTTTTGTGGAACCGATTCAGACACTCATTGATGAAGATGGTTATGATATGAGCGGTTTAGAAGAAAATATCACAAACTACTATAAAATTAATGATACTTTTTATTCGATGCCATTTAACTCTTCTACACCAGTTATGTATTACAACAAGGATGCTTTTAAAGCAGCAGGTTTAGATCCCGAGAAAGCTCCCGCAACATTTGAGGAAGTAGAAGAAGCTGGAAAAGCGATAGCAAAAGCAAATCCAAAAATGAAAGGATTTGCCCTCCAAGCGTATGGTTGGTTATATGAGCAATTATTAGCTAACCAAGGAGCATTATTAATGAATAATGAGAATGGACGAACAGACACACCAACAGAAATTGGCTTTACGGATGAACAAGGAAAGTCGGTTTTTCAATGGGTTAAACGAATGATTGATGACAAAACCTTTGCTAACTATGGCACGAATGGTGACAACATGGTAGCTGGATTCCTTGCAGGAGATGTAGCAATGTTTATGCAATCGTCTGCTAGCGCAAGAGACGTCATTGATAATGCGTCTTTTGATGTAGGTGTGGCTTTTATTCCCCATCCAGAAGCTGTAGAAAGACAAGGTGTAGTTATAGGTGGAGCAAGTCTGTGGATGATGAAAGATAAGAGTGAGGAGGAGAAAAAAGCAGCCTGGGAATTTATGAAGTACTTACAAACAAAAGAAGTTCAGGCAAAATGGCATGTTGGCACAGGATATTTTGCAATTAATCCAGATGCTTATAGTGAACAAGTTGTAACAGAAGCATATGAGAAAATGCCACAATTGAAAGTTACAGTGGAGCAATTGCAATCTACTAAGTCTTCTTATGCTACACAAGGTGCTTTAATGGATATGATTCCAGAAGGACGTCGCATTAGCGAAACAGCACTTGAGACAGTTTATAACGGTGGCGATATCGAGGAGACGTATAGCAATATGGTAAAACAATTTAATGAAGCAATTGAAAAGGCGAATCGGGCTAGAAAATAATAGATCGTTTAGGAAACAGATTAATTTTATACTAGTTAGTCTGTTTCTTTGCCATTAACAAAGGAGAGAGAAAGCATGAATCAAACCAAAGTATACGGACATAGAGGCGCAAAAGGCCGATTTCCTGAAAATACGCTTCTTAGTTTTCAACAAGCGATACTACAAGGAGTAGATGGAATTGAATTAGATATCCACCTGACAAAGGATGGGGAAGTAGTTGTTATTCATGATGAATTTTTAAATCGCACAACTGACGGAACTGGGGTTGTAAAATCCTATACACTAGAAGAGCTTAAACAATTTAGTGCGGGAAGTAAATTTTCCTCCCTTCCTGATTATGAAGAAAGCTGGATCGCAGAAAAAGTGCCTACATTAAAAGAGGTATTACAGTTGCTTGCTCCATACGATATCGAATTAAATATTGAACTTAAAACTTATACATTTGCATATGAAGGAATTGAAGAAAAGACTCTAGCACTTGTGAACGAATTTGGAAATGGGCGGAAGGTTGTTTATTCTTCTTTTCATTTGCCGACTTTATTAAGAATAAAAGGACTGGATCCATCTGCTTCGATTGCGTGGTTATTAAATCAAGTCATTTCCAACCCTCTCGATTATATAAAAAGCTTGGAATTAGAGGCTTTGCATCTCCATAAAGAAATGGTGATGGATAACTTAAAAGATTGGCAGGAATTAAGAAAGCATGTAAGAGTATGGACTGTAAATAAAAAGGAAGAGTTAACTAATCTTATCGAAGCCGAAGTAGAATCTATTATTACTGATTATCCAGAAGTGGCCATAGCGATTAGACAAGAAAGGGCTGTTTCTGTTGAGTAAATTTTTAAATAGAAGCATCCTTTTGCTGATTTTAATTGTCTTCCTTTCTGCCTGCGGAAATAATCAGTCAGTTCAAACGATGGTCAGTCCATCTGTGACAGAACACGAAGAAACTCCAAGGGTGATCGCACATAGAGGGGCAAATGAATGGTACAACGAGAGCACCATTACTGCCTATCAAATAGCAGCTCAATCTGGTGTGGATTCATTAGAAATGGATTTAAGAATGACAAAGGATGGCGAGTTAGTTGCCATGCATGATGACACAATCGATCGGACTACAAATGGCAAAGGGAAGGTTTCTGATTACACATTAGAAGAACTAAGAGCGTTTCAAACAATCGAATCGGATAATAGGAAAGAAATAAAGGAAAAAATTCCCACATTAAAGGAAATAATCGAAACTTTTCAAGATACACAAAAGTACTATATTGAGACAAGGCTGGTTGATGGAAAACTAGCAATGGAGGAAAAGCTAATTAACCTATTAAAGGAGTATGGGCTTTTAGACAAAAATTTGGTGACGATTCAATCCTTTTCAGAGGAGAGTTTATTGAAAATCAAAGAAATGGCACCAGATACTGAATTAGCGCTTCTTTTTCGCAAAGGCTCTTTTTCCCTAGAAAAAGCTAGTACGGTTGATTTTCCTATCATCGGCATAGAGTCTACAGATATTACAAAAGAGGTGGTAGACGAATTACATAAAAAGGAAAAAGAGGTACATGTCTATTTTACGAATAAGAAAACGCAAAAAGTGGAACAAGAACGAGTTCACGAATTTGGAGTGGATGGCTATTTCACCGACTTTATTCATTTTACGAAAGAGATTTTAGCAATATAAACAGGGAAAAATGGGGGTGAAGAATTAATTCACGTCCATTTTCCCTGTTTATATTGCATAGTTAGCTTAAACAAATGTTTTTATATGTTTCGTTACACAGAGTTTTAAATATAGAGTCAGGCAGCGGTAAATAGCAGTCATAAGCAATTTTTGCATGTTCTCGTGCTTTATCGATATTATTAAGTTCCTTATAACAAAGAGCAATAAATATATCTTTGGTATAATAAATAGCTTGGTCAACAGGATGGTTAATATGTTTAGGTATATAAATTGTTCTTAAAATGTCGAGTGCTTCTTTATATACTTTTACATAGTACATCGCTTTTCCCTTTTGAAGCATATTCCAATTATCACCGCTTCCTTTTTGAGTGTTTTCGTCAAAAGTTAAATATTGATCAATGATAGGCATTGCTTGATGGTATTCTCCCTTTACATGCAGTAAGTATTCCACATAAATTACATCACAGAGTTCTTCAAAAATTTTATCTTCTACAAATTCACCATATTGCTTTAGTTTTTTTAAGTAGTAATGAAATTTTTCTTCATCTCCCACTAGCAAGGCAACCACTGTAGCAAGCTTATAGATATCGTCTATTTTGTAGTAGAGTTTTTCTTTTCTCGAGTATTCCAATGCGCTTTCCACTGCTTCTGAAGTTGCTTTTATGTCTCCGATTGCTGAATATAAGGCAGCGATATGATAATCCATAGTGACTTTAGTCATAGGATCTATCTTTATATGAGTTGTTTCAATATGATGTCGTTCTTCCAAATAACATTGTAAAGCGTCTTGATAGCGGTGTTCCAAATAAAAGTTTATTCCTCTGAAGAATGCAATGTTTGCCCGATTAGCAGTAAGATTAAGCGAATCATAAATTAATGCTGCTTTATCACAATATAATGCCCATTCCTTTTTATTCAGACAAAATAGACTGCGGCTATAAATTTCCAATAAGCGAGCTGATTCATAGCTTTCATTCAAATTAGAGATATAGGGCTCAATTAAGGCGGTCAGTTTGGAGCATTGTTCTATGGTTTCCTCAGAGTGTTTAAAATAAATACGAAATTCTTCATGTATCTTTTCTGCTTCCTCTAATACTTTTCTTAATTCAACAATACTTACCTTTTCTAATAACTCTGATATATCAACGCCTAGTCTTCCCGCAATATATTCCAAACTCTCCATAGAAGGGCGCGCTTTATTATTCTCAATTTGACTAAGCATGCCTTTGGTTAATCTATCGCCAGCTAATGCCTCAAGGGTCATTTTTTTTTGTTTTCGTAATGTGCGAATGCGTTCGCCTAACATAATCGTACAACTCCTTCTTTCGATAGTTTAATTATATTAAACTTTTCCTTGAAAGGAAAGTTTTGGTGTGATATGATTTGTTTAATTTAATTAAACTTTTAAAGGAAGGACGATGTTTTGGTGAAAGAATATTCGTTAGAAAAGAGGGCCACCTACCATTTATGGACATTCGTCAGTAGTAAATTAATTGCCACAGCTGGGTCACAAATTTATACATTTGCAATTAGTTTATATATTTTGCATTTAACTGGCTCGTCGATGAGTTTTGCCGTAAATATGTTATGCAATATTTTGCCGCGGACAGTTGTAGCACCTTTTGCTGGGTCTATTATTGATAGGTATCCTCGTAAACATATTGCGATTACAGCGCAGACAGCCTCTACCGTATCTATTGGTGGATTGCTGCTTTATAGTGTAACGATGGGATTATCTCTACCTGCTATTTATACAACATCTTGTATTTTATCTATAACCTCGATGTTTGCGAGCAATGCTTTTACTTCTTCTTTAACAGGATTAGTGGATGAAAGCCGCATTCAAAAAGCGTCTTCCATGAATCAAATTGCTGTTTCTATTGCGCAAATTGCCAGTCCTGCTATCGGTGGAATATTATTCGGTCTTGTCTCCATGTCTGTTTTTTTAACTATTTTTCTGATTGCCTCGTTGATTGCTGTTGTACTTGATTCCACAATGAATTTTACATTGTTTGAAAAGGAAAAAGAAAAGGCAGAACAACAGGAAACGGTTTGGAGGAGTTTGAAGGCAGGATTAGTTTATGTTAAGAATCAACCGCTATTAGTAGCTATGATTAGTATTAGTCTTATCGTCAATTTTATTTTTACTGCTTTTAATATTGGTTTTCCTTATGTAGTGAATACAAAACTCCATATGCCATCTGTCCAATTTGGAATGGTGGAAGGTGCTTTTGCGGTTGGTACTTTATTGCTTTCTATTTATCTTTCATTAGGAAAGGAATTTAAACAACCCTTCCAAGTAAGTAAATTGGGAATTATAGCGCTAGGAATATTAATGGCAGCTGCAGCTATTCCAATCTTCATTCCGATGTCGGCAGCCTCTATATTTATCTTTTACTTAATGCTAATGTTTTTGTTTGGATCTGTTAATATACTGGTTAATATCCCAATGATGGTATTAATGCAAAAGAAGATTGCGAATGAATATAAAGGAAGGGTTTTTACTATATTAGAGACATTTGCAATGGGAATGATGCCGGTAGGAACACTTATCTTTGGTGTGTTATATGATTATGTTCCTGCGCAATGGATTCTCTTAATAGCTGGTGCCTTATTGATTATATCAGTATTCATCCTTGCAAGGCCATCTGTGATGGAAAAGGCAGCAGAATCAGGGGATACAGTTCCGGTAACCAAACATAGAGCAACTTCTGTATAATAATGAAGCAAATTTCTACAGTTTCCGTACTCAAAATATCTGGGATGAACCATGGTTTTCCGGAGCAGATAAAAAAGCTGCATCTAAAAATCAAAATCTTTATTCTAAAACTCTCCTTCCGTAATAGGAGAGTTTTTTCTATTGATAAATATAAGATTAATAGGAGATAACGAATATTCTAGTTATAATAAAGAGGAAAGCTGATTATATTAGATTAGTTAAATGAACTTTAAGTAAAAGCAGAGGTAATGTTCTTATGGATAAAAAGGTAAAAGATAAAAAAAAGGAGGAATATCGATCGGCAGAGGATAAAGCTGCTCGTTACTTCGAATCCCTTCAAAAGCAGTTAGTGGATAAGGCTTATGTGTCGCGCTTAACGAACGACTTTCAAACATGGAAAATAAACCATATTCATTCTCCATCCATCCTTAGCTATTTTTCCCGAAAAAAAAGAAAACCACGAGTAAAAGGATATCGCCCTTATATAGAGTGGTTAAACTATGCAGGCAAACTAGATAACTATTTGCATAGAAGTGTTTCCTATCTATATATGCGCGACTTAGGAAAGACGCTTTCTTCTCCTTTCACACAAGAAAGAGTTAATGAAGTAGTTGGAAAGGTGAAAAATTATTTATTAAAGAAAGAAACAAAGGAAGATAATATTAGTGTCTCCCGTATATACAAATTAGCTAAAAAAGATGCTGTTGAACATACAATGATTTGGGTTATGGAAAAACTGAAACGAGTGACTTCACATATTCCTGCTGGGATGAGCGTAGAGCATGCCCAGCGAAAAATCTTGAAGATTTTTGCAGGGGTCTTGATGCACGAATTAGAAGAAAGAAGAACCATGGACCTTTCAGACGAAGAGCGCCAGCTGAGACTAGAAAAAGCTATTAAACTAGGCTTCTATTATGGATTGACCTATCCTTTAATTGATGATTTACTTGATGCCCATATTTTATCACCGGAAGAGGAAGAACGTTATTCTGCTCTAATCCGAAGCGCCTTAGAAACAGGGATAGTCCCACATTTTGGTGTGTGGCATGGAGAAAATAAAGAGCTTATTTCCTTCATTCATAAGGAGTTAAAAGAAGCATTTGAATATATGAAAAAACAGCATGATAATCAAACATGGGAGCTATTTTTAAATCAATCCTATATCTTTTTTCATTCACAAGAGGTCGACAGAAAAAAGAAATTAACTGTTAGCACATACTCTAATGAAGAAATATATATCCCAGTAATCCTTAAATCTTCTGCTTCGCGACAGATTGTTCGCTCGTTGATGAATGCACCAGAGGATGAAGGGTATAATCAAAGAACATTTTATTATGGAATTTATAATCAGCTGGCCGATGATTTAGCCGATATGTTTGAGGATAAAAGGGATGGGGCTGTAACGCCTTATACGTATTATCTGACTTATTATCAAACGAGAAAGGACTTACTTAATCCTTTTGAAATGTATTGGACCGTCATTTCCTATTTGATTCACGATGTCTACCATTCAGATTCAAAAACCCAAGAAGTCTTATTAGACCGTGCAGTTAACGGATTAAAACGACTAAAGGAAAAATTGGGAAATGAGAAATATGATGATTTAATGGGAATTCTCACAAAAGATTTTCCCGTCTTTAATCGATTATTACAGCAGATGGTGGAAAAATCAGATGATGTCGACTTTTTCGATAAGTTATTACGTGATCATATGATTAGTATTTTAAAGGAAAATCACAGAGAACAAGAAGCGTTTTCTGAAATGATTCAATCAACCCGGGTATCTATCGATAATATGCTGCCAATTACAGAAAATGCACAATTGAAAAAAGATATCGTGACAGACGCAGCAAATTATAGTCTTACTGGAAATGGAAAAAGATTACGACCGGTTATTACTAGTTTTATTGGGGAAAAAGAATGGGGATTAGATAATACCCAAATTGCCCCCCTATTACGATCAGTGGAATATATGCACACAGCTTCTCTAATATTTGACGATTTGCCATCGCAGGATAATGCCGCAATAAGGAGAGGACGACCAACGCTGCATGAAGTGTATGATACTGCAACAGCAGAATTAACTGGATTATTTCTGACACAAAAGGCAATAGAAGAACAAGCTAATTTACGTGATTTTGATGAATCCAGGGTATTACAGCTGATTCAATATACAACGAAAGCCACCGCTGATATGTGTAAAGGCCAGATAATGGATTTAGAATCACGCGAAAAACAACTATCTCTTCAAGAACTGAATACTCTATGTTTTTATAAGACGGGCCTTGGATTTGAAGCAGCACTTGTTATGCCAGCCATTTTAGCAGGAGTTCCAGAAAAGGTTAAGGATTTGCTGAAGAAATATGCTTATCATGCTGGAATTGCATTTCAAATAAAGGATGATTTACTCGATGAAGAGGGAAGTAAAGAAATATTAGGAAAAGAGTCTGGAATGGACAAAGACAATAATACATCCACTTTTGTAAGTGTGCTAGGTGTAGAAGGTGCCAAAAAGGAAATGTGGGAGCATTATTGCATAGCGTTAGATGTAGTCGATGCTATACCGAAGAAGACTAATTTTTTAAGGTACTTAGTAGATTATATGGTTAATCGAAATCGGTAATAATAAATAGATATAGATTGTTTAAAGGAGAATAATGTGATGAAAATTACCTTTTTAGGAAAATATGGAGGTTATCCTGGGAAAGAAAGTCCGACCTCTTCCTTCTTATTGGAGTCCGCTGGATTTCATTTATTGGTTGATTGTGGGAGCGGCGTGCTAGCAAAGGTGCAATCCTATGTGGATTTAAAAGATTTAGATGCGTGCATTCTTTCCCATTATCATCATGATCATATCGCAGATATAGGCGTGCTGCAATATGCTATGTTAGTGGAATCTATACTTGGAAATCGCGCAGCAGCTTTCCCAATTTATGGACATAAACAGGATAGCAAGTTTGAGGAATTAACTAACAATATTTATACAGAAGGGCGAGAAATTTCTGTAGGAAAAACATCTAATATTGGACCGTTTACTATTTCTTTTTGTGAAACGATTCATCCTGCCTACTGTTTGGCAATGAAGATCCAAGCAAATGGCAAAACCATTCTTTACACAGCAGATACAGAGTGGAAGGATGAGTTAGTTGTTTTTGCGGAAAATGCGGATCTCTTAATAAGTGAAGCAAGTATATATAAAGAACAGTTCGGCTTGGTAAAAGGACATTTAACTGGTGAAGAAGCTGGGAAGTTGGCGGAACTTGCCGGTGTAAAGCAGCTTTTATTAACCCATCTTCCCCATTATGGAGAACAGGAAAAACTGGTGGAAGAAGCAAAAGAAATTTATAGTGGTTCCGTTCAGTTGGTCTATCCAGGTATGGAAATAGATTTTAAATAGCAGTAAAAAAAGTGTTGGTTTCATTTAATTGAAATCAACACTTTTTTTGCACGGATAAATCATTTTGACAAATTCATATTCTCCACCATTAGTATACTGAAGAAATGTAGCTGCCTCTTTAAAGCCGGCTTTTTTGTATACTTTTATGGCTCGATCATTAAAGACAGCAACAGCCAAGGTGATAAAAGCTGGCGAAAAGCGTTCCTTTATATAATCGATCCCAGTGGCTAAAAAGGTATAGCCAAGTCCTTGTCCTGTTAAGTCTGGCCTTAAACCAAGACCAATATCAATTGTGTCGTTTTCTTCATGATGAATACTAAAAAAGCCAGTGAGTCGATTGTTTTCTGTAACAGCATAAACAGAGTCAGCTCTTTTTTCCCTATCAAGAAAATCTGTTAAATCCTCTTCATCCGCTTCCATATTATAAAACGCATACTTTCCATCATAATGCCAGTTAAAAGCAATTTCCTCTGCTTGCTCTTGGGTAATAAGTTGAAATGAATACATAAAAACCTCTCTTTTTTTTAAATCATAACATATAGAAATATTTTGATAAATGAGAAATTACTCTTCTCTCGTCTAGTTGAACAGGCTATACTTAAGAAAATAAGAAGGGGGCATCAGACAAATGGAAAAAGAAAATCAAATTCTATTTCATATAGAAGAAACAACTATATTAGAAGTACAAAAGGCACTGGATTCGGGTCAAATTACTTCATGGGAGCTAACAAAACAATATATAGAACGAATCAAGACATTTGATTCGACGTTATGCTCCATTAGAGAAATTAATCCAGATGCATTAGCAATTGCTGCTGAACTGGATAAAAAAAGACAAGAAATGGATCAAATTGGCCCCCTTTACGGTATTCCAGTCATCATTAAGGATAATATTGATACACAGGATGCGATGGCCACAACGGCTGGCTCGATTGCCTTAGCAAATAATTTTGCCAAAGAGGATGCCTTTATTGTAAAAAAGCTGCGCGAAGCAGGAGCGATTATTATTGGCAAGGCAAATTTATCCGAATTTGCCAATTTCATTACGGAATTAAATATGCCAAATGGTTATAGCTCATTAGGCGGCCAGGTAATGAATCCGTATGGGCCAGGAGTATGGGATGTTGGTGGTTCAAGCTCTGGCACTGGAGCAAGCATTGCTGCCAATTTTGCTGTGGTAGGAATAGGGACAGAAACATCTGGTTCGATTCTTAGTCCTGCTAGCAATAATTCCCTTGTTGGTATTAAACCAACGTTAGGTCTCATTAGCCGGACCGGAATTATTCCGCTGGCGCATAGCCAGGATACGGCAGGGCCGATGACTAGAACGGTTCAAGATGCCGCTATCTTACTGGGAATAATGGCAGGAGTGGATGAAAGAGACGAGGTGACATTAACAAGTATTGGTCAGCCTAGGGATTATACTGCATTTTTAAAAGCAGATGGTCTGAAAGGAAAAAGAATTGGAGTTGATCGTTCCTTCTTACCGGAAGAGGAAGAAGAAGTTGCATTATTTAATAAAGGCTTAGAAGAATTAACGCAGCAAGGTGCTATTTTAATAGATATGACGATCCACCGTGAAAAATTTGACTCCATTGTTCTTTATCATGAGTTTAAATATGGGATAGATAATTACCTGCGTAAATGTGCAGAAGAAGTTCCTGTCCATTCATTAAAGGAAGTAATTGAGTTTAATAAAAATCATTTAGATGTTGTAAAATATGGCCAGACTATTTTGGAATACTGTGAAACGTTAAATGGAGATTTAGCAGACCCTACCTATAAGGAACATCGGGATAAAGATATTCGATTATCCGCTTTGGAGGGCATAGATGCAGCGATAGAAAAATATGAATTAGATGGTTTAGTATTCGCGAAATATGTAGGCTGTGAGCTGCCAGCAAAAGCAGGCTATCCATCAATTACTGTACCAGCTGGTTATACCCCGAAAGGGAAGCCGATGGGATTAACCTTCACTGGAGTAGCTTATAGTGAACCGAGTCTGATTGAAATGGCCTATAGCTACGAACAAGCAACAAAGCATCGTGTCCCGCCAGCTTTAGCATGGAAAGGGCTGAAATAAGATAAATAGAGAAAGGGATGCCATTAAACTCCGTCTATTCACTCTTTTGAGAATTCCTTATTAAAAATCAAAGTAGAAGAAACAGGTTTTCACTAAAAAGCTATATTAAACTAGCCTTCTTCATCTTATTCATTAGTTAAGCTCCATTCAGGCATAAGCTAACTGGCAGGATAATATATTAATAGAAAGGGTTATTGTTTACTAGCTATCTAAATAGTTTGTCCTAGATTGATTTACGTATATAAGCTATAATAAAAACAAAAAGAAAGCTCTTACATTTAAATCGTATAACCAAAAAGAAGAACGGCTGTTAGTAGAAGATGAGTACTAACAAACGGTTAACAAAATAAGAGGATTTCATGTTTTTAAGGAGGAAAAGCAATTGACTTTATCACGTGTACTAGTTGGTATTTTTAAAAGTTTTGAAGAAACAAAGGAACAGCCTAAGGTTCCTGAATTGAAGACTCGTTATTATAAAAAAAGCCGGGATCGCTTAATGGAAACGATTAAGAATGTAGTCGAAAGAAAACTGACAAATTGGGATCTGAAAAAAGTAGATATGGAGAGAGGAGAAATCGTACTCAGCAAAGGCTCAAGCTTAATGATTGTGACTGTTTACAAATTAGCAGGAATGCAATCAGCTGTGGATGTTTATTGCTCAAAGGAAGGGACTTTGGGTGATTTCGGCTCAAGCTATAAACATATTCAACATTTTTTTAAAGCACTTCATACAGAGATACAGCCAGAAAAAGGGTAAATGTCAATAATACTACATTCATTTGGAATGGAAGTGGATAAAAAGTGAAAATATTAATTACCGGGGCAAATCGAGGCTTGGGAATTCATCTAACTAAAACTGCTTTGAAAAGGGGACATACTGTGCTTGCAGGAGTTCGAACGGTTCAGGAAACTTCTCCTATTAATCTTTTGAAAGAACAATATCCAGATCAACTACATACATATTACCTTGATGTTACTCAGGAAGAATCAATTATCAAAGCGGCTGAACTTGCTGCCAAGGATGTTGGAGCCATTGATGGGATTATTAATAATGCAGGAGTGTTAACAGAACGAGGGAAAAAGATCGAAGAATTAGATTTCGAGCATGTCCAATTTACGATGGACGTCAATGTATTAGGACCAATGAGAGTAATGAAGCATTTTCTTCCGCTTATACATAAAGGCGAGGACAAAGCTATTATTAATATTTCTTCCGAAGCAGGAAGTATCCAAAACGCCTATGGAGGAGATTTCCCGTACGGTATTTCCAAAGCGGCACTGAATATGTTTAGTGTTCAATTATCAAGATATGTAAAAGAAAAGAATATTACGGTATATGCTATTCATCCTGGCTGGATCAAAACGGATATGGGTGGGGAAGATGCAACAGGCTATCCAGACGATTCGGCAAAGGGGATATTAGATATTTTAGAAGGAAAAATCGTCGGAACGAGTGAATTAGGTTTTATTGATTTTAGAGGACGGGAAATGAAAATCTAAGTAATATATAGATAGTATCAGAAATGGGCGGCACGATGCAAAGCTATTTCTGATTTTTTTTTATGTATGGAAACTCTTTTAAACGAAATGATAAAAGAAAAATCCCCACTTTTTGTAGATTCCCATTATAATAGAAATATTATTTATAATATTCTGTTGATTTGTTTTGGAAGGAGAATCTGATGAACAAGGAAAAAATCGTAACAATGCAGCTTTTAAATCAAAAACATATGGAAGAACTGCTTTCTCTAGCGACTATTGTCGGCTGGGATTATGATAAGCAAGAAATCCGCACTTTACTTGCTTCGGGGACGGTCTTTGGGCATGTTAATGATAAACATACGGTGGTATCCTGTGCCGCAATTATTCCATATGGAAGCAATTTGGCATCTATCGGTATGGTTATTGTTCATCCAGATTATCGTGGAATTGGTTTAGCCAAGGAGTTATTAGTTACATGTATGAATCAGGTTTCAAAAGATTCTGCCCTTATGTTAATTGCCACGCGAGAAGGAAGACCAGTTTATAAAAAATTGGGATTTAATGATTATAGTCATGTGACGAAACTACTTGGAGAAGGGCAGCAGTGCAGACAATCGCTAAATGGTTATACGATAAGCCCATATCAGTCAAAAGATTTTAAAGAAATGCTCAAATTGGACAAAGAGGCATTTGGCTGTGAGAGAGACCTGTTTCTAAAGAATAGATTTGAGCAGGCAAAAGAAGTAATAGTGATAAAGAAAAGTAATTTGATTGTTGGCTATGCTGCTGCTGTAAAAAAGCCTGCTAATCTAGTAATAGGTCCCGTTGTTGCTCAAAATGATGAACAGGCTATGCTTCTTATACAAACAATCATCTCTAACAATAGGGGGATGATAAGAATGGACCTAGTAGAAGGGAAAAAAGAGATAATAAAAGCACTCGTAGAATTAGATTTTCAAGAAAAGGATCGTCCTCCGGTAATGGTTAAAAATAGCGAAGCGTTTCCTGAGAGAAATGGCAGTCTTTATGTAATTGCAGCCCAGGCTTATGGATAAAGGATTTAGATTTGCCAAATAAGAAAGAGGTTTTTGGATGAGTATAAAGTTAGAAGAATTATTAAAGCTCCCTTCCCTGCGTGAGGCAAAAGTAGTTGCAGGGAAAGAGGGACTAACAAAGCTAGTTTCCTCTATTTCGGTTTTAGAATATACGGATGTAGCTTCTCTGAAGGAAGATTTGTTTAATAATGATGAGTTTTATGGAAGTGAAATTGTTATTTCTGCCTTAATCATGATTAAAGATGATGTTGAGGCACAATGCAGAACAATTGAGCATTTGCATAAAGTAGGGGAAATTGGCTTAATCTTATATTATGTCGGTGTTTTTCTCCCGAAAATTGATGAGAAAGTTATCGAATTAGCAGATACACTCGGTTTTACATTAATTGTTATGCCTGAAAAGCAAATGTCTTTGCGTTATAGTGAAGTTATATATGAAGTCATTGAAGCGATTGTAAAGAATGAGATGGCTTCCCCTAGCTTTGTAAGTGAGATGGTTGAGCAAATATCTGGAGTACCACTTCCACAAAGAAATATGGACACTGTCTTAAAAATACTGGCTGACCGTACTCGTTCTTCTCTTGTATTAGCCAATAAAAATAACCAGGTGATCCATGCAGTCACATGGCCAAGAACAAGTACAATGAATATCTTTGAAACAGTTGAGCAATATAAAGAATTGTCTGTTGACCAAGTTTTGGTGAAAAGAAATGGCGACCAGCCTTTATATATATCAAAAAAAGTAATTGCCCAAGAAGGAATCCCTTTTTTAAATTTATATATTTTGAAGGAAAAGGATCCTTTAGTTCTTGATACAGCTGTTCAATTAGCAGAAGTCGTGCAAGTATTTATTAATTTATGGGGAAAACACTACGATGAAATAAGTACAGCAGAGCTAATGAAGGCGATTATGAACGATGAAAGTGTAAAGATGCGACGTCTGGCCAATATATTAAATATTGATGTCACAGCTATCCATATGATGTGGATTGTGGAAACGAACAATATGGAGGAAGAGCAACTGCTGAAGAAAGTGAAAGAATACGTCAGACAGAATTATCATGTTTCATTGGTTGATTTTTATAATGGTTTTCTTATTATCCTAGTAGATGATTCTATTATTCAAGAAGATCCCTTTCAGTCAGCAAATCGATTGTTAGCTTTGTTGGATGAAAAGGAACAGAACTTTACGATAACTATTTGTCAAAATATGAACAATACAACAGAGGTTCAGCAAGCATATACGAACTGTAATGAGTATTTACGGATAGCAAAAATTATTTATCCATATAAAAAAATATTTACCCTGCAAGAAATGAATTTTTCTTTAGAGTGTTTTCAGATTATTAATAGTGGAGAATTGGCAATTGAGAAAATATTGCAGCCTATTTCGCCTATAAGAGAACATGGCAACCAAGCAGAAGAGCTCTTAAGTACACTTACGGTATATTTATTAGAAGGTAATAATCGTTTTCAGGAAACAGCTGATATTCTTTACTTACATAAAAATACGATAAAATATCGAATTCAAAGGATAATCGAAATTCTCAAATATCCTGTTACGAAATCACCAGAAGTTTTTCAGTTATACAAAGCTGTCGCTGTTTATCGAATGTTAGCACAAATAAAAGAGCAATAGAAAAAAGAGCATTTTTGTTCAATTAAACAAAGAATGCTCTTTTTATTTTTCGGTTCAGCTAAATACATATAGTTTCGTTATCGATATAATAAGTTTTAATTAAATAAAGGAGGCGTGAAAATGAGTGACAACAGAGACGGAAATCAGGAGGCACAATCATGGCAGAGTCTAGCTTTTCTATGGACGGGCTCGATGATTTGTATACCTAGTTTATTAATAGGCGGTACACTAGTTAGTGGTATGCCTTTATGGGAAGCTGTCCTAGTCGGGTTATTAGGGTATGGAATTATTGTTGTTTTAATGATCTTTCAAGGAATACAAAGCAGTGATATACACAAGCCGACCGTTAGTGTCGCTTCGCAAGTTTTTGGAGAACAAGGCTCAAAGAAAATAATTTCGATTATATTAGCTGTTGCATGTCTGGGCTGGTTCGGAATACAAGCAAATGTGTGTGGGGCAGCATTTTCCCAATTTTTAAGCGTATATGGGATTAATCTGCCAGTACCGCTTTCTTCCCTCATATGGGGCATCATTATGCTGTTATCAGCCATTTACGGGATAAAAATACTGAATATTCTAAATTACGTTGCAGTTCCTATTTTGCTTGCAGTCTGTGTCTATGCAGTTGCGGTTTCTTTAATGGGTGACGGTGTTGCACAAATAAAAAATTATCTGCCGGCTGGATCCATGTCCTTTTTATCTGGACTTTCTATTACGATTGGTTCATTTGCGTTAGGTGCAGTTATTGCAGGGGATTATTCTCAATATGCGAAATCACGTAAAGATGTTGGCAAAGCTGCATTTATTGGGATATTGCCTTCTGGAGTCTTAATGATCACTGTTGGCGCTATATTGACCCTTACTGCTGGAACTGCTGATATTACAAGTGTATTTACAGAACTAGGACTACCTGTTTTGGGAATTATTGCTCTTATCTTAGCAACCTGGACTACGAATGCAGTAAATGCCTTTTCTGGTGGAATTGCCATTATCAATGTATTTAATATTTCAAAAGAAAAAGAACGGATAGCAGTTGCGATTGCAGGTGGTGTAGGCACACTTCTTGCTGTGGTTGGAATTTTAGATTATTTTATTCCGATTATGTCCGTGCTTTCTGCCATGATTCCTCCTGTCGCAGGGGTAATGATTGCTTCTTATTGGGTTATTCAAAAAGGGGACAAATCAAAATGGGCTAGTAAAGCAGGAATAAATTTCTTAGGAGTAATCTCTTGGCTTGTTGGGGCAGCGATTGCAGGCATTCCTGTTATCTTCTCTTTTTTTCCAAGCTTACCACAGCTACCAAATCAGCCATTGATTGGAATGGTTATTTCCTTTGTATGTTATCTAGTAGCCAGAAATATTATCGTTCAAAAACAAGTATCTATTAATCAATAATCACAACTGGAGGGAATCACATGCGATATTTAGATGAAGAAGCGATTGAAAATATAGCAGTTGGAGCAGCATTTCTAGGTACAGGGGGTGGAGGGGACCCTTACATAGGAAAAATGATGGCTCTTTCAGCGATAAAAGAAAATGGTCCCGTTCAACTTTTGTCACCCGAAGAAGTAGAAAATGATGATTTTTTTATCCCAGCGGCAATGATGGGGGCTCCATCTGTGTTGATAGAGAAATTTCCAAAAGGTGATGAATTCGTACGTGTATTTAAAAAACTAGGTCAATATTTAAATAAAGAAGTAAAGGGAACATTTCCCATGGAAGCAGGGGGAGTCAATTCCATGATTCCTATTGTAGTTGCTGCACAGTTAGGATTGCCGCTCATTGATTGTGATGGAATGGGACGGGCATTTCCAGAACTACAAATGGTAACCTTCCATCTAAATGGCGTTTCTTCTACGCCGATGGCTATAACAGATGAAAAAGGAAATATCGGTATTATGGAAACAATTGATAATAAATGGACAGAACGGATTGCTAGAGTAGCTACCGTTGAAATGGGTGCAAGTTCATTAGTTAGTATTTATCCATGTACAGGGGAGCAGTTAAAAAAATATAGTGTGAAAAATATTATTACCTTATCTGAAACAATTGGACAAATTATCCGCTCCAATACAAAGGATGAATTAACCAAACTACACGAACTCTTAGATACTACTAGTGGATATCATTTGTTTGATGGAAAAATTATAGATGTTGAACGAAATACAATGGGAGGGTTTAATAGGGGCTGTGTAACATTAGATGGATTGGAGCAATTTACCGGAGAAGAAGTACAAGTATTTTTCCAAAATGAAAATTTAGTAGCCCAAAAAAATGGTAAACCATTAGCTATGACTCCTGACCTCATTTGTTTAGTAGATTTAGAAACATTAAATCCAGTTACGACAGAAGCGCTGAAATATGGAAAAAGAGTGAGGCTGCTGGCATTGCCTTCTGATCCCCAGTGGAGAACAGAGAAAGGGATTGAAACAGTAGGACCAAAGTATTTTGGTTACGATATTTCCTATACACCATTAGAGGATCTTGTGAGAAAGGAAGTGTGATAGATGTATAAAGTAGGAATTGATGTTGGGGGAACAAATACAGATGCTGTTATACTTGATGAAGGTTTAAATTTAATCCATCAAGTAAAAATGCCTACAAGTGAAGATATCGAGTCAGGGATTGTCTCTTCTTTAAAAAGAGTATTAGAAGAAGCAGGGATTGATAGAAAAAAAGTAACCCATGCGATGTTAGGAACTACTCAGTGTACAAATGCTATTGTGGAAAGAAAAAAACTAGCTAAAGTAGGTGTGATTCGACTGGGATATCCTGCAACGGCCTCTGTCCTTCCTTATACTGCTTGGCCAAAGGAAATGGTTTCTGTCTTAACGGGAGAGTATCGCTTAGCCGGAGGCGGGTATGAGTATGATGGACAAGTACTGTCTAGCTTTTCAGAGGAAGAAATCCGCTCCATTTTAAAGGAATGGAAAGGAAAAGTAGAAGCAATAGCAGTTGTTGGTGTTTTTTCTTCCTTGAAAAACGATCAAGAACTTCGAGTAGCCGATTTAGTGGCAGAAGTGATGGGAGAAGAAACCCCAGTATCTTGTTCTTCCTTAATTGGTTCTGTTGGATTAATTGAAAGGGAAAATGCAACGATATTAAATAGTGCTTTATTTAAGGTTATTGCAGCAACAAGCAATGGCTTTGAAAATGCATTAAGAGAAGAAGGAATAACAGATGCCCAAGTATTTCTCTGCCAAAATGATGGAACATTGATGTCGATAGAGTATGCTCGGAAATTTCCCATTTTAACGATTGCATGTGGACCAACTAATAGCATTCGTGGGGCATCTTATTTAGCTGGGATTAAAGATGCGATGGTATTAGATGTAGGTGGAACGACATCGGATATTGGTGTCTTAACAGCCGGATTTCCGCGTGAGTCTTCGCTTGCAGTAGATGTAGGCGGAGTCCGAACAAATTTCCGTATGCCGGATATTGTATCCATTGGATTAGGCGGAGGAAGTATTGTCCGAAACGTGAATAATGAAGTAACGATTGGACCAGACAGCGTAGGTTACCGAATTACTGAAGAAGCGCTTGTCTTCGGGGGGAAACACTCACAACAACGGACATTGCAGTACGGTTAGGAGTTGCAGAGATAGGAAATCCAGAATTAGTGAAACATATTGATGAAGAATTCGCTCAACAAGCATACGCGAAAATAGCCGCAATGACGGAAGAAGCAATTGATAAAATGAAAACAAGTAATAATGATGCCACGGTTGTTTTAGTAGGAGGCGGGAGCATCATTATCCCAAGACAGTTAAAAGGGGTAAAAGAAATCATTCATAATGAGAATGGTGCGGTTGCCAATGCAATAGGCGCATCCATTTCGCAAATCAGCGGACAATATGAGCAAATATATATCTATTCACAAACTCCTCGTGATGAGGCGCGAAAAGATGCGGAAGAAAGAGCGAAACAGCAAGCAATATTAGCTGGTGCAAAAGTGGAAACAATTGAACTTGTAGAAATAGAAGAAATTCCGTTAGCATATCATCCAGGAAATGCGACAAGACTAAGAGTAAAGGTAGTAGGAGAACTAACGTAATGTTAGCTGATTAAAACAAATGGACTGCAAGAAGAAAGAGAAAATGAGTGCCTCATTTTCTCTTTCTCTTTATATGTGCCATGATATCAGATTTTAAATAGATTCTTTCTTTATTGCCAACATTGAGCGGTTCTAGAATCCCCTTTTTTACACAGTCATGGATATATTGCCGTGTACATCCTAATAATTCGGTAACCTGTGAGGTAGAAACTAATTCTTCTTCTAAAAACTTTCTAAATTCCATATCACTTTTAAATTGAATCATAAAAATCGTCCCAATCTTTATAGTATATTATTATGTAACTATTCAATACCCAAAATTTTAACTAACTAATCATTTCTATTAAATGAAGATATCTTAACGAACCATAAAGTCAGTCTGCTTTCTTTTTCGAGACCCACTTTCTATTTATCTAACGGATAAAAGCATATATTTTCCAAAAAAAAATAGATATAATGAGAGGGAGAAATTTCGAATTAAGTATGCCAAGAAGTGGAGGGTAATATGTTCAAAAATAAGTTGGGCAAGGTAAGATCTGGATGGATTATTGTGCTAGCCTTAGCAACAACAACAATTATTCAATCTTTATTAATGATTCCAGGGACGGTTCTCACTGTAGTGTTGCAAATGGTGACGGATCCAAATAGTTTGAATGAAAATGTGGAAGATGTGATAGAATCATCTCCTTGGTTTATTCTTTTTACTCAAGGGATTGGCTTAATTGGCGGTATAGGAATGCTGTTTTTATTGTGGAAATTTGTGAATAAGAAAAAGATCAAAGAGATGGGGTTTGGGCATTTTACTTCCGATTTCTTTATTGGGTTAATTCTTGGTGCGGTTTCTATTATTTTTATCTTTTTACTGTTACTAGTTACTAAGAATATAGAGCTGACAAATTCAATTAGTTCACCGAACTTTTCAGCCTATACCATTTCCTATCTACTGTTTTTTATTTTAGTCGGTTTTTCAGAGGAATTGACCTTCAGAGGTTATATTATGTCTACACTTACCGATAACGAAAATTCAAAATGGGTAGTATATATCGTTTCGTCATTAATTTTTGGGATAGCTCATTTATTAAATCCACATGTAGCGGCTCTTGGAATTATCAATATTTTTCTTGTAGGACTTTTATTTGCTTATATGTATGATAAGACAAAAAGCCTTTGGATGCCAATTGGCTATCATATAACATGGAATTATTTCCAAGGGAATGTGTTTGGTTTTCCAGTCAGTGGTACCACTCCCCATGGTCTATACGGAATAGATGTTTCCGTGGGAAATGATTGGCTAACAGGTGGTTCTTTTGGTCTGGAAGGCGGTTTTTTAGCGACAATCATTATTGTTCTTGGATTCGTTATTACGAATTTATTTACAAAGAAAAGGTAATTTTCAATAAGCATATTATAAAGTTAAATTAATATTGTCATAGAATAATTAATGAATCTGCGATATAATAAATCGAGCTAAACAATAGCATAGTAAAAATCCGTTTCGGCGGTGGAGGTTCTAGCTACCCTCTTTAAAAAACTAAGAAAAAACAGTACTACTTTCTTAGTAGTGCTGTTTTTTCTATATGAAGGAGATTTGCAAAATGAAAAACGAAAAAGCGGTTGTTGTATTTAGTGGGGGTCAAGATAGCACTACTTGTTTATTTTGGGCTATAAAAAATTTCAAAGAAGTAGTAGCTGTAACGTTTGACTATAATCAAAGACATATTACAGAGATTGAATGTGCACAGAAAATCACCGAAGAGCTTGGCATTAAACACCATATTCTTGATATGTCTCTGCTAAATCAGCTGGCGCCAAATGCATTAACAAGAGACGATATTGCAGTCGAAGATGGCAAGGAAGGAGAGCTGCCTTCCACATTTGTTCCAGGACGAAATTTATTGTTTATGTCGTTTGCTGGTGTATTAGCAAGTCAAATACAAGCAAAACATATTGTAACAGGTGTATGTGAGACAGATTTTAGCGGCTATCCAGACTGTCGTGATATCTTTGTTAAATCATTGAATGTAACATTAAATCTTTCTATGGATAAACAATTTGTCATTCATACTCCACTTATGTGGTTAAATAAGGAAGAAACATGGAGATTTGCGGATGAGTTAGGTGCTTTTGACTTTGTTCGTGAAAAAACACTAACATGCTACAACGGAATTGTGGCAGATGGCTGTGGAGAATGTCCTGCTTGTAAGCTGCGTAAAAAGGGATTAAATGATTATCTCGCTGTTCGAAAGGGGTTATAAGAGAATGCATGACTTTCGAATAGTAGATAGATTGCAAAAATTTGGGGAAGATATTTCTTCTAAGCAATTAAAATATCATTGCAAACGTGTTATGGTTAGTAAAGAGTTTACCTTTGATGCGGCACATCACCTGCATGCTTATGAAGGAAAATGTATGAATCTTCATGGACATACATACAAGGTCGTTTTTGGAATAAGTGGATATTTAGATAACCGAGGATTAATGATAGACTTTGGTGACATTAAAAAAATATGGAAAAACGAGATTGAAATTTACTTAGATCATCGCTACTTGAATGAAACTCTGCCACCGATGAATACAACAGCCGAAAATATGGTATATTGGATCTTTGAAAAAATGGCAGAGGCTTTGAATAAAGATGAGATAAAGCAAGCAGATAATGGGGCTAGAGTAGAATTTGTTCGTCTCTATGAAACTCCTACTAGTTATGCAGAAATGAGAAGGGAGTGGATGGAGAGTGAGTAAAGTACCTGTTATGGAGATTTTTGGACCAACGATACAAGGAGAAGGAATGGTCATTGGCCAAAAAACGATGTTTGTCAGAACAGCTGGCTGTGATTATTCCTGCGCTTGGTGTGATTCTGCCTTTACTTGGGATGGCAGCGGTAAAGAGCTGATTAAGCAAATGCAGGCAGAGGAAATATGGGAGGAACTAGTTCGACTAGGGGGAGACGGATTTTCTTTTGTCACCCTTTCAGGAGGAAATCCCGCCCTCTTGAAAAATCTTTCCTTTCTGGTAAATTTATTAAAGGAAAAGGAAATAAAGATTGGCCTTGAGACACAAGGGAGCAAATGGCAAGATTGGTTTATAGATATTGATGAACTAACTATTTCTCCTAAGCCGCCAAGTTCTAAAATGAATACGGATTTTGACATGTTGGATTCCATTGTGCAAAGATTAAGAAATGCTAATCGAAGTACTCATATTAGCTTAAAAGTTGTTGTATTTTCTGATGAAGATTACAACTATGCCAAAAAAGTGCATTTGCGTTATCCTGACATTCCTTTTTTCTTGCAAGTTGGGAATGAAGATAATAAAACGACTGATGATACTAAATTAGTCGAGCATTTATTGGCGAAGTATGAGTGGTTGATTGATAAAACTATGCTTGATCATCAATTCAAAAATGTGAAGGTACTTCCACAGCTACATACGTATATTTGGGGAAATAAGCGTGGAGTGTAGATAGTCGGGAAGGATTTTAGGAGGATTTTAGAATGAGTAAAATTAATACTCCTCAAATAGAGGAGGCTGTTCGCTTACTATTAGAAGCAGTTGGAGAAGATCCAAATAGAGAAGGATTATTAGATACTCCAAAACGGGTAGCGAAAATGTATGAAGAGGTTTTTTCTGGTCTTACCATCGATCCAAAAGAGTATTTTGAAACGATTTTTCATGAAGACCATGAAGAATTGGTATTAGTAAAGGATATTCCTTTTTACTCCATGTGCGAGCATCACTTAGTCCCTTTTTACGGGAAAGCACATGTTGCCTATATCCCGAAAGGCGGAAGAGTGGCTGGGTTAAGTAAGCTTGCTCGAGCAATAGAGGCAGTTTCAAAACGCCCTCAGCTTCAGGAACGAATAACGTCCACTGTGGCAGATACAATGATGGAAACACTTGAGCCTCATGGAGTAATGGTCGTGGTAGAGGCAGAGCATATGTGTATGACCATGCGTGGAGTGAAAAAGCCTGGTGCTAAAACAGTTACATCAGCTGTACGAGGTGTATTTCAGACTGACAGTGATAAGCGCACAGAAGTTTTTGCGATGATTAAATAAGATAATAAAAAAGCAAAGCACCTTAGAAGGAGCTTTGCTTTTTTATTATGCCATATTCTCACTAGTATCTATTTCATTCGACTGATACTGTTTTGTATCTAATTCACCAAGTGTTTTACTTGTTACAACACCTGACACCATTGATCCACTTACATTTAGAGCAGTACGACCCATATCAATTAATGGTTCAACAGAAATTAATACACCAGCCAAGGCTACTGGTAAGTTTAAAGTAGAAAGAACGATCAATGTTGCAAATGTTGCTCCTCCGCCCACTCCAGCAACCCCAAAAGAACTGATCATAACGACAATAATTAATGTCGCGATGAAAGATGGGGATAAAGGATTGATTCCTTGTGTTGGTGCAATCATGACTGCAAGCATTGCAGGGTAGATACCAGCACAACCATTTTGGCCAATCGAAACTCCGAAGGATGCAGAGAAGTTAGCAATAGATTCCGGTACACCTAATTTATTCCTCTGTGCTTCAATATTTAAAGGCATTGTTCCTGCACTTGTACGTGATGTGAATGCAAAAGTAAGTACAGGCCAAACTTTTTTCACATATTGTTTTGGGCTAAGTCCCATAATCGCAAGAATAATTAAATGAATAATAAACATTGCTATTAAGGCAACATAGGACGCAATAACAAATTTTCCTAGTTTCACAATTGCATCAAGGTTACTTCCTGCAACTGTCTTTGCCATAAGCGCAAGTATTCCATATGGAGTTAATCGTAGTACTAATGTTACAATTCGCATCACTATTGTATGTAATGATTCAACGATTTTTTGGAAGAAAGCTGCTTGCTCTGGATTTTTTCTTCTAATCCCTAGGAATGCAACGCCAACAAATGCCGCAAAAATTACTACCGCAATAGTAGAAGTTGGTCTTGCACCAGTTAAATCTTGAAATGGATTAGCTGGTAAAAAGCTAAGAATTTTCTGTGGTACAGTTGTGCTTTGGACTTCCCCCAAAGATTCTTCTAATTGCTGTCCGCGAAGAACTTCAGCATCTCCAGCGTTTACATCAATTGCTTTTAAGTCAAAACCTGCAGCAGATGCGATCCCGATTCCTGCAGCTATAGCTGTTGTTAGTAATAATGTTCCGATTACGAGACCACTAATTTTCCCGAGGTTAGCTGATTTTTCTAATTTCGTGAAGGCCGCCACAATGGAAATAAAGACTAGTGGCATAACGATCATTTGTAACAGTTTTACATATCCGTTTCCAACTAATCCGAACCAATCATTTGTAACCGTGATTACTTCTGAAGTCGGTTCAAAAAATAACTGTAAGATGGCCCCAAATAATACACCTAGTCCTAAAGCGGTAAACACGCGTTTAGAGAAGGATATATGTTTCTTTTGCATATAGAATAGAACACTAAGCAAAATAAGTAATATAATAATGTTTAAAATAGCATAAAGATTCAATGCTATGTCCTCCTTTTATTGTAATTCCTATAGGTTAAATAGGGATTGCATAATTTCTTTAAAAGACTAACACTAATTGCCTCATTTGTAAATATAATTTTCAAAAAATAAAGAGGTTTTTATGAAGTGAACAGTACTATTCTGTTAAAATAATAGAAAATAGTTTTTTGGGGGGATAGGATGTTTGTACTCGATTACCAATCTCCAATTGGAGTAATAGAGATAACTGGAACAGAAAAGGCAATTTATTCGATCTTATTTTCAGAGAAAGAGTCGCCAGAGAACCAGATAGATGATCAGACGCCTCAGGTTTTAATGACATGTTATAAACAGCTTGATGCTTACTTTAATGGAAATAGTCAAGATTTTTCTTTTCCTATTGAAATGGATGGGACTCCATTTCAAAGGCAAGTATGGAATGCTTTAACTAGTATTCCCTATGCAGCAACGGGATCGTATAAGGATATTGCAAATAGCATCGGTAACGAAAAGGCAGTTCGTGCGGTGGGAAGTGCAAATGGCAGGAATAAACTATGCATTGTCATTCCATGTCATCGAATAATAGGAGCGAATGGAATGCTGACTGGCTATGCGGGTGGTTTATGGAGAAAGGAATGGCTGCTTAGTCATGAGCAGAAATGGAAAACTATCACTATATAATAGGACAAAGACAAAACTCCATCGATGGTACTTTCCCTTTAGCTATGGGTTAGTTGTGCAGGTTAATGAAAAGTATCCGATTCTTATTGAATCGGATACTTTTCTGCTTCTCATTTAGAACTAATAAAGCTCTATTGAAGTACCAGCTCCACCTACGCTGTGTACAGTGATAACCACTAATGTTATCCAACCTATTTTTTATTATAAATGAAAACGATTTCAAAATCAAATATTGTGAAGTGGTGAACTATTTTCAGAATATTATTTCTTTTTTTAGTAAGATGTTTTTTTGTTCGTTAAATATAGATGTTAATGGAAGAGAATAATTTTCTGTTTTCTGTAAAACTTATAAAAAAGGAGTGATTTGGATGAACGAACAAAACGGAGCGAATATCCCTGATTTTGGCCAAATAAATGATCACATGATGAATGCTGATTCAGATAAGACAAGTGTATCGATTAAGACAAGTTTAGATCCTAAAAATGTGCTAGAAGATAATCCTTATTTTGATAAAACAAAAACATATAGTAAAGAAGAGTTGGAAAAATTCAAGAAATTTTTTGGAGGATAAGTAGCAAAATTCCACCTATAAATTCATAATGATAGTGTCATACTCCTTGGCAGCTGATGAAAAACATGTTCATACATATTAACAGCTGGAAAGGAGTAATTTTTATTCTTAGTCTATCAAGCATATTTAGAGCTTCTTTACTTGCATTTTTATATAGAAAATGATTAAATGTATATACTTGTTTTTATACTATATGGTATAAAAAATTTTTATACAGAGTGATTTGTTTTTTCTCATAACTATGGACCATAAAATTAATCGTATATATATAGTGTTTGTAAAATTGAAGGGAGGAAGTAGCAAATGGGGATTGTGGTTGTAGAAATTTGTGATGGAAGTTTGATCACTTCAATAAATTTAGAAGAAATACTAGAATCTAAATATCCAGAAGTAGCCGTGATTGAAAGCAGCTGTCTTTCCTTTTGTGGAATGTGTGCAAAACGTCCTTATGCAATTGTAAACGGAAAAAGAATTTTTGCAAAAACTACTGAGGAATGTCTTGAATTAATAATGAAACAAATTGAAGCAGAATTAGCTGTATTTGCTTAATAGAAGAAATAATAGAAAAGGGAAGTCTTAAGAATTAATTTCTTGATGACTTCCCTTTTCTATTATTGTAAGTCTTTTCTAAGAAAAAGTCTTTATACCACTACTAACGAGGAATCATGCTGGGAAACAAACTTTACGACAAACTTACAGTGATTGTCTCCTTCTGTTCGGCAGTATGTTCTCGTAACATCCTCTGCATGGAGAACTTTTTTGAGCATTTCTGTCTCACATTTACAGGCTATTTTAAACTCCTTTGCTACCTCGAGGATAGGACAATTATATTCTGTTATTTCAAAAGTATGGTCGTCCACTTTTGTTAAATCAGCCATATATCCTTTTTCATTTTGAATAGTAATCATTTCTTGCATTTTTTCAGCAGGATCTTTGTCATCCATACGTGAAATATACTCTTTTGTTAGACGTTCTTCTCGTTTGTTGAATAATTGCTGAACCGAATCTTTTCCATACAGTTCTTTAACGTCGTGTAATAAATCGATGCTGATTCCTTCATAACTCTTTGGAAAAAACTGTTCTGCTTTTTCCGCCAAAGTAAAGCTTTGAATAGGTCGGCCCATTGGCTGTTTGATAAATTCGGATTGGATTAAACTATCTTTTTCTAATATTGTTAAGTGCTTTCGCACAGCCATATGTGTTATTTGCAGACGATCGGTAAAATCGTTTACCGTTAAGGAACCCTCTTTCTTAAGAAGATACAGAATTTTATCTTTTGTCGTTTTTTGTGTTGGAACCATTTTAAACCTCCATTCTATTTCATTGGAGAAAAAAATCAAAAAGATTTTTAAAGGTATAGAAATTAATTATACCAGAAAGTATAAAATGTTGAAAGTAGTTACCTGTACAAGAGTCAGTGCATAAGATTAGGTTAGTTAGTAAAAAAACATCCACCAATTTAGGCCAAAGTAATTGATTTTTTTTTATGGATGGTTTATTGTTTAAATATACTTTTTAAACTAATAAGTATAAAAAATAAAAAAATGGAGGAAACACAAATGACTACATATTCATTACCAGCTTTATCATACGAATTTAATGCTTTAGAACCACATATTGATCAGAAAACGATGGAAATTCATTATGGAAAACATCATCAAACATACGTTAGTAATTTAAATGCTGCACTGGAAGGACAGGATGCATTACAAGCAAAATCTTTAGAAGAGTTATTAAGCAATCTGGATGAAGTTCCAGAACAAATCAGAACTGCTGTAAGAAACAATGGTGGTGGGCACTTAAACCATTCCTTATTTTGGGAAGTAATTGCCCCAGCTTCGGGTGCTAATACTCCTTCTGGTGAATTAGCAGAAGCAATGAATAAAGCTTTTGGAAGCTTTGATGAATTCAAGCAGCAATTTACTGCTGCTGCTACTACTCGATTTGGATCTGGTTGGGCTTGGCTGGTTGTTGATAAAGAAGGCAACTTAAAAGTAACAAGCACGCCAAATCAAGATAATCCAATTATGGATGGCGAACGTGCTATTTTAGGATTGGATGTATGGGAGCATGCTTACTATTTAAATTACCAAAACAGAAGACCTGAATACATTTCCAATTTCTTCTCTATTGTTAATTGGAGTGTAGTAGCTGATAAATTTGCTAATAATAACTAATCAGATAGATGAAGATAAGATGTTTCCTGCTTATCTTTAAGCTTGGAGGAAAATATGAAGCTTGTAGGAGTTTCCGGATCGTTAGTTGGTTCTAAAACAGCTAAGGCGGTTAATGAGGTTTTAGTTGCTGCCAAGGCACTTGATCCAACTATTCAAGTGGAATTAATTGATTTAAGAGAATATGAGATCGAATTTGTGAATGGAGTGCCATTAAGTTATTATAATGATGATACGATTAAAGTGGTCAATACTATTTTGAGTGCAGATGCTCTTGTGATTGGAACACCAGTATATCAAGCTTCCATTTCAGGTGTATTAAAAAATCTCTTTGATCATCTACCGGTCGATGCATTTAAATCAAAAGTAACAGGAATGGTTATCACGGGTGGTACAGATAAACATTTTCTTGTGATGGAATATCAATTAAAACCAATTCTTACGTATTTTAAAGCACTGGTTACCGTGCAAAATGTATTTGTTCATAACGATTATTTCGATGAAGAGAATGAAATTACAGACAATGATGCCAAAGAGCGAATGATTAAATTGGCTGAGGAAATTATTTATTTGCTGCGGTAGTTATCATTTAGAAATGTTCTAAAAAGGCAGATTCTGCGAAGTTAGCAGGTCTGTCTTTTTTTGTATTTAAAGAGCGTACTGCTTCTCAAAAATTCAAGTTGAAAGGAAAAATCGTTTCTTTCTGATTTTTAAATATAGTTAGTTGTTAATAATGGTGTAATGAAAGGGAAAGGTTAATATAAACATTAACTTTGTTTAGATGATTTACTAAGCGATAAATAAGATTAACATATTCATTAACTTAATGCATGAAAAATATATTAAGATTTATATGAAAGTTATTGACAACGCTTACAGATGATTGTATAAATAACTTATGAGATATTTTATAAAAAGGTTGTTTTTAAAAATGTTGTTCTCTTTTTTGGGGGATTCAACACAACTTGAGACTATCAGTAAATAAACAACAAACTTTGTAAAAATCGCCTTTTGCTATTAAGTTGTATTATAGTGTCATGTAAAAAGGGAGGGGAGGAATGACAAAACAAATAAACTGTCGATATGTTGGTGAAAAGGAAAGTAATTTTGAATTAAATGCTACATAAAGAGAACAAAGTAAGTCTACGCTTAAAGTGATAGAAATGCAGATTAGTATTATCCTTTTTGTTTTATAAAAGAAATTAAAAATAGGGGAGAATATAAAATGAAAAAAGTAAAAATATTACTTTCAAGTTTTGTGATTTTCAGTATGTTGCTTTTAGGTGCATGTTCAAGTAGCAGTAGCAGTAATGCGGATGGGAAGAAAGAAATAACGTTTATGTTTAGAGGAGGGCCAGATGAGAAAACGGCTTATACTGAAGCGATTAAAAAGTTTGAAGAATCGCATGAGGACGTGAAGGTGAAAATCATTAATACAGATGCTGATCAATATGCTACTAAATTATCTGCTGCTGTTTCCGGTGGGAATGTACCCGATGTTTTTTATCTTGATTCTGGAAGTATCGCAAATTATGTTGATAATGGCATCATTAAAGATATTACAGAAGAAGTTGAAAATGCAGATTTTGATTTAGATAGTATTTGGAAATTTGGTGTAGACATCTATCGCTATGATGGAAAAACGCCTGGTCAGGGTGCGCTTTATGGATTACCAAAAGATATCGGTCCATTTGCGCTAGGTTATAACAAAGACATGTTTGAAGAAGCCGGAATTCCGTTGCCAGATAAAGATAAAGCCTATACTTGGGATGAATTCTTGAAAATTAGTCAAGAATTAACAAAAGATACAAATGGTGATGGCGAAGTTGATCAATGGGCAAGCGGTTTTAATGCCACATGGACTCTGCAATCATTTGCTTATAGTAATGGGGCGTCCTTTTTAAATGATGCTGGAGATACTGTAACAGTTGACACACCAGAATTTGCAAGTTCTTTGCAGTTCCTTGCCGATTTAACTAATAAATATAATACAACACCAAATGCTTCACAAGCAGAAACATTGGACACATACCAAAGATGGATGAATGGCGAATTGGCTTTCTTCCCAGTAGGTCCATGGGATATGAGTACATATGCCAAACTAGATTTTGAATATGATCTCATGCCATGGCCATCTGGTACAACAGGAAAATCAGTCGCATATGTTGGTTCTCTAGGATTAGTAGTTTCAGAGACTACAAAATATCCTGATTTAGCGACTGAATTGGCCATTTACTTGTCTGCAGATGAAAATGCACAACAAACATTATTAGATGCTAAAGTGCAAATTCCGAATTTAATTGATATGGCTGAAGAATGGGCTAACGATACAGAAACGGTTCCAAATAACAAGAAAGAATTTTTAGATATTGTGCGAGATTATGGTGTTCCGTACCCAACTTTCGCTACCTATAACTCTCAATGGTTAGATGAATTCTGGTCGAATATTACTCCTGTGATGCAAGGAAAACAGACTGCAGCTGATTTCGTAAAAGAAATACAGCCTAAAATGCAAAAACTTTTGGATGAAGCCAACGAACAAGCGAAAATGTCTAAATAACTAGGATGTCTTATTACTAAGAGTAACCTCACGAACTTCAAGTGGAACTTCTTGTGAGGTTCTCTGCTTTTAAGACATCACCAATCGTTAAAGAGGTGATAATATGTCCAGTGTGATAGCTACAAATAGTGAAAAAAATAAAAATCCGAAAATAAAACCAAAAAGAAAAACTAGTAACTTATATAAGCAAGAACATAGAGTTGCACTGATGTTTGTGGCTGCTCCAATTATTGGGTTCCTATTATTCTCTGTTTATCCATTTGCTTATTCTGTATATGCATCTTTTACAGATTGGAATGGCTTGAATAGGATGAACTTTGTCGGCTTGGATAACTTTATTAAACTATTTAAAGATGAATATTTCTATCAAACTCTCTATAATACAGTTTTTTATATGATAGGAATTCCCATTGGATTAGGATTGGCATTGCTGCTCGCAATGGCTTTGAGCAGGGGGCTGAAAGGGACTACTGTTTTTAGAACGATCTACTATATTCCTGTTATCTCTTCTCTGGCGGCGATATCCATCATGTGGGCATGGGCTTATAATGGAGATTTTGGATTGATTAATCAATTTTTAGATTTATTTGGCATTAAGGGCCCGAACTGGTTAGAAAATACTGCAACTGTTAAACCTGCAATTATCCTGATGGCAGTATGGAAAGGGTTAGGTTATTCGATGCTGCTTTATTTAGCTGCAATTCAAAGTGTTTCTAAAACCTATTATGAAGCGGCTGATCTAGATGGTGCAAATTCTTTCCAAAAATTTAAAAGTATCACATGGCCAATGGTTAAACCGGTAACGTTTTTCTTAGTTATTACAAACATAATTGGCGGATTCCAAATCTTTACTGAAATTAACATTATGACCCCGACTGGTGGTCCATCTTATAGTGCAGCGTCTATTGTTTGGTACGTATGGCAAAAAGCATTCAAATATTATCAAATGGGATATGGTTCAGCAATGTCACTTATTCTATTTATCTTTATCTTTATCGTAACTGTTATTCAATTTTATTTTAATAGAAAATCAGATTATAGTTTGGATTAAGGGGGTGCATAGTATGAAAAAGCATAAGAAAATAACGGATATATTCATTTATTTCATTCTCACAATTGGTTCCGTGTTTATGATTGGACCATTATTATGGATGATTACCACTTCATTAAAAGACAAGACTGGTGTATTTGCCTTGCCGCCACAATGGATACCAGATCCCTTTCAGTTTGATGCATATACTAAATTATTTCAGCTTGATACTTTGGGATACGGACTTAAAAATACCATAATTGTCTCTTTAACCGTAACTATTATTGGTACCATAACCTCTAGTATGGCTGCTTTTGCTTTTGCAAAACTCAGAATGCCTTTTAAAAATACATTATTCTTGATTTTATTAGCTTCAATTATGATTCCTTATCCGATTATTATGATTCCCCAATTCGTAATGTTTTCTAAAATGGGTTGGGTAGATACATTATTACCGTTAATTGTGCCAGGTTTATTTGGAAATATTACGATGATTTTCTTCCTTCGTCAATATCTAACAAATGTGCCTTATTCTTTAATTGAAGCAGCAAAGGTAGACGGAGCAGGTTACCTTCAAATTTTCTTTAAATTAATTTTCCCTGTTATTCGCCCAGCGGTAGCGGCACAATTTATTCTTTGGTTCATGGGTGTGTGGAATGACTATTTAGCACCACTAATCTATTTAAATAGTCCAGAGAAACAAACATTACAAGTAGTTATTGCAAACTTAAAAGCAACTTACGCTATTCAAACGGATTATCCATTGATTATGGCAGGTTCTGTTGTTTCCTTACTTCCAGTATTAATCGTATTCTTGATATTTCAAAAACAGATTATTGAATCAGTTGCCTTATCAGGTGTGAAAGGATAACCAGGAGGATCAAGCTATGAAAATGAAAGAAGAAACAAGAAAAGGATTAGAATTGATTGAATCATACGGCTGGGGAACATTGGGTACGCATGATCCTACGATTATCAAAGAAGATGATTTCTACTATATGTTTTCAACAGATACATATATCGATAATGCGCCAACTGAGGGGGCACAAATTAGAAAATCAAAGGATTTAATTCACTGGGATTATATTGGAACTGCATTGAAGGCTGTTCCTCAAGAGGCTAAAGAGTGGTCCAAGGCATTAGGCTTATGGGCCCCTGAAGTTATTAACTATAAAGGTCAATATTATATGTATTATTCCGCTTCCACTTTTGGAAGTACGATTTCTTGTATTGGATTGGCTACTGCTGATCATTTAAAAGGACCTTGGTGTGATCAAGGGATTGTGCTTCAAACAAATCCAGAAATTGCAACACATAATGCCATAGATGCAAATGTAGTAAGGGATAAATATGGTAAGTACTGGCTTTGTTATGGATCCTTCTTTGGAGGCATTTACCTTGTCGGACTAAATATGGAAACAGGGATGCCGGTTGCTGAGGATGGTTATGGAACATTGCTTGCGATAAGACCAAAAGAAGTAGAAGGTGCGATAGAAGGCGCTTTTATTATCTACAATTCGGCATTTGATTATTATTATTTGTTTACTTCTTATGATAGTTTACATGATAGTTACAATATTCGTGTAGCGAGATCGAAAGAAATAACCGGTCCTTATGTGGATGTAAACGGTAAAAATATGATAGATACAGAGGATGAACCACATACTATTGGTGTTAAGTTAGTGGGAAGCTATCAGTTTGAAGATGATATTGCTTGGATTGGACCAGGTCACAATTCCATTTTTACCGAAATGAATAAACAATTTATGGTTCATCATGTTCGTTTAGAGGAATTTTCTCCCTATCATTATGGATTTATACGAGAAATGTTTTGGCTAAAGAGCGGCTGGCCGGTTGTATCGCCAGAATACTACTATCATACTGAACCACCTAATTATTCCGTTCAGGATCTATTGGGTGATTGGGAATATATTTCTTTTGATGAAGACAGAAGAGTTAAGCATAGTAAAAGGTTTTCTTTAAAAGAGAATAGTCTAACTGAGATTGATTCATTAGGTAATAATCAGTTTGCCTTTGCGGATAGAAATTTTGAGTTTGTTATTTTTCCAGTTAAAGATTGGAGAAACAATGTAGAGACAATAGCCTTCTCCGGTTTAACAAAATCAGGAAATGCTATATTTGGAAAGAGGGTGTAATCTATGGTGTGGTCAAACAAAGTGATGATCGTTCTTGATAGGCTGTTAAGTGTCATCATTCTTAATCTGCTTTGGATTATGGGGAGCATAATTGGGCTTGGAATTTTCGGGATTTTTCCAGCAACCTATGCCCTTAATGTCCTAATTAGAAGAGAGGAGTTTTCTAATGATTTTCCATCATTTAGTAGGCTTGCGAAGGAATACTTTTCTGCATATAAGCAGAACTTTCTAAAAATGAATGGTGTTGGAATTATTTATTTCCTTGTATTATATGTGCTTTGGATCGATTTACAGCTGGTACGAGGAATGACAGTTGGGGCTGCTATTTTCTATTATCCAGTTCTATTCTTCATTATATATGTTTTGGCTGCTCTTCTTTATACATTTCCCATTGCCATTTATACCCATGGTACGTTCAAGGAGAAAGCGAAATTAGTATTGAGTTTACCGTTATTACTACCTTTACATACAGTATTTAGTTTACTCTTTTTTTTAGTACTTTTAGCAGTAGCTTATAAGTTTAGTATTATAATCCCGCTATTTTTAATTAGTACCTATTTTTTATGTATAGATAAGTTCATAGCAGGAGATTTAGTCAAAAAAGGAATAATAAGAGATTTTGAATAGATAAAATGCTGAAGGAATTTTTATTAGATGGAAATCATACAACGACAGATTAAAAATGATAACTTATGCAGTTTTTAAATTTCTCAATCAAATAAGTTCTAAGATAATCATAACGATGGCTATTTGGATAATTTGATGGGAGAGACAATCTTTATAATCTGAAATGTAATGGATAAAAAGGAGAGAGTAAGATGACGAATGTCAAGACAGTTCATTATAACAACCCAATAGTTTTACAAAGAGCAGATCCTTGGGTATATAAACATACAGATGGATACTATTATTTTACTGGTTCTGTTCCTGGCTATCAGAAAATAGAAGTCCGCAGAGCTAGAACATTAAATGGGCTGAAAAATGGTGAAAGTGCATTTGTTTGGCATGCTCATTCAACAGGCCCATTAAGCTCTCTAATTTGGGCACCGGAAATTCATTATATCCATGGAAAATGGTATATCTACTTTGCCGCTGCAGAGTATGATTACCCTAAAAATGGGATTTTTCAGCATCGGATGTTTGTACTTGAATGTGCTGATGAAGACCCTTTAACTGGAAGATGGATTGAAAAGGGTCAAGTGAAAACGGCTCAAGAAAGTTTTAGTTTAGATGCAACGGTGTTTGAATTACACGACAAGCTTTATTATGTGTGGGCGCAAAAGGAGCCAGCTATTCCAGGGAATTCTAATCTATATCTATCTGAAATGGAAAACCCTTGGACCTTAAAAGGGAAGCAGTTATTATTATCTGTTCCTGAATACGCTTGGGAGAAAATCGGATTTTTAGTGAATGAAGGTCCAGCAGTATTGATTAGAAATGGAAAAGTCATCATAACCTATTCAGCTAGTGCAACCGATGAAAATTATTGCATGGGAATGCTTTGGGCAGATATAAATTCCGATTTATTAGATGGATATTCTTGGACTAAATTAGATAAGCCAGTTTTTAGCAGCGCTCCAGAGAATCAACAATATGGTCCAGGACATAATAGCTTTACTATTAGTGAAGATGGAAGGGAAGATGTTCTGATCTATCATGCAAGACCATATACAGAAATAGAGGGAGATCCTTTGAATAATCCAGATCGCCACGCGAGAGCACAAGTATTTACTTGGGATGAGAATGGGCTGCCAGTGTTTGGTAAGCCAAGTAAGGATTAGGAAATATAATAAAAGTTTAAAAGGGTGGGACAAAAGAATTTTACATAAAGAAAAAGCCAAACTATAATACAATAAACATCGTAATAGTTCGGTTTTTTCTTTTCGCTGATTTATCTTTTTTATAGCTAAAAAACAAGTTCGTTCCATTGCGCTCCAGTCACTCGCTTTCCGCGGGGAGGAAGCTGAGCCTCCTCACTGCGCTGCAGTGACCCCTAAAAGTTAGACGCAGTTATTTCATTAGGCAACTTGTTGAAAATGAGTTCGGTATTGTACCGGACTCATTTTGAATTTTCCCTTTAACCGTTTTCTATTATAGTATTCTATATATTTTTCTAATTCTAGTTTAAAGTGGTTCACACTTTCAAATTCCTTAAAATAAAGGAGTTCTGACTTCAGTATCCCAAAGAAGTTTTCCATTACAGAGTTATCGTAACAGTTCCCTTTACGTGACATACTCTGTTTAATCCCTTTTGCTTGAAGCAAGTTGCGATATTGTTTCATTTGATAATGCCAACCTTGGTCGGAATGCATGAGTAATTGATGCCTTTTTGGTAAGGATTCTAATGCTTTTTCTAACATGTCCGAAACTAATGAATACGTTGGTCGAGAACCGATGGTATACGTAATAATTTCCCCATTAAATAAATCTAATACAGGCGATAGATACAGCTTTTCCCCAAATAACTTGAATTCTGTAATATCTGTTACCCATTTTTCATTTGGTGCGTCCGCACTAAATTGACGGTCTAAATGATTTGGCGCAATTTTACCGACTGTGCCTTTATAAGATTTATATTTTTTCATCCTCACTAGACATTTTAAACCCAGCTCTTTCATGATTCGTTGAACCTTTTTATGATTTACTTTTTTTCCACGATTCACTAGCTCATCCCGAATACGTCGGTATCCGTAACGACCTTGATGTTCTTCATAAATGGCTTGGATTTCTCTTTTTATATCGGTGTCTGGATCAGGTCGATTCATTCGTTTTACTAAATCATAATAGGTGCTGCGTGGAATGCCAGCGAGTTTTACGAGTGACTTCACCGAATACTTATGCCTTAACTCATAGACTACTTGTGCTTTGTCTTGTTTGGTGATTTTTCCTTGTTTTGAACTAAGGCATTCAACTTTTTTAAATACTCATTTTCCATTTCCAGTTGTTTTATTCGATCTTCTAGTGCTTCAAAAGAACGATCAGTAGAACTTTGTTTATTTGAATCTTTTTTCATGGATAGACGTCCCTGTTCCTGTGACTGAAGGGCCTCTATCCCTTGTGTTTCAAACTTTCTTTTCCAAACAGCTAGAGTGGAATGCGCTGGGATATTAAAAATAGCTGCCGTTTCACATAGAGAAGTACCATTTTCAGTCATATATTGTAGTACTTCTAGTTTAAACATTTGTGTATAACTTGTACAACGTTTCATCAATGCCTCTGCACCATTGTAGTTGTATTGTCTTACCCATTTAACAATCGATTTGTGATCTATTCCAATTGATTTTCCAATTTCTCTGTAACTTTCTTTTCCGCTTAAATAGCGAGTTACGGCTTGTAGCTTCATTTCCGCAGTAAATTTGGACAAAAAAACTGCACCTCCAATTATTGTAGATAGTGTCTAACAATTGGGGTGCAGTTCACGCCTGCGGGGTCTCAGCCTTTCCTCTATTTCCCGCAGGAGTCGAGTGTCTTCCACTCCATTTCACTAATCTTATAAAATGGGGCGAGAAACAAAAATAGATTTTATTTATCATTCGTCTAATTCAACAAATGATTATTCAGCTTTAAGCATATCCTTTTTAGTTTTGTCTCAGCCCCTTTCAGTAAAAGACCAGATCATCCATCCATCAGTTTAAAGGCAAGAGCGTCTACTGCAACATGGAAACTTGTCTTTTACTCGATTTTTTTAGTTTCTGTTTGCTTGTCAGTATCTAGTAAATTATTAACGAAACTTGACATCTAGACACAATTCTTTCAATGTATAAAGTAATAAATAATAATAGGTGAAAAAAATGGGAATTAAAACATTGTTAATTGCTCCTTATCCTGCATTGGAGCATGTGATGGAAGAATGCATAAAACTAGAGCCTGACCTTAATATGAAAATTGAATTGGCCAATCTTCAAGAAGCAATTCCAATTGCAAAAGAGGCTGAAAAACATGGTGTTGAGGTTATTATAAGTCGTGGGGGAACCGCGCAATTAATAGAACAGGAAGTGAATATTCCAGTTGTTGACATACATGTTTCTGGTTATGATATGCTCCGTGTTTTGACCCTGGCAAATGATTATCCAGGCAAAAAAGCGATTGTCGGTTTTTCTAACATTACAATTGGAGCGAAGGCGATAACGGACTTGTTAGAAATACCTATTGAGGTATTTACAATCGAAGATGCTATTGAAGTTGATCCATTAGTCAATCAATTGAAAATGGATGGATATCAATTAATTATTGGAGATGTTATAACTCGTGATGCCGCCGCTAAATATAATCTAGAAGGAATACTAATACAGTCAGGCAGAGAGGCAATATTTGAAGCAATTAAAGAAGTGAAGAGCATCTACCGAATGCTGAGAAAGCAGCGTTTTCAAATGAGTATTATGCAAATGATTATAGAAAGACAGTTTTCGGATGTCATTGTAATGACTCGTGATGGAAATATTGTCTATGAAAATTGGAAACGATTTAGGGAGTCCCCGCTATCGGTCAAAAAAATGATAAATATAATTCAACAAAAAAATGATAATAAAGAAGAATTAGATATCATTGAAACGGATCAGCATAAACGAGTAAAACAGATGGTGATTCCTATAAAGGTAGAGGGGGAACTTCATTATTTATTTGCTTTTTCTTTTATGAAAGATTTAGTACCGGATAACTCCTTACATATTATAGATATACAAACTCCGCCCGTTATCCTTTCGAAAAGTGATAGTATGAAAAGGTGCATAGAAAAGATTCAAAATAATCTTAGTAGTTATGGTTGGATACTTATTGGGAAATCGGGTACAGGAAAAAAGTTAATCTCCAAATGGATTCATTTTCAAAAAAATAGAGGGAATGGTTTTTTGGCTGTTATGTCTGCCAATGCATTTATCAATATGAACCAACAGTTGGATCCTGATATAAAAACAATTTATTTGAATGAAATAGAGATGTTAAGCCATGAAGAGTTAAGGATATTTGTTGGAAAAGTTAAGCGTAATTACAATAATGGCATCACAGTTATAATAGCGATAGAGACGTCAGACGTAAATAGGTATACTGCTCTTCCTTATCTTGAATTTATACGAGTTGATTTACCAATTTTGGTTGAACGTAAAGAGGACATCAGACCATTAGCGACCCACTTTTTAACTGCATTTCATGCTGAATTTGGCACTTCAGCGATCAAGATAAAGGAAGATGCATGGAAAGTATTGGAATCCTATTCATGGCCAGGAAATGTCGAAGAATTATATATACTTATTCATGATGCTGTTAAGGAAGAAAAAGGATTTGTAATAGGAAAAGGGCTTATACAACAGCTACTTGGGGATCGGTTGAGTAAAATGGAAATGTTTGATAATGAATATTTACAAGGTACATTAGAAGAAATAGAAAAAAGAATTATTGATGCCGTCATGAAAGAAGAAAATTACAATCAAACAAAAGTTGCTGAAAGACTCGGGATTAATCGAACAACTTTGTGGAGAAAGCTGAAACAATAAAAGTTTCAGCTTTTTTATTTTTTTGTTTCATTTTGCAACGTTTTATACTAATTATATTGTGGTAATAGGTGAAAGCAGTTACAATTTTAATTGTAAACGATTACTTGTTGTTTAAAATTGAAACATATAAAAAGGAGTGTTAAAATTATGAAGATTAAAGAAACGTTGGATCGGATTCCTGGAGGGATGATGGTAGTTCCGTTGTTAATTGCAGCATTATTAAATACATTTGCTCCAAATCTTCTGAGAATCGGGAATTTTACAGAGGCTTTATTTGTTAATGGATCATCTACTTTAATTGCATTATTTCTATTGTGTACTGGAGCTCAAATAAATGTAAAATCATTTGGGGTATCTGTTGGGAAAGGGGCAACATTATTAATCACAAAATGGGTTGTTGGTGCAGCCTTTGGATTACTAGCATATCTGTTTGCTGGAGATAATGGTCTTTGGTTAGGTTTAGCTCCTATTGCAGTAATTGCCGCGATGACAAATAGTAATGGAGGCTTATTTGTTGCTTTAGTTGGGCAATACGGAAGTAAGGAAGACAGAGCTGCTTATTCCTTATTAGCTCTTAATGATGGACCATTTTTAACAATGGTTGCTCTATCCATTTTTGGTGCAATGGGATTTGTGGACGGTTTATTTTCTTTTACTTCTTTTATCTCTGTACTTCTTCCAATCATAGTTGGTATGGTATTAGGTAATTTAGATGATAAAATGAGAGATTTTTTAGATAGTGGAAGTTCTATGTTAATTCCATTCTTTGCTTTTTCTCTCGGGATGGGCATCAATTTTTCTGCCATTCTAGAAGGTGGATTGGCTGGTATTATTCTAGGATTATTAACCGTTTTTGTAACCGGAACTGCTGGTTACTATGTGTTTAAGCTTTTAAAATGGAATCCGATTGTTGGGGCTGCTGAGGGCTCCACAGCTGGGAATGCAGTTGCAACACCTGCAGTAATTGCCGCTGCAAATGCTAGTTTTGCATCGGTGGTTGATATTGCAACAGTACAGGTGGCCGCATCAGTGGTGACCACGGCAATACTGCTTCCAATCTATGTAGGTTTCTTAGTGAAAAGATTAGAAAAAAAGGGATATAAGTTTGAGGAACAAGGTATCAAAATGTAAGATAAGGATGTGTTCGACGTGAAAAACAAAATGGGGATTATTGCTGATGATTTAACAGGCGCAAACGATTCTGGTGTGCAGCTGGCGATAAAAAAGTTATCTACTAGTGTTGTATTTGATTATACAAATTCATCTAAAGAGATGGCTTCAGATGTTCTAATAGTAGATACGGACAGTAGAGCGAGAGCAAAAGAGGATGCATATAAGGCAGTAGTAGAGGCAGCAACCTTTCTCAAAAGGAATGGGTATAAACATATTTATAAGAAGGTAGATTCCACATTAAGAGGCAATTTAGAGGCAGAACTTGCAGCGCTAGAATCTGTTTATAATCCAGATATGGTTGTTATTGCGCCGGCCTATCCTAAAATGAGACGTCAAACCATCAATGGGCACCATTTTGTAGACGGTAAAATCATTACAGAAACCGAATTTTCCAATGATCCGAAGACACCTGTGCAGGAATCATTTTTGCCTAAGCTTTTAAATTCGAAGAATAACAGGAAAATTACGTTGTTGAATAAGGAAGTTTGGCATAAGTCTAAAGAGGAGATAAACAACCTTATACAATCAGCCTTAGTAGAAGGGAATAAATGGTTTGTTTGTGATGCTGCAGCTGAAGAAGATCTTATAAATATTGCTAAACTATTTTCTGAGCAAAATAAGTCGATTATTTGGGCAGGGTCTGCTGGCTTGATAGAATACCTGCCGGAAATGCTGCATTTGATACCTTCATCAGTAAAAGAACAGGAAGATATGGAAATCCAAACTACTTTGATTGTATCTGGAAGCTTATCTCACGTAACGAAAAAACAATTATTCAAGGTTGATAGATTGCAAGATTCCTATTTTATGCAGGTTGACCCTGTAGATTTAATAAATGGTAGCTATAGGCTGGATGAGTTTATGGGAATAGTCCAGCAGAATAAAGAACATCATCATTTTGTTCTTTATGTGGAAGCGGATGATGACAACAGAAAGCGTGCCATTGAAGCAGGTAAGATGCTTGGATTAAGTAAACATGATGTTAGTGCAGCAATATCAAATGGTTTGGGTACCATTTCAACCCATATAGTAAAAAATGTTCCTTTTATTAAAGGGTTAGTTTTAACAGGAGGAGATACTGCAAAGGCAGTATGTCGTGCGCTGGGAGTAACAGAAATGGATTTATATATGGAAATTGAGCCAGGACTTCCTTTTGGAAAAATTAGAACAGAAACGAATAGCTATTGGGCTGTAACGAAAGCAGGAGGCTTTGGCCAAGAAGATTCCTTAATAAAAGCATTAGAGTTTTTAATTAACAATAGAAGGGTGATAGTATGAGTAATGTAAAACCAATTGTAGGGATAACAATGGGAGATGCAGCAGGGGTAGGTCCAGAGATTATTTTAAAAAGCCTTGGTAAAGAGGAAATGTATACGATTAGCAGACCATTGGTGATTGGCGATAGTAAGATTTTGAATAGAGCCAAACAATTCGTTAATAGTGATTTAGCTATCCAAAATATTTCCGTCGAGGAAATTAACGAAATAACCTATGATTATGGCACTGTTTATTGTTTAGATTTAAATTTATTGGATGAAACACTTCCGGTAGGGAAAGTGGCTCCAGAAGCTGGAAATGCGGCATTTCAATATCTTGCTAAAGCCATTGAGCTTGCAAAAGAAGATAAAATCCATGCAATATGTACAGCGCCACTAAATAAAGAGGCGTTGCATAAAGGGGGGCATAAATATCCAGGCCATACAGAAATTCTAGCTGACCTTACTGGTACTCAAGATTTTTCTATGATGCTGTCTGCTCCGAATTTAAAAGTTATTCATGTTACAACACATGTTGGAATTCTTGATGCGGTTAAGATGATTAATCCCGAACGTGTCTATCATGTTATTAAACTTGCTCATGATACTTTACAAAAGGCAGGTATTTCTAATCCGAAAATTGCTGTTTGCGGCATTAATCCACATGCTGGTGAAAATGGATTATTTGGTTATGGAGAAGAAGAAGAAAAAGTAATTCCTGCTGTAGAAAGAGCACAAAAAGAAGGGATAGAAGCAGTTGGTCCACTTCCGGCAGATACATTATTTTTCCGTACGGTACGTGGGGATTTTGATATTGTAGTAGCAATGTATCATGATCAAGGACACGGTCCAGTGAAAGTATTAGGATTAGATGCCGGAGTAAATATTACCGTTGGTTTGCCGATTATTCGAACAAGTGTAGATCATGGAACGGCATTTGATATCGCAGGAAAAGGAATCGCGGATGAAAAAAGCTTGATGGAAGCAATGCGACAAGCTGTAGAACTAGCTCCTAAATGACATCGAATTTATTCACCCAAGAAGATCCATTTATTAACTTGTTAGTGTATTTGATAGATAAATAAAGCGAAGCTTTATCTTAACTTCATCATTCAGTAATTCTCCGCATCTCAAGCTGCTGAATTTGAGGAAGCTGGATATGGGAGCTCGATATAAAAATGCGAAATTGCAACTAACCATCAGTGGGATAAGCAAAAATACTGATGGTTAGTTTTATTTATAAAGCGGAGGATTTTTCTTTTCGTCTATATTCAAAAGGAGTGTAATTTGTTTCTTTTTTAAAAAGTTTGGTAAAGTAGGAGTAATTTCCATATCCGACTTTATCTGAGATGATATGTACTGGTAATGTAGTTTGAATGAGTAGCTCCTTAGCGATGTCTACTCTTTTTTTTGATGATATAGTTTACAAGAGAGAGTCCTTTTTCTTTCTTAAAAATTCTTGTTATATAATCTGGGCTTAAGTATACAATCTTTGCAATATTATCTCTTGTAATATTCTCATGATAATGTTCATCAATATAGTCACAAATTGTATTTACAACGTTTTTCTGAGAATGAATAAAATCTATGTATTGTAGCGAAATATCAACTAAGTAGGTAATATAAATTATCATATCATTGGGTGAACTTGTGGAGAAAAAAATACATGTTCCAAAATCGGTCTATTTGACAGAATGGGAAGATTTCGCCAAAATGCTATATGGGGAGGTAAGATTAGGTTTCCCTGATTTTATGATGGGAGTAATGAATCAACAAGTATTAGATGCAATTAGGGAGTCCAGTAGAGAACCAGGAAAAAGGATAGCTCCTTAAGAAGCTGAAAGGGCTAGTATTTGTTTAATTCTCCTAATAAAGGATATAATAACCTAGACAGCAATTCTACATAGATTAGTATTCGATTATTAGAAGGAGAATTTATTATATGAAGTTTAAAAATTATCTTGTCTTTAATGTTTCTGTAATTATTTTATTAGTGATTGTGTTAGTAGGAGTATTTGCACCAGAAACGCTTGAACAAACTTCAGCTAGTGCACAATCTTTTATTACAGATTCTTTTGGTTGGTATTATTTAATTGTCGTCACGTTTTTCGTGATAATATGTTTGTACTTATTATTAAGTCCGGTAGGGAGAATTAAATTAGGTAAACCTGAGGATAAGCCTGAATTTTCCCGAATAGTATGGTTAGCGATGCTTTTTAGCGCGGGAATGGGAATCGGACTTGTGTTTTACGGGACTGCGGAACCACTTAGTCATTATGCTATTAGTTCACCTACAAATGAGGTTGGCACAGAACAAGGCATGAAAGATGCAATGAGATTTACTTATTTTCATTGGGGAATTCATGCATGGGCAGTGTATGGAATTGTGGCATTAAGTCTTGCTTATACTACCTTTCGCAAGGGAGGAAAGACGTTAATTAGTTCGACCTTAAAACCATTGCTAGGTAATTCTATGGATGGACGATTAGGAAGAATCATTGATATTATCGCTGTTTTTGCGACAGTTACTGGAATAGCGACAACACTAGGATTCGGTGCTGTGCAAATAAATGGAGGGCTTTCCTTTCTTTATGGGATTCCTTCAAGTTTTTTAACTCAATTCATTATTATCGTAATAGTTACCATCTTATTTTTACTTTCAGCTGTCTCAGGATTAGGGAAAGGAATTAAGATCCTTAGTAATATGAATATGATATTAGCGTTTATCTTGCTTTTATTTGTATTTATTTTGGGAAATACAGTCTTTATCCTCAATTTATTTACAGATACATTGGGGACGTATTTACAGAATTTAGTGCGCATGAGCTTTCGCATTTCTCCTTTAAATGGTGAGAATCGTCAATGGATAAATACTTGGACCATTTTTTACTGGGCTTGGTGGATTGCATGGTCACCGTTTGTCGGAATTTTTATTGCTAGAATTTCCAAAGGAAGAACCATTCGTGAGTTTGTTACCTTTGTCTTATTTATTCCCTCAATAATTGGGTTTTTATGGTTTACAGTATTTGGCGGTAATGCGATGTTTATCGAGCATAAAGGATTAGGTACTATTTCCACTTTTGCAACGGAAGAAACATTATTTGCTCTTTTAGAACATTTTCCTCTTAGTGCGGTACTATCTATTTTAGCTATTGTATTAATTGGTGTGTTCTTTATTACCTCAGCAGATTCAGGTACATTTGTTTTAGGTATGCTTTCTGCCAATGGAATTCAGAATCCGAGCAATAGAATTAAAGTAATTTGGGGACTCTTACTTACCTCTATTTCGCTGGTCTTACTTTATTCAGGGGGATTAGATGGTTTACAAAATATGATGATTATTGCCGCTCTCCCTTTTTCCGTTATTATGATCTTAATGACGGTAAGTTTATTGAAGGAAGTGCATCGGGAGAAAGCAGAATATGAATCGAAGTGGAAAAAGAAAAAAGGCTCGATGTGATATCGAGCCTTTTTTCTTCTTAATCTTCTTTATCTTTATTAAACCATAACGGCTCATAATCATCGACTTCGCCATTATAATTGATTAATATTTCTTCGCCAGCTTTTATATCCTTATAAGCATAATAGTCAAATGTATGCTTATCAAAATTAATTTCATATGTTGCATTTGGTTCATAGGAATGGTTAAAAAGCATGCCGTATCCTAGAACAACAGCACTGTGGTTAATCCCATATTCATAAACATAATCTTCTAGTACTGTTCTTTCGATATATTTGTGCTGCTCATTTGGATATGGAACAACGGGAGCTTCATGGAATAAAGTACCTTTTTTGATATCACATGTAGCAAACACGCCTCTATTGAATTCTCCATCACTTAAGGGAGATGTTTTAATTTCAATCATAATTGATCACCTACAACTCTTTCTAAAGTATACTGCTATATCATACTCTAACATTGTTTCTATTATTTAGGAAATAAATAAAAAAATTTTTTATAAAAAAGAAATATTTCTTGTAATAAATTGACTTTTTAGCTAATAAAGGTTTGAGGATTAATAGTGTATAATGAGATAATATCCATTATGGAGTATTTTCCTTAAATGATTTCAACATAGTAAGGTGATGGCGTGTTAATAAACCTGAAACAAGGATGCTCGTAGTTTCTTATAATAAATAACATAAAAGGGTAAAGAACAGGAGAAAAAATGAAAAATTATAAAATGCTTATTCAATATGATGGCGGCCGTTACAAAGGATGGCAGCGTCTGGGAAATGGAGACCAATCCATTCAAGGAAAAATTGAAAATGTCTTAACAGAAATGGTAGGAGAAAAGATTGAAATTATAGGTTGCAGCAGAACAGATGCAGGGGTGCATGCTTTATCTCAAGTTGCCAATTTTAAAATGAAGAAAGAGATGACGGAAAAAGAAGTAATGAATTATTTAAACCACTACTTGCCGAATGATATTAGTATCTCAAAAGTACAAATCGTTCCTGATCGCTTTCATGCCAGATATAATGCAAAGGATAAAACGTATTTATATAAAATATGGAATAAATCGTATACCCATCCATTTATGCGTAAATATAGCATGCATGTAGAGAAAAGATTAAATCTAAAGAAAATGGAACAAGCAGCTGTCTATTTTGTGGGGAAACATGATTTTACAGCTTTCTCCAATGCTAAATCAAAGAAAAAGTCAATGGTGAAAGAAGTATACTATGTTGATATAAAAGAAGTAGACGGATTTATAGAAATTCGCGTGAGCGGCGATGGCTTCCTTTATAATATGGTCAGAAAAATAGTTGGTACATTGATTGAAGTTGGCCTAGGAAAAGTCGAAGCGGATACTATTCCAGCAATTTTGGAAACAAAAGATCGTAGTCTAACAGGCATGATGGCAGAAGCGAATGGATTATTTTTGGAAAAAGTAAAGTTTTAATAGAAGTGAAGACGAGCAAGTAGTTATTTCTGAACTACTTGCTTTTTTTGTATCGTTTTAATAGTTAGGGAACACTAGTGAGGGACAGAGTGATCGAATTAGTTCAGACTTTAGCGGCAAGAGATATACAAAGAAATTCACTATATGACTTTTAAAAATAAATTTTATACTATATATGTGAAAAGGTTTGCTTAAAAAAGAATGATTTGACGAATAAAAGGATAATTATATAAGATACAGAGATTTGTCACATCCTAAGGAAATAAAATAATTTTTGCATGTTGATATGAATTTATTTGGAGGAGGAAATTTTAGATGAATTATGCTGATGACAGTCTTATGCTTCATACCGATCTCTACCAAATTAACATGATGGAGACCTATTGGAGAGATAGGGTACATGAGCGAAAAGCTGTATTTGAACTTTATTTTCGCAAGCTGCCATTTGGTAATGGCTTTGCTGTTTTTGCTGGTTTAGAACGGATTTTATCTTATATAAAAAATTGCCGATTTACAGATAGTGATATTGATTATTTAAGAAATGAAGTTGGCTATAAGGAGGATTTTTTAGATTACCTAAAAAATGTTACTTTTTCAGGAGACATTTATTGCATGCAAGAAGGAGAGCTAGTATTTGCTAATGAACCTATTCTCCGTGTAGAAGCTTCACTTGCAGAAGCGCAATTAGTGGAGACTGCATTGTTAAATATTGTTAATTATCAAACGCTTATTGCCACGAAAGCTGCGAGAATGAAGCAGGTTATTGGCAGTCAAACGGCGATGGAGTTTGGGACAAGAAGAGCGCAGGAAATGGATGCGGCGATTTGGGGAACAAGGGCTGCCTTTATCGGAGGATTTTCTGCAACTAGTAATGTAAGGGCTGGTAAGATTTTTGGCATTCCTGTATCTGGTACACATGCCCATGCATTAGTTCAAGCGTATCAAGATGAATATGAAGCTTTTAAGAAATATGCGGAGGCGCATACAGACTGCGTTTTTTTAGTGGATACATATGATACACTTCGTTCCGGTATACCAAATGCCATAAAGATTGCAAAGGAATTTGGTGATAAAATTCATTTTAAAGGAATTCGCTTAGACAGTGGAGATTTAGCCTATCTTTCTAAGAAAGCAAGAGCAATGCTCGATGAAGCCGGGTTCTACGATGCGAAAATTATCGCATCGAATGATTTAGATGAGTATACAATTATGAATTTACAGGCAGAAGGAGCAAAGATTGATATTTGGGGAATTGGAACCAAGCTGATAACAGCGTTTGATCAGGCGGCATTAGGAGCTGTGTATAAATTAGTAAGCATTGAAAATGAATCAGGTGAAATGAGGGATACGATAAAATTATCTGGAAATCCGGAAAAGATATCTACACCAGGGCAGAAAAGAGTATATCGAATTATTAACAAGGAAAATGGTCATGCGGAAGGGGATTATATTACCCTCGCATCTGAAGCCATCACACAAGAGCCTTTAAAAATGTTTCATCCTGTTCATCCTTATTTAAATAAGGTGGTAACAAATTACCAGGCAATTGAATTACATCATCCAGTTATAAAGAATGGGCATATTCAAATAACGCCGCCACTATTAACCGATATTCAAAAAAAGGTCGAGGATAACCTAGAGTTGTTATGGAATGAATATAAAAGAACGCTCAATCCGGAAGAGTATCCAGTTGATTTAAGTAAAGCTTGCTGGGAGAACAAGCGCAATTATATAGAGAAAATGAAGGAAAAGACGAACCCAATTTAAAACAGAAGGGAAGAAAATATGGTGAGAAAAATAGGGGTTTATGGATCATCCTTTGATCCCATTACAAATGTTCATCTTTGGACGGCCAGTACAGTTGCTCATCGATGCAAGTTAGATAAAGTCATTTTTCTTCCTTCTTCGAGCAAAAGAAGAGATAAAACAATGGAAACAGCTGATGAACATCGTATAGAGATGGTTAATATGGCAATAGCTGACAATGATAAATTTGCATTCGATGACTATGAAATGAAGCAAGATGGCTGGGAAATCTATACGTATCACACGATGAATTATTTTAAAAAGTTACTTCCAGAAGACGAGGTATATTTCATTATGGGAGCCGATTTACTTGTTGATATTGGTCAAGGTAAATGGACCAAAGGGGAAGAATTAGTAGCGGAAAATCGATTTATCGTTATGGCTCGAAATGGGATTGATATGCTTTCCACGATCAGCCGCTCACCACTTCTTCGCAATCATGATGATGGGAAGACCTTTCACTTGTTAGATAAGGGACTGTCCATGGAAATAAGCTCTACTTATATACGAGAAGAGTTTTCAATGGGGGGAGAACCAAGGTATCTTTTGCCAGAAAAGTGTTATCAATATATAAAGAAAAATAAGTTATATCAATAAACCATTCTAAAAAAAGCATAAAAAAGAACAAAATTAATAAGAAATTAGTAATTGATGAATACTGAATAGTCTGATAGAATGAAGGCAAATCTAAAGGCTATGTGTAACTGGCGAAATACGGATAACCGTAGGGGAGCACATAGTGTCGTATGCCGTTCGCCTGGGCAGAGGTAAGGGAATGAACTCCTTGCCTTTTTCTTTTTTTACTATTGCGGTTGAAAAAGGGATGCAGGATGTTCCAAGCTTACAAAGAATATAATTGATGAAAAAGGGAGCAATGGAGATGAGCACTACGACTGTTAAAGAAGTAAAAACAATTAAAACGTTAAATAATATTGCAGCAAGTGGACTAAACGTATTTAAAAAAGGGAATTTTACAATGGATGATACGTGTGCCAATCCTGATGCGATACTTTTACGCAGCTTTAATATGCATGGGTTGGAATTGGGAGATAATTTAAAGGCAATAGCACGTGCAGGTGCAGGAGTAAATAATATACCAGTTGAACAATGTACTGCAAAAGGAATTGTTGTATTTAATACACCTGGTGCGAATGCAAATGCCGTAAAAGAGATGGTGCTCATGTCATTAATGGCTTCTTCCCGAAATTTATTTGAAGGAGTGTCATGGGCCAAAACCCTTGTTACGGAAGGGGATCAAGTTCCAAAACTTGTGGAAGCAGGTAAAAAACAATTTGTTGGTCATGAAATTAAAGGAAAAACACTAGGTGTAATTGGCTTAGGTGCAATTGGTGCTCTCGTAGCAAACGATGCTCTTGCTCTTGATATGGATGTTATTGGGTATGATCCATTTCTTTCTGTTGATACTGCCTGGAATTTGTCACGTAATGTCAAGCGAGCAATGACATTAGATCAATTATTTGCAGAGTCTGACTACATTACGGTTCATGTTCCATTAACAGAAGACACGAAGGGCATGTTTAATAAAAAGGCATTTTCCTTAATGAAACCAGGGACACAAATTCTAAATTTTTCTCGTGGAGAGCTAGTGAATGAAATAGACATGGCTGTTGCATTGGAAGATGGAAAGATCGGACGCTATATAACAGACTTCCCAAATGAAAATGTTCTCCAAATGAAAAATACGATTGCAATTCCACATCTTGGAGCATCTACAGGAGAATCAGAAGAAAATTGTGCAGTAATGGCAGCGCGTCAAGTAAAGGATTTCTTAGAAACCGGAAATGTTAAAAATGCAGTAAACTTTCCGAATGCATCTATCCCCTATGCGGGGAAACGTCGGGTGACGGCCTTCCATTTAAATGTTCCTAATATGGTTGGTCAAATGACACAAGTCATTTCTACTTATCAGTTAAATATTGCTGATATGATAAATAGAAGTCGAGGCGAGTATGCATACACGATGATAGATATTGATAACCAAGTAGCGGATGAGATTGTTCCTCTTTTATCTAAGCAATTAAAGGAAATCGACGGAATTGTAATGCTGAGAGTTATCTAAATACGTAATATAGGAAATAGACATGATAGGCTCTAAGGTGAAATGGATTTTTTGCCGGAGTCTATTTGTATATAATTGGATCTTGCTAGATTTGAAGTAGAGTGCTAAATGGTTCTCCCTATAGGATGGAAACACGTTTATTAAATTAGAATTTTTATAGTAAAAAGGGCTGTCCTATAAGACAACCCTTCAGTTTGTCGACAAAAGATTTTGGAGAAGTGGAATTGCATTATCATGTGTTGCTTGGAGTGGAGGGGGTGAGACTCCTGTGGGATTAGCGAGACAGCCTGAGACCCTACAGGCTGAAGGCCGAAGCGGCTCAGTGCGAGCCTCACGGAAAGCGAACCCCCGGAGCGGAAAGCAATACCCTGATTCAAAGAATAAAGTTTCTTTACTCAAACTTCCATTTCCAAAATACCGGAGTTTGTTTACAGTCAGAAGGGCTGTCCAACAGGACAACCCTTTTGCTTAATACGGTTTATTTAAATAACACACTTACTGACTTATGTTCATAAACGCGGCTGATGGCATCACTTAGTAATTCAGCAATAGATAACTGTGTAATCTTGTCGATTCTTTTTTCTTCCGTAAGTGGAATGCTGTTTGTTACAATCAATTCCTTAATTTGTGATTCTTGAATCATATCAATAGCTGGTTCAGATAAAACAGGATGAATACAGCATGCGTATATGTCTTCAGCTCCATTATCAAGTAAGGCTTTCGCGGCAGTAGTAATTCGATAAGAGGTATCCACTATATCGTCTATAATAATTGCCGTTTTTCCTTCAATATTACCAACAACGTTTACTTCGCGTGGACCGAAATCTTTTGGGCCTCGTTTATCGATAATAGCGATAGGTGCTTTTAAGCGGTCTGCGAGCTCACGTGCACGAGTTACGCTGCCGTGGTCTGGGGCAACTACAACAACATCATGTGAAAATTCTTTCGTATTTAAATAATCGGCAAGGAGCGGGATACCTACTAATTGATCAACTGGGATATTAAAGAAGCCTTGTGTTTGTGGTGCATGTAAATCTAAAGTTATCACACGGTCTGCACCAGATTTTTGAATTAAATTGGCAACTAGCTTAGCGGTAATGGGCTCTCTTGGCTGAGCTTTTCTATCTTGACGTGCATATCCATAATACGGAATAACAACGTTAATAGTGTTAACAGAAGCTCGTTTTAACGCATCTATCATGATAAGCAATTCCATAATACTTTGATTTACTGGATCACATGTAGATTGAATAACAAATACTTCGCAGCCGCGGACACTTTCTTCAATATTGATTTGAATTTCACCATCACTGAATTTTTTGACTGTACATTTTCCTAATTCGGTACCAAGATGATCCACGATTTCTTGAGCTAGTTCTAGCGACGAATTGAGTGCGAAAACTTTTAATTTGGTTCCTTGATATGTATTGGGCATGAATGCTTCCTCCTATAATTTGAACATTCTTAGTGATGATTCATTTTCCTAAAGATACTTCTATCAAATATTGTAGGTTACTGATATTTGCATTGCAACCTAATAATAGTTTTTTTCTTAATGAAACATCCTTCTCTTGCAAGTGGGAGCAATAGAATAGTATTAATACTTTATAGTCCAATAATCTGCTTTTCCAAACCTAAAATGAAAGATTGTTTTTTAAAAGAAACTTTTGCAATTCGATAAATACAGTGATTCGTGTATCTTGTCTTAGAATGTGCTAAACTATATTTCGTTAACTCTTGTTACATAAAAAAATTTAAATAGTATAACTGAAAAGAGAGTGATTAAACATGCAGCAAGAAACATTGTCTAGAGGATTGAAAAACAGACATGTTCAATTAATTGCAATTGGAGGAGCAATAGGAACAGGGCTTTTTCTAGGGGCTGGTAAATCAATCCACTTAGCGGGCCCATCTATTCTATTTGCCTACATCATAACTGGTATCATTTGTTTTTTGATTATGCGAGCACTAGGAGAACTGCTTTTATCTAATCTGGAATATCATTCCTTCGTAGATTTTGTAAATGACTATTTTGGCAAAAAAGCTGCCTTTGTAACAGGATGGACGTACTGGTTTTGTTGGATTTCGATTGCAATGGCAGATTTAACTGCTATCGGCTTGTATACAAAGCTTTGGTTTCCTCATGTACCTCAATGGTTACCAGGTTTTATTGCTTTAATTGTCTTACTTATTATGAACTTAGCTACAGTAAAGCTTTTTGGAGAGATGGAATTTTGGTTCGCTTTAGTTAAAGTTATTGCCATTATTGCATTAATTATTATTGGCTTCATTATGATAGTAAAAGGTTTTTCAACAGATGCGGGTCCTTCAAGCTTTACCAATCTGTGGAATCATGGCGGCATGTTTCCTAATGGAATGAATGGGTTTATTCTTTCTTTTCAAATGGTTGTTTTTGCTTTTGTAGGAATTGAATTAGTAGGGCTTACAGCTGGGGAAACTGAGAATCCTGAAAAGGTTATTCCAAAGGCAATTAATAATATTCCGATAAGAATTTTAATTTTTTATGTGGGGGCATTGCTTATTATTATGAGTATTTACCCTTGGAATGCCATTAATCCCGCTGAAAGTCCTTTTGTTCAAGTATTCCTGGCTGTTGGGATAACAGCAGCGGCAGGAATTGTGAACTTTGTCGTGTTAACTTCCGCAGCATCAGCCTGTAACAGTGCGATTTTTAGCACAAGCAGAATGATGTTTGCGTTGGCAAAGGAAAAGAATGCACCAGAATCTCTTGCTAAATTAACAAAAAATCAAGTGCCATCAAATGCGCTATTCTTTTCTGTGATTGTCGTGTTAATTGCTGTTATTTTAAATTACATCATGCCAGAAGGCGTATTTACGTTAATCACAAGCATATCGACCGTTTGCTTTATCTTTATTTGGGCAATTACTGTTCTTTGTCATTTAAAGTATCGTAAATCACGCCCAGCACTAGCGGCAAAAAATAAATTTAAAATGCCACTCTTTCCATTTGCAAATTATCTTATTCTTCTTTTTCTAGCGTTTGTCCTTGTTGTATTAGCGCTTGCTGAAGATACAAGAGTTGCATTATTTGTTACACCAGTCTGGTTTATCTTGTTATTGGTGATTTATCAAATTAAGTGGAAACAATCTGCAAATTAATAGATTTCTTTTAAAAATAGAGCCTGAAATTGATTTACATATCGGTTTCAGGCTTTGTTTTTTTGAGTGGCAAAAGATTTGAAAAAATCAAAAAAATATATTGACAAAATCTTCAATAAAATGCTATTATATTCTTCTTTTGAAAAGGAGGGAGAAGCATTGATTAAGGTTCAGGGAATCAATAAATCCTTTAAGGTTGCGAAGAGGGCAGCAGGTCTTCGAGAAGGACTGAAAGCTCTTGTTTCAAGGGAGCATACGATTGTCCATGCATTAAAGGATGTAAGTTTTACAATAAATCCTGGAGAAATTGTGGGGTATATCGGTCCAAATGGAGCAGGAAAATCAACGACGATTAAAGTAATGAGTGGTATTCTAGTACCAGACAGCGGCGCTTGTGAAATTATGGGCTATACCCCTTGGCAGGATCGTGTAGAATATGTGAAAAATATTGGCGTAGTTTTTGGGCAGCGATCCCAGCTATGGTGGGACGTCCCAGTAATTGATTCATTTGCCCTTTTAAAAGATATTTATCATGTATCAGACAAGGACTATAAGGAAACACTCTCGTTATTAATGGAAACACTCGAGTTAAAAGATATCATACATTCACCAGTAAGACAGCTCAGTTTAGGGCAGCGGATGCGTTGTGAAATTGCTGCTTCTCTTATCCATAATCCACAAATTCTCTTCTTAGATGAACCTACCATTGGTCTTGATGCCGTAAGCAAGATAGCAGTAAGAAATTTTATAAAAAAAATCAATAAACAAAAGAACGTAACGGTTATCCTGACAACACATGATATGTTTGATATCGAAGCACTATGTGACCGCGTTCTTCTAATAGGAAAAGGGAGCCTGTTATATGATGGGAATTTGCAGGAATTAAGAAGCCGTTTTGGCTCTCATCGTACCATTACTGCAGACTATAAATCTAGCAATGCACCAATTGAAATTCCAGGAGCCGATATTCTTTCTTGGACGGAGGAAAGAGCCATTTTAAGTGTAGATACATCGGTAATTTCTGTCTCGGAAGTTATTATGCAATTGTCTCATTCTCTGGATCTTGTCGACGTTTCTGTAACATCACAGCCGATTGAAGATATTATTGTACAGCTTTATAAGGAGTACGAAATATGAGGATAATTAAACCATATGTGGCTGTGTTAAGATTACGATTATTAAATGGGATGCAATACCGGGCAGCCGCTTTAGCGGGAGTGGCTACACAGTTTTTCTGGGGATTTATTTATATTATGATTTTTCAAGCTTTTTATGCACAAACGATGGGAGAACAGCCGATTTCCTTGGAAGAATTAGTTACTTATTTATGGTTGCAGCAATCTTTTTTAGCGTTTATTATGCTATGGTTTCGTGACAATGAATTGTTTGATTTAATAACGACAGGAAATATTGCCTATGAGTTATGCAGACCAATTGGGATTTATGAATACTGGTTTAGTAAGTTATTAGCGCAGCGGTTAGCAAGTGCGCTGCTAAGGTGCTTCCCCATACTATTACTGGCATTTCTCCTTCCGTCTGCTTATCGGCTAATGTTACCGCCAGATTTAAAAACATTTATATTATTTTGTATTTCCCTCTTATTAGGATTGTTCGTATTAGTGTCTATTTCTATGTTTATTTATATTTCCGTTTTTATTACGCTTTCCCCAATGGGATCTCTGTTAGTATTTGGTGTAGTAGGGGAGTTCTTTGCTGGAATGGTAATACCTATTCCGCTTTTGCCAGAGTGGCTTCAGCAAATTGTTTACCTTCTTCCCTTCCGATTAACGGCAGATTTTCCGTTTCGAGTCTATTCTGGTAACATTCCGAACAGCGAAGCAGTTGAAGGAATCATGATTCAATTAATATGGCTGGTAGCACTTGTGTTTCTTGGGAAAATGGCATTACATAAAGCGATGAAAAAAGTCATTGTACAAGGAGGGTAAATATTATGCGCCTTTATTTTCAATACCTTCTGCTATTATTTAAATCACAAATGCAGTATCGAACGTCTTTTTGGCTATTGTCATTAGGGCAGTTTCTTGTTCCCTTTTCTGCCTTTGCTGGATTATATTTCTTGTTTGAAAGGTTTGGGCAAATTAAAGGCTGGGATTTTTATGAGGTTGGTCTTTGTTTTGCTGTCATTCATATGGCTTTTGCATTAAGTGAATGCTTCGCAAGAGGATTTGATAATTTCTCCAGTCTTGTTGCCAGCGGTGATTTTGATAGATTGCTTGTTCGACCAAGGACGACTTTTATACAAGTGTTAGGTTCGAAATTTGAATTTACAAGAGTGGGAAGGTTATTGCAGAGTGTTATGGTTCTAGGGTGGGCTTTATTTAATCTAGCAATTGATTGGAACATAATGAAGTGCATCACCCTATTGTTAATGATTTTAAGTGGTGTTTTTATTTTTACAGGAATATTTATTTTGGCAGCGACTCTTAGCTTTTGGACCATTCAAGGATTGGAGATTGCTAATATTTTTACCGATGGTGGCAGGGAAATGGCTCAGTATCCATTAAATATTTATCAAAAATGGGTGACGCGTTTTTTTACTTTTGTTATTCCTTTTGGCGCTGTCAATTATTTACCTTTGCTTTACCTCCTTGGTAAGGGAGGAGAAGCAGAATGGTTATATATGCTAACACCGCTGGCAGGTATTCTATTTATCCTTCCTTGTATTCTTGTGTGGATAGTTGGTGTGCGTCACTATCGGTCAACCGGTTCGTAATATGGAATGTTTCCTAATCTATTAATGGTGGTATAAATCTAGTAGATAAATATATACATCATGAAATAATGGGAGGCGTTTTAAAATGAATAAAGATTCAAACACAAACCCTGCAGGCAAAACTCATCAGCCTGACGAGAAGAAACAAAAGGATGAAGCTTCAAAAGGATTGAAAGAAACGCATGATCAAGCAAATGATAGTTTAACAGAAGGAACAATTGATAAGAAAAAAAACAAAGAATAACCATTTTAAACTTTAAGAAGATGGAGAAAACGAGGAATCGTTTTCTCCATCTTCTTTATGTCACTAAATAATAGATAAGGGGGCAAGAAGAGGATATAATTATAGCGGAAAAAATAAAGTAAAGAAAGGTTGTTGGAATGAAAAAAAGATGGAAGATATTAATTGGCTTTTTGGTTTTGTTGCTTATCCTATTTGGTGCCTATCAACTAATGAACGCTCGATCTTTTCAATTATTCGGTGGATTAACCGATTATGTAAAGACAAAGGAGAAAGTAGTTGCTTTAACATTTGATGATGGACCTACTAAAAATGTAGATGATATTCTGTCCTTACTAGATGCTTACGATGCAAAAGCAACTTTTTTTCTAATTGGAAATGAAATAGAAAAAAATCCTCTTTTGGCAGAGGAAATTGCGGAAAAAGGACATCAACTTGGAAATCATACATACTCACATGAGCGTATGATATTTAAGTCGCAAGCTTTTATAAGGAATGAAGTAGAAAAAACAAATCAATTAATTGAAAAAGCTGGTTATACAGGTGAAATAGACTTCAGACCGCCTAATGGAAAGAAGCTAGTTGGGCTTCCTTATTTCTTGAAACAAGCAGAAATAGATACGATTCTATGGAACATGGAGCCTGATACGTATTATCAGACAGCAGAAGACAAGATAAACTATGTGAAAGAGTCAGTAAAGCCAGGGTCCATTATTTTGATGCACCCAATGTATGATAAGACAGGGCAAGAACGAAAAGCGCTAAAAGGAATTTTAAAAACACTAACAGAAGCTGGGTATACATTTGTTACGGTTAATGAACTTCAAGAGATGGCAGATAGCAATAATTAATTGTTAAATAGCAAAGAGAAAAAGGTATGTGGATTTTAGCCAGATACCTTTTTTTATGAATGAAATACCTTAGCTTTCACGTTTCACTGCAAAGGGTGGATGCTCCATCCAGCCATTTTTAATCATAATTTTAGCAGCATCTTCTGTAAATAAACCTATCTGTGTTAATGCTCTTGTATACATAAAGGCAATATCATGCCGACCATTTACAGCTATTGAGTTTCCAAAGGATCTGATTTTCATCGAAAACATATCCATTTTATGAAATAACATTATTTTATCCGAAAAAGGAGAAACGGTTGATGTTGTAATTAAGTGATCAAGAAACGATGGTGTTGGTAAATGATCATTATGTAGTTTTTCCATATACTGTTCAACATGTTTATCGGTAAAGTTCTTTCCTCTTATAAAGAGTTCTCGAATCTCTTCTTGTTGGACAACCTGACTAAATGCCATTATCAATGCTTTACTCGCAACATTGTTCTCGATATTATCGTAAAGATGTGCTATTTCTAAAGCATGTAAAGATCTCACATGTCCAAAATACCCATTTAAAAAATCCTTCTGAACAAACATTTGACTTTCAGGAATGGGAATAATAGGCGGTTTACGGGTGAAGCCCTTTTTCATTAATATTTCCTTAATTTGCTCTATTAAACGTACGGTAGAACTCATACAATATTGGAAAAATTCTTTTACATCCTTTCGAAAAACAAGGGGAATAGCTACGTTATAAATGCTTATTCCAGCCTTAGCGGCATACTTAAGATAATGAACATAGTATTCATCTTCAAACAAACGAGGAGCATGAAGGTTTACATCTTCTTCTAGGGAAAAACCCTTTGGCAATGGAAAATTCTCCTTTGAAAGTATTTCTGCTGATATAGATAAAAATTCTGTGCTCAACTTTAAGGCATTTTTCAATAGCTTTTTAATATCAGAATCCTCGACATGCTGAAGGAAATAATGGAGAAAACATTTTGACATGCTGTTGCCCATATAAGTTGCCCAAAGTTTACCTAATTCCGCTGATGTTAGCTTTTCACTTAGGTCAGTTTGTTTTAAATCTATATTCAATGGTTTTGGTCTCGCGTCCATCTCAAAAAACTCCTTTAGTTGGTTTTGTTTTAGTATTCACAGACATATTTAATCGTATGCTAAATTTACCTATTAATATTGAATCAATTTTTTAGCTTTTTCCTTTTTATAAGGGAAGACCTTTCACTCTATGTACCAATCGTTTAGAATAATTACAGAAAAGAAAACTTATGGGAGTAGAAAATGAAAATACTAATAGTTGAAGATGATAAAACAATTGCTTCTGGTTTAGATTACAGTTTACAAAGTGAAAATTATGAAACAATTATTTGTCATGATGCCAAAGGTGCGAGAAAAACGATAGAGGCAGAGCTTAACCATATCGATCTATGTTTATTTGACTTGTCTCTGCCAGATGGTTCTGGTTATGAATTATGTGAGCTTGTGAAAAGTAAATCAGATAAGCCCGTTATCTTTTTAACGGCATTAGATGATGAAGTTAATGTAGTAATGGGACTTGATATGGGGGCAGATGACTATATTACTAAACCGTTTCGCCTGAGAGAGCTTCTTTCAAGAATAAAATCCGTATTGCGCCGCTACAATGTACAGCCCCAAAATACTCCTTTCATCGAAATCGACGATATACGTATTAATACTTTGGAAGGAAAGATCTATAAAAAGGATGAAGAAGTAGTAGTCACGGCCCTGGAATACCGGTTATTTTTGATATTCGCCAATAATTTAGGCCAAGTTTTAACAAGGACACAGCTATTGGAGCGAATCTGGGATGTTGCAGGGGATTTTGTTAATGACAATACCTTAACAGTTTACATTAAAAGGCTCCGCGAGAAATTAGAAGATAATCCCCAAAAGCCAACCATTATAAAAACTGTCCGTGGTCTTGGTTATAAGGTAGGTGACTAGTAATGCTTCGTAATCGGGAATGGAAAGTACTGATACTTATTTTAGCAATCATAAGCATAGTAGCGATTATATATGCGCTTACCGTCTTTTCTTTCGCTGTGGCCGCATATTTGCTTAGCGTTATCAGCATTATTTTTATTAGCTTTTTTTTATTTACAAGATTCCGTTATAAGGAAATAGAAAACCTTTCGAGCTACTTACAGCGAATAAGTAATGGAGATGAAAGTCTGGACATCCGCGACAATGTCGAAGGTGAATTAAGTATTTTAAAAAATAATATCTATAAAGTTACCTTAATGCTTTCTGAACATAGCTCACTTCTTCGTCAGGAAAAATTGAAACTGACAGATGCAATTTCTGATATCTCTCATCAATTGAAAACACCGCTGACTTCCATGGTGGTAATGACTGATTTGTTAAGCAATCCCCATCTAGAGGAATCAAAACGGCGTGAGTTTACGAATAATATCTCGATACAGCTGGAAAGAATGGAGTGGTTAGTTTCTTCTTTGCTGAAATTATCGAAAATGGATGCTGGGACGATTCCTTTTAAAAAGGAAAAAGTAGTTGTGAAAGCACTAATTCATAAGGCGGTTGAACCAGTATTAATTCCGATCGATATAAAAGAACAGACTTTGCAGATTACTGGAGATGATAGTGTTACATACATAGGTGATTTTAACTGGACAGTAGAAGCAATAATAAATATTTTAAAAAATTGTGTAGAACACACCGGAGAAGGTGGACAAATACACATTAGTTTCGCAGAAAATGTTTTGTTTACAGAAATAGTTATTCACGATAACGGCAAAGGCATCGCTAAAAAAGATTTACCTTATATTTTTAAACGATTTTATAAAGGGGAAAATGCTAGTGAAGACAGCATCGGCATAGGCTTAGCAATGGCCTATAGTATTATAAAAAGCCAGCATGGGGATATTGAAGTAAGAAGTAAGATAGGAAAAGGAACTACTTTTCATATTAAATTCTATAAACAAGTGATTTAGTGAAATTGAATTATGGATGATAGCAGAAATTAGAATAGATGAAAAAGAGAATTCGTTTTACTGTGGGGAGGCGTTCATTAAAGGAATGAACGCCATAATTTGTTCGGATGGAAGGGGAAATGGTGTTCATAAAGAGGATGAAAGCCAAAATTGGTTCGACCGGAAGGAAAAGTGGTGTTCATAGAGGGAATGAAAGCCAAAATTGGTGCGGCAGGAAGGGAAAATGGTGTTCATAAAGAGGATGAAAGCCAAAATTGGTTGGGCAGGAAGGAAAAGTGGTGTTCATAGAGGGAATGAAAGCCAAAATTGGTTCGACCGGAAGGAAAAATGGTGTTCATAGAGGGAATGAAAGCCAAAATTGGTTCGGTAGGAAGGGAAAATGGTGTTCATAAAGAGGATGAAAGCCAAAACTGGTTGGGCAGCAAGGAAAAATGGTGTTCATAGAGTTAATGAAAGCGGGAATTCGAAAAAGTAGTGTTCAACCAAAGAACCCCCAATATCAATAAATTAACACAAAAGAGCTATAAACCATTTAAAGTGACTAAATTGTCACTTTAAAGTCACTCAATAGTCACTTTAGACAGGTAGACTAAGAGCATCAAGTAATTGGAGGGCGAATAAATGGAAATTTTAAAAATAGAAAATCTGTCTAAAGTATATGGAAAAGGGGAAACAGCTGTTAAAGCATTGGATAACGTATCCTTTTCTGTTAATAAGGGTGAGTTTGTAGCGATAATTGGACCATCTGGGTCAGGGAAATCGACTTTGCTTCATATGCTAGGTGGGGTAGATAGACCAACAAGTGGAAAAGTTTTTGTAGATAATACAGATATTTATCAATTAAATGAAACACAATTAGCTATTTTTAGAAGAAGACAAATTGGTCTTATCTATCAATTTTATAACTTAATCCCCATTTTGTCGGTAGAAGAAAATATTACGCTGCCTCTTCTATTAGATAATCACAAGGTAGATAAAGAACAATTTAATCGCATTGTTTCGATATTAGGTCTGCAGCAAAGATTAGATCACCTGCCTAATCAATTATCTGGGGGACAGCAGCAGCGTGTATCCATTGGACGAGCACTTATCAGTAATCCCGCAATTATGCTGGCAGATGAGCCTACAGGGAATTTAGACAGTAAAAATAGTGAAGAGATTATGGAACTATTAAAAATGTTTAATAAAACCTATAATCAAACACTTATTGTAATTACTCATGATGAACGGATTGCCTTACAAGCGGATCGTGTCATTTCGGTTGAAGATGGAAAAATCGCCAAAAATGAGGTGATTCGTCCATGAATATAATGAATAAACTTACTTTGAGAAATTTAAAGGAGAACAAGCGAAGAACACTAGTGACGATTATTGGCGTCATTATTTCTGTCAGTATGCTGACAGCTGTTGCCACCCTTGGTGTTTCTTTTATTGATTTATTAAAAAGAGATACGATAGCAAGGGGCGGAGAATGGCATGCGCAGTTTATAGGCGTGAATAGTGAGCAAGCTAAAGAGCTAAAAAAAGACAGCAAAATCGAAAAGGTTATCTTATCAAATGATTTGGGTTATGCGGAATGGAAGGATTCAAAAAACGATAATAAACCGTACTTATTTTTTAAACAATATGATGAGCAAGGATTTGAGCAATTTCCAATTCGTTTAAAAGAAGGAACATATCCAAAATCTTCGAATGAAATTATCATATCTGATGAAATGAGGAAGAAAGGGAATAGTTCTTATGCCATCGGTAAGGAAATAAAAGTTAGTATTGGGGAAAGACATGTAAAATCAGATGGAGAAGATACGATATTAACACAAACAGATCCTTTGCAAAGGAATGAAGAAGGAGAAAAAACGGAGGAAATCCAGCAAGCCAAAGCAGCTACATTCAAAATTGTGGGGATTATGGAAACCCCATCATGGGAATCTTCATGGGCACCAGGCTATACAGTTATTAGCTATTTGGACCAAAAGGAGTTAACGACTAACAGCAGCGTCAATGCAAGTGTAGTAATGAAAAAGGTAAAGCAATCTTTATTTGAGGACATGGAATCCTCTGCAAAGAAATTATCTATCGCCAAAGTGAATTTTAATGATGAGCTCCTGCGTTATGAGGGGGTATCTTCACATGATAATGTGCTTGTTACGATGTATTCTCTATTAGGAATTATCATACTTGTAATTGTAATTGGTTCTGTGGCATTGATTTATAATGCTTTTGCCATCAGTGTGTCAGAACGGGCAAGACATTTAGGCATGCTTTCCAGTGTCGGCGCAACGAAGAAACAAAAAAGAAATTCAGTGTTTTTTGAAGGCACAGTTATAGGAGGCATCAGCATCCCGATAGGAATCCTTGCGGGACTAGCAGGAATTGGCGCGACATTCTATTTTATAAACAAATATTTTAAAGAAGCTTTAAACACTACAGAAGGTTTAAATGTAGTAGTAACGCCTTATTCTATCTTATTTTCCATTCTGATTTCCATTGTAACAATTTTTATTTCTACCTATCTGCCAGCAAGGAAGGCATCAAAGATTTCAGCAATAGATGCAATTAGACAAACACAAGATATTAAATTATCTGGAAAAAAAGTAAAAACTTCTAAACTTGTGCGCAAGGTATTTGGCTTAGAAGCGGAAATTGGCTTGAAAAATTTAAAACGTAATAAACGAAGATATCAAACAACTGTTTTTTCATTAGTTATAAGTATTTTGCTTTTCTTAACCGTAGCATATTTCACAGATAATATGAAAAAATCAGTTGGGTTATCACAGAAAAATATTGATTATGATATTGCAGTGTCTGCGGATTCTCATACTACAGAGGAAGAGATGAAGATTTTAGCCAATGCACCTAGTGTTACAAAAAGTAATTTAATTAAAAGCACCTATGTGAACACTTATCTTCCTGAAGATGTGTTAAGTAAAAATAATAGAGAAAAAGTGAAGAAAGATAAAACTATTCTGGAGAATGGTAAACTATCATTTAATGTGAACTTCTTTGTGCTATCTGATACAGCTATGCAGAAATATGCTAAAACTGCAGGCTTTAATTCCCAAGAATATACAAATCCTAATGTTCCAAAAGGTATTGTAATAGAGAATGTTTCCTATTTGGATCCAAATGAAAAGAAATTTGTGGAAGAAAAGGTGATGAACGCAAAACCTGGTGATTATATGGATCTCTACCGCTACAATATGGACGAGGAAAAGGATGAAAAGTTTAATAAGATTCAAATTGGCGCATTTACTAATGAAACGATAATGGGGATTGATGCTAATAGTTATGGAACGATTACCATGATTATATCCGATGAGGTTGCAAAGGAATTATTTAAAAATGAAAATTTGGTTATGAATTACACACTCTATTTAAACAGCGAAAATCCAGAGAAGGCCCAAGAGGAATTAGAAGATCTGAAAACAAGCTCGGTCTATATTTACAATGTCGAAAAGGATCGTAAGCAATCAGAGCAGATGATTATGATGATGTCTGTCTTTATGTATGGGTTTATTACCCTCATTTCATTAATTAGTATTGCTAATATCTTTAATACCATTTCTACAAGCATTTCTTTGCGGAAAAGAGAGTTTGCTATGCTGCGTTCGGTTGGAATGACGCCAACTGGCTTTAATAAAATGATCTATTTTGAGAGCATTTTTTATGGAATAAAAGCATTGATGTATGGTCTTCCAATTAGTATTGGAGTAATAGCTATCATATACTGGTCGATAAGCAATACATTTGAATATGGTTTTGCGCTTCCATGGATGAGTATTCTCTATGTAGTTATTGCCATATTTATCATTGTCGCTTCAGCTATGCTATATTCAGTCAGCAAAATTAAGAAAGAAAATATTATCGATGGCTTAAAGCAAGAGAATATTTAATAGAAATAAATAAGAATGAGAAAAACTCGTCCATTTTGGCGGGTTTTTTTCATAGGAAAAAGCAAGCAGGTAAGTGCAAGAAGAATGTAGAATCAGTAAGTACGATAGAGGAGGGTAATATGAAGAGAGATATTTTGCAACAAAATAAAGAAAGCTGGGATAAAGTAGCCCATCATTTTAACGGGATTGATGCACTACCAAGTTATGGACCTTTTAGTCAAACAGAAGAGGAATTAAGGCTATTTGAAGAAATAGAAAATAAAAAAGTCCTTGATATCGGCTGTGGCAGCGGACATTCTTTGCTTTATATGGCAGACAAAGGGGCTAGTGAATTATGGGGGATAGACTTATCAGAACAGCAAATTGAAACAGCAAAAGAAACACTTAAAGACTTAACTTCCCATCTATATTGTGCTGCGATGGAAGAAGAAATCGATCTCCCTAAGGTATATTACGACATCGTTTACTCCATCTATGCAATTGGATGGACAACGGATTTAGCTTCTACATTTAAACTTATTTTTTCGTATTTAAAGCCAGGAGGAGTATTTATATTTAGCTGGGACCATCCACTATATGCGTATATGCAAAGTCAAAACGGACAAATCTCTCTTACTGGTTCTTATCAGGAAGAAGGTTTAACATTATACCAAAGATTTAAAGGGGAAGAAGCACCAGTAGTGATACCCAAAAGAAAAATGAGTACATTTATAAATGAATTGATTAAAGCAGGATTTACAATTGAATCTGTTATAGAAAGTGAGGTTTCCAAAAGCTTGGAAACGGTCGAGGCTGAAATCTCTGATCGCTATTATTCCTTATACAAAGCAAGGAAATTTCCAACTACTATGATTATTAAAGCGAGAAGAACATGACATGTGGGAAGCCGCATGTCATGTTTAGTACTTCAAGTCTTTAAAAAAAGAGAGCAAAAACCATTCTTGGCAAATGGGATTGTAACAAAAAGAAGTACAACGTTATTATTAGACATTCCTAATATTGGATTTTATAATTTAACTATCTGCTAGTTTGTTAAAGTAATCACATTGGAGTCAATCTTAAAAAAACTGTATTTGTAAACGTATTCTTAACAGGGTGTTTTGATAATTAGGATAAAAATAAGGTGAGAGCTTTCCATTTGATTTTCTATGTAATCAATACCTTATTTTTAAATATAAGAAAAAGGGGATTTGAAAATGGCAACTTCTTTAAATGCAGCAACTGTATTGGACTCAGAGTATGGCCTTTATATTGATGGACAGTGGCAAAAGGGATCGGAAGGGAAGCTGATGGCAAGCTTCAATCCAAGTAACGGCGAAAAGCTTGCTGACTTTGTTGATGCAACCTATACAGATGTTGATCAAGCAGTGGATGCTGCAACAGAAGCTTTAAAAACCTGGAAAAAAGTAAGCTTATTAGATAAAAGTAATTTACTATTAAAAATTGCCGATTTAATCGATGAAAATGCGGAAAAGTTAGCATTAGTAGAAACACTGGATAATGGAAAACCGTTAAGAGAAACAAGAAATATAGATGTCCCATTAAGTTCAGACCATTTCCGCTATTTTGCAGGGGTCATTCGCTCCGAAGAAGGAACTGCCCAAGCCTTTGATGAAGATACTTTATCTATTTCGATTAAAGAGCCAATTGGTGTTGTTGGACAAATTATTCCTTGGAACTTTCCACTTTTAATGGCTGCGTGGAAAATCGCTCCAGCAATTGCTGCAGGTAATACGGTTGTCATTCATCCATCATCTTCTACTTCTTTAAGTGTGCTGGAGCTGGCCAAAATTTTAGATCAAGTTTTACCAAAAGGGGTAGTCAATGTAATTACTGGTCGCGGCTCTCATTCCGGGGATTATATGTTAAAGCATGAGGGATTTGCGAAGATTGCCTTTACAGGATCTACAGAAATTGGCCAAGAAGTTGCTGTGGCCGCAGCCAAAAGGCTTATTCCTTCTACACTTGAGCTAGGCGGTAAGTCAGCAAATATCATTTTCAATGATGCACCAATGGAGCGAGCTTTAGAAGGGGTTCAATTAGGCATCCTCTTTAACCAAGGACAAGTATGCTGTGCTGGTTCCCGAATTTTTATCCAAGAAGGAATTTATGATGAGTTTCTTGCGAAAATGAAGCTGGCTTTTGAGGATGTAAAAGTTGGCTTGCCATGGGAAGAAGATGTCGTGATGGGTTCACAAATAAATGAACGGCAACTAAAGCAAATCTTAGAATATGTAAAAATAGGAGAAGAAGAGGGTGCTAGAGTTGTAACAGGTGGGTGCAGACTCATAAATAACGGATTAGAAAATGGGGCATTTATGGCTCCGACGATTTTAGCTGATGCCACTAATGATATGCGTATTGCCAAAGAAGAGATTTTTGGCCCAGTTGCAACAGTCATTAAATTTAAGACCGAAGAAGAGGTTATTGAGCTTGCTAACCAATCAGAGTTTGGCCTTGGAGGAGCGGTGTTTTCAAGAGATATTAATACAGCATTGCGTGTAGCAAGAAGTGTGGAAACAGGCCGAATGTGGGTGAATACGTATAATCAACTGCCAGCGGGAGCGCCATTTGGCGGTTACAAGAAATCAGGCATCGGCAGGGAAACATATAAGAGCATCTTAGATGGCTATACCCAGACAAAAAATATTTATATCGTAACGAAAGAAGAAACAGAGGGATTATATTAAAGAAAGGGAAGCTGTTAGGACATTGTCTTAGCGGCTTTTTTTATACTTTGAATTTCATGTATAATTTGCTCTTGGATAAAAAAATATAATTTTGTTCTTTCGTGAACTTTTTCCAAAGTAGAAAGTCTAATGTATAGGAGCAAAGAGGAGGTGATTAATTGGAAGAGTTAGAGACTAGCAGGAAAGCTATTAAAGGAGATGATGATGCCTTTTTGGAAGTCATGCAATTACATAAAGAATCACTGCTAAGAGCTGCTTTAGCATTTCTCAAAGACGAGGATGCGGCAATAGAAGCCTTGCAGGAAGTAACCTATCGGGCATATAAAAAGATCCATACCGTTAAGGAACCAGCCTATTTAAAAACATGGCTGACAAGGATTATGATCAATTACTGTCAAGATCAAGTAAAGAGAAAGAAGCGGATTATTTCTGATAAACAACTATATGACGTATCTGTCCACCAAAACCAATCATTAATCGAACTAAAGGAAGCCCTTGGAATGTTATCACATGAAGACCAGCAATTAATCTATTTAAAATACTTTCAAAATACGAAAATCAAAGAAATCGCCGCAATAGAGAATATTCCAGAAGGAACGGTAAAGTCTCGATTACATAAAGTACTAAAAACGCTTCGGCTGTATTTTAAAGAGAAAGGAGCGAGTGATCATGTATGAAGAAGAGGAACAAAGATTGTCTAGGTTAAAGGCTGACTTAGAAAAAACAACATTACCGCTCGAAAAAGCTGAAGAAGCCATATTAAGCGGAATCTTGAAAGCTAAACAGGAAAAAAATCGGGCGAAGAAAAAACAAAAGAGATTAATCGGGCTTGCAATTGCATCAATAATCATCATTTCCTTTGTAACATCTATTCGGATTTCTCCAACCTTCGCAAATGCCCTCTCGTCCATCCCTGGAATGGAATGGTTGATTGGTTATATTGAACAAGACAAAGGGTATTCTGCCATTATCGAAAATGATTATTATCAAAAGGTAGATGTTTCTGAGACAAAAGGTGATTTAACGTTAACGATTGATGGAGTGATTATGGATGAATCAGGAATAAATATTTTTTATACATTACAGTCTACTAAGTCTCTAACTGGTGGAAAGATAAAGGATGTTAATCTTTTTAATAAAGAAGAATTTCCTGAGCATGCACAAAGCAATAATGTCTTTTTTCCTGATGATATCGAAAATGAATTTCAAAGTATGGTGGAATACCAATTTGTTAAACCTTTTTCCTTTAAGGACTTAAAGTTTAACTTTGAATTCATTACAGTAATAGACAACAAAGAAATAAAGTTTCTGATTCCTTTTGAGCTAAAGGAAAATATAAAGAAGCAGATTACTTATCCAATAAACCAAGTGGTGGAAGTAGAGAATCAAAAAATGACGATTGAAGAAATGATTGTCTATCCTTTAAGAATTGGTGTAAAGGTAGCGTTCGATCCAGCAAATACAAAGGAAATTTTGGGATTTGAAGATATGCGCTTGGAAAATGAGAACGGCGAAGTATGGTCGGCTATTGCAAATGGTATTGTGAATACAACTTTGAGTAAGTATGAAAAAATGTATTATCTCCAATCAAATTATTTTGAAAAACCAAAGGATCTTTATTTGCGGATCAATAAACTAATGGCGATTGATAAAGAAGAAGCGATGGTTATCGTGAATACAGAAACAAATACATTAATAAACAGCCCGAAAGACGATAGGCTTAAACTAGGGACAACATCAAAATCACAAGTGGAATTTTCTATGGATTCGAATAGCGAGGAAGATCCAAAAGATCTCTTTAGTACTGCAATTGCTGCAGATGGAAAAGAATTATCCATTTCTAAGATAGAAAGTAGAAGCTCGCACAAAGAAATAAGTTGGATTTTATCTTTTGATAACACAATGTATAAAAATCCTTTAAAGCTCGAATTGGCTGCTTATCCAAACTATATTAAAGGAGATATAAAAGTAAAATTAAAATAAAAGGATAAGCTTCATTTAGTAAGGTAAAAGGAATTCAAAAAAAATGAGAAACAATTTTTATTATATAAATTAGGTATGGAGGTAGAAAAATGAAAAATAGTTCATCCATAATTTTTGGGTTAGCCACTATAATAGGCTTTACCATATTAGGTTTGTTCATATTGTCTGCATTTGGTAAAGAGTCCACAACAGTAGAAAATGATAATGATGATTATAGATATGAATTAGTTCCTGCAAATGAGAATAATATTATCATTTTCGATAAGAAGACTGGTGAATATTGGAGCAAATTTATCCCAAGTGATGAAGGTCCTACTAATTGGGAGAAAGGCGATTTTCCAGCAAATAATAGCAGTAAATAATAGACGAAGTGCATTGACCACCTTTCCTTTTGAGGTGGTTTTTTATAGTGCTTTTCTGTATCTTTATTGTGTTGTTGTTGATTTTATGTAGTTTTGCTCAGTTTATTTCACCTATTTTTCACGAGATATATCGGAGAATGAATTATTAGTCAAGGTTGTATATAGATAGCGTTGTCTTGCATGGAATTTACCGGGTTCTGTTCAAATGACTACATAATAGAAAAGAATAATCCATGCTATCAAACTAATTATTTCTTAATCATTGGGGTGTTGTAAGCAGTATATTTTTATGTTATAGTGAAGGCAACGTAAACGTTTACGTAAAGGGTGGCAAAAATGACGATAACGATAAAAGATATAGCAAATGCTGCAAAGGTGTCTACTGCAACTGTTTCGCGAGTTTTAAATGGCGCAGGTGGCTATAACGAAGAGACAAAGAAGAAAATCCTCCATATCGCAGAAGAACTAGGTTACCGAAGAAATGAAATGGCGAGAAGCTTAGTAAAAAAATCTAGTAATTTAATTGGTATTATTATGCCGAGTGTATCAACCATTTTTTATGCAGATATTGTTAATGGAATAGAGAAGCTGGCACAAAAACATGGTTTTAGTGTTATTTTATCTCATGCAGGAGTTAAAGGTAATCGTTTAATTCATTGCTTGAAGATGCTGGAAGAAAGAAAAGTGGATGGGCTTGTTATTGTATCCATTCCATTAATGGAAGACCAAATTCAAGCTATTGAATCATTGAGTATTCCATATGTGTTATTGTCAACAGATACACCAAATAAACAAATACCATTTATAAAAGTAGATGATTATGAAGCCTCTTATGCTGCTACAGAGTATCTAATAAAACATGGTCATCGGAAAATTGGCTTGGCAGGTGTTGATTTCTCTGATCGAGTAGCTGGGATTCCAAGAATTGAAGGATATAAAAAAGCGTTAAAAGATCATGGATTAAGCTTTTCTGCTAACGACATAAAAGCAGGAGACTATAGTTTTACGGCAGGAAAAGAAGCCCTTTATGCTTTTCATACTGAAAAGGATGGGATAACAGCAGTATTTTGTGTAAGTGATGAGGTAGCGCTTGGCATTATTTCAGCTGCTTATGAATTAGGGATAAAAATACCAGAGGACCTTTCCGTCGTAGGCTACGATAATACGAGAGTTGCGGAAATGGCTGTACCACCCTTAACGACGATTGAGCAGCCATTTCGGTTAATGGGAGAAAAGGGCTGTTTCAAAATAATCGAGGCAATTCAGCAAAAGAAAGCAGTAAAAACAGAAATGCTCCCATTCGATATAGTGGAAAGAGCATCAGTAAAACATTGGGAACATTAAATTTTTTTAAATTATACGTAAACGTTTACGCTTAGACGAATAAGAATAGAAAGTGGGTAACGAAATGGAAAAGAAATGGTGGCAAACATCGGTTGTATATCAAATATATCCAAGAAGCTTTCAAGATAGTAATGGGGATGGAATTGGCGATATTAGAGGGATCATTAATCGATTAGATTATTTGCAAAAGCTAGGCATTGATGTAATTTGGCTAAGCCCTGTATATAAATCACCAAATGATGATAATGGCTATGACATTAGTGATTATCAAGATATTATGGATGAGTTTGGTACAATGGCAGACATGGATGAATTAATTGCTGCGGCGAATGAAAAAGGAATTAAAATTGTCATGGATTTAGTAGTCAATCATACATCCGATGAACATAAGTGGTTTATAGAAGCAAAAAAAGGAAAAGACAATCCATACCGTGATTATTATATTTGGCGTGACCCAGTAAATGGCGAAGCTCCAAATGATTTAAAATCCACTTTTAGTGGTTCTGCTTGGGAATATGATGAAGAAAGCGGCCAATATTTCTTACATTTATTTAGTAAAAGACAACCAGATTTAAACTGGGAAAATAAAAAAGTCCGAGAAGAAGTTTGGAAAATGATGAACTATTGGTTAGACAAAGGAATCGGCGGCTTCCGAATGGATGTGATTGATTTAGTAGGAAAACAACCTGATCTTGGTATTACTGGAAATGGTCCAAAGCTTCATGAGTATATCCGAGAAATGAATGAAAAATCGTTTGGCAATTATGATGTTTTAACAGTAGGAGAAACATGGGGAGCAACACCGGAAATTGCTAAATTATATTCCGATCCAGCTAGAAAAGAGCTTTCGATGGTCTTTCAGTTTGAGCATATTGGTTTAGATAAGCAAGAAGGCAAACAAAAATGGGATCTGAAGCCATTAGAAATCAATCAATTAAAAACCATTCTTGCTAAATGGCAGACATCACTTGGAAATGAAGGCTGGAACAGCTTATTCTGGAATAATCATGATTTACCAAGAATCGTTTCACGTTGGGGAAATGATAAAGAATATCGGGTAGAAAGTGCAAAAATGTTTGCCATTCTCTTGCATTTAATGAAAGGAACACCTTACATCTATCAAGGTGAAGAAATCGGTATGACCAATTGCCCGATCACAGATATTAGTCAAGTAAATGATATTGAAAGCATTAATATGTATCATGAGCGATTAGCAAAAGGATATACGAAAGAGGAGATTCTTCATTCTATTAATGTAAAAGGCAGAGACAATGCAAGAACACCTCTTCAATGGGATGATACGGAAAATGGCGGTTTTACCACAGGAACACCTTGGCTTCATGTAAATCCCAACTATACGGAGATAAATGTGAAAAATAATTTAGAAGATCCTAATTCTGTCTTTTATTGCTATCAATCTTTGATTCAATTAAGAAAGGATAACCCAATCATTGTATGGGGAGATTTCGAATTAATCAAAGATACAGAAGAAGAAATTTTTGCCTATACTCGTAAGTTTGAAGGAGAGACATGGATTGTGATTGCAAACTTTAGCGCGCAAGAAAGAAGCCTAATTATGCCTGTGTTTGGCGAGAGTGAGGATATCATCATTAGCAACTATCACCGCCAACATGCTGACTTTTCGAATTTACAGTTAAAGCCATATGAAACATTCGCCGTAAGAGTTCATTAATAGTAGGAGGAAGCTGTTAACAACCTGATAGGAGTGTTGACAGCTTTTTTTATGAAATTCTGTCTTTCTAATAAAAAGATATTACCAAGTTTAATCAAATAAAGTAAAATAGATAAGTAGAATAGTTAATATGTTAAACAAACTATATTAGTTACTACAAATGGCATGGAATTTTTTTGAAAAGTGAAATGAAGGCGATTTCAAATTTGGGTTTTAGGGTAAAGGTATTCATTTAAGTACTAGGAAAGATGTAGAGAATATTTTTAAAGAGGAGAGGTTCATATGAATTACAGTCAAAGATCAATGGGAGAAATAAACGGAGCAGATGTAACGGAATTTACTTTTACAAACAATAGCGGAATGAGTTTTTCTAGCATGAATTACGGCTGCATTATTACGAAGATAATCGTACCTGATAAAGAAGGAAACAAGGAAAATGTAGTGCTTGGTTTTGAAACATTAGAAGAGTATCGAGAAAATAAAGGACCATATTTAGGTGCCATTGTAGGAAGAGTTGCTGGAAGAATTAAAGAAGGAAAATTTGAACTTAATGGAAAAGAGTACCGCTTGAATACCAATACCCCACCTAATCATTTGCATGGCGGAAATATAGGATGGAGTGAAGTGGTCTTTGCATCTTCAATAGTAGAAAAGGATGATGCAATAGGCATCCGTTATACATACCGTAGTCCAGACGGAGAAGAAGGATATCCAGGTAATTTTGACTTAACTGTAGATTATCTATTGACAAATGATAATGAAATAATCTTATCTTATAGCGGGAAAACGGATAAAGAAACACCTGTTACTGTAACTAATCATTCTTATTTTAATTTAAGCGGTAATAACAAAAGAGATATTTTAGAGCATGAGCTGATTGCAGATGTCGACCGCTTTCTAGAGCTTAGGGAAGATTTTATTCCGACCGGAAAAATGATTCCAACAAATAACACTCCATTTGATTTTGCAAAAGGCAAGTTATTGAAAGAAGGAATGGACAATGATTTTGAACAAAATAGAATAGTAGGAAATGGATACGATCATCCGCTTGTGTTTGCAGAAGATGGTTCTCATTCTGCTATTTTGCGAGATCGAGAAAGTGGACGGGAAATGTCTTTAATTACAAACCAGCCTGCAGTCGTTCTTTATACAGGGAATATGTTAGAAGATCAATATCGTTTCAATGGGGGAATTGCTAAAAAATATTTAGGGGTATGTTTGGAGACGCAAGGGCTTCCCGATGCAATCAATCACTCTGCATTCCCATCCGTTGTTTTAAAGCCAGGAGAAATATATCAAGCTGAAACAAAACTGAAATTCCGTGTCATGGAATAGAAAAAGACAAGAAGAGGAAGAAATCAAATGAATGGTTTTTTTCTCTTTTTTGCTGCAAAGGACGAAGACTATTATAATATTGTGACTAACAAATCTTTTCTTTATCACTTCTATCATCCTCATAGATAGTACCTTCCATTGTTACAAGCCAAATGAAAGAAGTAAATTTTGTCTCTGTATTGAGCAAAATAACGTTAATGTAAGTGCTGTCATTTTTACTATAATGAAAGAAAATAAGATGATAGAGGTGAGTAACATGAGTGCTAGTACAGAGGTTAAGACTGCGGATATAGTAAAGCCAACTAAGAAAAAGCGGCAAAGTAAACATGTGAAAAATGAAAATTGGGCAGGGATTGCGTTTGTTTCACCAATGTTAATTGGTGTTTCCATCCTTGTCTTACTGCCAATTGTTGCAACCTTCATTTTAAGTCTTTCTGATTGGAGTTTTATTACTAATATTTCGCAATTGAAATGGGTAGGACTACAAAATTTTATAGATTTATTTCAAGATAAGATATTTATACGCTCTTTAATGAACAATGCTATTTTTATGTTAACGGTACCAATTTGTATGGTTATTTCTTTGTTTCTAGCAATTGCAATCGATCGAAATGTTTATTTTAAGAGTTATTTTAAAGTAGCATTTTTTATGCCGTATATCTCAAGTGTGGTGGCAATTGCAGTAGTATGGCAAGTATTGTTTCACCCATCTTTAGGTCCGATTAATCAATTTCTTATGTCACTCGGCATTGATAATCCTCCCAAATGGATTGCAGATCCAAGCTTTGCATTAGTTTCCATTATGTTTATACAAATTTGGATTTCGATTGGTTTTAATATGATCATTTATTTAGCTGCACTGCAGTCCATCCCACGAGATCTATATGAAGCCGCTGATATTGATGGGGCAAGCGCATGGGTGAAATTTAAAAACATTACGTTACCGATGGTTTCACCGACTACTTTCTTCTTGTTGATTACTGGTATTATTTCAACCTTTAAAGTATTTGATTTAATCTCTGTTTTAACAAAAGGAGGACCAATGCACGCAACAAGCATGATTGTATGGAACCTATACGATACTGCTTTTGTTAATTTAGATATAGGTCACGCTTCTGCAATGGCCGTTATTTTATTCTTTATTGTTTTTGCTATTACGCTTATTCAATGGTTAGGACAGAAAAAATGGGTGAATTATTAAGGAGGGTTTGCGGATGCTTAAATCACTATCCATAAATAAAGCGATAATGACAATCGTCATGTTAATGATAAGTATTATGTTTCTTCTTCCGTTTGTATGGATGCTTTCGACATCCTTTAAGATAGAAGCAGACGTTTTTAAATTTCCTATACAGTGGATTCCAGAAAGATGGAATGGTTTCAACAATTATAAAGAAGTCTGGTTTGGGGAAAATCCATTCTACATTTATTATTGGAATACCATTAAGGTGACAGTATTTACTACTGCTATTTCGGTAACTGTTTCTGCGCTGGCAGCCTATGGATTTTCAAAAGTGAATTTTCGGTTAGGTAATTTCTTGTTTTTAATCGTTTTAGCTACTTATATGGTACCTGCACAGGCAATTTTAGTACCACAATTTATTATTTACCGCAAAATTGGGCTGTTTGATAGTCATTTAGGGTTAATCTTATTAGGAAGCTTTAGTGTGCTAGGTACTTTTATGCTTAGACAATTTTTTATGGGAGTTTCGAATGAGCTTGTTGAAGCTGCAAAAATCGATGGAGCCGGACACTGGAAGATTTTCTGGCGAGTTGTACTTCCAATTGTAAAGCCAGCCATAGCGACCTATGCCATCCTTCGATTTATTTGGACATGGAATGATTATCAAAACCCATTAATCTTCCTTCGTTCTGATCATTTATTGACGATACAGCTTGCAATGCAGAAGTTTACGACAATCAATGGCGAATTTTACTCTCTAATTATGGCTGCGGCAGTCTCAGCTATTTTACCGCTCGTAATCGTATTTATTATTGGGCAAAAACAAGTAATTGAAGGGATAGCATTAGGTGGAGTAAAAGGCTAAAAGGAGGCGTGAATATTGACTTTCGAAGAGTTGCTGGAGAAGCTAGATGGGAAATATTCTCTGTTTTTTCCAAATGCTGAAGCAAAAAAAGCATGGTGGAAATCCATTCAACATAATCCTGATTATGCTGATATCCTAAAACAAGTAAGTGAGACACTAGAGCAGCTTCAACAACAAAAAATAAATAATGACGAACTGCCGTATTCGTTGTTTCAGTTATTTGAAACAACAGGTACTCGAATAGAATATGAAACAGCATATTTTCAGAAAAGAAGAAAATTGAATACCTATGCAATCATGGTACTTCTTGAACCAGAAAAGGAGGAATTTCGTAAAGTACTGCAAGATATTATTTGGTCTATCTGTAATGAATTCTCATGGTGTTTACCTGCCCATCTAATAAATAGTCCCGAAACTGACTGTGGTCAATTATATTCACTTACAGAAAAACAAGATACTACTTATACAATCGACTTATTTTCTGCTGAAACAGCTTTTGCCTTAAGTGAAATATATACGCTCACAAAAGAATACTTAGATCCATTGATAGGGAAAAGAATTTATGAAGAGGTGTATAATCGGACGTTTATTCCCTTTCTCGAAGGAAATTTCAAATGGGAAACAGAAACCCATAATTGGGCCGCTGTTTGTGGGGGTTCTATCGGTTCAGCTGCCATCCATTTAATCCAAGATTCCACAGAACTTGCGCTTATTTTAGAAAAAGTTCTCCCTGTAATGGAAAGTTATTTAAGTGGTTTTGCAGAAGACGGAATATGTATGGAAGGATATTTATATTGGCAATATGGATTTGGTTTTTATTCCTATTTTGCCGACCTATTGAATCAGAGATCGGATGGAACGATTAATTTATTTATGCAGAAAAAAGTTCACCAAGTTGCCCTTTTTCAACAACGATCATTTTTAGAGGGAGATTTAGTGGTGAATTTTTCTGATGCACCCTCTAAAGCAAAAGTACTTATAGGGATGAGTCATTTCTTAGTAAATCAGTATGAGGACGTTATCGTTCCAGAACTTCCATTATATGCGCGATATCAAGATGATAATTGTAGCAGATGGGCACCAGCCATCCGCGCGTTATTATGGTTTGATTCGTCGTTATCACCAAGCAAATGGGAAGAAGGAACGTTTATTTCTGAGGACTCCCAGTGGTTAATCTCTAGAGTTCAATCAAATGCAGGGTCTTTTGCTTTTGCAGCTAAAGGGGGAAGCAATAATGAGCCACATAATCATAATGATATCGGACATTTTATCCTTCAAGCCAATAAGACAACTTTGCTGCAGGATTTGGGAAGTGGCTTATATACGAAGGACTATTTCAATGAGAATAGATACACTTATTTATGTAATAGTTCGAAAGGCCATTCCGTCCCTATTATCAATCATTCTTACCAAGAAGCAGGAAAAGCCAGTTATGCTCGGTTAGTCACTGCCAATTCTGATAGAAAGAGAGATTTGTTTGAATTGGAAATGACAAAAGCTTATAGAGATCCATCTCTATTAAATGTCTCGCGGAAATTCACTTGGATTAAAACAGAGTTTCCAAAATTAATCGTGGAAGACATTTTTAAGTTTTCTGAAGAGCCAAAATCCATCATTGAACGCTTTATATTGCCCAATGTTTCGGTTGAAAGATGTGATGGTGGAATAAGTATCAAAGGAGAATCTTGCATCCATATTTATTTTGATTCCAATTACTATGAGGTAAGTATACAAAGAGATTCGTTTGTTAACCATTTTAATAAAGGAGAAGAAGTGCTATTACTTGATCTCTCTCTTAAGAAATTAAGCAGGAATTTTCGTGTATATCTAGAATTTGAATTTAGTTCTGAAAAATAGGAGGAGATACAATGAAAAGATTAGCATCGATTATGTTTATTAAACCTGGATATGAAAACGAATATAAAAAGAGGCATGACGAGCTTTGGCCAGAAATGGAAGAGGCGCTGAAGCAACATGGCGCTTCCAATTATTCCATTTATCTTCATCATGAATCCCAAGTGTTATTTGCTTATTTAGAAGTAGAGGACGAGGCGGCATATGATGCGATATCCCAAACGGCAATATGCAGAAAATGGTGGAAGTATATGGCGCCAATTATGGAGACGAATGAAGATTATAGTCCTGTGTCACATAAGTTGGAGGAAGTGTTTCATTTAGATTAAGTTATATAGGATGAGATGGGGGATTGATTCATGAAAGCAGAAATTGGGGGATGGTCTGGAAAGGTTTATGATGTCTGTCAATGGATTACGAGATTAGCTTATATTAATTTACTTTGGCTTATTTTCAGTGCAATGGGCCTCTTTATTGGGGGCCTTTTCCCTTCTACTGTAGCAATGGTGACTATTATTCGTAAATGGCTTCAAAAGGAAACAGATATTCCAGTATTGCGTACATATTGGCAGACATTTAAGCAAGAATTCCGTAAAGCAAATAAAGTAGGAGCAGTTGTGTTTGCTTTTATCGCGTTCCTTTATATCGATTGGAGAATTATTGCGTCGATACAAGGATCAATAAATGTTGGGTTAATAGGAATGTTAGTTGGGGGAGTGTTTCTTTTCTTATTGACGTTACTCTATCTGTTTCCTGTATATGTTCATTATGAATTGAAGCTTTTTCAATATTTTAAAGTAGCCTTTCTGCTTGCATGTACTCATCCACTCCATACGTTGTCCATGATCATCGGTGTCTTTACGATGCTGTTTTTAGGCGTAGTATTTTCAGGTGCTGGTTTGCTTTTTATAGGTAGTGGACTTGCTACTATTCTATTATATTTCTCTAATCCGATTTTTATGAAGATGGCTGAAATAAGAATAACTAAATTACAGGAAGGGAAGTTTCAAAGTTAAAAGAGAGAAGCAGACAATTATATTCCTCCTAATACTGTTAAAATTAAAAGTAAAAATTGTTGCAGGATAAGTAAAATTATTTTTATTAGTAAGATGGGAACTTCTGTTAATCTATTCCTGTAAGGGTTTACATGATATAATACGTAGGGGGAATAAACAGATGCAAAGAAAATCTTGGAAGCTATCAATTTTTGTTTTAATTCTTACTTTAGTCATGACGGCATGTAGTAGTGGAGCATCAGAAAAAGCTTCTGGCAATGAAGATGGAAAAGTAACAATTAAATTCCACACTCACGGTAATGAAGCATCTTATAACTGGAAAAAGACAATTGCAGCTTTTGAAGAGGCAAATCCAGATATAAATGTGGATTTAGTCATCTTAAGTGAAAAGGGAGATACACAAGAGGCAATTAAAAAGCTAGATTTAGCTGCTGCTTCTGGTGAACAGCTAGATGTACTAATGTTTAGTGATACAGCAAGCTATGCACAGCGTGTGAGTATGGGAATGGTGGCTCCCATTGATGAATTTATTGAAAAAGAGGGCTACACCGTCACGGATGAATATAAAGTAGATACCAAAATTGGTGATAAATATTATGCTTTACCAGGTAAATTTAATCCATGGTATGTTTTATTAAATAAAGATCATTTAGATAAAGCAGGCTTAGAAGTTCCGACAGATTGGACATGGGATGAATTTCAAACGTATGCGAAAGAATTAACAACAGATGATCATTATGGAACATTTTTCTTTGGTCCGCAAAATGGTGGATGGTTAGAGTTTATGAAACTAGCATTAGCTAGTGAAGCAGAAAATACAGAATTTATTAAAGAAGATGGAAGCTCCAATATTGAAAATCCGCTCTTTAAGAAGACGCTGGAAATACGCTATCAAATGGAAAAAGTCGACAAATCCGCTGTCCCTTATACCGATATCATGTCTCAAAAACTTCATTATCGAAATCAATTTTTTAACCAGGATGCTAGTACAGTACTAATTGGCAGCTGGATGAATACAGAATTGGGGGGAACGGACCAATTCCCATTGGAGTTTAACGTCGCAGTTGCTCCTTATCCAAAGAACACGAGTGACGCAGAAGGCGGGTATACTCCGGTAACTACTGACTTTATGGCAGTCGCAAATAACTCAGAACATAAAGAAGAAGCCTATAAATTTATTCGTTGGTATACAACGGAAGGACAAATTTTACAAGGAAAAAATATTCCATCTTGGAATAATGTAAGTAATGATCAATTTGGAGAAATAATTGATAATATATTAACAGGTACGCTAAACCCAGAAAAGGTGGACAAAGAATCTTTAACGAATGTTCTTTCAAATGCGAAATCTTCTAAACTAGTATCACCAGTATCTTATCAGGCTGAAATTTACAAAGTAGTGAATGAAGAATATGAAAAATTAATTTTTGATGAACAAGATGTTGATGAAACGATAAAGGTAACAAATGAAAGGGTACAAGAATTAATCGATAGCAATAAATAAAAAAAACAAGATGAGGGGAGGAAACATATTGCTTATTTGGTTAAAAAATATGTGGACTCCCCGTTCTTTTCGTTATAAGGTCATTTTAATTTCTATCATCAGCTTGATTATTCCAGCAGTTATCTCGCTTTTAATTTATAATTATATGACAAAAAATACAGTGAAGGAACAGGCGCTTTCTAATGCGAATAGAGAGCTGAATATTGCAAGTGAATATATAGAAAAGCTATTTAGCGATATGCTTTATGTTGCTAATTTCGTGCAGCTTGATCCGAAAATGAATACGGTTTTAAAAGGACTAGCGAAAAGTGATGCAGACAAGGATGGGTATGATCAATATCTATTGGAAAATGAAATAAACCGCACCATTGAAAATATCACACTAGTTGGAGAGAAATCCTATGTCACCATATTATTAAAAAATGGAAAATACTTCACAAATTATAATGTTGCTGAATTTGATCCAAGAGATTTATTTAAAGAAAAGTGGTATGAAGACATCGAAGAAGCTGTTGGATATGAATCTACTTGGATTGAATCTCAGCCGACGATTTTTGAATTGGAAAAAAAGAATAATCCTTATCAAATTTCAATTGTCCGCACCTTAAGGGATGAGGGCATCCAAATTTACGGATATGTGGTTGTTACCATAATGGAAAATAAACTAAGCGAAGTATTTACTAAAATGGATGGATATAATGATGTCATGATGCTTAATCCATCTGGTAAAATCCTGTCACATAGTGATGATGAGAAAATAGGAACCGTTTTCACCTATCGGTCTAATTTATTCAATCGAGATGGATCAGCAGTTTTGAAAATGAAAGATAAGGAGTACATCGTCACCGAACATACCCTGTCTTTTTCGAATTGGAAATTAGTGTCATTTGTTCCTTATGAACAATCGATAAATAAATTAAATGGGATATTTCAGAAAGTATTTCTTATTCAAGTACTATCATTTATGCTTTTCTTGCTTTTACTTACCTATTCAATGAAAACAATTACGAAACCGCTCGAATATTTAGCAAAACTAGCTGATAAAGTTCAGGCAGGGAATTTGATTGTCCGTTCAAAAATTAAAGGGAAAGATGAAATAGGAAGGCTAAGTAAATCAATTAATCTGATGCTAGATCATATTAATACAAAAATTGAAGAAATAACGGAAACAGAGGCTAGGAAAAGAAAAGCAGAATTTGCCATGCTACAAGCGCAAATAAATCCTCACTTTTTGTTTAATGTATTAAATTCCATTCGCATGAAGGTAATGATAAGAGGAGACAAAGAAAGTGCCAATATGATCACATCTCTTACAAAATTACTGCGCATAACTATTGATAAAAATAAAGAAATAATCACATTTTTAGAGGAGATAGAAATTCTTTTCGATTTTGTTCACATTATGAATATGAGACAAAATCGAAAAGTTTCCTTAGAGATGGATATCGATCCAGATGCTTATCCATTTGAAATTCCAAGGTTTATTCTCCAGCCTATTATTGAAAACTCGATTATTCATGGATTTAATCAGTCTGATGGATTAATCTTAATCCATGCAGTGATAGTAAATGAGATGTTAATCATTACGATTGAAGATAACGGTTTAGGAATGAACAAAGAGGATTTAGAACAATTAAAGAAAAAAACTTTTCAGGCCGCATCACTGGAGAATCCGAAAAGAAAGCAGCAAGTGAAAGGATTCTCGTCGTTAGGCTTAGCCAATGTCTATGAAAGATTATCGATTACCTTTGGACCAGCTTTTAATATGGATATTATAAGCGAACTTGGAAATGGCACAAAAGTCATTTTGAATCTCCCAATGAAAGGTGGAAAAAAGAATGTATAAAGTGATGCTTGTAGATGATGACTATCCTGTATTAGAGCTATTGACGAAAACAATTGACTGGAAAAGCCTCGGCTTTGAAGTGATGAGTACCCATGAAAATGGAGTAAGTGCCTTAAAAAAAGCAGAAGAAACAATGCCTGATGTGCTAATTTCTGATATTGGCATGCCTAAGATGAATGGAATTGAATTAACAAGAAAAATGAAGTCGATCAATGAAAGCTTGCAAGTGGCGTTGTTATCCTGTCATACAGAATTTAATTATGCCCGAGAAGCACTTAAGTTACAGGTCAGCGATTATTTAGTAAAGGATACATTTGAACTAGAAGAGCTATATGAATTACTTGAGAAATTTAAAATACAACTTGACACTATGCTAAATAATAAACAAAAAGAACAAAAATTACAGCATATTCTTCATAAAAACATCGAAAAAGAAAAGACGGCATTCATAAAAAGATTAATAAATAATGGCTATTATAAAAAGGAAGCTGAATGGGAAAGTGACCGAAAAAAATTTGGCTTATTAGCGGACAAAGGATATATTGTAACACTGTTATCAATCCATCATCATCCTTTAGATTTATTTCCAGAAGAAACCTTATATTTTGCAGTTTCTAATATTGTGGGAGAATTATTAGGAAGACTAAATCCTTTAGCAGTTCATTTTCTTAATCATTCCAATAAGGTTTTTATCTTTTTTCCAAGAGACTTAGGATATCAGAGGAACGCTTTATCGAATGCAAAAGAAACGTTGAAAATGATTCAGCTCTCGATTGACAAAGGCTTAAATATGCACAGTTCATCCATTATTGGTGAAACATCTGAAAGCTTATTAGACTATCAAAACACAGTCAACAGATTGTTAAATAATCATCAGCAGCTGTTTTATATGCTCCCAAGAACAGTGTCATCTATAAAGGAGTGTGTAAAGAATACGGAGGAACTATTCGCTAAGTATGATGAAGCAGCGACAGAAATGAGAATGATTGTTCTGAATAAAAAGGTGGAGCGAATAAGTAATTTCATCCATAAATGGACGATATATATAATGGAAAACCAATTTCCACCAGAGATAGTAAAGGATTGGTTTTGGAAATTATTATTGGATTTAAATGTGAAATTACAAGCGCTGCAATACTTTTCAGGCGAATACTCCTTTGAATCCAAACATAAAGAGATTTTTTTGATGGAGTATATGTATCAATTAAAGGACTGGCTTAAGCACTATTTTGAGAAAATCATTCATTATCATGAAACGATTGATCAGACGAAAAGAAAAGAGATTATTGAAGCCTTTAAATTTGTTGCGATGAATCTAGAACGAAAAATCACATTAGATGAAATCTCTAGTTATTTATTCTTAAATCCTAGTTACTTTAGTAGATTGTTTAAAAAGGAAGTAGGAGAAACATTTGTGGAATATGTAACACGGATGAAAATTAATCGTGCAAAGGAGCTGTTAGAACAAACAGATGAATCGGTTGGGAAAATTTGCGAACGATTGGGCTATGATAATCAAAGCTATTTTATAAAATTATTTAAAACATACGCTGGTATAACTCCGATGGAATATAGAAGCGGAAAAGTTGGTTAAGAAGGCATAGCCATATTTCCAAAAAGGCAATACGAGTAAAATTATTTGGAAAAGTAGTAAAAATAATGCCTTGTTGAGGGAATATAGACTCCATATAATGAGAGTATCGTTACTTTTTAGAAAGAAAGGCTGGACATTTTCTAAAAAAAATGAAAGCCTTTTCTTTTTTATGCGTGTCAGAAATCAAATAGAAGGGTAGGATGATTATATGAGTAAAAAGGAGCAATGGGTGGCTGAAGCGTGGGAGTTTGTCGTAGAGAAAACGGCACGGAATAATGAAACGATTGGTGCTAATTTTCCCCATGCCAGTATAGATAAGAAGTATGTATTAGAAAGTCCGGAATGGTGGACAGCTGGTTTTTGGCCAGGGGTTTTATGGCAAGTATATCAAGATAATAAAATGGAAGCTCTTAGAAAAACAGCAGAACAGTGTGAAGAAAAACTGGATTATTTATTGTCAGATTCAGAGAAATTAGATCATGACATGGGATTTATGTGGACGTTGACAAGTCTAGCAAACTATAAACTTACGGGCAATAAAGAATCAAGAAGAAGAGGATTATTAGCAGCCAATTTATTATTAGGAAGATTTAATGCCCAAGGTAATTATATTCGTGCTTGGAATGCATGGTCGAAGAAGGATGATAATCGCGGTGTCGCAATCATTGACTGTATGATGAACCTTCCGCTGCTATACTGGGCTTCAGCAGAAACGGGAGATCCACGGTTTAAAATAGCTGCAGAAAAGCATGCAGAAACAGTATTAAGACATTTTATTAGACCAGATGGTTCCGTACATCATATTGTTGTTTTTAATCCAGAAACTGGAGAAGTAGTAGATAAGCTTGGTGGTCAAGGCTATGCACCAGATAGCGCATGGTCAAGGGGAACTGCTTGGGCTTTGTATGGTCTGACATTATCCTACTTACATACTAATAATAGCGCATTTTTACATGCCGCAAAATCAGTTTCCCACTTTTTTCTATCTAATCTTCGTTCTAATGAATGTCCTGTTTGGGATTTTCGCATACCTGAAGATGGCGAAACCAAATACCATTATCCTGATTCATCAGCAGGTTCCATTGCAGCCTGTGGCTTACTCCTGCTTGGAACACTTGTAGCCGACTTTGAAAAGCCTGTTTATCAGGAAGCAGGCGCAACTTTATTAAAAACCTTATATATAACTTGTGCTACTGATGCAGATAAAGAAGAGGAAGGCTTATTAGGACACGGAACAAGTCATTTTCCAGAGCAAAAAAATGTTGATGTCCCACTAATTTATGGAGATTATTATTTTGTTGAGGGATTAAATATATTGCGACAAAAGGGAGTATTATTCTGGCAGTAAGATGGAAAGGGCAAGAAAATTTCCTTTAGGAGATGGATCGGTTGAATCAATATAATGTGAAAGTAAAAAAGAACCCATTAAGAACAAGAGAGGATTTAGAACGTGCTTTATATGACTTATACGAACCCTTATTTATGTTGGGGAATGAACAGAAGGCAGGTTTATTGAATCTAGGTACAAATGGCTCAGTATATGGGCAAAAAACAAGAGAATTAGAAGCGTTTTTACGTCCATTTTGGGGCTGGGGGCCATTATTTTCTGTAACACCTAATAAATATCCAGCAATAAAACGACAATTAGTAAAAGGAATTATAGAGGGAACAACGCCAACAAGTGATTCTTACTGGGGGATTACCGGAGAGTATGATCAACGGTTTGTTGAAATGGCAGCACTTTCTTGTACGCTTATTCACTGTAAGGCTGATTTCTGGGATATTCTATCAACAGTGCAAAAGGAAAATTTAGCTAATTGGCTATATCAAATCAATGAAAATACAATCCCGAATAATAACTGGTTATTTTTCCGCGTATTAGTAAACGTAGCATTAAAAAAATGCGGTAGAAGTTATAGTTTAGAAAAATTAGAAGCGGATCTTCAACAATTAGATCAGTATTATTTAAAAAATGGTTGGTATTTTGATGGATATAAGAATCAAATTGATTATTATATTCCTTTTGCCATGCATTATTACGGATTAATTTATGCAAAAGTAATGGAGGATGAAGATCCAGAAAGGGCAGCGATTTATAAGGAGAGGGCTATTCAGTTTGCTCAAGATTTTAAAGAATGGTTTTCTTCAGATGGATCTTCTATTCCATTTGGCAGAAGTTTAACCTATCGATTTGCACAATCCTCCTTTTGGGCTGCATTGGCATTTGCAGATGTTGAAGCATTGCCTTGGGGACAAATTAAAAGATTAGTATTAAATAATTTACGGTATTGGTTTAAGCAGTCGATTTTTTCTCCAGAAGGACTTTTAACGATTGGCTATGGTTACCAAAACTTAAATATGGCAGAAGGCTATAATGCTCCAGGTTCTCCTTATTGGTCCTTAAAGACATTCCTGCTGTTAGCTCTTCCAGAGAGTCATCCTTTTTGGCAGGCAGAGGAAGAACCAGTTAAGTTCCTAGAGAAAAGTGTGCAAAAAAGTCCGAGGATGATCATTTGCCATGATTCTGAAGGAAAAGAAGTGCAAGCATTTACTTCTGGACAGCATTCTCATGAACACGCCCATGCAGACGCAAAATATGAAAAATTTGTGTATTCCACCACCTTTGGTTTTAGTGTGCCTAAAGGTAATGTTTTATTAAAGCAAGGAGCATTTGATAATTGCCTGGCACTGTCTGAATGTGATAATCGCTATAGAAGTCGTAGTGGCTGTGAGTCATATGAAATCCATGATGATTATATCGTATCTACATGGAAGCCTTGGCGGGATGTAACAATTGATACGTATCTAATTCCCTTAACCCCTTGGCATGTTCGCATTCATCGCATTCATACAAATAGAGAGATAGAGACAGCGGAAGGTGGATTTTCTGCACCTGCGACTGAAGGGGCTGCCTATGTAATCAAAGATGAAAATAGTCTTTTTTACCCATCAGAGGTAGGAACAACAGGGATTATGGACATCTTTGGAAAACGGAAAACAGAATTAATAATACCTGAGCCTAATACCAATTTACTCTATTCAAAAACCGTATTGCCGACGTTAACGTCGCGTTTAGCACCTGGAAGGCATTTATTGGTTTCAAGTATTCTCGGAACAGACCGAGGAGTAGAGGAGATTTCTTTTCAGCCTATTGTTAGTCTAGAACAAGAGTCTGTCACCATTCAGTATAGAAATAGAAAATATAAGATAGAGATAAAATAAGAGGTTATGAGCATTCTATTTAAAGTTAAACTCGAACAATTACGCGAAAGGAAATTTTCGTATGGCTGTTCGGGTTTTTTCTTTGCGAGATATTTCTATGAAAATAGAGGAATTTCAAAAGAATTATCGAAAATAAATATGATTTCTAAAAGAATAGGTTTATGCTCTAAAGATATGGGTATATAATACTATATAATTTAAAAATTCTATAAGATAATAAGAATAATGAAAGGTAGAAAGCTATGATTAATCAACTTATTTGGGCGCTTTGTTGATTATGAGCTACTAGCGCAACCGGCTAACCAAACTAACCTTGTTTTGTTAGCTTTTTTTGTTCAATATAAATGTTTAAATAAATTTTAAAAAATGTATAGCTCCGACAGCGAGCAACCGGCAAATATAAGATTACCGCTTCTGTATAAGTTTAATATATCCATTCTATTCCATTGGTGTTTTATTTATTTCAGTGAAGCGATTTTAGTCTTTTGTCGATTTAATAAGGAGTTTGCTTTTTTAAATTGGGGGGCAACTTATGAGTGGGCTTATTACTTATCAAACAATAGTAATACATGATCATACGGAAAAAGAATGGAAAGAAAAGCTAAATAAAGAATTTAGAGATTTATTGGATAAAGATTTTTTGCTGAGCGTTGGAATAGGAGAAGCGGTTAATAATGCAATAGAACATGGAAATTATCCCGTTATATTAGAGTTACAGTATAATCAGAATATCTTGGATATGCGAATCAAGGATCACGGAAATGGGTTTGATGTGAAGAAGAAATTTCGTGATATCGAAAGGTATGGTACGGAAAAGCTTATGAGTGATATTGTGTTGGAGGAAAGAGGAAGAGGTATCTTAATGATGATGCAAATTTTCCAAAAAGTACAATATAATGAAATGGGAAATGAAGTATTTTTATGGAGAGAAACAAGGGAAGATGCGAAAGCCATTTAAATATGTTCTGTCGGAGATGTAGGACTGTTCTAAATATGGGCAGTCCTATTTTGTTTAGAATTGCTCAATGTCATTTTTTTCTATTAATCTACTGATTTATAGGATTGAATCGTTTATTATAGATATAATATGATAAGAAGTTTTTGGAAAGGGTATGATTAACATCATGGAAAAAGTAACCTATAAGAACATTCATAAAGAAGGAAAACGAGTAAAAGAGACTAGCGATTGGTTCCATGTTCATAATGAGGAAATGCTGCTTCAATATGACAGTAACTATATCCAATTTAAAAAGATGCCCACTATTCAGGAGTTCGAGTTAGTGGAAGATTATTTAAAAACATTTCATCAAAAAACTGGTCAGAAACATCTTAAATTTGTATTTCCAGAAAATGAGAAATTCACGAAGGATTTATTGGAGTACATTGTGCAAAATCTTCATTATGAAGTAGGGATGACAGAGCTTTATGCCATTGCTCCTTGCAATTTTCCGGTTTTATATCCTAGTGAGGACATTCTAATTCAGAAAGTAACAGAAGAGAATTTTGAGGATTATTTGCAATTAGAATATAATCAAGACTTAGAATATGGAGTAGATTATGCAAAAGGGAAAACAGAAATCTATCAGAAAAATTTCAAAAATCCGCTGTTTTTGCAAGTCATTGCTTATTATAAAGGGAAAGCAGCTGGTGCTTTAGAAGTAATTATTGCCGATAAAACGGTTGAAATTGACGGAATTTTTGTAATTGAAGAGTATCAGCGCAAAGGGATTGCTGCTCGCATGCAAAGAAAGATTATGGATTTATTTCCTAATAAGACAATTATTTTGCTGGCAGATGGAGAAGATACTCCGAGAGAGATGTATCAAAGACAGAACTATCAGCAACAAGGATTTCAGTATGAAGCGTTGAAAGAAAATTTCTAGACACGAAGCTCTACTAGTTAAGGGCATCATTAAAGGTAGAACTGGAAAAGGAGTAGATGAAAGTGATGAAGCCTATACAGGTCTACCGTGGACAATATCTTGAAAGCAGCCATTCTATTCATGTAGCTGTTGTAGACAAAGATGGTAGATTACTATATTTCTATGGGGATCCGGAGAGGATGACCTTTCCTAGATCCTCCTTGAAGCCCTTTCAAGCCATTCCACTTATAGAGACAGGAGCGGCAGATTCCTTTTCTTATGACAATGCGGAAATTGCAATTGCGTGTGCTTCTCATGCTGGGGAGTTATTTCATCAGGAGACAATCCTGCGCATATTAGAAAGATTGGGAATACAAGAGGATAACTTGCAATGTGGTACACATACCCCATGGAATTTAGAAAGCTATAAGGAACTGCTGCGAAAGGGCAAAGATGTCACCCCCGTGTTCAGTAATTGTTCTGGTAAGCATGCAGGTATGCTCGCTGCGGCGATTCATATGAAGGAGGATATTGCCACATATCGGGAGGTAGAGCATCCTCATCAACAGCGTATATTGGAAGCAATTGCAACAATATGTGATTTTCCGAAAGAAAAAATAAAGTTGAGTGTAGATGGCTGCGGGGTGCCAGTACATCAATTGCCTCTATATAATGCTGCACTTGGCTATGCTAGATTAGCAAACCCTGATTCTATTAAGTCGGTAAACCGAATAGATATAGTAAAACGAATTAGGGATAGTATGGTGGAGTTTCCAGAAATGGTTGGAGGAACAAATAGGTTTGATACAGACCTAATGAAAGCTTATAAAGGGCGAATTGTATCGAAAGCAGGTGCAGAGGCGGTCCAATGTATGGGACTTATCCAAGAAGGAATCGGAATTGCCATTAAGGTGGAAGATGGAGGAACACGTGCTGTAAATGTCGCTGCAATGGAAGTGTTAAATCAACTAGGATATAAAGAAGTGAACTTATTTACAAATTTAGATAGATATGTACATGCACCAGTTCTGAATGCTAGAAAAGAAAAAATCGGTGAAATAAGAGCCAACTTCCATTTGGAAGAGGCACTTTCAACGGAAAAATAATTTATAAAAGGAGAAAATCGCTTGAAACATTATTTAAATGTAAAAGAAGGAAAAAATAACTGGCCGCGTTATTTAGCGTCTATTTTATTAGCTGTTGGTTTTATGATTGCTGGTTCTATCGTCTATTTTATTGTAGAACTCATACGAATAGAGCTGGATGGGAACGATGCTACTTATATTGATTTGGATACCGGCATGGTGATGGGCGGAAACGGCACAGTTAGTTTATTAATGACACATATTGTTTATATTTTTGCTTTAGTAGGCATATGGATTGGAGTAAGATTTATTCACAAACGAAAATTTCGATCATTAATTACGGGCGATGACAGAGTAAATTGGAAGAAAATAATCTGGGGATTTTTAATATTTGCAGGACTTTTCCTACTTACATCAGGCCTTGATTTCCTATTTAATGCTGATGATTATGCTTGGAATAACGTATCTTTCTCCCAATTTTTCTTTTTATTCCTAGTGGTTCTTCTGTTTGTACCCATTCAAACAACAGTAGAAGAACTTTTATTTAGAGGATTATTATTACAATGGGTTGGTAAAAAAATAAAAAATCCCATTTTATTAGCACTGATAGTTGGAGTAATTTTTGGATCATTGCACTTTTCCAATCCTGAAATGAATGATTCGGCCATTTTAGTAGGTTTAGATTATTTACTTGCTGGTTTTGCCTTGACATTTATTGCGGTGAAAACAGGAAGCTTAGAATTATCGATTGGTGCACATGCTGCAAATAATATGATGATTTTCTTGTTTTTTACATATGATGACTCTGTGGCAGGAAATATTCCAAGTCTAATTCAAATCCTTGAAACAAGTCCACAATACTCAATAATTTGGTCATTGCTAATATTCACGGCCTTTTATTTATTAAGTATTAAAAAATATGGTAGGAAGTCTATAAGCTAGTCTATCTAGTAGTTTAGGAATGAGGAAAATTCTACAATAGAAGAAGGATATAAAAGACTAGTGTATAAAGGATTTCAGTTGCTATGAAACCGAACAGTAATACGACGATGCCGATAAAATCGTATAATTGTTTGGTTTTTTGAATTGCATTAGAAAAAGATGGGATAAAGCACAGGCAATCCCTCTTATAGAAAAATTAGAAATTATCCACCACATTTAAAAAAATATAAATAATTTAATAGAACTAGTTAAATAGAACATATGTTTCTAAATTGAGTCTTAAGCCTCTTACTTTAATAATTCAGAATTGTTAAAATTTTTTTAGAGATATCCATTCTATTATATTAGGAGGCTGTTTAATGAAAAAAGAATGCAGAGTAATTCCTTATCAAGTGAAAGAAGTAATGGACGTTTCTGCAGAAATTCCAAAAGGAATTGAGCTAATTCAGGCACCTGAGTTATGGAAAAAAACAAAGGGAAAAGGGATTACAGTTGCCATATTAGATACTGGCTGTGATATCAATCATCCAGATTTACAAGAGCGAATCATTGGTGGAAAAAACTTTACCGATGATGATAACGGCGATCCAGCTATATATATGGATTATAACGGTCATGGAACACATGTAGCTGGAACAATTGGAGCTTCAGGGAAAGAAGATGGATTAACAGGAGTAGCACCGGAAATTTCACTTTTAATTGTAAAAGTATTAAATGGGCAAGGTTCAGGGCAGTATGAATGGATTATAAATGGAATTTATTATGCAATTGAACAGGGAGCAGATATTATCTCTATGAGTCTTGGCGGGCCAGAAGATGTGGAAGAATTGCATGAGGCTGTGAAAAAGGCAGTTGAAGCGCAAATTTTAGTCGTTTGTGCAGCTGGAAATGAAGGGGATGGCTTAGATTCGACAGAAGAATTAGGTTATCCAGCCGCTTATAATGAAGTAATAAGCGTAGGTGCAGTCGATTTACAGAGAAATAGCTCTCGTTTTTCTAATTCTAATCGAGAAGTTGATTTAGTAGCACCTGGTGAGGAAATTTTGTCTACTTTTTTAGATGGAAAATATGCTAAATTAACTGGAACTTCTATGGCAGCCCCTCATGTAAGTGGAGCTTTAGCATTAATTAAAATAATTAGTAATGAAGCTTTTGAAAGAAATTTAACAGAGCCAGAATTGTATGCACAATTAATTAAGAGAACGATTCCATTAGGAAATAAACCGAGTTTAGAAGGGAATGGGATTCTCTATTTAACAGCTCCGGAAGCTTTGATGGAAAAACTTCAATCCACGGTTCAATTACTTGTGGCTAATAGTTTATAAGAAGAATATCCTTATTAATAAAAAATGGACAAACTCCTAAAAGGGTGGTTTGTCCACTTTTCTTATAAAAGAGAAGATGTGAGAGGGCTTATGATATAGGGAATAATCAAATTCCATTACTGAGAGGGTGCTACATAATTTTACCGTAACAAGACAATAGAAATGTTTTAAAAAAAGTAGTAAAGTGAAAGAGGATATTTGTGCGTAACTGGATTTTGATAGAAGGAGAATAAATTGTTGAATACTGTCATTACACGAAAAATGATTTTAGAAATGTGTGGTCCTGTATCTTTAAAAAGAGGGGAAGCATTCTCAAAAAATCATAAGGTGATTTTTAAAGAATATAGAGATAATTATTGTGAAGCTTTCGTTCAAGCATCTGAAGATTTTGCGGTAATGGTTGCAATCGACGGGGAAGAAATAAAAGCAACATGTTCTTGTCCGAAACTAGCTTCTTTTCAAAAAGAATGTCAGCATATTGCAGCTGTATTAGTGGAAATAAAGAAATTTCAAATGAACGGAAAAGCTCCTTCCACTACCGATGAAAAAAACATGGATGTATCGGGAGATTTTTTTGCATTATTTAATCAGAGTGAATCTCTATCAACAAAAAAGCAGCGCCATTTTGAAAAGCGAGAAGTGATTCCAGTTGAATTTATGCTAAAAGTCATTCCAATTGACTCGGAAACCAATCTGTTTGGAATAGAAATTCAGCTATTATCCCATCCAATAAAAGATATTCGCTTGTTTTTAAAAAGAATAAAGAGTGGAAAAGCTTATTCATTTAGTTCGGAATTAGAATTTAATCCAAAGCTTCATTGTGTAAAGGAAGAAAGTGAAGCAATCCTACAAGAGTTAGGAAAAGTAATAGAAGATGAAAGGATATTTTTGAATCATCACCAGGGAGTGAGTAATATATGGGGAGACAGTATTTTGTTAATTCCCCCTTCCTCTTGGATTCCTCTTCGTTCTCATTGGAAGGAATTAGGGTATTATGATCCGAATAAAGGGACAATGGTGCCCTTAAATGTTTCAAATGAAGTCCTGCCTTTAAGATTTCATTTATACCAGCGTGAAATTGGAAGCTATCAATTAAATGTACATGGAATGGAATCCATACAGTTCCTGCATCAATATTATGCTGTCCTGATAGAGGGAAATGTGCGGCAATTGGAAGCAGAAGACTTTAAAAGACTTATTGAGATAAAGAAAATGATGGAAAAAGTTGGCGAGAGTTTTATCCCGATTGCACTCAATCAATTGGATTTCTTTTTAGAAAAGGTTGCCCCAAGCTTAAAAAAACTTGGGGAGGTTCAATTAGAGAGAGAGCTTTCCAAAAAAATCGGGAAGACTCCACTCCAAGCTGAACTCTATTTAGATAGAGTAAACAATCGATTGCTGGCAAGCTTAGAATTTCGTTATGATCATATTGTCATCAATCCAGTTCAAGAACGGGACAAAGAAGTAGAAGCAGTGCTACTTCGAGACTGGAAGAAAGAAGAACAAATTAAAGAGTTAATGGATAGCAGTTCATTTGCAAAAACAGATAGTGGTTATATGCTTTATAATGAGGAATTGGAGTTTGACTTTTTATATTATGTGTTACCGAAGCTGCAGAAGCTTGTTAAAGTTTATGCAACAACAGCTATTAGAAATCGAATTTTCAAGGAAAAAACATGGCCAAGATTTTCGGTGAAATTAAAAAAGGACCGCATTAACTGGCTTGAATTTAAATTTGAGATGGAAGGTTTTCCAGAGCGTGAAATCAAAGGCTTGTTAGCTGCTTTGGAAGAAAAGCGGAAATATTATCGTTTGCAAGATGGTTCTCTATTTGCTTTGCAAACAAGGGAGATGGAGGAAGTACAAAGGTATCTTCAATCTCCACAAATAAAAGACAAGGACTTTATAAGTGGGTTTGAGCTGACACTTTTAGAAAGCTTATCTTTTATAGAAGAAGATCGAAAAATCTTTGCTTTAGATGAATCGTATCAGCAGCTGATTGATTCCTTCTTGCATCCAGAAAAGCTAAATATTAAAGTCCCTGCGGATTTAAACAATGTCTTGAAAACGTATCAAAAAGATGGCTATAAATGGCTGAAAACATTAGCGCAATATCAATTTGGCGGGATTTTAGCGGATGATATGGGTTTAGGAAAAACACTGCAAAGTATTGCCTTTATTCAATCTGAATTGCCTGTGATAAGAAAAGCGAAACAACCGGTGTTAGTTGTATGTCCTTCCTCTTTATTATACAACTGGCAAAGAGAAATCATGAAATTTGCTCCGGCAATACAGTGCCTTATACTTGATGGAGTTAAAAAGGAAAGAGCTGCTCTGCAAAAAGATTTAGAAAACATCGATGTAATCATAACGTCATATCCATTAGTTAGACAGGATATTTCATGGTATGAACAGCAAGTTTTCCATACAGTGCTTTTTGATGAGGCCCAATATTTTAAAAACCCATTATCACAAACGGCAAAAGCAGTTAAGAAACTAAAAGCGGTTAATCGCTTTGCTTTAACTGGCACTCCGCTTGAGAATTCGATTGAAGAACTTTGGTCAATTTTCCATATTGTCTTCCCAGAATTATTCAAAGGTTTGAAGGAATTTGCAAATTTAACCAATAAACAAATTGCGAAAAAAATAAGACCATTTATGCTGCGCCGCTTAAAAGAGGATGTATTAGCCGAACTTCCTGAGAAAAGGGAATGGAGCGAAATAGTGGAATTATTACCAGAACAGAAAAGATTGTATGCAGCCTATCTCGCGAAATTAAGACATGATGCCTTAAAGCATTTAAATAAAGAAACCCTTCGAAAAAATAAGATTAGAATTCTTGCTGGATTAACGAGACTGCGGCAAATATGCTGTCATCCAGCCCTATTTGTTGACAATTATCATGGAAAGTCTGCTAAACTAGATCATCTAATGGAACTAATCGAGGAAGCACAGCGATCTAATCGCAGGGTGCTGATTTTTTCTCAATTTACAAGTATGCTTGAAATAATTGGTCAAGAATTAGCAAAAAAGGGATTGGCCTATTTTTATTTAGATGGGAGCACTCCTTCAGATGAGAGAGTGGAATTATGTCATCGCTACAATTTAGGAGAGCGAGATTATTTTTTAATAAGCTTAAAAGCAGGGGGAACAGGTCTTAATTTAATGACTGCAGATACTGTTATTTTGTATGATACGTGGTGGAATCCAGCGGTCGAAGAACAGGCGGCGGATCGTGCTCACCGCATAGGACAGGAGAATGTAGTGGATGTAATTAAGCTCTTCTCTAAAGGCACAATTGAAGAGAAGATATATGAATTGCAAGAAAAGAAAAAGAATTTAGTAGACGAAATTATCGATTCAGATGATAAAGTAATTTCTTCTCTAACAGAAGAGGACTTAAGAGAATTGTTAAGTTAATCCATTAAAAAAGGAGGCCATTATTTGGGCCTCTTTTTTTAATGTAAATCAATTTTCTTTTTGTTTTGGATACCGCTTGGCTTTTTTGGCAGCTTCACGAAGTAAATACTCAATATGACTATTTATACTGCGGAAATCATCCGCAGCCCATTTTTGCAGGACTTCGTATAGCTCTGGATCAATGCGTAATGGAAAGCTTTTTTTCTTCGTCATTTATACCACTCATTAATATAAAGTACCTGTATTAATTACAGGAGTCGTAGGATTTTCAGAAACAATCGCTACTAGTAAATTATTTACTAATTGTACCTTTCTTTCATCATCTAATTCAATGATTTTATCCTGTTCCAGTTGATTAATGGCCATTTGTGCCATTCCAACTGCTCCTTCGACAATTTTCTGACGAGCAGAAATGATAGCGGAGGCTTGCTGACGCTGTAACATCGCTTGGGCAATTTCAGTAGAATAAGCTAAATGAGTTAATCTGGCTTCAATTACTTCGACTCCTGCGAGATCTAGACGAGCTTGTAATTCGGCCGTTAGTTCATTGGAGACTTCCTCTGCATTTCCCCTTAAGGTTAGTTCTACATTTTCAAATGTATCATATGGATATTTTGTTGCAACATGGCGGATAGCTGTTTCACTTTGTATTTCAACAAATTCTTCGTAATTATCTACATCAAAAATGGCTTTTGCAGAATCAATGACTTTAAAAACAATAACGGCAGCAATTTCAATTGGATTTCCATCAACATCATTTACTTTCAAACGTTTACTATTGAAATTACGCACGCGTAAGGAAATTGTTTTTCGTAAAGTAAGAGGGGTGGTTAAAAATAATCCGCTGCTGCGAATCGTACCAAGGTATTTTCCGAAAAAGGTTACAACAACAGCCTGATTAGGTTGAATAATTGTTATCCCGCTACCTAGAAGAACAGCTATAAGGAAGAAGGGAATGGCAGCTCCTGGAATTTCCTGTACAAGAAAATAAACTCCAAGAAAAAGGGATATGGCAATAAGTAAAACCCCAATAAACCCATTAAAATGAAATGCATTTTTTTCTTTCAACTGAATCACTCCTATAATTTCAATTTGATATAATTATGATATCACTTCTGTATAAAATTGTAAATCGATTAATGCCAAGATCTTCATAAAAAAAGGAGATAGCTATTAACTATCCCCTGAAAGTTGTACTTTAACTTATTTCTAACAATTCCATTAGTGTTTTGCCAATTATTGTACCAGCCGTTTTTGGTGCAACCTTTGCCGGTAAACCAAGTGCCCAAAGTGTTTCGATATTGTGTTCCTTGGCAACTGCAAAATCGATCCCCCCAGGTTTGCTGGCTAAATCAATAATTAAAGCAGTGCTCGATAATTTCTTTATGAGACTAGAAGTTAGAAGCAGTGCTGGAACAGTATTAATAATAATCTGCTGAAGAGGGATTTCTGATTCTAGTGAAGGTTCAAAAATTGCAACTAACCCCATTTCTATCACTCTTGCTTCATCCTCTTTTTTTCGAACTAGAACAGTTACTTTTGCACCGACAGCAGAAAATAGACGAGCGACAGTTTTACCGACTCTGCCAAAACCGAGTACGAGCACTTGAGAATTATGTATTGTAATATCCGTATGCTTGATGGCGAGCATTAGTGCTCCCTCTGCAGTTGGGATGGAATTATGGATGGCCACATCATTTCTTGCAAAAAGAGCAACCAAGTTTCGATGTGTTTCTGTAGCCAATTGTTTTAAATAAGGAGTGATAATGCCGGAATACATAGTACAATTAGTTTTTGTTTTATTAATCATCTCTTTTGTTAAAAAAATCGCCTCTTTAGAAAATAGTGATTCAGCGATACCATCTTCTTGAATGCCCGGAATGGGCAGTAGAATACTATCCACTTCATGAAGCGGAGCTGTTTGCCAATTTACTTTCCTTACATTTTTATAAGAAACAGAGGCATCTTTAAAACCAATTAAATAAATTTTGTTTAGCTTTGGTGCAAGAAGGCGGATTACTTCGAGCTGTCTAGAGTCACCACCGATGATTAATAATACATGATTTTCGTTCAATTTTTTGCACCCTTTCCTTTGTAAATAGTACACCTCCATATAGTAAATATATGGAGGTGTATAATGGTTCAGAATAATTTTTATTGATAGCTAACAGAAAAAAGTGGTGTACTAGGTGGTATGTTTTATTCATTACTCCTAATGTTATGTTATAAGACGCTTGCATTTAACATTCTATTTTTAAAGGCTTTAGGCGAGCATTGATTTTCTCTTTTAAAGAGTTTGTAGAATTGCGCCATATTTGTTATGCCGACTTCATAGCTTATTTCTAATATACTTTTGTCGGTTGTTAAAAGTAATAATTCAGCTTTTTTTATTCGCTTTATATTTATATAATCGACAAACGACAATCCCATTACTTTTTTAAAGTACTTGATAAAATAATGATAGCTAAAATTCAGTAGCTTACTGACATCTTCGACAAGTATTCTTTCTTCTAAATGGCTGTCAATATAATCTAAAACGGGTTTAAGTTTGGCAAGGTCTTGTTCTTCTGAATATTGGAGCATATTTTTAGTATCGTTTCTTACACATAAAAGAAGAAGTCGTTTGATGGAATAATTGATAGCAATCTCATAGCCCTTTTCTTTCGTTTGACTTTCTCTATGAATCTCATTTATTAAGGAATGTACTTCTTGTTTTATTTCCTTATTATCTTCAAATATGTAATTTATCTTATCTAATGGATGTGTTAATTCTGAAAAACAATAGAAATAAGGAAGGATACTTTGATCAAAGTGTTTATGTAGATCGATTTGTAAGACAATATAACGCAATTTGCCTTTCTTCACTTTACTTGTTCTGTGTGGTTGTGACGCTCCCATAATAAGAACATCTCCTGAAGTAATCGATAGATACCTCTCTTTTGTTTGTACCGCCAAATCTCCATCAATCATGGCAAGTAATTCTACTTCTTTATGGTAGTGCCAAGGGTAATCATCAACTGGAGTCATTACATGTTCCCTCTCATCATTTATCTCCCACACTTTTAAAGACAATAGAGGGTTTTGATAAATTACTTTTTCATTTACTGGCTGCTTAAAGGTGTGCTTTGTCTCCATTTCCATTTTATGTTCCCCTCCTATTCGACGAGACTATATGGTAAGGTGCTCTTTTCTATTTTAGCAAAAAGCAAGCAAGCAAATGACATAATTGCATAAAAAAATGACAAGATTAAGCATTTTTTTATACGCTTACATTTCATATAATGGAGCCATCATACTGTAAGGGAGAAGGAGTGTTACATAATGATCACAATTTGGAATGAAAATCGACATGAAAAGAAAAATCCGACCGTAGCAGAAATATATCCAAATGGCATTCATGGTGCGATTGCAGCGTTTTTGGAGAAAGAAGGTTATGAAACACATACTGCAACATTAGATGAACCAGACCATGGATTAACGGAGGAAGTTTTGAATAATACAGACGTATTAGTATGGTGGGGGCATTTAGCACATCACGAGGTAGAAGATGAAATTGTGTTAAAAGTAAAACAGCGTGTTTTAGATGGTATGGGATTAATTGTTTTACATTCTGGTCATTTTTCCAAAATATTTAAAACATTAATGGGTACAACCTGTAATTTAAAATGGCGAGAAGCAGATGATCGCGAACGTTTATGGGTAGTAGCACCTAATCATCCGATTGTGGAAGGAATTAATGAATATATTGAATTAGAAAAGGAAGAAATGTATGGCGAACATTTCGATATACCTGCACCAGATGAATTGATCTTCACAAGCTGGTTTGAAGGTGGAGAGGTATTCCGGAGTGGCTGCACATATGCAAGAGGAAATGGGAAGGTGTTTTATTTTAGACCAGGGCATGAGACATACCCAACCTATCATCATCAAGAAATTCAGCAAGTTATTATTAATGCAGTCAAATGGGCTGCACCAGTGAAAAGAGAAAAGCCTGTTTATGGCAACGCTCAGCCTTTAGAGACAATTTCAGATAAATAATATAGAGGGGGAAAATATAATGGCTTCATTAAAAGTAGGCGTAATTGGATGTGGAAGTATCGCACAACATCGTCATATTCCTGAATATCTATTGAATAAACAAGTGGAATTGGTTGCTGTCTGTGACATCAATGAGGAAAGAGCAACTGAAATTGCGGAAAAATATCAAGCGCAAGCATTTACCGATTATAAAGAATTATTAAAAATGGATGGGATAGATGCGGTTAGTGTGTGTACGCCAAACTATCTTCATGCCCCTATTTCTATTGATGCTTTGAATGCTGGCAAACATGTTCTTTGTGAAAAGCCAATGGCAACATCAAAAGAAGAGGCTGAGCAAATGATAAAAGCTGCTAAAAAGAGTGGGAAAAAATTGATGATTGGACATAACCAACGTTTTGTTGCATCCCATCAAAAAGCCCATCAATTAATTAAAAGCGGAGAAATTGGTAAGGTGTACAGTTTCCGCACAACATTTGGTCATGGTGGTCCAGAAGGCTGGAGTGTTGATGGTAAAGAGAGCTGGTTCTTTAAAAAAGAAGAAGCATTTATTGGTGCTATGGGAGATTTAGGTGTTCATAAAGCAGATTTATTAAGATTTGTATTAGGAGAGGAATTTACAGAGGTAGGAGCATTTGTAGAAACGAATGCAAAAGACTTCTCTACTGTAGATGATAATGCTGTTTGTATATTAAAAACAGATAGCGGCATAATTGGAACGTTGACTGCAAGCTGGGCTTATCGTGGAAAAGAAGATAATTCAACTGTTATTTATGCAGAAAAAGCCGTCATTCGTTTAGAAGATGATCCAAACTATTCGTTAATTATCCAATATACCAATGGAGAAAAAGTAAGTTATGAATTAGGCAGAATTCAATCAAATAGTGATGGTGGACAAAATAAGACTGGTGTTATAGATCATTTTGTGGAAAGTATTTTAGAAGATAAAGAGCCACTTATTAGTGGAGAAGAAGGAAAAAAATCTTTGGCGATCATTCTCGCAGCCTTGGAATCACAAGCAACGAAGACTATTACCAAAATATAGTGCATATAGAAAGAATACAGGAAAATTGGAAGGAATGGGGAGGAGTTCACATGAAATTAGGCGTGTTTACCGTATTATTTGCAGACAAATCATTTGAAGAAATGCTTGATGCAGTAAAAGAAGCTGGCATTCAAGCAGTTGAAATAGGTACTGGCGGTTATCCTGGAAACAAACATTGTAATGTAGATGAATTATTAGAATCAGAAGAAAAGAGAAAAGAATATCTAGAAAAGGTGACAGAACGTGATTTAATCATAAGTGCATTCAGTTGTCACGGAAATCCAATCTCACCTGAAGAAGCATTTGCAAAGGAATCGCATGAAACACTGCTTAAAACAATCAAACTAGCATCTTTGATGAATGTTCCGGTTGTAAACTGCTTTTCAGGAACGGCTGGGGATCATGATGGTGCGAAATATCCTAACTGGCCAGTTACACCATGGCCAAATGAATATTCTGATGTGAAAAAATGGCAATGGGAAGAAAAGTTAATCCCTTATTGGAAAGAAGTAGGGCATATTGCAAAAGAAAGTGGTGTGAAGATTGGTTTAGAGCTCCATGGTGGATTCCTAGTGCATACTCCATACACCTTATTAAAATTACGAGAGGAAACTTGTGATGCGATTGGTGCAAACTTGGATCCAAGTCACTTATGGTGGCAAGGTATTAATCCAGTTGCGGCGATTAAAATTTTGGCAAAGGAAAAAGCTATTCATCACTTTCATGCAAAAGATACGTATATTGACCAGGATAATGTTAACATGTATGGCTTAACAGATATGCAGCCATACGGTGAAGTTCAGACAAGGGCTTGGACATTTCGTTCCGTTGGATGTGGACATAGTGTTAGTGAATGGTCAGATATGATGAGTGCTTTAAGAACATATGGGTACGATTATGTTGTCAGCATTGAACATGAAGATCCAATTATGTCGATTAGGGAAGGATTAACAAGAGCAGTTACTAATTTGAAATCTATTTTAATTGAAGATGCTCCTTCTCAAATGTGGTGGGTTTAGATTATATTTAGAAAATACTTGAACAAATAGACATTCGTTAAATAGTGGAAACGGGGGAGAGAAACATGTCCAAATTAAAGGTAGCGATTATTGGTTGTGGTAATATTTTTCCTATGCATGCTCAATCAATTGTCTCAAGAGAGGATGCAGAGTTAGTAGCAGTTTGTGATGTAAAGCCTGAACGAGCAGAAGAAAAAGCCAAAATTTATGGCTGTGCCGCTTATACAGACTATAAGAAAATGTTTGAACAGGAAAGCTTAGATGTGTTGCATATTTGTCTACCACATCATTTGCATGCACCAGTGACAATTGAAGCTGCGAAAAAACAGATTCATATATTAACAGAAAAACCAATGTCTATTCATTATGATGATGCTGTTGAAATGGTGGAAACAGCGAAGGAGAATAAGGTTACCCTTGGTGTCATTTTTCAAAATCGTTATAATCCTGGCTCCCAGCTCATAAAGAAAATGTTGGATAATGGAGAACTTGGCAAGATCAAATCAGGAAAACTATCTGTTACATGGGACCGTTCTGATGAGTATTATCAAAAAAGTGATTGGAAAGGGACATGGGAGAAAGAAGGCGGCGGAGTTATAATTGATCAAGCAATTCATACAATGGATTTGATGAGATGGTTTGTGAATGCCGACATTAACTATGTAGATGCATCAATAAGCAATCGTGCACATGAAATTATTGAGGTGGAAGATGCAGCTGAAGGAGTTATAGCATATAAGAATGGCATTGTTACTGCTTTTCATGCTATAAATTATTATACGTACGACGCGCCAGTTGAAATTGAGCTGCATTGTGAAAAGGGAATTGCCAAAATGGTTGCTGATCGGGCAACTGTACGATTAATGGATGGAAGAGAATTTATCGCAGATAATAATCCTCAAGAAACTTTTCATTATGAAAATGGAGTCAAAGGGTATTGGGGAGTTAGTCATGTAAAGCAAATCAATAATTTTTACGATTCGTTGGCAACAGGAATTCCTTTAGATGTCACGGGGGAAGAAGCATTAAAAACACAAAAAATGATTTGTGCCGTATATGAATCAGGAAAGAAAAAAGAACGTGTTTACTTTAAATCGACGGTAGAATCCATACAATAGCAGCATTTTGAAAAAGGCTATATGGCTTCCAGCTTTCTGGGGAGGATATAGCCTTTTGCTTTTAAAGTCAATTTACATGCTTTTAAACATTTGTTATAAAAAACACTTTACAAATCGTAATGGTTACGGTTAATATAATAAAGTCGATAGAACAATCTTTTATATGCTCCATCTAATTTTATAAATCGTAACAGTTTCGATCTGATTGTTTTAAAGTTTATATGGTTAAATAAAATTACATTTGCACGAACAGATGATAGGAGTTAAATTGAGGATAAAAAACTGTCGAGAGATTAAGTGACTTTCTAGTTCTTCCGGAGGATAGTGTAAGGCAAACTGAGAATAGAAGTTTTTGAACAATTGCTATATCCATTGTTTTCATACATAATTTTAACTTTGATCTTACAGCACTTCTTATATCTTGGGTATGAATAAATAAAGGTTTGGTCATTATGTGAGTAAAAAAACACTGGTTTGTACAGAAACAGAGATCGCAATTAAAATTAAGGAGAACAGAATAATCCAAATCGAATGGAGTTTATATTGTTTAATATTATAGAGAAATGCATAAAGAAAGTAAATAAAAGGCAGGGGGATAAAAATGGGAAAAAAATTTAAATTAGTAACGATTATGTTACTTGCAATATTGGTGATAGCTGCATGTGGCAAAGGAGAAAATAATGATTCGAACGGGGCAAATAAAGAGAAACTAAAGATCATGACTACCTTTTATCCTATGTATGAGTTTACAAAAAATATAGCTGGTGACAAGGCAGATGTAACATTACTTATTCCTTCGAATCAAGAACCACATGGATGGGAGCCAACACCAAAAGATATCGCCAATGTGCAAACTTCAGATTTATTTGTTTTTAATAGTATATATATGGAAAATTTTGTAGATACAATTAAATCTGCTGTTGATAATAAAGAAACAGTATTTGTTGAAGCAAGCAAAGGTATTACCTTAAAAGAGGGATTAACAGATGAGCATGATCATGAAGGGGAAGAAGCTGACCATGACCATGAAAGTGAAGAGGCGGAAGATGGGCATAGTCATGAGAAAGATCCTCATGTTTGGTTAAGTCCAGCGTTAGCGATTAAAGAAGTAGAAACAATTACGGAGAGCATAATCAAAGTAGATCCTGATAATAAAGAAACATATCAAAAAAATAGTGAAAAATATATTGCAAAATTAACTGCACTTGATCAAAGATATAGTGATGATCTTAGCAAAGTAGCGAAAAAAGAAATGATTACACAACATGCTGCATTTGGATATTTAGCAAGTGAATATGGATTAACTCAAGTACCAATCTCTGGGATATCACCAGACCAAGAACCGAATGCACAAAGATTAGCGGAATTAAAAGATTTTGCAAAAGAACATGATATTAGCGTTATTTATTTTGAAGAAACGGCTTCGCAAAAAGTTGCAGATACGCTTGCCACTGAAATTGGGGCAAGAACAGAAGTACTAAGCACTTTAGAAGCACTAAGCAAGAAAGATGAAGAAAGTGGAATGGATTATATTAAGGTAATGGAACGTAACTTAGAAAAAATTGTCCAGGCACAACAATAATTGACTCTTCTCTTATAGCCTCTCTTGGAGTTTTTTAAATTCCAATTGAGGCTTTTTGTATGGGAGAAATCGATGGTTGCCTTGCGAAAGAACCACATGCTATTGTATAAATGAAAACGTTCTATGGAGGGATGATTGGGATGGAAGCAAATAAACGATTCTTGTTTATAGGAGATAGTATTACACAGGCGGGAAGAATGGAAGATAGGGAAGGCATTGGTTATGGCTATGTTCGTTATATTAAAGACTACTTTACTATTAATCAACCAGAAGTCTTGCCGAATATTGTTAATAAAGGGATAGATGGAAATAGAATCACTGACTTAGAACAACGCTGGGAAGCAGATGTTCTCACCTTACGTCCAGATCTAGTTTCTATATCAATTGGAATTAATGATGTATGGAGACAATTAGACCAACCTCAACTAGAACAGGTTACTCCAGCTAAATTTAGCGCTATTTACGAACGTTTATTAGAAAAAGTAAAAAAACATACAAATGCCAGTATTTTTTTGATGGAGCCAACCATTATTGAGGAAGCGATTGAAGCAAAAGGCAATATTCTTTTAAAAGATTATGTAACAGTCATTCATCATATAGCAGCCAAATATGATGCAGTGGTTGTGCCTACACATCAAGTATTCATGGAGTATTTACAAAAACAAAATAATCAAGTATTAACGACAGATGGAGTACATATGAATTCTGCTGGTAATATGCTAATGGCGCAAACATGGTTACAGGTATACAAAAAGTTTAAGGAAGATAAAAGTAGTTTTAGATAATCGATAAAAAGAGGAAAGGATTGAAAACATGTCTCTTATCCATAGACTAACTAATTTAAAATCTATTTAAAAGGATATAGAGACATCATCATAATAGAAAAGAAAGTCTTTCCTAAACCGAAATATCAAGGTATGATAGGGGAAATAAATAGAAAGAGAGTGACAACTATCATGACGATGCGACTTAGAGATTGGGATCGGAATTTAAAGATTCGTCTTGCTGGTGAATCAACTGTTAATGTAACATTTTGGATGTTTTTCCCATTTTTAGCGATATACTTTACAGAATCCTTTGGGAAATCAATTGCAGGATTCTTATTAATACTTTCTCAAGCCTTTTCTGTTGTTGCCAATTTGCTTGGCGGCTATTATGCTGATAAATTCGGTAGAAAGAAAATGATGGTAATATCAAGTCTTGCCCAAGGAATTGCCTATTTAATCTTTGCTTTTGCTAGCTCTCCGTGGCTTGATTCCCCAGCTATTAGTTTTATCTGTTTCACTGTTATCAGCTTGTTTACTAGTATTTATTGGCCAGCAAGCCAAGCGATGGTTGCCGATGTAGTAAAAGAAAAAGACAGAAGCAGTGTTTTTGCTATTTTTTATACTTCTACCAATATTGCAGTAGTAATTGGTCCGATTCTTGGCGGTTTCTTTTATAAAGATTACCGTTTTTTCCTCCTTTTAGCAGCTGGACTATTAAATATTATATTGAGTATGGTATTAAAAATTTGGATTGCTGAAACGGCTCCGCCATATAAAGAACTAGATAATAAGAAAAAGAATTGGGCTATGGCGCTTGGGGCACAGTTAAAAGATTATCAGGTGATAGTAAGAGACCGAACTTTCTTACTGTTTATTTTAGCGGGAGTATTAATAGGGCAAACCTTTATGCAACTAGATTTATTATTACCAGTCTATGTAGATGAAATGGTTGCTACACAAAACTTATTTTCTCTTGGCAATTGGTCTCTAGAAATTCAAAGTACACAAGCTTTTGGATTAATACTTGCAGAAAATGGCTTGGTCGTAGCCTTATTTACCATAATTGTTACAAGATGGATGTCTAAATTTAAAGAGAAGAATGTTTTTATTATTTCCTCCTTTATTTATGCGATTGCAGTTATCATGTTTAGCCAAACTAATTTAATTTGGGGGTTAATGTTCGCCATGCTCTTATTTAGTTTTGCAGAGTTGATGACAGCAGGAATTCAACAAAGTTTTATTTCTGAGATTGCTCCCGAGGATCAACGTGGTAAATATTTTGCGGCAGCAAGTCTGCGGTTCACTTTTTCAAAAATGATTGCTCCATTATCCATTCCGATGAGTGCCTGGTTCGGATTTAAATGGACATTCTTCATTATTGCTATATTAGCGATAATAAGTGCGTTCATTTATCAAGTGATGTTCAAACAATTTGAAACAAAAAAAAGAAAGTTAAATATAGTGAAACCACTATGAGGAGTATAAAGGATGGAAATTTCCAGCTTGGACGTGGGCTTTATAATCTGATCATTTTCTAATATAACACTTTCCTAATGGCTATTTTTATAACTAATTAGGAAGGTGTTTTTTCTTTTAAAGGCTTTAATTCTAATAAGGGGATTGATTTACATGATTTTATCCAAACCTTTTTCTCCTGTATGTCGTCTAATTATTAGGTAAGGAGGTTTATTGTTTTGGAAGAATTGTCAGCATGCTGGAAAGAAATAGACAATAAAGAAGAAGTATTTGATGAAATTATGACTACATATGGACAAGAGCTATTACATTTAGTCTTTTCTTATGTCAAAAATGAAGCGATCGCAGAAGAATTAACACAAGATATTTTTGTGAAAGTATATTATTCCATCCATAAATATAAAGGGAAATCTAGTTTTCGAACATGGATTTGGAGAATTGCTATTAACCACTGTAAAGATTATTTGAAAAGCTGGTATACAAAAAATGTTATAAAAGTGGATGACGAATATATTTATGGAGAAGACAGTAAAGAAAATATTGAACAAACCATTGTTCAAAAAGAGGAAGAACAATGGCTTGTGCAGGCTGTGATGAGTTTACCTATTCTGTATCGAGAAATTATCTTCCTCTTTTATTTCGAAGAATTAACGATAAAGGAGATTGCCAGGATAATAGGGGTTAATGAAAATACGATCAAAACCCGATTAAGAAGAGCGAAGCAATTATTAAAAAAGATTGGAGATGAAGAAAAATGGAAAAACGACTAAAAAACCTTCAAGCTGGTTTGAAAAAGACTTATTTTAATCATCTTTCATTTACTGCTGAGCATCGCAAAGAAATTATGAAAAAAATTCAAATAAAGAATAAGGAAGAGGAGATTCTTTTAGCAGCTTTGCAATTACTTCATACTAGAAAAACTGGTTTTGAATTAACAGAGTTGTTACGTGCTCGCGGCTTTCAAAAGTTTGAGAATCAAGAAGGATTTATCTATACTTTTCTGCATCGATTGGAACAGAGAAATATAATTGCATCAGAGTGGGACAATAACAAGGTAAAATATTACCATATAGACCGTAAAGGAAAAAAGCTCGAAAAAAAGTTGGCAGCAGAAGGGGGACGCAGCAAAAATATTAGAGAACTGATAGATTGGGTGTACGTAAATGAATAATAAACATTTATTTTTAGATAAAGTGACGGAGCAAGTGAAATCGAAAGAAGCAAAGGAATCGATTAAATTAGAAATGGAGTATCATATCCAACTTGCAAAAAAGGGATGGATGAAAAAAGGGTGGACAGAAAACGAAGCAGAAGAAAAAGCAATTAATGAAATGGGAAGTCCTTCCCAATTGGGACGAGAGTTAAGTGAAATCTATCGTCCAACGATTGATTGGGCTATCGTTATTTTAACAGTGAGTCTGTTAATGATAGGAATATTGCCAGCATTATCTTCTTCTTTTCATTTTATCACGCTAAAGTTATTAATGACTTTCTTAGGGATTGCAATAGTCATTGGTTTTATGTATGTGGACTATCGTAAATTTGCTGATTTTGGATATTTATTTTATTCAATAGGATCGTTGTTATTGATATCTATTATTTTCTTTGGCAATCTTATGATTAATGGAATGAATTATATAAAAATTGGACCAATTATACTCCAAGGCATAATGGCCATCCCCTTTTTTTTATTAGCCTGGGCTTCCTTTTTTAGTAAGAAAGAATTTACATATGTTTCTTTCTTGTGCTTATTTTTCTTTTCATGTGTTTTATTTCTCTTCGGATTTGATAGTATTTCTACTGTTTTTATTTATATTTTTACAGTCGCAATCATGCTATCTTGGAGCCGCTTTTCTAAAAGGAAAGTCCTTATTACATATGGAATAGGAACAATCCTTCTTTTAGGGCTTCTTTTTCTTACAAGAGGAAGTTATCAATTAAATAGACTAATGGCATTTCTATTTCCTGAAAGATATGCCGAAGAAGCTGGTTATTTTTATTTATATCGCCAAAAAATGTGGGCTGATTTAAAATGGGTTGGTTCACCAGATATGGAAGTATTAACTTTTATTAATAATACAGACACAGTTTTTCTGCAAATCACCTATCAATTTGGATACATGATGGCTGTAATTCTTGTATTGTTATTCGGAGCACTTATTCTAAAGATGATCGCCAATGTCAAAAAAATAAAGCATCCATATGCGAAATTTCTATTAATAGGATCTATTACACTGTATAGTGTTCAAGTTGTTTATAATCTAGGAATGTGTGTAGGACTTCTACCGGTTATTTCATTATCCTTGCCATTCATAAGCTATGGTCTTGTTCCAACCGTTATTAATGCTTTATTAATTGGTCTTATCTTAAGTATTATTCGTAGAAAAAACTTTCAATAATGTGTGGGGGGCACGATATGATTAGAATGTATCTTGAGTCAATGATTATTTACATATTGATTGGATCACCAATTTATCTGTTAAGTCGATATTTATACGTTAAATATAAAACACAACAAATAGTATGGATGAAAGAAACCCTCCTCTTCCTGTTTGTGATGTTCTGCATAGGGGTAGCATCCCAGACCATTATTCCCCATTGGTATTTGATAGTGGAGGATGGTAAGCAGCAGCTTTCTATTCAATGGTCTGAGGGATTAAGAAGTATTAATCTTATCCCTTTTGCCACGATTATTTCCTATTTTGCCCTAGAAAATGATCAAGTAAGTAATTGGAATGAAGTGTCACGGGTCAATCTATTAGGGAATATTGTTATTTTTGTCCCTTTTGGTATTTTTCTCCCATTATTATGGAAAGCATTCAGAAAGTTTTCCTCCCTATTTTGGATAGCTATTGGTATTCCTCTTTTAATAGAAATCCTTCAATTATTCATAGGGAGAAGTACGGATATTGATGATGTAATATTAAATGCCTTAGGGATTATGTTTGGGTTTAGTCTTTATAAAATCTTCCAGAATTTTTTTCATAAAGGGAAAGATTCTGGCGTGAGAAAGAATAGTAAATAATGCAGCAGGCAATAGGCTAACTTTATGTCAGCCTATTTAAGAACTCTTTAGCTACCTTAGAAATACCTTTGTCTATTGGATAAATATATCCAAAGTAATAGGTATTTATTATGGTATCAACGAAAGGCAGAGTTACATAGCTATCATTGTTTGCTAACCCAGTTATTGTTTTAAATGCATAATCATAGCCAATGTTAATGGCTGTATTTCTTTCTAAGGCATACCGAATAGTTTCCACATTGTTGGTTGTAAATAGAATTTCCATGTCATTTTCGACAATAGCTAAATTTTGCACGAATTCTAAAATAGAATGATCATTATACAAAATAATTGGCTGGTTTATTAACATTTTCTCTGTAATATATTCATTGTTTGCTAAAGGTGAGTTTTTATTTACTGCTACAACCATGCATCCATCATATAGTTTATGGAAACGCAAGCTACTGTTTTTCTTGATATCCTCCGCTGTATAAATAATGAAACCGATATCTACTTCTTCTTTTTTTACTTTTTCAATAATATGCTGTGAGTTATCTTCCTCAATAGATGCCTTTATGTAAGGGAATTCTTTTTTGTATAAAGTAATCTGATCAGCTAATAAATCCAGAGGTCCAGGGAAAGTTGCAATTTTTAACTCACCTTTGAGGATATGGACAAAGCTTTCAGCTTCATCTAAAAACTCTTGTAATTTCTCTAGTACGCCGTTAGCTTTTTGGATGAGTATTTTTCCTTCCTCAGTTGGATAGGTTCCCTTTCTAGAGCGATGGAAAATTTCAATGTTCAACTCTTTCTCTAGCTTTGTTACGGACTGACTAAGCGCAGGTAAAGAAATATTCAACTTAGTTGCAGCTGTCTTTAAAGAGCTGGAATGAGAGATTTCAACAATATATTTTAATTGTTCTATATTCATATGTAGCTCCTTTCTTAAAAACTAGAATATAGTTAAGTAATCGTTAACTATAGTTAATTATAATATAATTTTAAATTAATCATATAAGTACTATAATTAAATTGTTTCTGAAACTTAAGTTTTTTAAGGCCTTAAATAACAAGTTGCTCAAAATAAAAGATACGGCTATAAACCTATTAAGGTCAAAGGGGATGTATGGTAAAAATGAAAGCATTAAGATGGCATAACCAAAAAGATATTCGCTTAGAGAACATAGAAGAACCGCAAGTAGCGCCAGGAAAGGTAAAACTTAAAGTAAAGTGGTGTGGAATTTGCGGCAGTGATTTACATGAATATTTAGGAGGTCCTATCTTTATACCAGTGGATCAACCACATCCTTTAACAAATGAAGTGGCTCCTGTAACATTAGGACATGAATTTTCTGGAGAAATAGTAGAAATTGGAGAAGGCGTAACTGACTATCAAGTGGGAGATCGTGTGGTGGTCGAACCTATTTTTGCTACACATGGTCATCAAGGTGCTTATAACTTAGATGAGAATATGGGATTTCTTGGTTTAGCAGGTGGCGGAGGAGGTTTCTCTGAATATGTTTCTGTCGATACAGAATTACTGCATAAATTGCCAGATGAATTATCCTACGAACAAGGCGCATTAGTAGAACCTTCTGCTGTTGCTTTATACGCTGTAAGATCAAGTAAAATACAGGCAGGGGATACGGCAGCAGTTTTTGGCTGTGGACCAATTGGACTGTTAGTAATAGAAGCTTTAAAGGCAGCGGGAGCAACAGATATATATGCAGTTGAGCTTTCTCCTGAACGCCAGGCAAAAGCAGAAGAACTTGGTGCAATTGTTGTAAATCCAGCTGATTATGAAGATGTAGTTGCAGAACTTGTTCGCCGTACAAATGGTGGAGTAGATGTCTCTTTTGAAGTAACTGGTGTTCCAGTAGTTTTAAGACAAGCCATTCAATCTACTACAATTTCTGGAGAAACTGTTATAGTAAGTATTTGGGAAAAAGGGGCTGAAATTCTCCCTAATGATATTGTTATTAAAGAACGTACTATTAAGGGGATTATTGGTTATCGAGATGTATTTCCAAGTGTGTTAAATTTAATGAGAAAAGGCTATTTTTCAGCAGATAAATTGGTAACTAAAAAGATTAAATTAGATGAAGTGGTTGAAGAGGGTTTCCAATCGCTGATATCTGAAAAAAATCAAGTGAAGATATTAGTAAGTGCAGAATAAACAAAGTAATGATAGCAAACAAGGATGTCCATTAAAGGAACATCCTTGTTTTTTATACAAAAACAGTCAGCGGTTGACGCTGACTGTTTGTTTATTCTACTGCTTCTTTCATTTTCGCTGGACTAGTTTGCTGCTCTGCATCTTTTGGCGGAACAGCACGTTTTACAAATGCTGCGAGAACAAGTGCAACGATGACAATTCCAACAGAAATAAGGAAAGCATCATTAATTCCTTCAAGCATTGCTTGCATTCCCAGCTGCTCCTTCATAGTAGCAATTGCTTCGGGGGTTGGCTGAGTGGTTGTATTACTCATTTCTTGCATTGCTTTAGCAGCCAGTTCCTCACCATGCGTTTTTGTACGTTGTGACATGAATGTAATCATAACTGCAGAACCAATCGCCCCAGAAACTTGAGACAATGTATTATTTAAAGCAGTCCCATGTGGATTCATTCGAGACGGTAATTCATTTAAACCATTTGTCATAATCGGCATCATAACCATAGACATTCCAAACATACGCAAGGAATAGATAAGAACAAGTGTAGTTATCGTAGTGGTCATGGATAATTGACTAAACATATATGTTGTAATGGCAGTCAATGTTAAACCAACTAAGGCAAGCGTCCTTGCTCCATATTTATCAAAAAGTCTTCCTGTAATAGGAGACATAATCCCCATAATAATCGCACCAGGCAATAATAAGAGACCAGAGTGGAATGGTGAAATGCCTCTTACGGTCTGAATATACATTGGCATTAACAACATGGCAGAGAATAGTGCAATGTTTACCACAACAGTAATTACTGCTGATAAGGAGAATAACGGATACTTAAAGATTCGGAACTCTAGCATTGGAGTAGTCATTTTTAATTGACGCAGAACAAAGAAAATAAGGGCTATCACACCAATAATTAAAGTTCCATAAACATGAATATTACTCCAGCCTTTTGTGCCGGCTGAACTGAATCCGTATAGTAATCCGCCGAAACCTAAGCTAGACAATATGACAGATAAAAGATCGATATGAATATCTACTTTTTCCTTTTTGTCTTTAATTTTAAAAATTGCTGATATTAACACAATGATAGCAATTGGTGAAACAACATAGAACAACATTCTCCATTCATAATGCTCTACAATATACCCTGATAATGTTGGGCCGATTGCTGGAGCAAAAGTCATGATAAGACCAAAAACACCCATAGCACTTCCACGTTTTTCAACTGGAAAGCTGGTAAGTAAGAAGTTCATTAAAACAGGCATCATAATGGATGAACCAGAAGCCTGTATCATTCTTGAAAGCAATAGTACTGGGAAAGAATGAGCCATGCCAGCCATTAATGTACCAATTGTAAAAAGGGACATTGCTATTATAAACAATCTTCTCGTTGAATATTTTTGAATTAAAAAGGCAGATGTTGGAATCATAATTCCATTTACAAGCATATATCCAGTTACCAGCCATTGGCCAACAGAAGGATCAATTTTGAAATCCGCACTAATAGATGGTAAAGCGATATTTAAAAGCGTTGAATTTAAAAATGCGACAAAGGCACCTGCCATTAAAATAACGATAATGCCATATGGCGGTTTTTTTTCATTCGATGTTGCATTTGTGTTCATTAAAACAATTCCTCCCTATGAACTTTACGTTCTTTTTATCCATTGGATCTAAGCTTAAATAATAATATACCTGTAGTATAAATAATGCAATAAAAATGTTTAGAATCCCTAAGTAAAAAATAATTTCTTATTAATTCCACTTTTTTTCTTTAGTAGAAACATTGCTATCACAATAATCCAACGATTCCTTTTTTATTGGGATGATTGTAAATCTGTTCTAAATGACCTACTATATAAATTGAACCGGTAGTCTAATTTTATATTCAAGGTGGTTAAATGAATAAACGTAAAAAGCAAGTAATGGATAAAGCACATGAATTATTTATTGAAAAGGGATTTCAGCAGACATCGATCCAAGACATATTAACTGCAAGTAAAATTTCAAAAGGTACATTTTATAATTACTTTTCCAGTAAAAATGAATTGTTAATTTCAATTTTTAAAAATATTTATACGGAATTGGAATGGCAAAGAAAACAATTACTAATGGGGCAAGACGAAACAGATAGCACCCTGTTTATCAAACAAATTGAAATGTTGATTCGAACAAATAACCAATATAAAATCATTTCTTTATTTGAAGAAATTCTTTTTACAAAGGATGAAGAATTAAAAAATTATATTAAAAATAGAAGAATACATGAGCTCAGCTGGATTTATAATCGGTTAGTTGATGTATGTGGTGCACAAAATAAAACGTATTTATTAGATTGTTCTATTATGTTAATGGGAATGATTCATTCTAGTATTTTTGTGCATTCATTAATCTATCAAGATCACGCAAATATACATCAAATTGTGCAATACTGTGTAAATCGGGTGCTTGAGATGGTTAACCATCTATCTAAATCTAATGAAGTCCTTATAAAACCAGATACGCTTTATAATTGGATTGCCCTTCAATCCATGAGTGATGAGGATGTGGGAAAGAAGGAAATTCTTTGTATGATTTATGCGTTTAAAGCAGATTTAAAAAAAGATAAAGAATTGCTGTCTAGTCAAGAGAAAATAGAACAATTGTTAACATTTATCGAAGAAGAGATAGAGATCAAATACCCGAGGTATTTTTTAATGGAAAGTGCATTAATGTCTCTGATGCAAGAGGTAAAAGAGACACCATATGCTAAAAAGGTCCAAAAACTTAGAGATAGTATAAAAAAGGTATATTCCAAACGGAATCAATGACAGGGTAGAAGGAAAAGTCACAGCTTAAACGTTGACTTTTCCTTGGTTTATTCTGTTTTATAAATTGAAATTTTGTTTATTTTGCACAACCCGCCTTGTTTTTCCCCAATTTATGTCGCATGAAAAAAGTTGCTGATGCGATAATTAGGACAAATGCTAAGCTTACAAAAAAACCGATACGGACTTCTTTTTCAATAATGGTACCTGCGATAGCTGTGATAATAAGTAAAATCCCAAAGGAAGACTTTAGTTTATCCATAGTTTTCCTTTAAGTATTTTAAAGGAAGAAAGAAGGATAAAAGTCCAGTTATATAGTAAAAGAATTCCAGCAGCTGTTGTAATATATTCGAATATTTTCCCGGGTAATAAAAGGGCAGCAACAACAGATGCAAAGAGCCCTATTCCTCCAAGAATAAAAGAAGGGAGAGGCAGCTCGTTAAACTTTTTAAGTTTTTTTTGGAAAATTCTCGGAGCGTCTCCATCCTTTGCTAAAGTTACTAATAGACTGGTTACACCGAATAAAGAAGCTGTCATGGTAGAGAATCCTGCAATAATGATAGCACCATTAAAAACATGTGGGAAAAAGGTTAAGTGATACTCCGATAACGCTGTTACGAAGGGACTTTCTTTTTCGGAAAATTGATCGAGCGGTGCTAATATTGTTGCTAATCCTAATGAAAGAACATAGATTATGACGAGAATGATGAGCATATTTGTACCTGCTTTTGGTGCATCCTTCTTATCTTTCAATTGCATTGCCATTAACCCAATAACCTCAATTCCTCCATATGCATAAAATGCAAATAGTAAAGAAATCCAAAAGCCTTTGTAGCCTTTAGGAAAAAGGTCGTCTATAGATTTAGGGACAGAAACAGCACCATTGCCTCCATGAATCCAACCGAAAACAGCAGCAGCAGCTAAACCAATAAACATTATAATGGCTGCTGTCTTAATAATAGCCAAATAATTTTCTACACGATCGAATCCTTTTGTTCCTAGAAAAACAACAAACAAAGAAAGAACAGCGTAAATACAAGCGAATACCCATAATGGGACTTTAGGAAACCAAAATTGAGATAACAGGGAGAGAGCGGTTAGTTGGCTTCCCATGATTAGAATGTTAGAAAACCAATAATTCCAGCCACAACTAAAGCCTGCCCATGGGCCAAATGCTTTATTTGCATAATAACAAAACGACCCTTCCTGTGGATCCTCCGCCGTCATTTTTGCCAATTGATTAAAAACAATATACGTACCAATCGCTGCTAAAATGAAGGTGAAAACAATGGATGGGCCTGTTTCCATTATTCCAAGGCTGGAACCAAGAAAATACCCTGTTCCAATCGTACAGCCCACACCAATTAATGATAACTGCCACCATTTAAGATTTTCTGATTTTGAATCTGCTTTTTTATTTGTCATTGTGTTCTCCTCTTTAAGTAATAATGAAGGAATTACAAAATAGATAGTGTAGCCTTTATTAGTATGTCAGCTTTTTCGGCAATTATTTGTATAACTAATAAACATTAAAAAATAGATTAAACTATAGCAACTTTGTAATAAAAAAGAATAATATTTACTGATGAAATAATAGTGGAATGATGGTAACTTAGATACAGGGAGATATTATTTTAGAGGAGAAAAAATGATTAGATTTGACAATTATTTATTTGTTTTATTATTGAATGTCGTACCAATTTTTATTTACTTCTATTATTTTCATAAAATGAAAATTAAGAATACTCGTCTGTTTACAGCTTTTTATTGTTCAACGATATTAATTTTAGCCATGGCATTGTCATTAGAAATTGCTCCAGGACATATTTATGATTTAAGGACGATTCCATGGTTGGTCGCCTTTTTTTATGGGGGCTTACCGGCTGGGTTATTAACTACTATGGTTATGGCGATTTACCGATATATGATTGGATATAATGAAGGGCTAATGATTACTATTATCATTGTTCTATTAACAGTGCCAGTCTTGTGCTATACGATAAAAATGTACAAGCAGGCTAAAACATATGGAAAAAAAATAATGATTGCTTGTTCCACATCACTTATCCCAATAAGTATTGATGTAATTGCTACTTCATTTTTTACAAATAAACTAACTATTATGTTTGTGATTTACTTGTATTTATCACATCTTGTTACCCTTAGTATCGCAATTTATTTAATAGAATCACTTTCTTATCAAGAACGAAAGCAAGAGCAAATGCAACAAACTGAACGTATACGACTGATTGGCGAAATGGCTGCATCTGTAGCTCATGAAATACGTAATCCGTTAACAGTAGTAAAAGGGTATACACATTTATTAAAAGAAGATTCTAATATTACTGGGAAACAACAAGAAATGCTTTTACTTATATCTTCAGAATTGGTGAGAGCTGAAAAAATAATAAATGATTATTTATCACTTGCTCGACCAAATCAAGGGAAAAAAGAACAGATCGTGCTAGCGAAGATTATCAAAAAAGTAGAAGAACTGATGTATCCATATGCTCTTTTAAATAATGTGAAAATTTATAATCAAGTTCAAACAACTTGTATAATTGAAGCTGGGCATGATGAAATCTTGCAATTATTTATTAATATGATAAAGAATGCGATTGAAGCAATCGAAGACAAAGGGGAAGTGATTATTTCTGCAAAACTGTCAGAAAATCATTTAAGGATAAATATTAAGGATAATGGCAAAGGAATGTCGGAAGACGAACTTCAGAGACTCGGAACGCCTTTTTACTCAACAAAAACACAAGGAACGGGAGTTGGAATGATGGTATGTTTTAATATTATTCATCATTTGAATGGCAAAATTAAAATCAACAGTAAAATAAATAAGGGAACGACTTGCTCTGTAATTTTTCCACTTAACCATAAATAAGGAAAAAGGAAGGGGCAGAGATTAAGAACTGCCCCTTCCTTTTTTGTGAAAATAGTGGTAAACGATTACAGGTGTTTGTAAGTAGTTTATAGAAGTTTAAAGGAGTAATGGGTACAGTTTGTCGACAGGAAGAGTTTTAATATCCTATTTAAACTTTCGATTATCAAGAGGGGGGTCTACAGATTAAATGAATAGTAACTTGTTTTTTTAGCATAATAGTTTATAGAGTAAAAAATATGACAATTTTGATTAATAATTTATTTTGTTGGTTTTATGACTTTATTCTCTCTTTTCGTGATAAACATCACTTTTCTTGAAAAAAACTCTGTTTTTTTGTCAAACTTACATTTATTTTTGTTCAAAAAGTGGTATTATATTAGAGGAGTTTAATAATGGAGAGGTTGTACATCTTCTTTTAGTTTGTAGAAAAAGAGACTCAAAAAGTTTTGTACATACCTTCATTTATTCTAACTAGAGTTAGTTAAAAATTATCTTTTTGCAAAGTTTTGTGCATAGAATCACAAAACATTTGTTAATAACATTTAAGCTAAGTGCTTATAGTAAAGGAGAATCAGTTATGTCAGAAACTACTGCGCAAACCAATGCTGAAAAACAACTGACTGCAACAAATCAAGACCTATTGGATCAGTTGCTAAAGCCTGAGGTACAAGAATCATTGACAACATTAATGGAGCAACTACCAAAGTTAACTGAAATGGTTAATGGTTTATCTAAAACTTATGATGTTGTTCAATCATTATCCCAAGATGAAGTATTTAAAAGTGATATCGTTGGGGCAACAACGGAAATGTTCGAACCAGTTATTCATTCTGTTAAAGGAATGGCATCCGCTGCTATCGAAGCAAAAGATCGTGCAGATGCAAGCAATGAAACAATTGGTGTATTCGGTTTAATGAAAATGTTAAAAGACCCACAAGCACAAAAGATGTTCCGTTTTTTACAGAGCTATCTTCAAATCATGTCAGAACGCAATAATAAATAATCTTTCAAGTAGTCTTCCTTTAGTCAGTAATGGCGTTAATAAAAGAATTTATTTATGTGAAAACTGACAGGGGAGCCTGCCAATACTTTTAAATGTAATAAGGACGGGGGATTTACTATGTCAAAACATATTGTTATTTTAGGTGCTGGATACGGTGGCCTGTTAGCAGCTTTAAATGTTCGTAAATTTTACAGTAAAGCGGAAGCTACAGTAACCGTTATTAATAAATATCCAACACATCAAATCATTACTGAATTGCATCGCTTAGCAGCAGGTAATGTTTCTGAAAAAGCTGTTGCTATGCCACTAGAAAAATTATTTAAAGGCAAAGACATCGACTTAAAAATTGCTGCTGTTGATTCTTTCAATGTAGATACAAAAGAAGTTGCTTTAGGCGATGGAACTAAATTATCTTATGATGCATTAGTAGTAGCGCTAGGAAGTGTAACAGCATACTTCGGTATCCCAGGTCTTGAAGAGAACAGTATGGTTCTTAAATCAGCAGATGATGCAAACAAAATCTACAATCATGTAGAAGAGCGTATTCGTGAATATGCTAAATCAAGAAAACAAGAAGATGCAACAATATTAATTGGTGGTGGCGGACTAACAGGTGTAGAACTTGTTGGTGAACTTGCTGATATCTTACCAGGATTAACAAGAAAATATGGCGTTGATTTCCGCGATATTAAATTACTATTAGTAGAAGCTGGTCCGAAAATTCTTCCTGTTTTACCAGAAGACTTAATCGAACGTGCTACTAAGAGTTTGGAAAACCGTGGTGTTACTTTCTTAACAGGCTTACCAGTAACAAATGTGTCTGGCAATGTAATTGATTTAAAAGATGGTCAACAAATTGTTGCTAATACATTTGTATGGACTGGCGGCGTACAAGGAAATCCACTTGTTGGAGTTTCTGGATTAGAAGTAAATCGTGGTCGTGCAACTGTAAATGATTTCCTACAATCTACTTCACACCCTGATGTATTTGTAGCTGGTGATAGTGCTGTTTACTTCCCTGCTGATGGGGATGGTCGTCCAGCACCACCAACTGCTCAAATTGCTTGGCAAATGGGAGAATTAATTGGATATAATCTATATGCTTACCTTGAAAATAAAGCATTAGATACATTTAACCCAATTAATTCTGGTACACTTGCAAGTCTTGGTAGAAAAGATGGTGTAGCAATCGTTGGAGGCAGCTCGACTCCATTAAAAGGATTACCTGCTTCCTTAATGAAAGAAGCAAGTAATATTCGTTACTTATCACATATTAAAGGGCTATTCAGCTTAGCTTACTAATAATAAAGAAGAAAAAGATGAGAGACAGTGTATTAGCCCTGTCCTCATCTTTTTTTATTTGTATCCACTTGAGAATGGACTATTCCTCTTATTGTCACAACTATCTCTGTTATTTATGTCATTTTCTTAATAGAATTGTAAGGATATAAAGGATAATTTTCGTTCTTTTTCACAAACTATTATTATCTTTGAAAAAGGTGTAATTGTCTGTTTTTCTTGATTCTCTATCATACTAATTAGTGATAGAGGAAGGAAGATATTGACGATACAAAGGGAGTAGTCTAAAAATATGAAGCGCTGTTTATTATGTATATCTATTGTATCCATCTTGTTTTTAGCTGGTTGTTGGGATCATTCGGAATTAAATCAAAATTCGATTGTAACGGGGATAGCAATAGATAAGGGGAAAGAACATAAATACAAACTTTCGATAGAGAGTACTTCTGCTGCTGAATTAAATCCAAGAACTGCTCAAGGTTTAGCCCCTGCGATTGTCTACTCGATAGAAGGAGATACGGTAGGGGAGATTACCCATAAGTTTAATACAGCAATATCAACCCATTTAGTTTTTTCACATACGAGATTGCTTATTATCGGGGAGGATATTGCCAGAGAGGGTATTCTAAGTTTTATGGATTATTTTGATAGGGACAGAGAGATAAGAGATGACTTTAATATAGTTGTAGCAAGGGATACAGAGGCAGTAGATTTTTTGCGAATAACGAATGATTATCAAAAAGTTTCCTCATTAAAAATATTTCCCCAACTAGACAATATGTTAAAGGAATGGGGAGGAACTCCAGGCATTAAATTAAATGATTTTATCCGTACCTATTCATCACCTGGACAAGTTCCTGTTTTGTCCGCTATGAAAATTGACGGGGAAAAAGAAAAAGGGTGGAACCTTGATAACATTAAAACAACAGTACCAGGGGCGATAGCAAAAATTGATTCATTGGCAATTTTTAAAAATGGAAAGCTGCAAGGATATTTGGATTTAAATGATACAAGGATGTTAGTGTGGATTCAAAGTAAGTTGGAACAGACCTCCTTGAGCATCCCCTATGAGAAGAACAAATTTTTCGGCTTGCGTGTTATGCATTCTAAGACAAAGATTAAAGCTAGACAAGTGAATGGCCGACCTCAATTTGATATATTTATTAAAGCTGAATCCATTCTAGATGGCTCTGAGAAAGGGATAAAAGCTGCAAAAGCAAATGCGTTTGAAGATTTTGAAGACAAAACAAACCGTTATCTTGAAAAAGAATTTAGTAAGTTGATTGAAAAAATGCAAAAAGAATATGTCGCAGATATATTTGGATTGGGAGAAATATTTAGAGATCAAGATTACAAGCATTTTAAACAATATGAAGATAATTGGGATACAGGTTTTAAAGATGCGAAGATTAATGTGCATGTAAATGTAGAAATAAAAAGGAGTGGATTTCGAAACAATAGCAATAATATAAAATAAGCAAATGGCTTATTGATAGAAAAAGTTGTTCAGGGAGTCGACTTAAGAAACGTTTTAGTCACAATTAGGATATTTGTCAACGTTCTGAAGGTGATTTTTTTGTATTTTTAGAAAGAGGAATTATTTAAAAAAGTAGAAAATAGGATTATTATAATAAAGAGAAATAAGCAATACTTCACAAAAAAGGGGAGAGTTAAAAGTGAATATATCTGAATTAATTACAGGGAGAAGAACAGTAAAAAAATTCAAAACGAAAGATGTAGAGAATTCTATTATTTTGGAATGGCTTCAACAGGCAAAATTTGCACCGAATCATAAAATGACAGAACCATGGAGAATTCTTTTTGTTGGAGAGAAAACCCGAGCAGAACTAAAACATAAAACAAATTTTGGCGGAGCTTCTAAGGTTATTGCTGTTTTATCGCATAAAGGAAGAAACCAAATCGAAAGGGATGAAAATTTAGCATCAGTTTCCTGTTTTATCCAAAATTTTATGCTGCAAGCATGGGATGCGGGAGTAGGTACGTTTTGGAGTTCTGTCGGATCTTCGGCTTTAGGAAGAAAATCGTTAGGAGTAAGCGAGGACTATGAAGTGGTAGGAGTACTCGCTATTGGCTACCCGGAAGAAATTATGGAACCAAAAGCACGCACGTCTATCGAGGAGAAAATTACCTATTTAGATTAAAACGTGATCTATTAATTTTCGATAAGCGAATAAAAGGCCAAACAATCATACGAATCTGTTTGGCCTTATTTTTGGTCGGACATCTCTGTTCCAGCCATTTTTTTATGTTGCTTTCAGCTAGGAAAATAGAAATAGAGAGAAATAATTTTTTCTGATAAAATGGATAGAATCCTCTTATTGCGGAAATTTCTTTAAGTATATATAATAACGTGGTATATATCGAAAAAGGATATATTTTAAGGAGTATGGCATTTAGGAGGACTGTAAATGAAAAAATTGCTTTTACTTGCAACCGGCGGGACAATTGCCTCAATAGAAGGAAATGAAGGACTTGTTCCTGGTTTGTCTGCAGAAGATCTCCTTCAATATTTTAAGAATGATATTTTAGAAGTTGATGTAACTTGTGAAATCATTATGAATAGAGATAGTACTAATATGCAGCCGGAACATTGGGTTATGATGGCTGAGACCATTGCTGAGCGGTATCATGAATTTGATGGTTTTATTATTACACATGGTACAGATACATTAGCGTATACATCAGCAGCACTTTCTTATATGCTTCAAGGTCTCGAAAAACCTGTTGTAATCACTGGATCACAAGTCCCGATTAGTTTTAAACAAACAGACGCTAAGAAAAATGTTATAGATAGCATTCGCTTTGCGAAAGAAGAGATAGGCGGAGTTTTTGTCGTTTTTGATGGACGTGTTATTATCGGTACAAGAGCAATGAAAATGCGAACAAAGAGCTATGATGCATTTGCTAGTATCAATCATCCATATGTAGCGACGATCGAAAAAGATCAAATTCACTTTTTATGGAAGCCTGACAAGACGACAACTGATTTGCTGTTGAATACAAGCATATGTCCTGATGTTTTTTATTAAAATTGCACCCAGGTACAAAGCCGGAGATATTTAATTTTATTAAACAGCATTATAAAGGGGTCATTATTGAAAGCTTTGGTAATGGGGGCTTACCTTTTGAGGAAAGAAATCTATTACCAAAGATTGAAGAAATGGTAGAGGAAGGAATTGCTGTTGTTATCACAACTCAATGCTTGGAAGAAGGACAAGACCTCCTACTATATGAAGTAGGAAGAAAAGTGGCGCAATACAATATTATATTATCCGCAGATATGAATACAGAAGCAATTGTGGCAAAATTAATGTGGGTATTAGGAAATGAAGCATCATTAAATGAAATAAAAAATCGCATGGAGAGCCAAATAGCTTATGATTTATCAGTTGATTGGGAAGGGGAAAGATCCAACTACTGAGTGATGAAGCTTCCAATCTATCTTTTTAGTGATAGATTGGAAGCTTTTTTCATTCAGTAGTTGGAGAAATACGGTCTCAATTTCAAGTAGTCCATGATGCCTATTTTTGTTTTTTGTGGTCTTATCTAAATCTTCATGACTATTTATTTCTAGTTAATAATGTTACTATTAGATTAGGTGTGCTAGGTGTATTTGGTATTGAGATGAAACTTTAGACCTAATAAATAAGGGTGTAATAAAAAAACGTGACTATAGGATTATATACTAGTAGAATAATAGATAATATCATAGGTACTAAAGAATATATAATAGGGGTAATAGAGTTTAGTAGTAACAAGATGATAGATTCAAGAATAACCAAATAATGAACTAAGCAAATAGATCTAGGAGGTATGTAGTGGTGAAAAAAGTAGTTGTACCTGGAATATTTCTAGCAGCATTATCTTCCCCACTTTTTATGGATGAGGCTCACGCAGCTTCCGTTACGAAGTATGTAGAAGTGAATAAAGGATCGGTATTGAATGTAAGAGTCGGTCCATCAATCAGTACAAGTGTGGTAACCACTTTAAAGGCAGGAGAAAAAGTTAGTGTCCTTTCGGAAACGAATGGCTGGTCAAAAGTGGATGTGGATGGAAAGATTGGATATGTATCATCAAGTTATTTGACAACAAAGCAAGAGAGTTTCGTAAAATATGTTTCTATTGATCCGTCTTCTACTTTAAATGTAAGAGAGTCAGCTTCGACAAAAGCAAATGTAGTAACAAAGCTTAAAAACAATACAAAAGTCGAAGTTATTTCAGAGTCCAATGGCTGGGCAAAAATTAAAGTAAATGGAATAAATGGATATGTATCATCTCAATACATAAAAGCTGTACAATCAGAGGAAAAGAAAACAACGAATAGTTCAAACAAACAACAAAAAGTGACTAAATACGTTAATGTTGATACTGGTTCCAGTTTAAATTTAAGAAACAGTCCGTCCAATTCAGCTTCCATTATTGTAAAATTGGCTAAAGATGTACCTGTAACGGTTTATTCAGAATCCAATGGCTGGTCGAAAGTAGAAGCGTATGGAAAACAAGGATATGTAGCAACACAATATCTAGCAGAGAAAAAGGGAACTTCAAGTACAGAGAAGAAAGATGAAACTAAAACAAGCGCTAGTAAAGAGGCAACGGCAAAAACAACGGCGAAATATGTCAATGTTGAAAAAAAATCTTCCCTTAATGTTAGAAAGGAAGCGAGTACGAATAGTTCCATCTTAACAAAACTTTCTAGAGGAACAGAGGTAAAAGTTCTGTCGAGTGCAAATGGATGGGATAAAGTAACTGTATCTGGAAAAACAGGCTATGTAAGTAGTAGTTATCTATCGGAGAAAAAAATTACAGAAGCAACAACTAATAATAATAAAGCAACTGAAAAGAACAGCGGCAATACACCAACATTAGTAAGTAAGAAAGTCAATGTTCAGGCGGGTTCTAATTTAAATGTAAGATCTACTGCATCAACAAGCGGATCAATCAAAGGAAAGCTTTCAGCGGGTACGGTGGTAACAGTACTATCCGAGAAAAACGGCTGGTCCCAAATCAAAACAAGTAAAGTAGAAGGCTATGTAAGCAGTGAATACTTAACAAGCATATCTACTCCAGATAAAGGAACAGACAAGAACGAAGCGAAACAGCCAGAAAAAGCACCAACTGGAAAAGAAATGAAAGTCAACGTTCAGGCGGGTTCTAATTTAAATGTAAGATCTACTGCATCAACAAGCGGATCAATCAAAGGAAAGCTTTCAGCGGGTACGGTGGTAACGGTACTATCCGAGAAAAACGGCTGGTCCAAAATTAAAACGAGTAAAGTAGAAGGCTATGTAAGCAGCGAATACTTAACAAGCATATCTACTCCAGATAAAGGAACAGACAAGAACGAAGCGAAACAGCCAGAAAAAGCACCAACTGGAAAAGAAATGAAAGTCAACGTTCAGGCGGGTTCTAATTTAAATGTAAGATCTACTGCATCAACAAGCGGATCAATCAAAGGAAAGCTTTCAGCGGGTACGGTGGTAACGGTACTATCCGAGAAAAACGGCTGGTCCAAAATTAAAACGAGTAAAGTAGAAGGCTATGTAAGCAGCGAATACTTAACAAGCATATCTACTCCAGATAAAGGAACAGACAAGAACGAAGCGAAACAGCCAGAAAAAGCACCAACTGGAAAAGAAATGAAAGTCAACGTTCAGGCGGGTTCTAATTTAAATGTAAGATCTACTGCATCAACAAGCGGATCAATCAAAGGAAAGCTTTCAGCGGGTACGGTGGTAACGGTACTATCCGAGAAAAACGGCTGGTCCAAAATTAAAACGAGTAAAGTAGAAGGCTATGTAAGCAGCGAATACTTAACAAGTATATCTACTCCAGATAAAGGAACAGACAAGAACGAAGCGAAACAGCCAGAAAAAACACCAACTGGAATCGAAAAAATTGTAAATGTTCAAGCAGGTTCTAGTTTGAATTTGCGATCCACACCATCAACAAGTGGGAAGATTCTTAGTAAGCTCCCAGCAGGTACCGTGGTTATTGTACAAGCGGAGGGAAATGGTTGGTCTAAAGTAAAAGTTAATAATTTAGAAGGCTATGTCAGCACAGAATATCTATCTACCAAAGGCAATGGATCAGCTAATGCAACGATTAATAAAAATTATGTGAATTATAATCTCACACTAGAAGAAATGACAAATATTCAATTAAGTGTGAATCCACAAACAGATAAAAAATATGACACATATATAAGAGAAGATGCGATTGCTTTTAAAACAGCAGATTCAACAAAGGGTACTGTAATCGGAAATGGCTGGAGATTACGCGGAGGTGCTGGAACCGATTATTCTGTTGTCAGTACCTTGACTAGTGGCCAAGTATTAACGATTACTTCTAAAATCAAAGGAACAGATGGTTACTACTGGTATAAAGTGAATTATTCACAATCATGGGTTACTGCTAGTAAGGAAGACACTGCTTACTACCTTAATCCAGACAATTTTATTAATAGTGATACACAATCACTGCAATTTCTAAAATTATCTGCAAAAGCAAACGTAGATGATAAAGAAGTAGATAGTAAGATTTTAGCTGGAAAAGGAATTTTAGCTGGAAAAGCTTCTGCCTTTGTAACTGCCGCTAATGCTTATGGAATTAATGAAATTTACTTGATATCACATGCACTTTTAGAGACTGGAAATGGAACGTCCACTTTAGCAAATGGTGTCAAGGTTAACGGTAAAACTGTGTATAACATGTATGGTATTGGTGCCTATGATGGATCTGCCATTTCAAGCGGTGCACAATATGCTTATAATGCAGGATGGTTTACGCCAGAGGCAGCCATTATAGGTGGTGCCAAATTTATTGCCCAAGGTTATGTTAATGCTGGACAAGATACTTTATATAAAATGAGATGGAATCCTGATGCAGCTGAGAAAACTGGAAATGCAACGCATCAATATGCTTCCGATATAGGCTGGGCTACTAAACAAGTGGGCCAAATTTATAACTTATATAATCTGTTAAGTTCCTATACATTAAACTATGAGATTCCAACTTATAAAGTAAATACAAAGTAAAAATAAACGGTTTCATTGTTTTACAAATGGAAATAGATAACTATATTATTTTCCATTTGTAAACATTAGAAGGTAAATCATTAGTCTGGTTAATGGTGTTTGGAAAGAGTGTTTGTAATCTTTCCAAACACTACCCAGATGCATTTATACCATTCCGCAACTTTATTACTTTCAGGGATTAAATATAATTATAAGAACTGTCTTTTTGAAAATAATTGATTCGATAATCTTTTTGCAACAATTGTTACTTTCCTAACTTACCCATTCCCCTAAGTAACCGTTATAATTCTATCCATTTTAAAAATTCCTCGCTTCAAAATAACTGAAAGAAGAAGTATTTATTTGTTTTCTTTTCTAACAAGTAATAGGATAAAAACACAAACTAAAGTTTTCCTTCTGCAATCTATCATTTCTTCTCAGTAATAGAAGAAGATGAACGTTACATAGAATGAAAGTGAACGTAATACAGAACAATTTTAATACGATTATGGTTGAAGAACCATATGTAGAAACTACTATCTATTCTCGTGAGTTTCCAATATGAAGGCGTGTTTTACTCTTTTTTATGAAGAATTTGGGATTCGAAATGGGGAAATAGATGGATCTATAGTATTTAATAAGCAGTGTATGAAAGTGAGTTAGGGAATTTATGATTAGTAAGGTAAATAAAAAGATGAGAGAATATACCCAATAAAAGAAACACTTAACGTTAGTAATACAGAAAAACGTTAAGTGTTTTCATGTTTGAGGCTTGATAATGAAATACAATAATGCGAATGTATATTATACACATTCCTGATTTTATCGCTCTTGAATAGAACTATCGATAGAATAGGGAGAAAAGTCGATATCTGATTCAGAATGAAGAAGAAATTTAGCAAGCTGTTGCCCAATAAATGGTCCCATTGTCAGGCCAGATGCACCTAAGCCGTTAGCAAGGGTTAACCCTTCATAATGCTTTACTTTTCCGAATACTGGAAGGAAATCGTTTGTGAATGGGCGGAAACCTACTTTTACTTCACTCCATATGCCTTCTGATATGCCTGGTGCAAACAGTAGAGCTTTATCAATTATTTCTTTTATTCCTTCAATTGTAACATCGGGAGATAATTCGGTTGTATTTTCATGTGTTGCCCCAATTACAATCGTATTATTTTCTAAAGTTAATAAGTATTGGTCATGTGGTGGCATCACTACAGGCCAGTTGGAACATTGAATGTCCTTTAATTGGATATGAAGTATTTGTCCCTTTTGTGCTTTTACGTCAAAAGCTAAGTTTAGTGGCTCAAGCAATTCATTTGCCCAAACACCAGCAGCGATAACTACTTCATCTGCATAAATAGATGTGTTGTCACGAAGGGTAACCCCTTTAATTGCATGCCCCTCTTTCAACAGGGTACAAGATGAATGGATAAACCTTGCTCCTAATTGTTTGCTTGCCTCCATGAGGGCGTTTCGTAATGACCAGCCATTTACTCTTGCTGCACCACTTATATGCAATGCCCCATATCCAGAAGCTAATAAAGGGAATAGAGACTGAGCTTCTGAAGATGAAAGAATGTCAATATCTCCAATTTCTGGTGCATCTATTTTTCGTTTTAACGTTCTTTCTTTCATAGCTTCCAATTTAGTAATGTCTGAATGCAGACTAAGCGCACCAACTTTTTTATAGCCTGTATTTAGCTGATGATAGTTTTGTAAGTCATTTACAAGAGTGGGATAGTATTTTGCCCCTTCTCTAGCTAATAGATACCATTTTTTGTTTCTACGTTGGGAATTCCAAGGGCAAATAATTCCGGCAGCTGCTTTTGTAGCTTGTCCACGATCTTCCCTATCGATGACAATAACTTCAGCCCCGCGCTTTGCTAATTCAAAAGCAGTAGCAGCGCCAAGTATTCCGCCGCCCACGACCACTATTCTTTTCATATAATTATCAATTCCTTTTTTAGTTAGTTTCAAGCTGATTTCAAATGATTTTCTGTTTTAAACACAAGTTGGATTAGACAGATACTTTTCTATTTACAATTTCATCAAAAGTAAAAATTGGATAGATTAAATCCTGATTTAAGACAAAATAATATCAGTTTAAAAGAGTGCAATATTTCTGTAGAACCGCAGCTAAAATAAACAGCTATTACTAATATAACATAGTGCAAATATAGTTTGAATTCATCCTTTTGAGGCGGTTGTTCCATACAGTTAGATGTATTATTTAAACTAAAAAGATAATAAGTCTGTAGTCTGGTAATGTGTTGTCTAGTGTTTTGGAAATGGAGAGTAGGGCGAGAAACGTTAGAAAATGTCGATATCATGCGACAAAATACTACTATTAAGAACGACTTAGTACAATATGTTAATTATTAAATCTGCATTTTAATAGGGATTTAATGGAAGTGTATAGGGAAAAAGTTTGGAAAAAATGTGAACAAAGATAGAAAAAAGACATTTGAAACACAATTGTAATATTCCTATTACTTAAATGACAAATTATGATGTTATACTTCTATTTGTGGCGAAAGATGTTTTATATAAAGAACTTTCGTCGAAAGCGGGATTATCGTTTGATTTATAGAAGAGAGAATACTATATTAAAAGAGTCTCTCTACCAATTACAACCATAAACATATAGACAATACATAGACAATTAGATTATAAGAATTCTACATTAGATAAGTGCAGGGGGAAAATGGAAATGTTAAAAAAGAAACTAGTGGTACTAAATACAACGATATTACTTGGGTTAGGGACTAGCCTAGCTGTACCAGGAATAAATGCTCATGCGAATCAATCACCTAGCATTGTTCAACAAAAGGAATCTTTACAAGGCCAAATTTCAGACGCTCAAATTAAGATTGTAGAAACGCAAGAAGAATTAAAGAAACTAGAAGCACAAATTAAAAGAGTGGATAAGGCAATCGAGGAAAATAAAGCACTTATTGAAGAAACAAAAACAAAGATGGAAACAACAGAAAAAGAAATTGCAACCCTTGAGAAAAAGATAAAAGAATTAGAAGATAGAATTGAAAAAAGAAATGATGTATTAAAAGAAAGAGCACGTACCTTCCAAGAAAATGGAGGAAACGTTGATTATATTGAAGTCTTATTCGGTGCAGCTAGCTTTAAGGAGTTTGTTGACCGTGTAGGTGCTGTAGCTACAATCATGGAAGCAGATCAAGATTTAATCGCAAGCAATGAAGCGGATAAAAAAGATTTAGAAACGAAGCAAAACGAAGTAAAAGAAAAGTATGATGAATTGAAAAATACAAAATTAGATCTTGAAGAAATGCAAAAGCAAAATCAAGATAAACAAAAGAAAAATGAGCAAGCAAAAAATGATTTAAAAGCAAAAGAAGCAGACAATAAAGAACGTAAAGCTAAATTGGAAGAAAAGTATGGTTCATTACAATCTGTAGAACCACAAATTAAAAAGATGATCCAACAAAAAGAACAAGAAAACTTAAATCAATTAGTTGCTACAACAGTTGGAACTAGTGATAATGGAAGTTCTAATAATTCTTCTTCCGCAAGTTCTAATAAATCTAAAACAAGTTCTGACAAAACTACATCAGGCTCAAAGAAAACAGTAAAAGCAAGTGGTAGTAAATCAAAAGCTATTACAGCAGGATATAAATATATTGGTAATTCTACTTATAAATTTGGTGGAGGAAGAACAGCATCTGATGTAGCAAACGGATTATTTGATTGCTCTGGTTTTGTTAGCTGGGCTTATTCACAGGCTGGATATAGTATTCCTGCAAGTACAGATGCTTTGAAAAACGCTGGAACTCGCGTATCTACAAGTGATATGCAGCCAGGCGATCTAGTATTCTTTAACACATATAAAACGGATGGTCATGTTGGAATCTACATTGGTGGAGGCAAGTTCATCGGTTCTCAAAGCTCTACTGGTGTTGCAATAGCATCTATGGACAGTGGATATTGGAAAACTGTATTTAATGGAAGAGTTGTTCGATTCTAATATTTTAGTTTTTATAAAGCATTACTTGATGAAATTTCATCAAGTAATGCTTTTTATTCTGATTCATTATATTTAATATATACCCCAGTATTTAAAATTTATGCATCATATCATAATTTTATTATGAATATTAGCAGAATAATAATAAGGCTGATTAATCATTGGAATCCTTATAATAATGGGGGGAAATCGGGTATATAAGAAGTAATTCTTGACCAATAAACAATTTTATTATAAAATTTTTAATCGGAATCGTTTGGATTTATATTGACACTCAACAAGGAAAAGTCTATTATTAAGTGTCATGTATTATAGAAGGAAAGAAATGAAAACTGTTTATCTAGTGTTTAAATTATAATTTTTTCTATTTGAACAAATATTTTTAGCCTTTAAATCGTAATGAGTACGAAATGACTGTTTTTGCATGAAACATTCCGAGAATGAATAGATTGCCACAAATCGCAAAAGTTATTAAAGCTAGATAAATGAAAAAATAACAAATAAGTGCTTTGATAAAAATATTTCAAAAAAACTAACCTATCTTTATTTAAAACAGAATTTAAAGAGAAACGATTATAGAGGCGTTATGGATAAGGAAGATTATAAATAAACAAATGGAGAGGAGTAATTACTATATGAAACTAGCGACAGTATCAAAAATTACATTTGGTTATGAACATGTTCCTGCTCTTGAGGATGTATCATTTGAATTAGAATATGGGGAGTTTGTTGGGATTACAGGACCTAATGGCGCAAGTAAATCTACCTTATTAAAGTTATTATTGGGTCTACTAAAGCCATGGTCAGGAGAAGTGAATATAAGTAAGTTAAATGCGAGTGGAAAAAAATTAACAGTAGGTTATGTTCCTCAACAAATTTCTTCTTTTAATGTTGGCTTCCCAAGTACTGTAATAGAACTTGTTCGATCAGGCAGATATCAACGTAAGAAATGGTATGAAAGATTAAAGGAAGTAGATCATGAAGCAGTCAAGAAATCATTAGAAATGGTTGGAATGTGGGATTATCGAAATAAGAAAATTGGGGAGTTATCAGGAGGACAAAAGCAAAAGATTGTAATTGCACGTATTCTAGCGTCTGAACCTGATTTGCTGGTTTTAGATGAACCGACTACAGGAATGGATGCAGATAGCAGGAAAGGCTTTTATGAATTTATGAAACATCAAGTAAATGAGCATAATAGAACAGTTGTTATGGTAACACATGATCAAGATGAAGTAGAAGATTATTTAGATAAAATTATTCATATTGAGAAAGGAGAAAAAGGTGGATGGAGATGTTTGAGCTTGAATTCATGCAAAGAGCATTTTGGGCAGGTGGGCTCATTGCAATAATTGCACCAATCATTGGAATTTATTTAGTCCTGCGGAGACAAGCATTGATGGCAGATACATTGTCACATATATCATTAGCAGGTGTGGCAATTGGTTTTTTCTTTCAAACGAATGTAACAATTTCTAGTCTCCTCGTTGTAATGGCTGGAGCAATTGGAATTGAATATATGCGACGAGCATACCATACTTATTCAGAAGTATCGATTGCCATTCTAATGGCTGCTGGATTATCGTTCGCTTTATTTCTCATGAGTTTATCTAGTGGCGGAATGACGACAAGCATGGATCAGTATTTATTCGGAAGTATTATTACGATTAGCAAACAGCAAGTAAATATATTAGCAATTGTTACTGGAATTATTCTTCTATTTTTTGTTTTCTTTACGCGACAGATGTATATTATGACTTTTGATCAAGATACGGCAACAACTAGCGGCATTAATACCAATATGTTATCCATAGCATTTAGTATTTTAACTGGTATCGCTATTTCAGTAATTATCCCAACAATCGGCGTGCTATTGGTTTCTGCTTTGTTAGTATTACCATCTGCCTTTTCCATCAAATTAGTAAAAGGCTTTAAATGGGTATTTTTCGTGGCTATTTTAGTAGCGGCTGTTAGTATCTTTACTGGATTGTTTTCATCTTATCATTTAGGAACGCCTCCTGGTGCAACCATTACTCTATTATTAGTAGTTATTTTGCTAGTAGGCTTTTTAAGTCAAAGGATTTATATGATGGTTCGCCGTGCGACAAGTCAGAAGAATTATAAAAAGGTTGGATGATAAAAAGAGGAGTGCTTTTTAAGCGAACTCCTCTTTTTATATTTAGGATTAATAACCTTTTTGGTAATCCACAACATTAATTGCTAGATCTTTTTCTTTTAAATAATGCTTTGCATTAAGGAGGAAAATGTCTTCTATTACTCTGCTATTGTAATGTTCTGTAGAGCCCGAAGTGTGGGGAGTTATAATAACATTTTCCAAATCCCATAGTGGACTTGTCTGCTGCAATGGTTCATTTTCAAAAACATCTAAGCCCGCACCTAAAATTTCTCCGTTTTTTAAAGCGATGACCAAATCATCCTCTTTGACTATTTCTCCACGTCCAATGTTAATAAAAAAGGCAGAGTTTTTCATGTGTTGAAATTGCTCTTTTTGGAATAGTTGATATGTATCGTCTGTTAACGGCAGTGTGACTACTACATAATCACAGAGAGGAAGGACTTCGTTTAGCTCTTCAGATGTATATAACGCATCTACATAATCGGTTGGCTTACGTGAATTTCTTACGCCGATAACATGCATATCAAATGCCTTGGCAATTTTAGCTGTTTCTAGCCCAATTGCTCCTAAACCGATAATACCGATCGTTTTTTTGTGTGCTTCTAATTTAATGTCGGTTCCATCCCATTTTCTTTTAAGCTGATTTCGTACATATGTATGAATATTTCTTGTTAGACCAAGTAGGAGCGCAAAAATTGTTTCTGAAATAGGGTAGCCATGTACGCCATTTGCACTTGTAATAACGATATTCTTTTTTCTTAACTGCTCTAAAGGAAGGGAATTCACACCTGCACTCCAAGTTTGAATCCATTTGAGCTGGTCGTTGTCCATAATAGTTTTTAAATCAAAACTACTTCTCCAACCAAGAATGATTTCAGAATCAATCAAATGCTTTTGCCAATCATCTTGTTTTAATGCTTGAATGATTTCCCATTCAGAAAATGTGGACTGTATCTTTTTCAGAAGGGAAGAATGGAGAGAATGGGTAAGTAATAATTTTCTTTTTTTCATTTTGGAGAACACTCCTTTATTTTTAAAATTTATTATTCTATTGTAACAAATATATTGATAATTTGTACTATTTTGTTATTTTCTACAATAAACACACATCAAAGAAAGCTGATGTGTGTTTATTTAAAATATACTTTTTTCTTCTAGGCAATCTTTCTTCTTAGAAATCCACTTATTATATCAATTATGGTTACCATGACAATAATCCCTAATAGGATGATACCAACTCGATCCCAATCTCTTGTACTGAGTGCGAAAATAAGTGGTGTTCCAATCCCTCCTGCACCGATAACACCTAAAATGGCAGCAGAACGAATATTTATCTCAAATCGATATAAGGTATAGGATAAAAAACCAGGTAAAACCTGCGGCAATACTGCAAACCATAAGACTTGCAATCTTGTACCACCGGCTGCTAGCAAGCTCTCTGTTGGTCCCATATCTAGATTTTCAATTTCTTCTGAAAATAATTTTCCTAACATCCCTATGGAATGTAGCCCTAATGCTAGTATTCCAGCAAATGATCCAGGACCAACTGCTTTAATAAATAAAATAGCCATGATAATTTCAGGAAATGTCCGTACGAAACTTAATACAAACTTCCCTGTGCTCGCGATTGTTTTTCCTTTGCTCATATTATTAGCAGCCCAGAATGCAAAGGGAATACAAAGAAATGCTGATATAAAGGTACCTAATATGGCAATTGCTAATGTATCAAGCAGACCACGTAATAAATCCTCGCCATCTGGCAAATATACATATTCCCAATCTGGATGAAAAATGCCTGTGAAGATGGCCTGAGAAATCTGTGCTGAACTATCCTTAATGGAAGTAACCGGTATATCAGAAAAAGCCCATATATATATAAGGATTAACAAGACGAATAGGGTAATATTTCTAAAAGATTTCTTTTTTGGCTTTGTGATTGTTTTTATTGTTTCACTCATAACAGTTTCTCCCGTAGTTTTGTACTACAATAATCGATAATTAAAACAACTAGTAAAGTAAGAATGATAATAGAAGAAGCTCTATCATATTGTAAAAAATTAAGTGTGCGATCATAATATTCACCAATTCCACCGGCACCAACTAATCCTAGTATTGCTGCTGCACGTACATTTACCTCAAATGTATATAATACATAGGAAGTAAAAGAAGCAGTAACCTGAGGAACAATACCAAAAAAAATCCATTGTATTTTGTTAGCACCTACAGCAGTCATTCCTTCTAGGGGGCCAGAATCAATAGATTCAATCGCTTCATATAAAAGCTTTGCGATCAACCCAATAGAGAAAATAATTAGTGCGATAATTCCTGGCAATGATCCAATCCCGAATATAGCAACAAAGATGGAAGCAAGTAATAGGTCCGGAATAGTTCTAATCAAATTTAAGATCATTCGAAATGGATAAAAAATAAATGCGGAGCGTACAATATTACTAGCGCAAAAAATAGCAAGAGGAATGGCTATTATAGCGCCAAAAGTAGTTCCGATTACGGCCATTCGTATTGTCACTAATAATGGTTCCATAATTTTTTGGAAATATTTCCAATCTGGTGGAACCATTTGTAAGAGTACATCAAATATATTGGGAAAGCCTTGAATTAATTCGGTAAGGCTCGCATCTGTTTTATAAGCGCTCCACCATAATAAAACAAGAAGAAGCAAGATGGTTAGTATCAATTTGTTTTTCGCTGGAGGAGTGGGCCTATTTAATAAGGGTTGTTTTATTGCTTTCTCATTCATATCGATTCCCCTAGTAATTCATCTTTTTTTATTTCACGTCCATATATTATTTTAAACACTTCATCGGTCGCCTCTTCTACGGGGCCGTCAAATACTACCTCACCTGCACGAAGACCAATAATTCGTGTCGCATATTGCCGAGCAAGGTCAATGAAGTGCAAATTGACGATGGTTGTAATACCATCTTCTACATTAATTCGTTTCAAATCATCCATAACTTGTTTAGTAGTTAAAGGATCAAGAGAAGCTACTGGCTCGTCTGCTAAGATGATTTCTGCTTCTTGTGCTAATGCGCGTGCAATTGAAACACGCTGCTGCTGGCCTCCAGAGAGTTCATCTGCACGCGAATATACCTTTTCCAATATATTGACTCGATCTAATGCCAGAAGACAAAGATCTATATCCTGTTTCGGGAAAAAGCCTAGAATAGTTCTTAAGGTACCGTGATAACCAACCCGGCCGGATAGTACATTGCGAAGAACAGTTGAACGCTTGATAAGATTAAAATTTTGAAAAATCATTCCGATATTTCTACGTATTTTTCTTAATTCAGAACCCTTCGCTGCGGTAATAGATTGACCATTAATGACAATATTTCCTGCGCTTATTTCATGAAGCCGGTTAATGGAGCGGAGGAAAGTAGATTTTCCTGCGCCAGAAAGACCAACAATGACAACAAATTCTCCTTTGTTAATCGTAATATTAATGTCATTTAATCCTTTAGTTCCATTTGGATAAATTTTAGTTACTTTTTTAAACTCTATCAATTTTTTACCAACTTTCTAATAAAAATTGAAAAAGAAATCAGATTTATATAGAGAGACTTCTTTTTTCTAGTAAAAGTCGGAATAAAGATATAATAATCCGACACTTACTAGAAAAAAGTCAACCATTTAAAATTTAAATGGTTGGCAAAAAATATTATTCTGCTACTTTTTCGTTATATTCACGGACGATATCAAATTTACTATCATCTGATACGACATATCCTTCATGTGTATAGATATCTCGAATGATTTGATGTCCTTCCTCACTTTTTCCTATTGCAATGAAAGCTTCTTGAAGTTTCTTTCTCCATTTATCACTCATATCAGAGCGAACAGAGATTGTGTCATTTGGAATATCTTCTGTATACTCAAGTACTTTTGTATCTTCAAAAACAGTTGGGTAATCTGCTTTCACAATATTACGAGCATCTTGGAAGATGACAGCCGCATCAACATCACCATTTAATAGAGCAATAACGGCTTGGTCATGTCCTTTGACCGTAACTGTTTCAACATCTCCAGGAACATTAATATCATTTTCCATTAGTTTACCAACAGGCCAAACATAACCAGCAGATGAGGTAACATCTTGCGTTGCGATTTTTTTCCCTTTTAAATCAGCTACTGTTTTAATATCAGAATCTGCCTTCACAATAAAAAGGCTTTTATAAAAATCTACTAATTCATCATTTTCACTGCCATCGTCGTTAATTCCAAAGCGTTGTGCTTGCAGAATAACATCAGCAGAACCTTTATCATGGGCAAGGACATATGCTGTAGGAGGTAAAAAACCAACATCAATTTTCTGTGAATCCATTGCTTCGATAATCGTGTTATAGTTAGTAGAAACACTCACTTTAACAGGTATCCCTAGCTCTTTAGATAGTAAACCTTCCAACGGTTTAGCTTTTGCTTCTAAAGTATCTGCATTAGAAGATGGCACGAATTGTACTGTTAATTCCTTTGGGTCATATCCATCTGTATTGCTTGTAGTTTTTTCTTCCGATCCACAAGCTGATAGTATCCCTGCAGTTAAAGCAAGGGAAAGTCCGAGCGTAGCAAATTTTTTTAACATTTTTAGACCTCCGAAGTTATTAATGTGTTACTTGTAAAAATATATAATAGATTTGTCATAATTAAAGTGGGAATAATGTTAAGAATTGCAAATTTATTGTAAAGAAGTACTAAAAAACTTTTAATAGGTTTAAGAAAAAGAGAGTTAGAGGAGAAAGAAAAGAAATTATAGGTAGTTAAGGTAGAATGAACTTGTTATAATGAACTTGCTTAATGGAGGAATAAAACGCAGCTTCGATTATACTACTTTATTCGTAAAAATTGGAAATTTAGATACTGGAGATGAAATCTTGAATACAGAAGTAACTATATTATTAACAAGTGATGTACATGGAAATGTTTTTCCATTGAATTATGGGAATAATGCCCCTGCAGATGTTGGTCTTGGTAAAATTGCTTCTATAATAAGGAATGAAAGAGCAAAGAATGTACATACCATTGTAATTGATAATGGTGATTTAATACAGGGCACGCCGTTAACCTACCATTATGCGAATTTTTTAGCAGATAAAAAAAATCCAATGATAACGATATTAAATGAATTAAAGTATGATGCAGCTGTTATTGGAAATCATGAATTTAATTATGGCTTAGATATTTTAAAATCCGCAGTAAAGGAATCAAATTTCCCTTGGTTGTCTGCAAATATTGTCGATGTAAAAACGAAAACACCATTTTTAGGAATTCCTTATGTAATAAAGAGAATAAATGGTTTTAAGATTGCTATTCTAGGTATAACAACCCATTACATTCCCAATTGGGAAAATCCTCAGAATATCAGAGGACTGCAATTTAATGATGCATATGACAGTGCAAAAGAATGGGTAGAGCTGATTAAGAAGGAAGAGCAGCCAGATGTTCTTGTTATCTCTTATCATGGAGGATTTGAAAGGGATCCTGAAACTGGTGAGCCATCCGAAGTATTGACTAGAGAGAATCAAGGATATACCATTTGTAAACAAATTGACGGGGTAGATGTACTTTTAACAGGGCATCAACATAGAGAATTAACCGGTAATATCAATGGAACAGAAATTATTCAACCAAGCAATAATGGAAAGTATGTAGGAAAAATAACATTATTACTAGATGATAAAGGCGAAGTAATCGAGAAAAGCTCTGAACTATTATCTGTTGCTGAAGTAGAAGCTGATGAGGATATTCTATTATTAGTAAAGGAAAATGAGGAATGGACACAGGAATGGTTAGATACGCCGATTGGCTATATTGATGGGGAAATGTTAGTAACAGATCCGATGCAAATTCGCTTAAAGGACAGCGCGCTTATCGAATTTATTAATAAAGTACAAATGGATGCAGCGCAAGTGAAAATCAGTAATACTGCACTTTTTAATAACGAATCACCGGGATTTAAGCCCAATGTAACAATGAGAGATATTGTATCCAATTATATTTATCCTAATACATTTAAAGTGCTTGCTCTAACTGGAAAGGATATTCGTCGTGCGCTCGAACAAAGTGCAAAATATTTTGCTTTAAATGACGAGGGAGAGCCGATTGTCAATCCTTCGTTTGTTTATCCTAAACCCCAGCACTACAACTACGATATGTGGGAAGGAATTGAATACACACTCGATCTAACTAAGCCAATTGGACAGAGAGTTGTTCAGTTAGATTTTGAGGGGGCGCCAATAGACGAGGAAGGTGTATATGAAGTAGTAATGAATAATTATCGAGCAGGAGGCGGTGGAGATTTCTTTATGTTCAAAAATAAGCCTGTTATCCGTGAAATTCAATTTGACGCTTCTGAATTAATAGCTAATTATATTATGGAGAGAAAGGTCGTACCTGCGACTTGTAATCATAATTGGAAAGTCATTTGGTAAGAGGAAGATACTATTTACACTTATAACAATAACATAAACGATAAAAACAGCTAAAACGGTAGACCGATGATCGTTATGTAGCTGTTTTTTCTACTTTTATTTATAGAAAGTTAATTGACAAGCTCTTTTATTTCCTTTTTAATATTGTTAATATTGAAAAAATTAAATAGTGTCAGGGGATGGAGAGCGTTGAGTAAACCGGTAATAGGGATAACAGGTGCATACGTATTTAAAAATAAATTTATGGAAGGCACATATGTGCATCATGATTATCAAAAATCCGTTGCAGTCAATGGAGGATTGCCAGTTATCTTGCCGTTTGTAGAGGAGGACCTGGCAAGAGAAATGGTGGATCTTTGTGATGCTGTGATTTTGAGTGGAGGAGAGGATGTAGATCCGAGTTTATTTGGAGAAGATCCACATCAAAATATAGGGGACACCATTATTTTGCGTGATAAAGTGGAAATACAAATAATTAAAAGGGCGATGGAAACGAATAAACCAATACTTGCAATTTGTAGAGGAATTCAAATTTTAAATGTTGCTTTAGGAGGAACATTAATACAAGATATTCCTTCGCAAATAAAAGATAGTATTAAACATACTCAATCTGTGAATAGAAATTTAGACACCCATTTTATTTCTATTGAAGAAAAAAGTAAGTTAGCAAATATAATTGGCGAAACAAAAACAAGAGTAAATAGCCTTCATCATCAAGCTATTGATGGTTTAGCAGCAGGCTTAGAAATAGTTGCCACTAGTAGCGATGGTGTAATAGAAGCTGTTGAGCATAAGAGCTATCCTAACTTTTTACTAGGGATTCAATGGCATCCAGAATCAATGGCGTCTACTAATGATAAAATGAATCAGATTTTTAGAGAATTCATAAAAAGTGTAAAAAAGCAGAGGGTAATGGGGTAGAAAATTTGTCTAATAAATGAAAAAATATCGAGAGTTACACAAATAGAAAGCTTAAAACTGAAAAAGATGAAAAAAAAGTTAGTATTAAGTCCTAAAATCAGCTAAAATAGTAGGGTAAGACAATTTTTTCTTTGGAGGTATAACAATGAGCGAAAAAACATTTACAGTAATTGATGAAACTGGTATTCATGCAAGACCAGCAACATTATTAGTTAGCACTGCTAGCAAGTTCAAATCAGATATGCAAATCTCTTTCAAAGGGAAATCTGTGAACTTAAAGTCTATTATGGGCGTAATGTCACTAGGTGTACCTAAAGGTGGAGAAATTACTATTTCTGCAACTGGTGAAGATGAAGTAGAAGCAGTTGATGGTGTAGAAGCTGTCCTTAAAAAAGAAGGATTAGTTGGTTAATTTTTTACCTATGACCCTCATTTATGAGGGTCTATCTCCAGTTATTTTTTTGTCATCAAATTAAAGCGTTTACACATTCGGTGGTAACTGAATATGGGGTTATTAATTTAATGTATGTACCACCTAAAGATTTGACCCTTAATCAGAATGAAATCTATTTTGATTAAGGGTCAAGTCTTTTTCATTATCTTTCTTCTTTGTAATATGAGCAATGAAAAATACAAATTTCTTTGATTCCTCATTCTGTACAAATTATATGAATTTTTAGTAAAATGTAGAGGAGATAGGGGGATTAGTATGGTTGTTAAAATAGAAGAGGTTGGCTTAAAAAGAAATGGTCAGTGGATACTGAAAAATATTAATTGGGAGATTAAAAAAGGAGAAAATTGGATTCTGTATGGTCTAAATGGGGCCGGAAAGACAGCTTTGTTAAATATGATTTGTGCGTATTATCATCCGACAGTTGGGAAAATGGAAGTATTAGGAAAAGAGTTTGGGAAGTCAGAGTTAGGAGGAGCGCTAAGGCGAAAGATTGGACTAGTATCCAACCGGCTACAACAAAATTTATATGCGTCAGATAGCGCATTTGAAATTGTACTTAGCGGCGCATATGCTTCGATTGGATTATATGAGTCACCAACAACGGAAATTAGAAACAGGGCAATTGAAATAATGGAGAAGCTAGGTAGCTTGGATTATGCAGATAGACCATATAGTAGTTTATCACAAGGAGAGAGACAAAGAGTATTAATCGGAAGAGCGCTAATGGTAAATCCCGAACTAATTATTTTAGATGAACCTGCTACAGGCTTAGATTTTTTAGCAAGAGAACAATTATTAGATACCATTTCTAGTTTGGTATCTGAAAATAGTAGCATCATTTACGTTACACATCATGTTGAGGAAATATTACCAGTGTTTTCCCATACCTTTCTGTTGAAAAAGGGAGAGGAATTTATCTCAGGATATACAAAGGAAGTATTAACCAGCAAGAACATGAGCAGCTTTTTTTCGTTACCGGTAGAAGTCATTTGGAATAATGAAAGACCACTATTAGCCAGAAGTAGCTCATTAATAAAGAAATAATAAAGGAGAAAGAATTTTGGCATATAAAATTGTATTTATTGATATTGATGGTACATTAGTAAATGAAGAGAAACAAATTCCTAGTGACGCGAAAGCAGCCATTAAGGAATTAAAGAAGCGGAATATCCCAATTGTTTTAGCAACTGGAAGAGCACCTTATTTCTTTTCTCATATTTTAGAGGAGCTTGGTTTATCGTCTTTTATTTCTTTTAATGGCTCATATGTTGTCCATGAAAAAGAGGAAGTTTATAAAAAACCAATCCCAATGGAGATACTAGAAATGCTAGAAAATACTGCCTTAAAAAATAATCATCCAATCGTTTTTCAAGGGAGCAAGGAAGGCTGCGCTAATCATAAGGAGCATGCACATATTATTGAATCATTTCAATCATTAAAATTAAAGGCACCTTCTTATCGAAAAGATTTTTGGAAGGAAGCTGATATCTATCAATGCTTGCTTTTTTGTGAGGAAAGCGAAGAAAAGGTATATGAAGAAGCGTTTTCCAATATACATTTTGTTCGTTGGCATCCTTTATCCATGGATGTTATTCCAACAGGTGGGTCAAAAGCAGCTGGGATTGCACAAATTTTAAACATACTAAATATCGATCCAAAGGAAGCTGTAGCATTTGGAGATGGATTAAATGATAAAGAAATGCTTTCGTATGTAGGAATGGGAATAGCTATGGGGAATGCCCATAAAGATATTAAGCCATATGCAAAATTTGTTACAAAGCATGTAGATGATGGGGGACTAGCTTACGGATTACAAAAAATAAGCCTCCTTTAACTTTTGATCAGAAAAAAGAGAAGATACATATATAAAGAAGCTGCCAAATATTGATCACTTTTTTTGGCAGCTTTTTAGTACTATTCTATTTGGTTGTAAGAGAGAGATTGATGACGATATTCCATAAAAATAAGTTTGATTAGTCTTCCCAGTTTTCATAGACAACAACTCCTCCTGATAAATCGATTGTATTACGTTCTCCTTTATAAAGAAGTTTGCCATCCTCTTCTACAATTAGATTTTCATAAGTAAATACTTTTTTTCCGTTTGGCAAGGTAATGACTACTTTGTCTCCATATTCTTCTGTTCCTGTTTTGGGCTCACTAGCAAAATATCTATCTGAAAATATGTAACCTCCGAAAATTGTGGTAAGCAGTAAGATAGAGCCTAAAAAATACATCACTTTTTTACCTATCCTATTTTTATTTTCAATTTCCTCATGTTTATCTGTACGTTTCATATGCTCTTCCACAATATCACCTTTTCATAAAGTTTTATTGCTCAAACGGTAACAATGGTATATACAAAATATTTCGTTGATATAGATGAAATTCCCCTTAAACTATGATATGAAACAAATTCTTAAAGATGACGAAATATTAATGGAAGAATGATTTTTTTGCATGCTTGATAAGCTGATGCTAAAAAAGGGTATTAGTTCTTTATTTCTGTATGCCAGTTCATACAATATAAGTATAATTTAGATTTTTTCTAAAAATTCCTGAAACCTTTCTTCGTCTAAGTCGTATGTATGGTAAGTACTAAAATGAAGGAGGTCTGATTTTAGTGAATACATAACAAAATTAAATTTTTAGAAAGTGAATGATGTGTATGGAATTATTCGGCTTTGATCTTCCCTCCATTTATTTAACTGTTTTAATTGGTTCGGGAATATGTGTCATATTAACCTTATTACTATCAGACTTATTTGGTGGAGACGTGGGTGTATTTAATCCTACTTTAATCCTTGCTTTTTTTACGATATTATCAGCAAGTGGTTATCTTATGGAGAAGTATTCTTCTATCAATAGCTTCATTATTCTTTCCATTTCAGCAATAATCGCACTTATTATTTCTAGCTGCTTACACTTTTTTGTTTTTATTCCTCTTGCTAATGCAGAAGAATCATTAGTTTATAGCGATGAATCACTTAAGGGAAGAATTGGCAAAGTCATTACAGCAATTCCGCAGGATGGCTATGGAGAAATATTGATCGAAAGCATCAGTGGAAATATCTCAAAAACTGCAGCAAGCTTTTATAACGAAGAAATTGGATTTGGCGAAGAAACGGTTATAGTAGAAATTAAAGAAAATGTTGCTTATGTTGTTCGCAAGGATGGCATATAGTAAAGCAAACAAAAGGAGGAAAAATGAATGGCAATTGAGATTTATATTGTAATAGGAATTGTAGCATTTTTATTAATCGCACTTATTAGTATTTTTATGGCGAAATATAAGACTGCAGGACCAGATGAAGCACTAATTGTAACAGGTAGTTATTTAGGTTCTAAAAATGTTCATGTCGATGAATCAGGAAATAAAATTAAAATTATTAGGGGCGGAGGGACATTTATTCTCCCGGTTTTCCAGCAATCAGAACCTCTGAGTTTATTATCTAGTAAATTAGATGTTTCAACACCGGAAGTATATACAGAACAAGGCGTTCCAGTTATGGCAGACGGCACAGCTATTATTAAAATTGGTGGTTCTATTGGTGAAATTGCCACTGCAGCTGAACAGTTTCTAGGAAAAACAAAACAAGATCGTGAAAATGAAGCAAGAGAAGTATTAGAAGGCCATTTACGCTCTATTTTAGGTAGTATGACAGTCGAAGAAATTTATAAAAATCGAGATAAGTTTTCGCAAGAGGTCCAAAGGGTTGCTTCTCATGACTTAGCAAAAATGGGTCTAGTCATTGTATCCTTCACGATTAAAGATGTCAGAGATAAAAACGGATACTTAGAATCGCTTGGTAAACCAAGAATTGCCCAAGTTAAACGCGATGCAGATATCGCAACAGCTGAGGCAGATAAAGAAACAAGAATCAAAAAAGCCGAAGCAGATAAAGATGCTAAAAAGGCAGAATTAGAAAGAGCAACAGAGATTGCCGAAGCAGAAAAAGAAAATCAAATGAAAATTGCTGATTATAGAAGAGAGCAAGATGTTGCAAAAGCACGTGCTGACCAAGCATATGATTTAGAAAGCGCTCGATCTAAGCAAGAAGTTACTGAGCAAGAAATGCAAATTAAGATCATTGAAAGACAGAAACAAATTGAGTTGGAAGAAAAAGAGATTTTAAGAAGAGAAAAGCAGTATGATTCAGAGGTTAAAAAGAAAGCAGATGCAGATCGTTATGCAATGGAGCAGGCTGCCGAAGCGAATAAACGCCGTGAAATTGCCGAAGCGGATGCGAATCAATATCGAATTGAATCACAAGCAAAAGCGGAAGCAGAAAAAGTGCGAGTAGATGGTTTAGCAAAAGCGGAAGCAGAAAAAGCAAAAGGGGAAACAGAAGCAGAAATTATCCGCTTAAAAGGTTTGGCTGAAGCGGAAGCAAAACGCAAAATTGCCGAAGCATATGCACAATATGGTCAAGCGGCAATCTTGGATATGGTACTTGATATGTTACCTGAATACGCAAAACAAGTAGCTAGTCCATTAGCTAATATCGATAAGATTACGGTTGTGGATACTGGAAGTGATGGCAGCAACGGTGGAGCAAATAAAGTGACAGGCTATGCAACAAACTTAATGTCAACAATGCAAGAATCATTAAAGGCATCTGCTGGAATCGATGTAAAAGAATTACTTGAAAATTTATCAGGCAAAGGAAATATTCGTCAGAGTATTAATGAGTTAAATGATAATTTAAGTAATAAAACAGAATAAAGAAAAAAAGACTCATCTGAAATAAATTTCAGATGAGTCTTTTGGTGTTACTCTTTTTCTTTTAAATCTTCAATTGAATTAATATCTTTCATATAGCTTGGTACAACAAGACCTAGTTTTGTTCCTTCTAAGTTAGGTCCTAGGTCTTCGAATTGACCTTTGAATTTGTTTGCATAATCTTCATGCGTAATTGGTAACCAACCTGCAATATGTGCATCTAGGCTGCCATCTGCTACACCAGTCCACATTGGACCTGCTTCAACTTGACTTAATGTTACCTTATAACCTAAATCTGTTAAAACTTTGCCGATAACATTGGTACTTGCAATTTCACTATCCCATGCTACATAACCGATTTTAATTTTGTCTCCGTCTACTTTGCTCACGCCTTTTGTCCATTCACTAACTTTATCAGCGTTATCTTTTATCCATTTTTCAGCGGCTTTTTCAGGATCTTCGCCATCATAGATATCCATCATAACAACACCCATGTCATCTGTTGTCCAGTGGAAATTATCTAGTACCTGATATGCTTCAGGCATATCTTCTTTTAATCCGTTACGCGCAATGGAATGAATATTCTCATTTTCACCAAAAGAGCCCTTTGGATCTTCCAAGTATTTTAAATCATATGCAGTGAACATCCAATGTGGAGTCCAGCCTGTTATGATAATTGGTTCTTTTTTGTCATACGCTTTTTTTAGAGTAGCCGTCATTGCTGCGCTTGAACCTTCTACCAATTTCCAATCCTTTAAGTCATAGTCGCTAATCGCCTTATTAGCTGCTTTCATTATACCTGCACCAGGATCGATACCGATAATTTCATAATCAACTTTTTCACCAATTGTGGCATTCGGATCGTCTGCGCTGTTAGAACCACAGGCAGCTAACCCTAAGGTAAGAGTGATTGCTCCTAATAGACTAGTCATTTTTTTCATATTATTTTGCCCCCTTTTTCTTTGTTCCCACATTTTGGGTAATTCTATCTAAAATGATCGCAAGTACTACAATAGATATACCAGCTTCAAATCCACGTCCAATTTGAATTTGAGTTACAGCACGATATACATCAGCACCAAGTCCTGGTGCACCAACCATTGCAGCAATAACTACCATTGATAGTGCAAGCATAATACTTTGGTTAATACCAGCTAGTATTGTTGGCATAGCAAGTGGTAATTCAACCTTTAATAATTTTTGGCTAGTTGTACTACCGAAGCTTTCTGTCGCTTCTCTAATATCGCTAGGAACCTGTTGGATACCAAGAATAGTCAAACGAATAGTAGGTGGCATAGCAAATATTACTGATGCTACCACTCCAGGTACGACCCCGATACTAAAGAAGAAGATAGCAGGAATAAGATAGACAAAGGCTGGCATTGTTTGCATAAAGTCTAATATTGGGATAACAATATTGCGGACAGTGCTATTTTGTGAAGCCCATATTCCTAGTGGAACACCAATTATTATGGAGATAAATACAGCAGAGAGTACAAGAGCTAGTGTATCAATCATTGGTTCCCAGTAGCCTAAATTATCTACTAGTAATAATCCGATAAGAGTAAAGAGTGCAATCTTCTTATTCGCTAATTTCCATGCAAGTAATGTAAGTAAAATAATTAATAAAATAGGAGGAATAAACCCAAAGAAGCCTACTAAAATATTTACAACAAATTCTAATACAGCAGTGATTCCATCAAATAATACTTCGAAGGTAGTTGTCAACCAGGCGACAAAGGAATCAATCCAATCTGCAACTGGTAATTTAGGAATTAGATTATTCATTATTCATTCCCCCCAACTAATACTGATTCTTCTGTTGGTGGAGTATTAATAAGCTCGTTGTTACCAGCAAGGGCTCCAATAACTGCACCTCTAACGAGAATCCCTTTTAATCTCTTCTGCTCATCTATTACTGCAACTGGAATGATTGCAGTTGATACCTTATCAAAGAGATCAGCTAATAATGTGTCACCTGTAACCGTAATTACATCTTTTTGTAAAATGGTTTCAATGCCTTCATTGTTTTCGGCAGCTGCACGGGCATCGTCAGCTGTAATTGCTCCGAGTAATTCTCTTTTCTTGTTCACGACATAGATGCTGGAAATTCCAAGTTTCTTCATCATTTGTAACGCGACACGAGGACCTTTTTCAATCGTGACTGCTTCTGCGCGTTTCATTATATGATTGGCAGTTAATACTTTCGATAAATCTACATCTTCGACAAATCGTTCCACATAATCATTGGAAGGATTCATTAATATTTCTTCTGGTGTTCCGACTTGAACAATGGTTCCATCTTTCATTAGCGCTATACGGTCGCCAATACGAAGTGCTTCGTCTAAATCATGTGTAATAAAAATGATTGTTTTTTCCATATTTGATTGCAAGTCTAATAATTCGTCTTGCATATCTTTTCGAATGAGGGGATCAAGGGCACTAAATGCTTCATCCATTAGAAGAATATCAGGGTCATTAGCTAAAGCGCGAGCAAGACCGACTCTTTGCTGCATTCCACCACTCAATTGGTCTGGATATTGGGATTCATACCCTGATAATCCAACTAATTTAAGTGATTCAAGTGCACGTTCTTTTCTTGATGCTTTATCAATCCCTTGAATTTCTAAACCATATTCTGCATTTTCCAATATTGTTCGATGAGGGAGTAGAGCGAATTTTTGGAAGACCATACTTATTTTTTCTCTGCGTACTTTACGTAAATCTTCTTTTGACATTTTTACGATGTCTTTCCCATCAATATAAATGTTCCCGATTGTAGGATCAATCAGACGATTAAACATACGTACTAATGTTGATTTACCACTACCGGATAGTCCCATAATAACAAATATCTCACCAGGATTTACTTCAAAACTAGCCTTGTTTACACCGACTGTTGCTCCTGTTTTTTTGAGGATATCTTTTTTTGATTCACCACTATTTAATAGTTGAATTGCTTTTTTTGCGTTTTTGCCGAAAATCTTTGTGACATTTTCGACTTTTAATTTTGCCATACTTTCCATTCTTTCACCTCTTTAATTCTAAACGCTCTGTAAAGCGAGCCTACATATATTATAGAAGATAATCAACAGACACTTCAAACTGTATAATCAGTTAAAATGATTCATTCTGAACGTACAGAAAAAACTGAATGAACCGTAGGATGTATATTCTTAATAATGCGCTCAAATGCTTCCATATACTATCTAGGTTGTTACTTTACATTTTTTTTATTCATGTTAATCTATAAACAGAAAAAGCATTTAAGTACTTGATTATTGATTCACCTTGATTATTGAAATAATCATTATTACAATGTATAAGTAAACATATAATATGGATGTGAATGATAAATGACGGATAGGGAGCAGTTAAATATTGCTCGAGAGAGAGTGATTGATTCCGTAGCCCAAAACATGGATTTATATGGAGTGACTGAATCGATTGGTAGATTATATGGGATGCTATTATTCCAGAAAAATCCGATGACGCTTGACGAAATGAAAGAAGAGCTAGGAATGAGTAAAACTAGTATGAGTACTTCGGTTAGAACCTTGCTTGAATTGAAAATGGTGGACAAAGTATGGCGAAAAGGTGTTCGAAAAGATTTATATAGAGCAGAAGAAGATTGGTATCAAACATTTATCGATTATTTCACGATTAAATGGCGGTTAGCAATTACTGAAAATATATATGCAATTGAGAAATCAATGAATGAAATAAAAGTATTAATGAATAAAGAAGGAATATCTGAAGATGTTATAAAAGATGCAACCAATGATTTAGAGAAAATGAAATATGCGCTTGATTATTATGATTGGCTTGAACGTTTTGTAGATAGTTTAGAATCACATGAAATTTTTAATTTCATTCCCAAAAATAAAGAATAAAAGAATAGTTAAAGGTGCTATCTTCTAAGTTTTTTATTAAAAAACTTAGAAGATAGCACCTTTTTGTAGTCTAAATAGATGTATGAAGAAAATTTGACAATCAAATATGAAACGAAAAAAATATCACAATAGCCTAAGGATAACTGGTTAAAAAACCTAAAAAATGTGCATTTGTCTATCGCACATTTTCAATTCTTGAATAGGATATATGGAATCAAAAAAAGGAGGTTTTTATTCATGGGTGAAGTTGGAGTAGGTTACGGCGGAGGTTTCGCTCTTTTAGTAGTATTGTTTATTTTATTGGTGATTATTGGTGCTTCTTGGGGTTACGGCGGATTTTAATTAATTCGTAACGAAACAGATATTAAAAGGAGGAAATAGAATGTACGGATATGGTTGTGGATATCCTGGCTATGGTTCTGGCTATGGTGGTGCAGGTTACGGCGGAGGTTTCGCTTTAATCGTTGTTTTATTCATTCTTTTAATCATTGTGGGTGCAGCTTGCTTTAAATGGTAAAATAATGAAAAAATGAAGGCTGATTCGATGAGTCAGTCTTCTTTTAATGGTAATAAGTAAAGCGAATAAAGTGCATACTATTATATTTGAGGAGTCTTAACTATTTGCTAAAATAAAGAGAGAAGATGTGTGTTAGGGGGAAATGAATAGATGGATTCCTTAGTTTCATTTATAAAGTCTGCTAATTATTTTGTTATATTTACTGGTGCTGGGATGTCAACAGAGAGCGGATTGCCTGATTTTAGATCTGCTAATAAAGGATTATGGACTGCTGAAAAGAAACAATATCTTTCCAGTACGAGTGCCTTAAATAATCATGTGCAAGAATTTATTGAGTTTTATCGAAATCGAGTTCAAGGCATTCATGAATTTAAGCCGCATAATGGCTATTACATACTAAGTGATTGGGAAAGAAAAGGCTATTTAAAACAAATCATCACACAAAATGTGGATGGGTTTCACGAAGAAGCTGGAAATGAGAAAGTTGCTGAATTGCATGGAACATTAAAAAAGGTTCATTGTGAAACGTGTGGAAAGAATTATCCTAGTGATGAATATTTACATGACAATTATTTATGCAGTTGTGGAGGGATACTAAGACCTTCCATTGTCCTTTTTGGAGAAATGCTCCCAGAACAGCCATTTTTTACAGCGGAAGAGGCAGCCATAAATTCAGACGTCTTTTTAGTTTTAGGGTCCTCTTTATCCGTTTCACCAGCAAATCAATTTCCATTACTTGCAAAGCAAACAGGTGCTAAACTAATCATTATCAATAAAGAGCCAACCCAAATGGATGGTATTGCTGACATTGTCATTCATGAATCAATTGGAAAGGTATTAGAAGAAATTAATCTTAAGCTATAATGTCCGTCAAACGGTTGAAAATAAATAAGATGGATGGATTCTCATGAAATAAAAGAAAAATAGTAAAAATAAAAGTAGCCGAATACATTTAAATCCATTGCAAACTTTGATATATCGAGATAATATAAGGGAATGGACTAAATTTGAATGCGTAAAAGAGAGGAAAGTAACATGTCAAAGAATTTTAAACAGGATGTACTATCTCGTCGCACCTTTGCGATTATTTCCCATCCAGATGCTGGAAAAACAACGTTAACGGAAAAGTTATTATTATTTGGCGGAGCAATTAGAGATGCTGGAACAGTAAAAGGGAAGAAAACAGGAAAATATGCGACAAGTGACTGGATGGAAATAGAAAAGCAAAGAGGAATTTCTGTTACATCAAGTGTGATGCAATTTGACTACAAAAATGCACGAGTAAATATTTTGGATACACCTGGACACCAAGATTTTAGTGAAGATACTTATCGTACTCTTACAGCTGTGGATAGTGCTGTTATGATAATTGATTCGGCAAAAGGAATAGAGGAACAAACGTTAAAGTTATTTAAAGTGTGTAAGATGAGAGGTATTCCTATTTTTACATTTATTAATAAATTAGATCGCCAAGGGAAGCCGCCTCTTGAATTACTTGCGGAATTAGAAGAAGTAATGGGGATTGAGTCTTATCCAATGAATTGGCCGATCGGAATGGGGAAAGAATTTTTAGGTATATATGATCGTTTTTACAATCGAATTGAGCAGTTCCGTGTAGAAGATAAAGAACGATATGTTGATCTAAATGAAGATGGAGAGATTGAAGGGGATCATCCAATTAAACAGGATTCTTTATATGATCAAACATTAGAAGAAATCATGCTTTTAAATGAAGCGGGGAATGAGTTTTCGGAAGAGAAAATTAATAATGGTGATTTAACACCTGTATTTTTTGGTAGTGCATTAAGCAACTTTGGGGTACAAACATTTTTAGAAACATATTTGCAATTTGCACCGTCTCCACAAGCTAGAAAATCTACCATAGGAGAGATCGATCCTTTATCAGAAGAGTTTTCAGGGTTCATTTTTAAAATTCAAGCGAATATGAATCCGGCTCACCGTGATCGTATCGCGTTTTTACGTATTTGTTCTGGGAAATTTGAAAGAGGAATGATGGTTAATTTACCAAGAACAGGGAAGCAAGTAAAGTTAGCGCAATCTACACAATTTATGGCTGATGATCGAAGTACCGTTAATGAGGCGGTTAGTGGAGATATTATTGGGTTGTATGATCCAGGTTTTTATCAAATTGGCGATACGTTAACGGTTAGCAAGAATGCTTACCAATATGAAAAACTACCTCAATTTACACCAGAACTTTTTGTAAAGGTAACGGCAAAGAATGTAATGAAACAAAAACATTTCCATAAAGGCATTCAGCAGCTCGTACAAGAAGGTGCAATTCAGTTATATAAGACTGTCAAAACAGAAGATTATTTGCTGGGAGCAGTTGGTCAGCTACAATTTGAAGTATTTGAGCATCGAATGAGAAATGAGTACAATGTAGAAGTAATTATGGAGCATGTAGGTTCGAAAATTGCCCGTTGGTTAGTGGATGAAGAGGTAAATGAAAATCTTTCTAGTGGAAGAAGTCTGCTAGTAGAGGATCGTTACGGCAAAAAAGCATTTTTATTTGAAAATGAATTTGCATTAAGATGGTTCCAAGATAAAAATCCAGAAGTAAAATTATATAATCCGATGGATGAACAAGAATAATTCAGTAAAAGAAGAGATTATTGCAAAAGGATTCTACCTGTTTTAAATGGAGATTCTTTTGTAAATAGTCTCTTTTTTGATGTAATGGAAAATAGCTCTATGTTGAAATCATGTCAGATTTTCGAACATAAGAAAAGGGGAGGGAAGGAGAAGGGACAAGTGTTTATTATAAAATTTCAGATTTTTGTTATTCTGAAATAATTTTATTTGATGGGAAGTAGATATATACTATCTTTTTTCTGAAATAAAAGCGGGTGGATGGTTTTTGTAGCGAGTAAAAAAGAAAGTCTTTCGGTATACGAATTACTGATATATAAGGTTTTTGTAAATCTAAACAAAAACGAAAATGTTTAAAATGTTTTCATAATTAAAAGTTTTCAAAAAACTATTTGTAATTCTAATAAAAATAGGTATAATAAAAACATGATGTTATAAAAGTTAACAAACAATTGTTAATAAGTTGGCTTTTTAATATCTAATAGGGCTGATACTAACATTCGATGTGATAAGAGTATTCTTGTAAGATAAATAGATTGAATATTCTTTTAATTAGAGTTTGCTAGTATCATAAAAACAAGATATAGGGGGATATATTGTATGAAGAAAAGTTTGTCGCTTACTTTTAGTATTTTATTAGTACTTGTTCTAGCTTTAGCTGGCTGCTCAAGTAAGTCAGGATCAGATGGGGAAAGTACTAATGGTGCAAAAACAAGTTCTTCTAAAAGTTTACTTGAAACCATAAAAGAAAGAGGGACATTAAAAGCAGGTGTTAATGATGCTCTTCCTGGTTTTGGCTACATAGGTTCAGATGGGAAAAATACTGGTTTTGATGTTGATTTTGCAAGAGCGATTGCAGCTGGAGTTCTTGGAGATCCTTCTAAAATTGAATTTAGACCTCTATCAGCTACAGACCGCTTTACGGCAGTTCAATCTGGTGAAGTAGATGTGTTAATTCGTAATACAACTTGGACAACAAACCGTGATGCTGAAGTGGGGCTAAGTTTTGCTCCAGTTACTTTCTATGATGGTCAAGGAATTATGGTTCCAAAGGATAGTGGAATCAAAACACTAAAAGATTTAGAGGGTAAAACAATTGGGGTAGAAACGGGAACAACAACCGAATTAAACTTAGCTGATCAGATGAAAGCAGCAGGTGTTAACTATACAGCACAAACATTTGATAATGCAGATGCTGTAATTGCTGCATATGAACAGGGTTCTATTGATGCTTGGACAACAGATAAATCGGGATTAGTTTCTCGCCAGTCTACTTTGCAGGACCCAGATGCTCATATTATTTTAGAAGAAACATTATCAAAAGAACCACTAGCTCCAGCAGTTAAAGATGGCGACGAAAAGTGGGCAGATGCAGTATCATGGATTGTATTTGCAACCATTCAAGCGGAAGAATTCGGTATTACCTCTCAAAACGTAGATGATTTCTTAACCAGTGAAAACCCAGAGATTAAGCGTCTTTTAGGAGTGGAAGGCAATCTAGGAGAACAGCTAGGATTAGCCAATGATTTTGCCTACCAAGTAATTAAACAAGTTGGTAACTATGGTGAAATTTACGAGCGGAATTTAGGTCCTGACACAGTGTTCAAATTAGAGCGTGCACAAAATGCGTTATATACTGATGGGGGATTATTGTACTCTATTCCATTCCGTTAATAGGTAATAACAGATAAAAATATGGGGGGGCTCAAAAACCAAAGTGTCTAATCTATTTGAGATACCCCCTATTCTTTTAAGTGAGAGGTGAGAAATAGTGGAAATGAAAAAAACAACATCGACTCCTCTTTGGAGAAATAGAAAAGTGGTCCCGATAATTAGTCAAATTATTTTTGTTCTAATCGTAGGAATAGTAATTGCCTTTATGGTGAGAAATGTAATATCAGGTCTCGAACAAATAGGTTTAGTATTAGGATTAGACTACTTAAATCTAAAAGCATCTTTCCCTATAGCAGAATCTATTATTAGTTATACACCTGACGATCCTTATACACGTGCTTTATTAGTAGGATTATTAAATACACTTAAGGTTTCCGTTTTTGGGATTATCCTTGCAACTATTATTGGAGTCATTGTAGGAGTTGCAAGATTATCAAACAACTGGTTAGTCCGTAAAGTGGCAACAGTATATGTTGAAATTTTTAGAAATACACCATTATTGGTTCAAATTTTCATTTGGAATTTTGCTGTTTTTTTACCAATGCCGAAAATTCAAGATGCTATATCGGTTGGGCCGTTTTATTTTTCAAATAGAGGTGCCTCTATTCCGTGGTTTACCTTACAGGATAATACGTTGATCTGGCTTGTCATTCTAATTTTTTTAATCGCAGGAAGCATAATTTTATTCAAAAAATTAACAAAAGTATCGATAGAATCAGGTAAGTCTACATATCCGTTCATTTCAAGTGTGGGATTAATAGTAATTGGAACGATAATTATCTATATTATTTTAGGAAATGGACCACTTGGTTTTTCTGTTCCTGTATTTAATGGCAATTCATTTGAAGGAGGAACGTCATTATCCATCGGGTTTATGTCTGTTTTAGTTGCCTTAACAATCTATACATCAACCTATATTTCGGAAATTGTTCGTGCAGGAATAATGGGGGTTCCAAAAGGGCAGACAGAAGCTGCTAAAGCGCTTGGATTTAAAAGTCATACAGCACTTCGTTTAATTATTTTTCCGCAAGCAATTAGAATCATTATCCCGCCATTAACAAGCCAATATTTAAATTTAATAAAAAACTCAAGTTTAGCAATGGCTGTAGCATACCAAGATATTGTTGGAATCGGAAATACAATTATTAATCAGACAGGACATACATTAGAAACTTTATTAATTGTTATTTCTGTGTATTTATTATTTAGCTTAACTACATCACTGTTAATGAATATTTTTAATAAAAAATTCCAGCTGGTAGAAAGGTAGGGAGGTAAATGGATAATATACAACTTAATACGGAACCAGTTATGGAAACGAAAAAATTGGCTAATCAAAAGAAATTACAATTATGGCTGAAAAATAACTTATTTAAGGATTGGAAAAATGCTATTTTAACGATTGTCACATTAATGTTTACTATTTATTTGCTTACGAGAATAGGTAAGTTTTTATTCGCAAGTGAATGGGGAGTTGTTACTGATAATTTAAGGCTCCTCTTTGTCGGACAATTTCCACTAGAAGAAATATGGAGATTGTGGGTATCTCTTCTGTTACTATCAGTATTTTTAGGAACTACTTGGGGAGCGTGGAGAGGGATTATCGGACATGTTGCCATTAGTCTCAGTGTTCTTCTAGTTATATTTGGAGTAATTCCTTATACAGAAATGGAATCGAAAGTATATTTATTTACGAGTGCGGCTGTGATATTCCTTTTTTACTTTATCGGAAAATATGTTCCGAAGTTAAAAATCCCCCTTCTTATATTATGGATTTTATATATACCGATTACCCTTTCTATTATTAATGGGTTTGGTGTACTTGAGCCAGTAAAAACAAATATTTGGGGAGGATTTTTATTAACGCTTGTTATCGCTTCGGTTGCAATTATTTGCTCTTTCCCATTAGGTTTACTCCTAGCAGTGGGGAGACGAAGTAAACTGCCTATAATCAAATATTGCTGTATTCTTTATATAGAATTAATTCGAGGAATGCCGCTGATTATGGTGTTATTTATTGCCCAATTATTGTTGCCGATGTTCCTTGGGGGAATCGAACTAGATAATGTAGTCCGGGCAATGATAGCATTCACTTTATTCAGTGCGGCCTATTTAGCAGAAAATATTCGCGGAGGCCTGCAATCAATACCGAGAGGACAATTTGAAGCAGCGCAAGCTCTAGGATTAAATAATTTTAAGGTAATGTTTTTTGTCATATTGCCACAGGCTTTAAAAGCAGTTATCCCAGCTATGGTTGGTCAATTTATTTCCATCTTTAAAGATACATCCCTAGTTGCGGTTATTGGATTAGCCGATTTTCTTGGAATGGGAAAAAAAATTGCTGCAAATCCGGAATATTTAGGAAAATATATGGAGTTATATATTGTGATTGCTTTTATATACTTCATCTTCTGTTTCTTAATGTCGCATGTAAGTAAGCATATAGAAAAATCACTTGGTGTAGGGACGAGATAGAAAGGAGAATGAGAGGATGGAAAGTGTCTTTGGTATAAATAAATTATCGACACCTCTAGATGAGAGAGAGGATATTATTAAGGTTACTAAATTGAATAAATGGTATGGAGATCACCATGTATTAAAAGATGTAGATCTTACAGTAAAGCAAGGGGAGGTAATTGTCATTCTAGGACCATCAGGTTCTGGTAAGTCAACCTTTATTCGTACGATAAATGCTTTAGAGGAATTTCAAAAGGGGCATATAACGGTTGATAATATTGCGTTAACAGATGATTTGAAAAACATTGAAGAAATTCGGAAAGAAACGGGAATGGTGTTTCAGTCATTTAATTTATTTCCTCATATGACTATCCTGAAGAATATCTCTTTAGCACCAATTTGGGTGAGAAAGTGGAAAAAAGCAAAGGCAGAACAAATTGCCAAAGAATTACTTGAAAGAGTTGGTATTCCAGAACAAGCAAATAAGTATCCAGGACAATTGTCAGGTGGACAACAGCAACGTGTTGCAATTGCACGAGCATTAGCGATGCAACCGAAGATTATGCTGTTTGATGAACCTACTTCTGCCCTAGATCCTGAGATGGTAAAGGAAGTATTAGATGTTATGAAAACTTTAGCAGAGTCAGGAATGACCATGTTGGTGGTAACACATGAAATGGGTTTTGCAAGACAAGTGGCAGATCGCATTATCCTTTTTGATAAAGGAGAAATTGTAGAAACGGGAAAACCAGAAGAACTATTTGATCATCCGAGGCATGAACGGACAAAAGCATTTTTATCTCAGATATTATAAAAAGAGCCCTAGGGCTCTTTTATAGTGGTCCAATCATATATGATATGGATTGCTTATGAGCAGTATTTCCATTTAATATTTTGTTTTGTAAAAATATAACAATTTATTTTGTATAAAATATCGAGATTTCGCTAAAAATGTAATAGTAGGTATAGAAAAATAGATGGTGATACCAATGAAGGGCCTAAGTAGATTGGAAGCAATTATGTGGAGTATAGCTCTACCTGGTTTTAGTCAGTTATTATTGAAAAAATATTGGAAAGGAACACTATTAGTTATCTTAGAATTTATTATAAATGCGAAAAGTAATTTTAATTTAGCCATTATGCTGAGTTTTTGTGGCAATATCCAAGAGGCAATAGAGATTATCGACTTTCAATGGATATTGTTTTATCCGTGTTTATATATGTTCGCAATGTGGGATGCCTATAAGGAAGTTATGGAAACAGACAATGAATATGCTTTTTTACCATTTGTATTTTGCGCATATTTTGTTACCGTAGGTGTTTTTTATTCGACACAAATGAAGTTATTTGGAGTGTTGTTAGGTCCTGTATTTTTACCGATGGTATTCTTGATACCTGGAATCATTAGTGGTTTTGTAGTTAAGTATTGCTTAATTTATTTTAGGAAAAAGAAACATTCTTAAAGTGGTAAATGTTGATTGGCTAGAGAGAAATGATGAAAGAGTTACAGATAAAATAAAATTATCAGTAAAATTAAAAAATATGTAAAAAACCATTGGCAAATAGTTCAATATTGTATATAATTAATACATATTAATATTTGTATACTACTCAAAGGGGAGTAGCTTTTAGGTTTGATACCTAAAACAAAGTCGTCAGTTCATGGCATATGCCATCGGCTTTGTTGGCATATTAGTGCTTAGCAAGACCTTTGCCTATTTGGCAAAGGTCTTTTTTTGCGCACTTTTGTACATAATAACGAAAGTCGTAGCAAAACCTGCTAATAGGAGTATACAAATAAAAACCTAAAGGGGGAAATTTTATTGGATGCAAGCATGTTACTAGAGTATGGGTGGGTTTTACTGATTCTTGTTGTTTTAGAGGGGTTACTAGCAGCTGATAACGCGGTGGTAATGGCTGTTATGGTTAAGCATTTGCCAGTAGAACAACAAAAAAAGGCGCTTTTTTACGGATTATTAGGTGCTTTTGTATTCCGTTTTGCTACTTTATTTATGATTTCTTACTTAGTGGATGTTTGGCAAGTGCAAGCGATAGGGGCGCTTTATCTTCTCTTTATTGCAGTGCATAATATTTACGGAAAGTATGCGAAGAAAAATGAAGCCGATAAAGATAAAAAGCCGAAGAAACAATCCGGTTTCTGGATGACTGTTTTTAAAGTAGAATTAGCAGACATTGCTTTTGCGATTGATTCCATGTTAGCAGCGGTTGCACTTGCAATTACTTTACCAAAAACAAATTGGTTTACGCTAGGAGGCATTGATGGAGGACAATTCTTAGTTATGTTCCTTGGGGGATTAATTGGATTGATCATTATGCGTTTTGCTGCAAACTGGTTTGTAAAGTTACTTCATTCTCGTCCTTCTCTAGAAACAGCAGCATTTTTAATTGTAGGCTGGGTAGGGGTGAAATTAGCCGTATTTACGTTGGCACATCCATCAGTAGGATTCTTAGATGAACATTTTCCAGAATCGAAACTATGGAAAGGAATCTTCTGGTTTGTGCTAGTAGCTATTGCGGTTGGTGGATATCTCTTCTCCAATAAAGAAGCAGTTAAAGCAAAAGAAAGTAATGCATAAATATGATGAAAAAGCCATCCATTTGGAGTGGCTTTTTCTTTTTGATCAGGACTTTAGTTCAGCAGATTTAACTTATTGCGTTTTTCCAGATAACTCTGCCTGTGCTTGTTGGACAAGTCTTTTTGTTATTTCTCCCCCAACAGAACCATTGGCACGTGAAACAGTATCAGATCCTAAATTCACACCAAATTCTTGGGCAATTTCATACTTAACACTATCTAGGTATTGTTCAATTCCTGGAACTAATAATTTATTTCGAGAAGCCATTTTTGTTTCCTCCTTATCCAATATATAGTACAGTGATTATTTATCAATTAATTGTTTCCAAAATAGGAATGATAAATGATTCTGTATTTATAATATGTGGATTTATTTTAAGTTCATTAGTGGTAAAGTTTGTGTATAGGGGAGAAAATAGGATTTATTGTTGTTTATAGGTTAGCCTAGCCTATTGGTAAACCTCCATTACTTCATTAATTGATAGTACTTAAAAATATTCAAGCTAATCTTAAAAGTTTCCTAAACATTTAAGATTAGCTTGAACGTCGAGGGATAGATAACTTATACTGTTTAATATCTATGATAATAAGGCATCATTATATAGGATATATGGTTAGCTTTAAAGAAAGGAATTGTTTTTTAATGGGCAAGAAGTTTAAGTTAGTCCTTCAAAATTTAACTCCTGCGCAGATGATAACCAGTTATTATGGTTTAGCTGTTAGCATATCGGTTTTATTATTAAGTTTACCAGGAGTACATAAAGAAGGGGTAACAGTTTCCTTTATGGATACATTGTTTACTGCCGTAACGGCAGTAAGTGTAACAGGACTTACTGTTATTAATATCGCTGAAACGTATAGCACATTTGGAATAATAATATTAATGTTTGTTCTTCAATTTGGCGGTATTGGAGTAATGGCAATAGGTACATTTTTTTGGATGATTCTTCGTAAGAAGATTGGTTTAAGAGAAAGACAGTTAATAATGATTGACCACAATCAATCTAATCTTTCCGGTCTCGTCAATTTAATAAGAGAAATTATCAAAATCATTCTTATTATTGAAGTATTGGGTGCTATTATACTCTCAATGCAATTTCATAATTATTATCCTACCTGGGGGGATTCGATCCTACATGGCACTTTTGCATCTGTTAGTGCCACAACAAATGGAGGATTAGATTTAACAGGAGAATCACTTACTCCATTTAAGGATGATTATTTTGTCCAACTTGTTAATATTATTTTAATTACATTAGGAGCGATTGGATTTCCAGTACTTATCGAAGTGAAAAATTACCTTTTTCCAAAAGAAGGAAAAAATCATCTGAAGTTTTCATTATTCACTAAGTTAACAACGATTACTTTTGGTTTTCTTTTACTATTTGGAACGATTATGATTATTATTTTAGAATGGGGTAATTATTATGCGGGAATGAGCTGGCATCAAATATTCTTCAATGCCTTTTTTCATTCTACCTCCACTCGAAGTGGTGGTTTAGCAACAATGGAATTAAACGAGTTTTCTATGACAACTTTACTTATCTTTTGTTTTCTTATGTTTATCGGTGCTTCCCCAAGTTCTGTTGGAGGAGGTATCAGAACAACAACCTTTGCATTGAATGTCTTATTTATTTATCATTATGCAAATGGAAACAGGTATATTAAAATATTTAAACGAGAAATTCATGAAGAGGATATTATAAAATCATTGGTTGTAACGATATTTGCGATTGGTATATGTCTCGTCGCTGTCATTGCTTTATCTATTTCTGAAAAGGCGTCCCTTATTGTGATCCTTTTCGAAGTTTGTTCTGCATTTGGAACAACAGGACTTTCTCTAGGATTAACACCAGAATTATCTACCTTTGGTAAATGTGTAATTATGCTGCTTATGTTCATCGGAAGAATAGGATTGACTTCTTTCATCTATATTATTGGAGGAAAAGAGAAAAAAGATAACTTCCATTATCCAAAAGAACGAATTATTATCGGATAAGGATAAGGATAAGGATAAGGATAAGGATAAGGAAGATGTGAATGGAGCTGGCTATTTTGCCAGCTCCATTTTTTTATGAGTGCTTGACAAAAGTAGGAAAGCATATCTTTTATTCACATGCGGATAATAATGATGTAATGGAAAGGAGAGATCATAATGGCTAAAAGAAAAGCTGAAGTTAACAGTGTAGAAAAATACAGCAAAACGCCAAAGAAAAATACGCAGGAAACAGAATTTTCCGCTGAATTTAGTAGGGGCGAAAACCCAATCAAAGGTGCCAATCGTAATGCAAAGCATGGAAGAGAGGGACAATAAATGGCGAAAAAAATAAAAAAACGACAACAAACAGAGGCTTCAAATGTAGAATTTGGCCAAGAGTTTGGTGATGTTAATGCAAGTAAATTCTATGATACAGGAGCTTTAACAAAAGATAAAACAAAGAGTGCTACTAGAAGAAAATAAAAAAATTTCCCATCAGTAAATTCCTTCACTGATGGGAACAAGTTATCTATTTGTTTGAAGAGAGCGCTGTACTCTTGAAAAAAGCTTTTTTAATTTAGAACTTTTTAATTCAATAATAGGCTGTGTAAAGGAAATAATTATATTGCTTGAAAGCAGTACTGTAATTAAGAATGATACAATTACGATCATAACATAGGACCTAGGTGATTCAAAAATAGCGGGTAAGTCACTTTGTCTAAAAAGACGGATAAAAAAGCCATGCAGTAAATATACATATAATGTTGATTTTCCAAGCTTAGTAAAGAAATATTCCTTTTTTGGTACACAAGCAAAAAAACAAAAAATCATCAGAAAACTTAATAGATAGAAAAATAATCGAATAGCCATTCCTATAAAATAACCTTCTCCAAGGGCTTCATAAGATTTTGAGCCGAATAGCCATTGATAATTAACGGTAGGGAATAGGTGAAATCCTATAAAAACAATCGTGAAAATAACAATAGCAAGGATGGTTGCTTTTCTTGTTTTTACTAAAGCAAAATGTTCTTTTTTCATATAAAATCCTATTAAGAATAAAGGGAAGAACACAAAGGTTCTCGTTAAGCTTAAATAGCTAGACGTCCAATCGACCATTCCAATCGCTAATCCTAGTACAAAGGAAAGTAAAATTCCATGTATAGGCTTTAACTTTACAAACACTAATAAAAAGATGTTCCAAAAAAACAAACTAATTAAAAACCATAAGGACCAATGTGGGGTCAACGGTTCAATGGCAAAAGTTGATTTACCATATAGAAAATAATAAAAAATGCTATATACAAGTTGGAAGATAAGGTAGGGAATGATTAGTTTTTTTGCATATTTTTTTATATATCCCTTTTCTGCTATACCTTTGGCAAAAAATCCTGAAATAAGAATAAATGCTGGCATATGGAAAGTGTAAATTACTTTATATAACGTATAAATATTTTGATTGTCATTTATGAATGATTGGATAAAATGACCGAAGACAACGAAAAAAATCAAAATAAATTTTGCATTATCAAAATAGTAATCCCGTTGTTTCATAAGCTCATCCTTTCATGAACGGAAATATCGTATAGTTCATTTCACTAACTATATATAACACAAATTCGATTGTTTTAATCCCCTGTCGTTAATCTGTTAACTAAATAACTTCTGTTTATTACATAATTGAAATGTACGTTAGACGAAAGAAAAATAAAAATCCTTATTAATAATAGGGAAGGCTTAATTTTTTGTTTGAATTTTAAGGGGGAATAAAGGGAGAGGTAGATATTAAAATGAATATACTTGCGATCAGAAATACATCGGTTGCTATATTGAGGGAGGGACATAAATATTTTAATCAAATATAAACCCGAACAATAATTAATTTTTTAAGAAAGATGGAACGATTGATTTCACCACTAAATTAGAGATTGTTTGTCCTTATCCGTTATATATTTTATTTTCTCAGCAGTTGACTAATCTTAGTATGTTTTTTTCTTTAAATTCTTCAGAAGGAAAGGAAATTCAAGAATAATGTAGAATTATGTAATCACTACGTTTGAAAAGGGGGGTATCCATAAAGATGGATAGTATATCCTATTCTGAAGAATATCGACAATTACAAAATAAACTGAGGGAATTGGAAAGAGAGAATACCCTTCTAAAGGAAGAATTAGAAGAAAATAAACTTGTCCGGGATAGGAGATTCATTGCTTTCCAAACAATAAATGTAGGGATGGTTATATTTGATAATAATGGAGTGATTCGAGATATTAATCCATGTCTTTGTGATTATTTTAACGTGAATATGAATCAAGTAGTTGATAGGAATATAACGCATTTTGTGAAGCAGGAAGAACGTTCGGTGATAAGGGAGCATATGGAAGCTATAAAAACCAAATCAGGTACTTTTCAAAGCGTATTCCTATTAACTATTAATGGGCGAAAACGCTATTTTGAAACGCAAACTAGTCGCTTGCCCGATGAGCTGGGATTTATAACAATTATTGAAAAGATAACAGAGGAATTTGAAAGAGAAAAAGAGAAAGAAGAAGCACAAAAGCTGTATAATGATTTTTTTACAGAAGCACTCGATGGTATTGTTCTTTGGAAAGAAACAGGGCAAATTATTGCAGCTAATGAATCAGCTTTAAAAATTTTTGAAAGTTCTGAAGAAAAGTTACTAAAATCAAGGATTAGTGATTTTATTTATAAAAAAGATAAACGCTACGTGGATATGATTACAAATCTCTATTATAAGAAATCTAATCGAGAAGAATTGATGTTTTTGATGCCTAATGGACAGAAAAAAATACTAGAATTTACAACCAAACTTCATTCGGTAGAAGGGCTAAACATGAGTATTTTCCGTAATATTACGGAACGTTATAAAATGGAAGAAGAATTACGTGAAAGTAAGGCGATGTTTGAGAATACTTTTGAAGAAGTTTTTGACGGTATTATCATTTGGGATCAAAACTATCAAATAATTGATATGAACAAAGCGGCTGAACGTCTTCTTCATAAAAGTAAAGAGGGTTTAATCGGTGCAGATTTAATATCCTTTTTCCCTCCTGCAAAAACAATTGGAGAAGATATAAAGCCAAAATTATTAAATGTGGACAAAGATGGACAAAATAGGGGGCTTTATACAGTAAAGTTTCCTAATAATAGAGAATATACGCAGCTTGAATATCGTAATAAATTTAATATTTATTCAGGATTAAGTATTACTACATTACGTGATGTTACAGAAAATGCCTTGTTGGAAGAACAGCTGAGAAAGTCATCTACTTTAAATGTAGTAGGAGAATTGGCAGCGGGAATAGCTCATGAAATTCGAAATCCAATGACAGCTTTAAAGGGATTTATTCAATTGTTAGAAGATGGAGTTGCCTCAAAGGAAAATGATATGTATTTTTCTGTGATAAAAACAGAGCTTACTAGGATTGAATCCATTATTAATGAATTTTTATTACTTGCTAAACCACAAGCTGTTCAATATGTAAAACGAGATATAAGACAAATTATGAATGATACAATCGAATTGCTGTATGCACAAGCGGTGCTACAAAATGTTCAAATTATAAAAATGTATGCAGAAGATATGCCGATTATCTATTGTGAACCAAATCAAATGAAACAGGTATTTATAAATATTATAAAAAATGCAATAGAGGCATTAGAAGACGGTGGGGAAATAGCTGTTTCCATTGAATGTAAGCAGGATTACTTTCAAATAGCAATCCGTGATAACGGAAGAGGAATGGGCAAGGAAATACTTGCAAGAATTGGGGAACCTTTTTATACGACCAAAGAAAAAGGAACAGGCTTAGGTTTACTAGTATCGTATCAAATTATTGAAGAGCATCAGGGGAAAGTGACAGTTGAGTCAGAGCTAGGGGTTGGTACGACGTTCTACATTGTACTTCCAGTCAAACTAAATGAATGATCATTAGACCTGGTAGAGTAACTTTTAAGGAATGGGCTTATATTAGGCCCTTTTTATTTTTGGTTGTTTTGAATTGTTAGAGGAGTAAACATAGGGAAACTCAGAAGGATTTGTCTAGTGGTCTTCTCAACGGAAAATGTAGACTTAGAAAATATTATACCATATCTTGACATCATCACCTACTTTGATTATTATCTAATTAGATGATAGTCAAAGTAGGTGATCGAATGCAATTAGATAAAATGGTTGCATTTCATAAAACTATGGGGGATCCCACCAGAATTAAAATAATTTCCTTGTTAGCAAACAAACCATGGAATGGTCAAGCAATCGCAGAAAAACTGGGTCTATCTGCTCCAACCATTACTCATCATTTAAAGAAATTGCGTGACATAAATGTTGTGTATGAACGCAGAGATAAAAATACGATTTATTTTTTCTTGAATAAATCAGTCATTTTACAACAAAACGAGTCTTTAAGAAAATTAACAAATGGAATGGAGGAGAGTATTATGACTGTTACTAAAGAGGAACAAGCAAAAATCATTGAGAACTTTTTTACTAAAGAAGGGAGACTTAAAAATATTCCTTCGCAAAGAAAGAAAAAGTTAATAGTGCTCAAATACATGCTTGAGGGGCTGGTTTTTGGCAGAAAATATGAAGAAAAAGAAATAAATGCTTATATTCAACAATATTTTGATGACTACGCGACAATAAGAAGAGAATTTATTATTAATCACTTTATGTATCGAGAAAATAGTATATATGAACTCAACCCTGAGGAAATGTGGGCGAAGTGAAGAAAAAGGACTGTTTATCACTTATCTGATATAAACAGTCCTAGGTTAATATGTATAAAAATCACGTATAATATGCTGGTTTTCGATCAGCAAATATTGGGATGGTTTTACGTACCTCTGTTACTTTATCTAAATTAATCGCAGCTGTTAGAATTTCTTCCTTCTCGCCGGCTTCTGCAATAATTTCTCCCCATGGGTCAATAATCATGCTATGCCCAGCAAAGATATTATTTGGGTCATTTCCGACACGATTACAAGCAATTACATAACATTGATTTTCAATGGCTCGTGCAATAAGCAGGCTTCTCCAGTGTGCCAATCTTGGTTTTGGCCATTCAGCCACTACAAAGATGGCTTCAGCTCCTTTTGTTGTATGTGCTCTTATCCACTCTGGAAAACGAATATCGTAGCAAATCATACTAGCAAAATTTCTATCCTCTAAAGAAAAAAGGCCATTAGATGTCCCGCTCTTTAAATATAGATGTTCATCCATCAGCTGAAAAAGATGAAGCTTATCATACGTATGTACCACATCACCAGATTTATTTATCACAATAAGTGTATTATAAACCCCTTTTTCTTTATTATTAGCAATAGATCCGCCAATGATATGAACATTATATTTGGAGGCTAATTTACTTAAAAAAGAAATAGTATTTTGAGCTTGTTTATCAGCAATCGCAGCTAATCTTGTTAAATCATAGCCGGTTGACCATAACTCTGGCAGTACAATGATATCACTATTATCCTTGCACGCAGCAATTTTTTTCTCTACCTGTTTAAAATTCTCTTCAGGCCTGCCAAATGCGATATCCATTTGAATTAAACTAATCTGAAATTTCAAATGATTACACCTCTATTCATCTTCGTTAAATTCCGTTATAATGTTAACCAACAAAAAAATTCAATTATTATATTAATTTCGTTATATCATAAAAAAGCGAATTATTAAACGATTATTTCTATTTTAATCACTTATGGAATGTTTATAATCGAATTTTCTAATAGAAGTTTATCCAATAATAATTGGAAGGTTTTATCATTGAAGAAGGTGTGTGTACATGAAGAAATATGATCAATCTCAATTATTAAAGAATTTACCAGAGCAGTTTTTTGCTTCATTAGTTAGTAAAGTTAATAGCTATATTGAAAAAGGATATGATGTGATTAATTTAGGGCAAGGAAATCCAGACCAACCGACACCTTCTCACATTATCAAGAGCTTGCAGATGGCTGCCGAACAGCCTAAGAATCATAAATATTCTCCATTTCGAGGATATAAACATTTAAAGGAAGCTATTAGTGAATTTTATAAAAAAGAATACGATGTTGACTTAGATCCTGAATCAGAGGTGGCGATATTATTTGGAGGAAAGGCCGGCCTTGTAGAGATACCCATATGTTTATTAAATCCAGGCGAAACAGTAATGGTTCCAGACCCTGGTTATCCGGACTATTTATCTGGGATTGCTTTAGCGAATGCAGAGACGGTTTTCATGCCATTGCGTGAAGAAAATAACTTTTTACCAAACTACAAGGAAGTGAGAAAGGAAGAGTTAGAAAAAGCAAAGTTAATGTTCTTAAATTATCCTAACAATCCTACTGGAGCAATAGCAACAAAAGAATTTTTCGCTGAAACAATTTCTTTAAGTAAACAGCATGATATATGTGTTGTCCACGATTTTGCATATGGAGCGATTGGGTTTGATGGAAAAAAACCGCTTAGCTTTTTACAAGTAGAGGGTGCCAAAGACATTGGTGTTGAAATTTATACTTTATCTAAGACATTTAATATGGCAGGTTGGCGAGTTGCCTTTGCAGTTGGAAATCAAAGTGTCATTTCCGCTATAAATCTTTATCAAGATCATTTATATGTTAGTTTATTTGGAGCGATTCAAGAAGCTGCCTATACGGCATTAACAGAATCTTTAGCGTGTATTAGAGATATGAATCAGCTTTACGAACAAAGACGTAATATCTTCATAAATGGACTTAAAAAAATTGGATGGGAAGTCAATGCGCCTGAAGGTTCATTCTTTGCATGGTTAAAAGTACCAGATGGATTTACTTCACAAGAATTTAGTGATTACTTATTAGAAACGGTACATATTGCAATGGCTCCAGGCTCAGGATTTGGTGCATTTGGGGAGGGATATGTCCGAGTTGGTCTATTGACAGAAGAAGAGAGATTGCAAGAGGCGGTTGATAGATTAAAAACACTCTCGATATTTAAGTAATTCCTCGATAATGGATAAGAATTCAGTCGAAAAAAGGCAAAGAATCATGGGAAACAACAACTTCATATGATTCTTTGCCTTTTTGCTCTTAATAAACTAATTTCCAGAAGGGTTGATGCTCCTTCATACTAAGATGTTTTCTATTAGGCGAAAGTGACTAAAAAGAAAGCGTTTTCTATTATTGCGAGTTGTTTTCGACTCTTTTCATCAGTGGTTTTGTCGAAAAAAAGAAGCGGAATCAAGAAAAAATAAGTACAAATACCTATTTTGACTTAGAAAAATGTCTAATATTGCGAATCTATTTACTTTTATTTGTTTTATTGTAATAATTCATCAAGTAAACAAATAATGCATTGTTTGTAAGTAAGGAATTTGATTAGGAGGAAGTAAGGTGTATTGTAAGAAAACAGAATTATTATTTGAAATTCAAGATAAAAGGGAGGTAATGATTAAAACAGCGAAAGAGCGTGGAACAATTGATGAAGAGACCATTAGATTGAGTCAAGAACTCGATAAATTAATCTATGAATATCAGCTTGTATTTCGCTACGAAAGTGAGAAAAGAAAACAAATAAAAAGACAATATAAAAACACGCGAATTTTTTGGTCCAATGCTAACCGATATAAGCGGAAAAATTATTCCGAGGTTGTATATAGATAACTAAATGGCGAAGGGTAATGGCAGTGATTACCTTAATAATATTTCATCCAAATCAATGCCCTTCTTTAAAGAAAGATGTGACCTCCATTAAATTACTTATCCTATTATCCACTAATATTTTGACAAAATAAAAAACGCTTCTTTTGTTCAAAAGCTACTATTCTTCTTTTAAGAAGAATAATAGAAAATGAACAGCGTTTATGATGCAAGAAGCGAATAGATAAATAATTATTCCATAATAGGTAAGATTATATTTACCTTTGTGCCTTTCTTTTCCCTACTGGATATATGGATTTCACCATCGAATGATTCAACGATTCTTTTACATACAACGAGCCCCAAGCCAGTCCCTGTTTCCTTCGAAGTATTAAATGGCTCAAATATTTTCTTTAACTGTTGATTGGACATGCCAATGCCATTATCGGTGATTGTAATGATTACGTTTGACTTAACGGAACGTATGGAAAGTTCTAACTGCCCGCCCTTTTCCATTGCTTCAAGCGCATTTTTGGTTAAATTAAGTAATACTTGTTTCATTTGATCGGCGATTCCGAGAATATAAATGTCTTGGTCAGATATCTTTTCTGTATATTTTACATTATATAAATTTGCTTCCGAAACGATAAGCGGATTAAGTTCTGCGATGATTAATTTTAAGTTTATTTTTTGCTTATTTTGTGCAGTTGGCTTTCCTAAGATAAGGAATTGACTTACGATTTCATTTATCCGTACAATTTCTTTTTGGATAATAGAAAAATAAAACTGGTCTTGCTGATCATGATATTTCTCACTTAATAATTGAATGAGACCTTTGATACCAGTTAGAGGATTCCTAATTTCATGTGCAGAACTAGCGGCTAAATTGCCGACAAGTTCTAATTTTTGAATTTCGTTTTGTTTTGCTTCTTCTTCTCTTATTTTACGATGATAGTAAAGAATTAAAAGCATATAAAAGAAATGGAAAATCACCATAAAAAAAAGAAGGACCCATATTTTCGATTTTACGATATTCCAAATATGTGGTTTTTCTAATTCCACAATGATGGTCCAAGGCAGGCGATCAATGGGCATACTTATAACTTCTTTTTTATTGATTGATGCACCATCATTTATATAAAAAATGCGTTCTTTTTGTTCATTCATAATGGCGATGTTTTCCTCTGAGGATAGCATTTTCGTGATATTTATTAAGTGATCGACACGGAGATAAGCAGTTATAATTGAATTTAATTGATTATGGTCACTGATAATAGGCATGGCAATACCGATTACTTTCTGACCGTTGCTTAATACTTCCTCTCTATTAGAAATCACTAAGTCCTTTGAATTAATAACTTCCATTATATAATCCTCTTCAGAGATATCAATCGAATCATACGTATCATTAACCCCAGCAATTGTTTTACCTGAACTATCAAGTAAGAATATACCACCATAAATATGCTCATTCGTAAACACTTTTTTTAATAGGTTATTAATTTCTTCTGCTGAATCGGTATTAGTTTGAATGGAGAGACTTAGAATATTTAAAGAAGAGACGATTTTGTTTATATAAGAGTCCCATTGTCTTTGGTGAATAGAGGCCACCCATTCTGCATGAGCCTTATTTTTTGCTTCTTCTCTATTTACTTGGTAATAAAAAAATAGAATAGTTGTAATAAGGATCGGAATAACGACAATTGCAAAATATAAAAGCTTTTTGTGTGTGTTTATTTTCATCAATAGATTCTCCATAGGGTAATTCCAATATATAGATATAATTATAACATGAAATAGAGAAAGCTCAATGAAGGGGAAGGTTTTCATCTGGAAATTGACAAAAGACCTAGGGAATAATATAATTTATCTGAATTCGAGATAGTGAATTATATACTAATAAGGGAAGTTTATAAATGGCAAAAAAAGATATCGATCAATCATTAAAGTTATATATTGTATTATCACGTGCTTATCGAGCAATAAATGAAAATGTTAATAAGGCAATCACGGCAAACGGCTTGAATCCGACAGAGTTTGCAGTCCTGGAATTGCTGTATCATAAAGGCGATCAGCCGCTACAGCAAATTGGGGGAAAGATTTTGTTAGCAAGTGGGAGCATCACTTATGTGGTAGATAAATTAGAGGAAAAAGGATATTTAAAAAGGGTTGCCTGCCCAACTGATAGACGAGTTACATTTGCACAAATTACTGATAATGGTAAAGGATTAATAGAGAGTATTTTCCCAAATCATGAGCAAAGAATTCATGAAATCATGTCTGAATTGACACCAGATGAAAAAGATACTGCAATTGAATTAATAAAAAGACTTGGATTATCTGTTGGGGATAAATAGGACAAGAAAAACTTATTATAAGCGAGTATTTCAGAAGGAAGATTTATTTTGATAGGAAATAAATCTTTCATTATGAATATTCGCTTTTTTGTATTGGTCTTCCTAGATTTCATGTATAATTAGAGAAGCCAGTTAAAAATGGAGGGATATAAAAGAATGAAGTTTTCGGAATTTACATACAAAAGACCAGATATAAATGAATTTACAATTAGAATGGACGAATTATTAGTAGAGTTTAATCAGGCAGAGCATTTAGATCAACAAATGGCAGCAATGGAAAAAATAAATGAGCTTAGAAATGACATTTCTACTATGTTTAATTTATGCTATATCCGCCATTCTGTTGATACAAATGATGAGTTTTACCAGCAAGAACAAGATTATATCGATGAGATATCACCAAAGGTAGAAGGGCTTATTACAAAGTATTATCAAGCGCTTGTTCAATCTAAATTTAAACCAGAATTAGAAGAAAAATGGGGCAAGCAATTATTTGCATTAGCAGAAGCGCAACTAAAAGTATTCTCAGAGGATATCGTTGAATTACTTCAGCAAGAAAATAAACTCTCTACTGAATATACTAAGCTTGTTGCCTCTGCCAAGATTTTGTTTGAAGGGGAAGAAAGAACACTGGCACAATTACAGCCATTTACAGAATCAAAAAATCGCGAGACGAGAAAGGCAGCAAGTGAAGCCCGGTTTGCTTTTTTCCGTGAACATGAAGAGCAGTTAGATAGAATATACGATGATATGGTGAAGGTTCGGACAGAAATTGCTAATAAGCTAGGCTATAAAAACTTCGTCGAGTTAGGTTATGATCGTATGTATCGCACAGATTATAATGCAGATATGGTTGCGGCTTTTAGAAAACAAGTTGAAGACTATATCGTCCCCCTTGCAACTAAATTAAAAGAAAGACAAAGGGAGAGAATCGGAGTTGACTCCTTAAAATTTTATGATGAACCATTCGAATTTGTAACTGGAAATGCAGCTCCTAAAGGAGATTCAGAGTGGATCGTTGAAAATGGACAAAAGATGTATAATGAATTATCAAAAGAAACGGGTGATTTCTTCTCTTATATGAGAGAAACAGAATTAATGGATTTGGTCGCTAAAAAGGGAAAAGCTGGTGGTGGCTATTGTACTTTTATCGAAAATTATAAAGCACCATTTATTTTCTCAAACTTTAATGGTACATCAGGCGATATTGATGTCTTAACCCATGAAGCAGGTCATGCATTTCAAGTGTATTCTAGCGGCGGCTTTGCTATCCCAGAATACTATTGGCCAACATATGAAGCAGCAGAAATTCATTCCATGAGTATGGAGTTTTTCACATGGCCATGGATGGATTTATTCTTTAAAGAAGATGTAGAAAAATATAAGTTTTCTCATTTAAGTTCTGCCCTGCTATTCCTTCCGTATGGAGTATCAGTTGATGAATTTCAGCATTGGGTTTACGAAAACCCGACGGCTACTCCATCAGAAAGGAAGCAAGCATGGAGAAAGATAGAAAGAAAATATAGTCCTCATCTTGATTATGATGGAAATGAATATCTGGAAAATGGAGGTTTCTGGCAAAAACAAGGACATATTTATAATTCTCCATTCTATTATATTGATTATACATTAGCACAAATATGTGCCTTCCAATTTTGGAAACGTTCAAGAGAGAATAAAGAAGAAGCTTGGGAAGATTATGTCAAGCTTTGCGGCTTGGGAGGCAGTATGCCATTTACAGAATTAGTCAAAGCAGCTAATTTAATTTCTCCTTTTGAAGAAGGCTGTGTGGAATCTGTAGTAGGGGAAATCGATGAATGGTTAAATTCAGTAGATGACCGTAATTTATAAAAATAAAAACCGTGGGAATAATTCCTCCCACGGTTTTAGCTATTTATTTTTATGATAATGTTTTAGAGAGAACTGGTTTTATTTTAATTTGGTCATCCTCTAGAACAGCTGTTAATTCTGTTACAGATGGATCATCAAGAATAACATCTGCCAGTTGATCTTCTAAATGTTCTTGAATCACTCTTCTTAAAGGACGAGCTCCGAAGCTTGGATGGGTACCGAGTTCAACAATTTTCTCTTTTGCAGTGTCCTCTACATGTAAAGTAATATTCTGTTCTTGCAAGTTTTGAGCAAGTTCTTGTATCAATAAATCAGTAATGCGAAGTAAGTGTTCTTTTTCCAGTGTTTTAAACTCAATAATCGCATCAAAGCGGTTAAGAAATTCAGGTTTAAAGAAGTTTCCTAATGTTTGTAATAAATTACTTTCTTCAATGGCATCATTATTTCCAAAGCCAACCACTTTGTGCTTATGACCAACACTAGCATTACTTGTCATGATAATAACAGAATCCTTGAAGCTTACTGTACGTCCTTGACTATCTGTTAAACGTCCATCTTCTAAAATTTGCAGGAAGATAGATTGGATATCAGGATGTGCTTTTTCGATTTCATCTAGCAGGATAATGCTATATGGATTTCTTCTTACTTTTTCCGTTAATTGTCCTGCTTCTTCATGACCGACATAGCCTGGAGGAGAACCAATTATTTTACTAATACTATGTTTCTCCATATATTCACTCATATCTAATCGAATCATGCTGTCTTTGTTGCCAAATAATTCTTCTGCAAGTGTTTTAGTAAGTTCGGTTTTTCCGACCCCAGTTGGACCGACAAATAGGAAGCTTCCGATTGGTCTTGTTTTTGATTTTAGTCCTGCTCTACTACGCTTAATAGCTTTCGCCACTTTGCGGACTGCCTCGTCCTGGCCAATCACTTTTGCAGCTAAACGTTCACTCAAAAACTTCATTTTTTGTTGCTCATCTTCCTGTAATTTTCCAACAGGAATCCCCGTTTTCTTTTCGATAAGTTGTTGAATAAGGGTAACATCGACAATCGGTTTTTCTTCTATATTTGGTTCGTTTATAGCTTTTTCAAGCTGTTGCTCTTCTCTACGTAATTCTGCTGCTTTCTCGTAATTTTCTTCTTTCAATGCTTGTTCTTTTTCTTTTGCTATCATAGCAAGACGATTTTCAATTTCTTCTGTGTTTTGATAAGTAGAAGAAAGATTCATTTTAGAACCAGCCTCATCCATTAAATCAATTGCTTTATCTGGTAAAAAGCGATCTTGGATATAACGATGAGAGAGCTCTGCACATGCTTTAATCGCATCCTCAGTATAAGTAACTTCATGGAACTTTTCATACTTATCCTTAATACCATTTAAGATGGAAAGAGTTGCCTCAACAGATGGCTCACTTACCTGTACCGGCTGGAATCTTCGCTCTAATGCAGCATCTTTTTCGATTTGACGGTATTCTTTTAAGGTAGTTGCCCCAATGATATGCAATTCGCCACGAGCGAGTGCCGGTTTTAGAATATTACCTGCATCCATTGATCCTTCTGCAGAACCTGCCCCAACTAACTGGTGAATTTCATCGATAAAGACGATTACATTCTTTCGAGCTTGTACTTCTTGAATTACTTGCTTCATTTTTTCTTCAAATTGTCCTCGAATTCCAGTATTCGAAACAAGGGAAGCAACATCCAATAAATAAATTTCTTTGTTTTGTAATTTTTTTGGAACATTACCTTCTATAATTTTTAATGCTAAGCCTTCCGCTATTGCTGTTTTTCCGACACCAGGTTCGCCAATTAGCACAGGATTGTTTTTATTTCTACGATTTAGGATTTCAATAACACGTTCGATTTCATTTTCTCTGCCGATAACGGGATCAATCAAACCAGCGTTCGCCATTTGATTTAAATTTTTTCCGTGTTTATCAAGAATACCTGCTTTTTTATGGTTGTTAGTAAAAGGAGCTTCCTTTGAAGTACTAGCTCCCCCTAATGGATTTGATTGGTTAAATGATTGAAATAACTCATCAAAAGGGGAAGGTTGGAAAAACATTGGGCCACTTTGTGCTGTCATTTTTTGCTTTTCTTTTTGATAGCATGCATGACATAGATTCATTGTGCTTTCCATATTGTTAAAAACAAATCGTAAACTGATTGTTGCATTATTTTGTTGGCACATTTCACATTTCATTGTAAATATCCTCCTTTTGAATTTGACTAATATTGACCTTTTGTAATTATGATTATACTTTGACCTTTTTTGACTTTCAAGTATTTTGCTTCAAAATAAAATTTAGAAATTTATGTATATAGGAAATTTCTTTGTGTCTATACCAATTTTCCTATTTTAAAAGGGTTAAACGTCATGGATAAAATAAATTTTTAATAGGCTAAAATGCTCGTCATTGTTTGTCCATTTCTACATATAGTTGATGTAAGGAGGGAAATATGTGAAAAATAAATGGAGTGCTGCAATTCAGCTTGCAGCAGTTTATGTAGGCACGGTAGTTGGTGCTGGCTTTGCGACAGGGAGAGAAATAGTGGTGTTCTTTTCACAATATGGATTTATTGGCTTTTTAGGGATACTTTTAAGTGGGATTATTTTTGCCTATTTCGGAGCAAAATTAATGAGGATATCTGTCAAAATAAAGGCATCTTCCTATCAAGAATTTACCATTTACTTGTTTGGTAACATTGTTGGAAACATGATTAACTTTCTATTATTATTAATGCTTTTAGGTGTTTGCGCCGTGATGTTTTCAGGAGCGGGTGCTGTATTTGAAGAGCAGCTTGGGCTGAATAAAAGCACTGGTGTCATCTTTACTATTATTCTTTCCTTACTTGTTATGAGAGTTGGTACAAAGGGATTGTTTGCTGTAAACACTTTTGTTGTACCTATTATGATTACTTTTAGTTTTATTTTATTTCTACTTTCTATATCTTTGCCTGGGTTTTTTGGTGAGATATTTCAGATGGAGAATATTTCATGGAAAACGATCAGTTCTCCATTTTCGTATACTGCTTTAAATTTAGCTTTGGCCATTGCGGTTCTAGTACCTGCTGCCTCTGAAATCGGCGATGAAGAAGTGGCAAAATGGGGAGGGATATTAGGTGGAATCGCTTTAATGCTTATTTTAATATCTAGTCATTTTTCTCTTATTATGCTATCAGATGTTTACCGGTATTCCATTCCGATGGCTGTCATTATGAAAAATTTGGCTCCTCAGCTTTCATGGGTATATATATTAGTGATTTATGGAGAAATTTTCAGTTCTGTTATTGGGAATATCTATGGATTAGAGAGGCAGTTGCGCAGTTTTATTCCTTTACCAAGCATGGTTATAATTGGAGGAATTATTTTAATTTCTTATCTAATTAGTTACGTCCAATATGGTACGCTATTATCCTTTTTATATCCTATATTTGGATATATAAGTTTAGTTTTCTTACTATTCTTATGGAGAAAGCCCATACCAAAATGATGAATAGCAAGACAAGAAGTTCCCTATTGCTCAGGAAAAGATAGGGATACTTCTTGTCCAGTATATAATACTAATTAATTAAAGCTTGTAGAGGAGATGGAATACGTCCACCACGATTAATTAATTTATCAGAGCTATACGGATTGACACCCATAACAGGTGCTCGACCTAATAATCCGCCGAATTCAACGATTTCTCCTTCTTTTTTCCCTGGAACAGGAATAACGCGAACAGCTGTTGTTTTTTTATTAATCATCCCAATGGCTGCTTCATCGGCAATTATGGCAGATAAAGTAGCAGCTGTAACATCTCCAGTAAGAGCAATCATGTCAAGGCCAACAGAGCAGACACATGTCATTGCCTCTAATTTAGACAGGGTTAAGCTATTGTCTAAAATCCCTTTAATCATTCCATTGTCTTCGCTCACTGGAATAAAGGCTCCGCTTAATCCGCCCACATAGCTGCTTGCCATTGCACCACCTTTTTTTACTGCATCATTCATTAAGGCGAGGGCAGCAATAGTGCCATGAGTTCCAACTCGTTCTAAGCCGATTTCTTCTAATATCTCTGCAACACTATCGTTAATAGCGTTTGTTGGAGCAAGAGATAGGTCCATAATACCGAAAGGCACGTTTAATCGTTCCGCAACGACACGACCTATTAATTCACCAGCACGAGTAATTTTAAAGGTTGTTTTTTTGATGATATCTGATACTTCGCCTAAATCTGCTGCAGGATATTTTTTTAGTGCACTTAAAACGACTCCAGGACCACTAACCCCTACATTGATAACAACTTCTCCTTCACCAGCTCCATGGAAAGCACCTGCCATGAAGGGATTATCCTCCACAGGATTACAGAAGACAACGAGCTTAGCGCAAGCTAAACCATTTGTATCTTTCGTATTTTCTGCTGCTTTTTTGATAATTTCTCCCATTTGTTTGACAGCATCCATATTAATTCCTGTTCTTGTCGTAGCAACAGAGACAGAAGAACAAACACGTTCCGTAACAGAAAGTGCTTCTGGGAGAGCGTCTAATAATGTTTGATCCCCTTTAGAAATCCCTTTATGAACAAGAGCAGAATATCCACCAATGAAATCTACATTTAAATCTTTTGCTGCTTTGTCTAGGGTTTTGGCAAGCGTTACAGCCTGTTCTACTGTACTATTTCCAAGTATTTCGGCAATAGGGGTGATGGAAATCCGCTTATTAATAATAGGAATTCCATACTCCTTTTCTACCGCATTTGCTACTTCTGTTAATTTGCTTGCATAAGTTGTAATTTTTTTGTATACAGAATCATTTAATTTTTGGAAATCAGAATCAGCACAATCATAAAGACTGATTCCCATTGTCACAGTACGAATATCAAGATTCTCCATCTGTACCATGTTGATTGTTTCCATCATTTCATTTAATGCAATTTTCATTATTGGACCCTCTTTTCTTAAACGCGGTGCATAGATTGGAAGATTTCTTCTAATTGGATATTTATTTTTAAATGAAGTTGCTCGCTTAGTTCGTCAAACTGTTTTGTTAAGTTATCTAAGTTTTCTTTATCAGTGATATCTACGAGCATCATCATCGTAAAGAAATCCTGGAGAATGGTTTGACTTATATCTAGGATATTGATGTGATTATTAGAAAGGATTGTTGTAACCTTACTGATAATTCCGATTTGATCTTTTCCAATTACGCTGACAACTGCGCGACGTTGTTGAACCATCATTTCACCTCATAATTTCCTATTGTTTTACATCTTAAATAAAAGAGTAGGGAAGAATGTATGAAAAAAACAGATTGGAGACACCAATCTGTTTAAAAGGATAAGAAGAACCAGGACATGATAACTTTAAGTATGTATTGGTTGATCTTCTGTCCTTTTACCTGAGATTGTGAATCCTTCGGTGCCGTTTTTTACAGAACGGTCTCTCCAGAAGCTGCTCCTGTTATAGTTTGATCCATAACATTCATAGCATGCAATTATTTAAGAAATATAATGTGATGTTAACAGTTTTTTATCAAGTGGTCAACAGAATATTTGCAAACATAGTGTCATTTAGATGGGGGAGAATAAGTCTTAAAACGTTAAGAAAGAAATGGATACAAAACGAAATACTGTTCATGATAAAACGGAAAGGATGGAGGTGAGAAAAGTGTCAAAAGCGCAGAGCGAAAAAGAAAGAGAATGGACTGTACGTAAGCAGAAACAAAAGCCGCATGGAAAAGTAAAAACGAAAAAGGAATTAGCAGAAGAGTAGTCTCTTCTTTATAATATAGAAGTTAGGTGTAAAGCGCATACAAAAAAGAAGTCAATAAGTGGGGAAATTCCCAATCTGACTTCTTTTTTAGGTTTCTTGATTATTTTATGATACGATAATTTTTATGGTTAACAACAGTTCTTTGCTCTAGCTCTAAATCGCGATAATTACTCATATAAGTCAAATCAACAATAACTGAATTTTCATTTACTTTTTCTACAATGCCTTGCAAGCCTCTAAATTCAATAATATTTCCAACCTCAGCTATTTTCACGCACAATCTCTCCTTATCATTCCAAAATTTATATAAATTCTGAATATAGTTTTCACTACTTCGAACTTATTCGTAAACATATAAGTATATAAACTTACTAAATATATACTATGAAAATATGAATAAAATGTGTGTTACTAACTTTTTTGAAATAGGTTTAATGCTTGTTACTAAATAATTAATTCTCCTTCATTAATAGGGAAACGCTGGTTAATCGAAAAATTATGTATTTTGTGTGAAAAGAAAGTGGTATAAGGAACCATTTTCTCGAATAACCGATTATTCGACTATCCTTGATGATTAAAATGCATACACTTTTCTGATATTAGATGATATTATAACATAATTAGTAGAATTATACATAATAATATCAGAAATAGTTCCATAAAAAGGAATTATGCAGAATTCTTTACTTAAAGTCAAAAAGTAATTTAAAATATGGTCAAAAAAATAATGGAAAGGTTAATTGGTGAAATGGATGAATAAAGAAATAGTCGAAGAAATTTTAGATAAGTTAATGAAGAGAGAAATAGAAAGCTATCGAGTGAAAAAAGAAGATTTTCTTGCATTCCGATCAGAATTAGTAAAGAGGGAAGATTTCAAACATTTTAAAGGAATTGCCGAAATAGGAGGAGATGTTACATATAAATATATGGATGAACCGAGAAGTTAAACTGTTGAAATAAATCGTTTCTATAGTATACATAGTGCATACAAACAAACCTCGCTTTTTTATAAGCGGGGTTTGTCAATAGATGTAAACGAAAATCTATTACTTGTGCTATTGAGGTGTATCTTAGTTCTCTATTCGTGAAAGTTCCTTCAGTCCCCTGATGATCTGCTGCTTGGCTTCCGGAGTTCCTGTCCCTTCAAAGCCATATTCATATAGGTTCCCGATCTTTTTCTTCCACGATATATGACCAGGCATTACTATTTCCCTTCCATTTAGAGGGAACTGTAGTTGTAAAAGTAATCGTGTATCATCAGCTGGTAAGTCATATTCTGTTCGAAAACGTAACCCATTGGGGCTTATATTATTTATAGAAGCATGACCTTTACTAGAAAGAGTAGCTTCGTCAACTTTTACAGTAAATGTAGCATCTATAAAATCAGTTAATTGATATCGAAAAGATTCTTTCCGGTTGTATCTCATAATTCTCCTCACTTTAGTCCATGATCCAGTTAAAGCATTAATGTTTGTAGAAAAATGGCATTAATCTTGATAACGATTTAGTTTCCATTCTAAGTACATCTTAATAATGTTTACATAGAATTTACGTAACATGAAAGTTTTAATAATATTTAAGCTTGTTTAAGGAGATAATGCAATATATTTTTCAGTTTATATTGGTTTCTATGCAAATCCGTAACTGAATAAAAGTTTATAATATGGGGATTTTATAAAACAGGAATTAATCCCAAAATGGACTAATTCCCCTAAAATTCCCCATAAAGTTAACTATTTTTTGTCGTTTAGTAAATTTTGATTGTCTATATAACAAAGAAATGCTATTCTTTCATTTGAGATGTCTTTTTCAAAAACTTAAATTACCTGCCTATTTTGAACACTATCTTACATGTTCTCATCTTTTTAGAAGATGCTATAAATGGTTGTAAAGAAAGTTTGTGTGCATAGACAATTAATTTTTTTTTCGACAAAATACATAGCTTTCAGTTTACAATTGTAATATATAAATTATATATTATTTATGATAAACAATTGTTGGTTTATAATTAAGGTTGTTTAAGTTTGAAAAGTTTAGCTTATGTTAACATCTTATAACTTAATCGATAAAGGAGAATGATTTTATTATGGTAGAAAAACAATTTAAAGTTATTGCAGATACAGGAATTCATGCTAGACCGGCGACTCTTTTAGTACAAGCTGCTAGCAAGTTTGATTCAGATATTCAATTAGAATATAAAGAGAAAAAAGTGAATCTTAAATCGATTATGGGTGTTATGTCATTAGGTATTGCTCAAGGTGCTGATATTAAAATTATTGCTGAAGGTAACGACGAACAAGAAGCAATTAATGGATTACAAGAAACTTTAAATAAAGAAGGTTTGGCAGAATAATGAGTTTTTTACAAGGAATTGCTGCATCTAGTGGAATAGCCATTGCTAAAGCTTATCGCCTAGTTGAACCAGATCTTTCTTTTGAAAAGACTAGTGTGGAAAATGCAGAAAGTGAAATTTCTCGTTTTCAAGAAGCTTTAAATAAAGCGAAATCAGAATTAGAAGCTATTCGTGAAAAAGCTAATAAAGAGCTTGGTGCAGATAAAGCTGCTATTTTTGAAGCGCATTTATTAGTATTAAGTGATCCAGAATTAATTGCACCTATTGAAGACAAAATTAAAACAGATCTAGTGAACGCAGAATTTGCATTAAAAGAAACAACAGACATGTTTATTACGATGTTTGAATCAATGGATAACGAGTATATGCAAGAAAGAGCTGCAGATATTCGTGATGTAACAAAACGTGTAATGTCTCACCTTTTAGGCGTACATTTAGCAAATCCAAGTATGATTTCTGAAGAAGTAGTTGTAGTTGCAGAAGATTTAACACCATCTGATACTGCACAACTTAACCGTCAATTTGTTAAGGGATTCACAACAGATATTGGTGGAAGAACATCTCACTCAGCTATCATGGCTCGTTCTTTAGAAATTCCTGCTGTTGTAGGGACAAAAAAAGCAACAGAAGAAATTAATAATGGCGATTTAGTCATTGTTGATGGATTAAAAGGAGAAATCCATGTTAATCCAACACCTGAAGTAGTCGAAAGCTATAAAAAAGTTGCTGAGCAATATGAACAGCAAAAAGCAGAATGGGCTAAGTTAGTGAATGAACAAACAGTAAGCTCTGACGGTGTTCATGTTGAACTTGCAGCAAATATCGGTACACCTAATGATTTAGAAGGGGTAACGAATAACGGTGCAGAAGCTGTCGGTTTATATCGTACAGAATTCTTATACATGGGAAGAGATCAGCTTCCAACAGAAGATGAGCAATTTGAGTCTTATAAAGCTGTTCTTGAAGGCATGAAAGGGAAGCCAGTTGTTGTTCGTACATTAGATATTGGTGGAGATAAAGAATTACCTTATTTAGATCTGCCAAAAGAAATGAACCCATTCTTAGGTTTCCGTGCAATTCGTCTTTGCTTAGAGGAGAAAGATATTTTCCGTACGCAATTAAGAGCATTGCTGCGTGCAAGCTCATATGGAAATCTAAAAATCATGTTCCCAATGATTGCTACATTAAATGAATTCCGCGCAGCTAAAGCTCTTTTAGAAGAAGAAAAGGCTAATTTAGTGTCTGAAGGCGTTAAAGTTGCAGACAAAATCGAACTAGGAATCATGGTGGAAATTCCTTCTACAGCAGTGCTTGCAGATCAATTTGCGAAAGAAGTTGACTTCTTTAGCATTGGAACAAATGATTTAATCCAATATACAATGGCTGCAGACCGTATGAACGAACGCGTTTCATACCTTTACCAACCATACAATCCTTCTATTCTGCGTCTTGTTAAAATGGTTATTGATGCAGCACATAAAGAAGGTAAATGGGCAGGTATGTGTGGAGAGATGGCAGGAGATGAAACGGCTATTCCTTTATTATTAGGATTAGGCTTAGATGAATTCTCTATGAGTGCTACATCCATCTTAAAAGCAAGATCACAAATTCTAAATCTTTCTAAAGCAGAAATGGAAGAGTTAGCAGAAAAAGCATTACAAATGTCTACAACGGAAGAAGTTATGGAAGCAGTTAAAGCTGCTGCAAAACTTTCTTAAATAAACAGGTTTATCCTTAAAAATAGTGGGTATAAATAAAAATAGCATAAGCTCTTTTTACAAGTTAGCTTAACGCTATTCTCATTTTCCCCTTATTTGAACTGACTAGATGACTCTAGTCAGTTTTTTTTTGCCTATCTTTAACGTTTCATCCATACATGAAAAGGAAAGACGGAGGCAAAATACAAATATTCTATTGTTTTTTTAGACAGGTTTATAGAAATTAAATAATGGGAAGGGGTTTTAAATAGAAGTATGCCACTATACATATGAACAGAGAACAGTTTATTTGTTCCATTTCATCATTGTCAAAAAAGGAGTTAATAAGGCGGAACAATAAGGAGTTGAATAAAGTCACGTGGAATTTTATCAAAAGGATAAAGAAGCAGTATTAAAAAATTTACAGTCATCTGAACAAGGACTATCAACAGACAAAGTAAAAGAAATTTTGGAAAATGAGGGTTACAATGAGCTTCAAGATAAAGAAAAAGTACCAACTTGGAAGCTCTTTTTAGAAACATTTAAAGACCCAATGGTTATTGTCTTATTACTAGTAATTATTATCCAATTAATCATGGGTAAATTTGTAGAATCTCTTATTATCTTTTTAGTGTTATTGCTAAATTCTGTTATTAGTGTGATTCAAACAAAAAAGGCAGAAAGTTCTTTAGATGCTTTGCGTAATATGAGCGCACCGGAGGCAAAAGTAAGGCGAGATAATACCAATATCACCATTCCTGCACGGGAGTTAGTTCCAGGAGATATCGTCTTTCTAGAAGCTGGTGATTTTATCCCCGCAGATGGACGTATTTTAGAAAGTGGTTCTCTGAAAGTAAACGAAGGAATGTTAACAGGGGAATCAGAAGCTATTGAAAAACAAGAAAAAGTAATAGACGAGGAAGCAGCACTTGGCGACCGGATTAATATGGTATACAGTAGTTCACTAGTCGTTTATGGCCGAGGGATCTTTGTTGTAACCGGCACTGGGGAAAAAACGGAAATTGGTAAAATTGCTGATATGCTTAATAAAGCAGAGGAAAAGCAAACACCATTACAACAGAAGCTTGCAGAATTTAGTAAAAAATTAGGAGTAGGAATACTTCTCTTATCTATTCTTATTTTTGCTATTCAAGCATTAAGGATATGGTTAGGAGATGGAAATGTTGATGTTACAACTTCTATTCTTAATGCGTTACTATTTGCCGTAGCCGTAGCCGTAGCGGCTATTCCAGAAGCTTTATCATCTATTGTAACCATTGTCTTGTCGGTTGGAACCAATAAAATGGCAAAACAGAGTGCTATTATACGAAAATTGCCTGCAGTCGAGACGCTAGGTTCTACCAGTGTGATATGTACAGATAAAACTGGAACACTGACACAAAATAAAATGACTGTAACCGATTATTTTATACCGGAAGGAGAAAGAGAACATTTACCACCAGATCCTTCCCAATGGAATCATTCAGAAACTTTTTTACTAAATATAGCTGTATTATGTAATGATTCGTACATTAATAAAGAAAATAGAGAAGTGGGAGATCCCACAGAAGTAGCGCTTATTAACTTTTATAATGATGGTAAAAGAAATTATGAACAAATTCGCTCTAGATATCCGAGAGAAGCAGAATTACCGTTTGATTCGGATCGCAAACTAATGTCTACGATTCATACCATTGATAATAAACGTTTCATGCTTGTAAAAGGTGGCCCAGATGTTATGTTTAACCGGGCGACAAAAATATTAGTAAATGAAAGGGAAGAACCTTTTACAAATGAATGGTTAAAGAAACTGCAGGAGGCTAATGAGGATTTTTCCAATCAAGCTTTAAGAGTTCTTGCATATGGATATAAGCATGTACCTAATGATAAGACAATTATAACGGAAGAAGATGAATCGGAACTCATCCTTGTTGGTTTAACGGCGATGATGGATCCACCACGTGAAGCTGTTTATGGATCGATTGAGCAAACAAAAGATGCGGGGATTCGAACAGTAATGATTACAGGAGATCATAAAACTACCGCACAAGCCATTGGTCGTAAAATCGGCTTGATGGAGGATAATGATATTGCTTTAACGGGGCAAGAATTAGATGCATTATCAGAAGAAGAACTGAATCAAAAATTAGAACAAATTTCTGTCTATGCACGTGTTTCTCCAGAAAATAAAATTCGCATTGTGCGAGCTTGGCAAAAGAAAAATCGAATTGTTGCTATGACAGGTGATGGTGTTAATGATGCGCCAGCATTAAAACAGGCAGACATCGGTATTGCAATGGGAAGCGGGACAGATGTTGCCAAAGATTCAGCTGACATGATTCTTACGGATGATAACTTTGTTTCGATTGTAAATGCTGTAGGAGTAGGAAGAACTGTTTTTGACAATATCAAAAAATCAATTGGCTATTTGTTTGCAGGGAACTTCGGCGCTATTATAGCGATCTTGTTTGCAGTGATTGCAGGATGGGCAAATCCCTTTACAGCATTACAATTATTATTTATAAACTTAGTAAATGACTCCTTACCAGCCATTGCTCTTGGAATGGAGAAATCAGAGCCTGGTGTAATGAAGCGAAAACCTCGAGACGTCAAAGAAGGAATTTTTGCAGGTGGGACGCTTCGGGCGGTTGTTGTAAGAGGGGTATTAATTGGGATTGCGGTAATTATCTCTCATTATATTGGTTTACAGCATTCAGATGAATTAGGAGTAGCGATGGCTTTTACCACGTTAATCCTTTCTCGTTCCTTGCAAACCTTTGCTGCGCGTTCTAGCACCCAAACAATCATTGGAGTCGGATTATTTTCTAATAAATATGTATTAGGAGCAGTAGGTATTTGTTTCTTACTTTATTTAGTTACTATCCTGCCTTTTGCTAGAGAAGTGTTCGCCATTCCTGATTCCTTTGGCTTAAATGAATGGTTAATTGCAGCTGGATTGGCCATCGGAGCAGTAATAGCAATGGAAATACTGAAAATGCTTCTTGTGCGGGTATTACGTAATAAGTAAAAGAAAAAACTACCTAGTATTATCCAATTGGTTTAGAAAGATTGGGATATTGGGTAGTTTTTTTCTATTAGCAGTTTTCAATCTTATATAGAAGAATTATACATGCTTTCATGATACTATTAGAAAAAGAAAGTTATTTGCCAAAAAAGGGAGAGGATCGGATGTTGGCGAAAGAAACAACTATAATTGGTTTTATTGGTACTGGTGTAATGGGAAAAAGTATGGCAAGCCATTTATTGCATGCAGGATATCCTGTTATGGTGTATAACCGTACGAAAGCAAAGGCAGACGAACTAGTAGCTGCTGGAGCAGAATGGGCAGACAGTCCCTATGAAATTGCTTTAAAAGCAAATGTCATTATTACAATTATTGGTTATCCGAAAGATGTAGAGGAAATATATTTAGGAGAACTAGGATTAATTAACAATGCCAAAGAAAATACATATTTAATCGATATGACCACCTCCACTCCTAGTCTTGCTAAGAAAATATATGAAGAGGCGAAAAAGAAAAATATATATGCAGTAGATGCCCCTGTAAGTGGTGGAGATGTAGGGGCAAGAGAAGGAAAGTTATCCATTATGGTAGGTGGGGAAGAAGCGGTTTTCCAACAGCTTCTGCCTCTATTCGAGATACTGGGCACTAATATTGTCTATCAAGGGTCTGCAGGTTCTGGTCAACATACGAAAATGTGTAATCAAATTGCCATTGCTTCTACAATGATTGGTGTAAGTGAAGCTATCGTTTATGCGCAAAAAGCGGGACTAGATCCTGAAAAAGTATTGCAGAGTATCTCAAGCGGAGCCGCGGGGAGCTTTTCCTTAAGTAATTTAGCACCTAGAATGATAAAAGGGGATTTTGAACCAGGATTTTATATCAAGCATTTTATAAAAGATATGAGAATTGCCCTTAAAGAAGCAGAGGAAATGCAAATGGAAACACCAGGATTATCTCTTGCGGAAACATTGTACAGCCGCTTGTCAGCAAAAGGAGAAGATGAGAGCGGAACACAAGCTTTATATAAATATTGGGATTGAAAAAACAGCTTCTAATCGGTGAAAGCCAAGATTAGAAGCTGTTTTTTATTTTGCTAGATGTAGTTTTATATATTCCTCTAATCGATTACAAGCCTCTTCCAATGTTTCCATAGAATAGGCAAAGGAAATTCGAAAATATCCTTCCCCTAATTCAGAAAAAGCACTTCCAGGAACAACCGCTAGATTTACTTTATCGACTAGATCAAGGCAAAAATCAAAAGAATTCAATTTAGTTGTTGGAACTTTTATGAAGAAGTAAAACGCCCCATCTGGCATGACTACATCCAATCCGATAGAGGACAAGCGATCATACACATATTTTCTTCTTCTTTGATAATCTTCTCTCATAGGTGCTGCATCATTAATACCAACAGTTAAAGCTTCTAATGCCGCTTTTTGCGAGATTGAAGAGGCACAAGTTACATTATATTGATGGACTTTAAGGATTTGTTGACAAAGATAGGAAGGAGCAAATAATAGACCAACTCTCCATCCAGTCATGCTATGTGATTTAGAAAGACCATTAATCACAATAGTTTGTTCGCGTAGATATTGAGCAATGGATACATGCTCTTGATCATATAATAATTCACTGTATATTTCATCGGCTAAAATAAAGATATCTTTTCCTTTAATTAGGGCTGCAATCTCCTTGATTTCTTCTTTTGTTAGGCTGACACCTGTTGGATTTGATGGATAGGGTAAGACGATACATCTTGTTCTTTCCGTGATATATTTTTTTATGACCTCAGCTGTAAAGCGGAAAGACGTATGACGAATATCAGCATGCACAGGAATCGCACCACATAAACGAATAATTGGTTCGTATCCAGGATATACAGGTCCTGGCAGGATGACCTCCACTCCATCGTCGAGAATCGTTCGAAATGTAACATCAATAGCTTCGCTAGCTCCCACGGTAACAATCACTTCTTTGGAAGGATCATAAGAAAGATTATATTTTGTATTTACAAATTGAGATGCCGCTTCCCGTAACGCAAGGTCTCCAGCATTATGTGTATAGGAAGTATAGTTTTCATCAATGGAGGTTTTTGCTGCCTCTTTAATATGTAGTGGAGTAGGAAAATCGGGCTGGCCAATGGTTAAAGAAACCATTCCTTTTTTTCCAGCGACCATATTAGCGAACTTTCTGATACCAGAAATCTCAATATTTTTAACTTTTTTATTGATTAAATGTTCCATAACAAGTCTCCTATCGTAACGTATTCTATTATGATATCAAAAGCGATGATTGTTTTAAATACATAAACAAATAAAAAGAGCAGGGTATAGAAGAATCTATCCCTGCTCCAAGCTTGCTCTAATATATATTTAATTAGTAACCATAATCCCAATCAACGTCTTCCTCCATTAATAAAAGTTGTTCATGGTTTGATTGATTCAGATGATTTTCTAAAGGCTGTTTCCGATTGTCCATTTTATCTGTTTTTTTCCATATCTCTAAATCGATATTTTCTAGAAAAGTTACCGTTAAGTCATCGTGAAAAAGAATTGCAGTACCCTTCATTGTGTACTCGTCCTCTCTTTAATTAGTTAAATAATTTACGGTTTTCTTCCTTCACAACTTACACTATTAGCGTATTCTAATAACATAAAATCGTCTAGGTTTTTGTTTGATATTTCACAAATTAGAAAAAAACAAATAAACATTTTATGAACTTTTTAAGCAAAGAAGCAGGATGGTTTTTCTAATGTTTATTAATTGTAATTCAACCAGTACCAGTCATTTCATAAAAAAGGTTGTTTAGAAAATAAATACCATTTATCATATTAGAAGGAGGGGAAAATAAATGGTAACAACTATACAAATAGAAGAAAAGGAAAATCATCCTCAATATGCAGGATTTTGGATTCGTTTTGGAGCATGGGCAATCGATAGTATCATTTTAGGTATTCCTTTATTATTTTTTTCTAATATCATTTTTGCTTTATTTATCAGTTCAATGGAAATACCTAATGAATTATTGTTGGATCCAGCAAGTATAAATGCATTATCTGATTCTGAAATTTTATCTCTATTAGGCTCCATAATGACCGCTTTTTTTGGAACGATGGCAGTATGTATGTTTATTAGTCTTTTTTATTATTCACTGTTTCATGCTTCTAAATGGCAAGCGACAATTGGAAAGAAATTATTAGGTTTAAAGGTAGAGGATTTGAAAGGAAATAAGCTTTCTTTCTGGAGAAGTTTAGGAAGATACATAGTATCAAGTCTCCTTTCAGGAATTTTATTAATTGGCTTTATTTTGGCAGCGTTCACGGAGAAAAAACAAGCGTTACATGATTTAATTGTAGGTTCCATTGTTGTAAGAAAATAATTCATAAACTCTGTGGGCTTATCTATAATGTGAGTGAGACGACAAACATTATGGATAAGCCAAATGGTTCTTAAGGGAAACAAACAGGAGTATGTTATTTTATCGCTACATACCCGCTATTTGAGAGGAGAGCTTGATAGATGGAACCGATAACCAATAAAACAGAAATGAAAAAAAGAGGGTTGGCATTATATTTTACTTTGCCCATAATATCATGGGCCCTTTATGATGCGGCTAATACTATTTTTTCGTCTAATATTAATACAATCTTTTTCCCCTTGTATTTACAAGATATGGTTGGTTCGAATGAAGTAACCAAACAGATTGCTTCGACTTTTATTACATATGCGAATGCATTAGCAAGCTTTCTGTTAGTTATCTTTACACCATTATTTGGCGTAATGATGGATCGAACTGGAAAAAAGAAAAAATATATTGTTATTTTAACATTATTAACTGTATTTGGAACCATTGCTATGGGGTTTTTCTCTTTTATCCCGTCTACACAACAAATATTTGGAATTCCGATATCCTTAGCACTTGTTATCCTCTTTTTTGTTTTATCTAAATTTACTTATCATTCTAGCTTAGTGTTCTATGATACGATGATTTCTGATTTAGGAACAAAGGAACAGATTCCATTAATCTCTGGATTTGGTGTAGCCATCGGTTATATTGGAACACTGATTGGATTAACTGTTTATCTCTTTATAGATGAAGGGGCATATAATCAATCCTTTATTCCAACTGGTATTCTTTTTTTACTTTTATCCTTGCCATTATTTTTTTTCATTAAAGATACACCAAAAGAAAATATCCAAAAACAATCTGTTCTTTCTGGATATCGAGAAATAATAGAAACTTTTAAACAAATGAAAAGTTATCGGAAAATTTTCACCTTTATGCTTGCTTACTTTTTTCTAAATGATGCATTAGCCACTACTATTGCGACGATGTCTGCATATGCCAATGCGGTTATTGGATTAGATACTGGTAAATTTATTGTTCTTTATCTTGTGTCAACCATTGCAAGTATTATTGGTTCCTTTGTTTTTGGATATATAACGAAAAGTGTTGGTGCATACAGAGCTGTTCGTTATGTGGGGATACTGTTAGTTATTGCGATTATTATTGCAACGCTTGCTAAAAATGAAGGGTTATTCTGGGTAGCTGGCAGTTTATTTGGAGTGGCGCTTGGAAGTATGTGGGTAACAACAAGAACCTATATCGTTGAAATTACCCCAGAAGAGAAAAGAGGACAATTTTTTGGTTTATTTGCTTTTTCTGGAAAAGTATCATCTATTATCGGTCCTTTAATATATGGGACAATTACATTGGTTTTTGCTGAGTACGGTAATATTGCAAGTAGATTTGCGCTAAGTTCTTTAATCATTCTAACTATTATCGGATTAGTGATTCATGCACGTATAAAGGAAGACTGATGGAAAAAAGATTTCTTCCTTCCAAATAGAAGAGGAAAACGAAGCTGTTTATGAATGCTAACAAAAGCAAATATTCCGTGAGAAGGTGGAATATTTTCATATTGTTCTTTCATGAATAGCTTTTTATTAGCCTTTTTTGCAAAAAAATGGATACTAAAAATACTATAGGTTGTAGAATAACTTTTCTTCACCTCAAAATTTAGGAAATTTAAAGAGCCTTACTTTAAGAGTAGATAAAAAGTCCGATATAAAAGATAGGTATAAATAATTTGATGTAGTCTGGCTAAATAAGTGAATTTTTAGGCGAGCGAAAGGACAAACAGAAATGAAAAATGATAAAGGGATACTTTTAGAAACGGGAACAAATGAATTAGAAATTGTAGAATTCAGCGTAGGAAAGAACCATTTTGGAATCAATGTGATTAAGGTTAAAGAAATCATTAATCCAGTGCCAATCACGCCAATCCCACACGCACACCCATATATAGAGGGGATTATGGAGTTAAGGGGAGAAGTATTAACTGTTGTTAATCTTGCAAATGTACTTGGTTATCCTCCTTCTGATACTCCTGAAAAGGACAAATATATTGTTTCTGAATTTAATAAAACAAAAATAATTTTCCATGTTCATAATGTAACACAAATTCATCGAATATCATGGGAAAACATTGAAAAACCATCTGAAACGTACTATGGAACGGACAGCCAGATTATCGGAGTAGTAAAATTAAAGGGAGAAATGATTTTATTATTAGATTTTGAAAAAATCGTTGTTGATATTAATCCGGAGTCGGGAATCAATGTTCAACAAGTAAAAAAATTAGGTGATAGAAAAAGAAGTGACAAGAAATTAATTGTTGTGGAAGATTCTGCCCTGTTAAGAAAATTATTAGAAGATACTTTAAATGCTGCTGGATTTCAGGAGATCACCTTTTTCGAAAATGGGCGTGAAGCTTTAGCCTATTTAACAAAAACTATAGAGGATGGTCATTCGGTTGAAGAAGTGGCTCAATTAATGATTACCGATATAGAAATGCCGCAAATGGATGGACATCATTTAACAAAAGTAGTAAAGGACAATCCTAACTTAGCAACATTGCCAATTGTTATATTTTCTTCGTTAATCACAGATGATTTAAGACATAAAGGTCAAGTAGTAGGAGCAAATGCTCAAGTAAGTAAACCTGAGATTAATGAATTAATTCATATTATCGATAACATCATATTATAAATGCTGATGAATTAGCAGTCTGCATGGGAGTTGCCTTTTTGCTTAAGAGAAGGGAAGCGAATCCAGCTTCCTTTGTCTTTAAGAACTACTTTGAGAGACTGGCACATGGGTGTCCCAACCAATTATACGGAGAGGTTAATAAAGATTTCGTATAATTGGTTGGGTTTTTATTCTTTTTAGGAAAGAAGGCTTGTGGTAAATACCACAGACTTAAATACACTTCACTTTTCATGGGCTATACCTGTATTATTTCCTGGAGCCTCTTTACAAATAAATTCTTTTCACTATTTTATATTCAAATCAAGCATTATATTATGCATTATTATTTTGCATAATATCTTTATGTATTTTCTCAAATAGTTCTACTGGTAGGGAGTATTTAGTTGTTTTAAAGTTTTGCCAATTAGTAATGATTTCTACCATATTACCCTTTTTCTCAACTTCTAGAAGGGCATTTTCGCCAATATCCCTTACAGATATGAGCCTGTCTCCGTTTTTTTTCTCCGTCTGTTTATATTCATAATTAATACCAAATTTACGCATAATACCTCTCCTTTAAAATAGTTTTATAGTATTACCTTATCATAAGTTATATGTGTGGAGACTAAACAAACATTAAGATAGCCGTAAATAAAATATTATTATTCGGGTTACGGTTTACGTAACAATATTTTTTGAAACACCCTTTTTATACCGTAAAACAGCCACCCCATCATTCCAACTTATGTATGGGGTGGCTGTTTCTTAGGTGAAATGTATCCTAGCTGCATTATAGTATTAATTGCTCTCTTTTAGTTGATATAATCGAGGGGATTACCGTTTTCATTCAAGGTACATTAAAAATTAATAGCTTTCACCAAGTTTTTTAAAAACAGGCTTTTGGTATTTCTTTTTGCGGATTGAATGATTAGGTGGCGTATCTTCTTTTAATCCAGTATAAGTGGATAAAAGCTTTTTAGACTGTGTTAAGGAAAGAGTAGATTTGGGATTTCGAATACTTTGATTGAGAGATCCTAAATGTGGCAATTCCTCAAAATCCTTTTTAGTCGGAGGCAAATGAAATGTATAGTTTTCACACGCAATCAATAAATCTGATTGTTGTTGACTATATTTTGGATTATTTGAGAAGTGTAGACCGATTTTCTTTGCTTTTCCTTCTGCTAATAGTTTATGTAAACTGTCATGCTTTAATTTATATAAAAACTTTGGGTTTGGAGCAGTTTTTGCATGACGGTTTACAACTGAGATTGCTTGAAGAAGATTTACAACAGTAGGTTGTATTGGCGGCGGATATTGTTGCTGCTTATTCAATTGTTTTAACTCTCCCTTCTATTGTTTAGTACAAGTTATTATACTATTTTTTGCGAAAGAAGGAAATAAAAAAGAAATATCTTGTCTATCAAGTGTGCTCCTGAAGCAAGGTTAAGATAAATTTTATTTTAAGAATAGACATAATTTTTTATCTATTTGAGTACAGAAATGGATTCACATGCCGATAATAGTAGTAAAAGAAAAGTTGATAGGTTGTGTACATTTTTTTAGAACAAATTATTATATTGCTGCATGTAAGGAATGAGATGGATGGACAAATATAATGAGAATAGCACAAGTAAGAAAATAATCGCTCAATCCAAATCAAATATAGAGAATATTATTTTTGAAATTATTTTTATGTATATTAAAGATATGGTCTTTATCATGAAAGTAGAGAAAGGGGAAATTTTTCGCTATATTTTTGTAAATGAAGCTGCATTCTTGTTCGCTAAATTACCAATCAACTTTATAGGGAAAAAAATCCAAGATGTTAATTCTGCGTACATATCTGCTAGATTACAAAAGGAATATTCTACAGTGTGTAAGAGGAAGGAAAATCATAGTTATACAGATCAAATCAAGCTTAATGATGGAGAGCTTATCTATGCAGAATCTGTTTTAACGCCTATAAAGGATGATAAAGATGAGGTGAAATACATTGTTTCTATAACGAGAGATATTACAGAATCCATCAAGGAAAAACTTTTATTATATGAAAGTGAACAACGATATCGTTCATTAGTAGAGAATAATTTAGATGCTGTTCTCACAGTCAATTTAGATGGCGTTATACAGGAGGTGAATCCTGCTGGGTTGAAATTAATTGGTTTTAGTGACGAAGCTAAAACGATTTTTTCGCTTTATGATCTAATAGATGAGGAGAATACACTTTTTTATGGTAGTTTTAAAAAGTGTAAACTGACAAAAACATCACAATCAGTTGATTGTAAATTAATAAGTAAAAATGGAAACGAATTATCTGTTCATTCGAAATTCGTACCTATTATAGTGAATCATACCATTAAGGGGATTTATGTCATCTTAAGAGATATTTCAGAAAAGAAGAAGACAGCAGAAAAGATTCAGTTTATGTCTTTTCATGATCAGCTGACAGGACTTTATAATAGACGGGCTCTAATGGAGGCTATAAACCTTGAAATAAAAAGAGCGGAAACAGACCAAGCTGCTTTCGCTTTAATGACCATTGATTTAGACAGATTTAAATATATTAATGATACATTTGGTCATATTGTTGGCGATCAAATTCTTGTAAAAGTCGCGGAACGCTTATTAGAGTTTAATAATTACAAATGCCATGTGTATCGTCAAGGAGGAGATGAATTTAATATTCTTCTTTCGCAAACGAATAGACAAGAAGTAGCAAGTATTGCTCAACAAATACTTTCAACCTTTGCTAATTCTTTCTATCTAGATTCTCAGGAATATTATATAAGTCCCAGTATAGGAATTAGTATGTATCCACAGGATGGAGAAGATATTGAAATATTGATTAAAAATGCTGATGAGGCACTTTTTCGAGTAAAAGAAAGAGGCAAAGCACACTATCAATTTTATCGTTCCGATATGACAACAGCTTTAACTAATATAGTATCAGTTGAAACAAAATTGCGAAAAGCTGTTCAAAGGAATGAACTGAAATTGTATTTTCAGCCGCAAATTGATTTGAACAATTATACTTTCAATAGCTTTGAAGCGCTATTACGGTGGGAGAGTCCCTCCTTAGGCTTGGTTGCTCCCAATGACTTTATACCCCTTGCGGAGGATACGGGTCTCATAATATCGATTGGCAATTGGGTTATTGAAACGGCGTGTGAGCAGATAAAAATTTGGAAGTCACTTTACAATCTAGATGTCAGAATCGCTGTGAATATTTCTCCCAAGCAATTTCAACAACCTAATTTTGTAGAAGTGATTCGCGAGGCTATCAAAAAATATAACATTCAGCCATTCCTCTTAGAAGTGGAAATTACAGAAGGGGTTATGGAGAATATTAAAGAAGCAGTTCCTATTTTGCGGAATTTAAAGGAGTTGGGTGTTATTATTTCTGTTGATGATTTTGGAACCGGCTATTCTTCTCTTAGCTATATAAAGCAATTTCCCATCGATGTGTTAAAAATTGACCAGTCTTTTATTAAAGATGCTGTGACAAACGCAAAGGATGCTGCCATTACAACCACTATTATTCACTTAGGTCAAAACTTAGGAATGGAAGTAATTGCAGAAGGTGTCGAAAATAAAGATCAGGAAGATTTTTTAAAGAAGGCAAATTGTCAGAAAGCACAAGGTTATTATTATTCAAAGCCATTGACTTGTGAAGACGCAGAACAATTTCTTAGGCAGTTTTAAACATGATTGATGAGCGGAGAACATAAACTTTTAGGAGGGAAGGATGGTTGGCAAATTTGCCATTATAATTTAAGTGTATAGTTAAGACTGGATTTTTATTAGGAATAATAGGGAGGAGAGTAAGCCAGCCTGAATACACGATCCTTAGCGCGTCAAGAAGACTCATACCGGTGTTTGCCCGCATACAAAGTAAAGTGTATTCAAGCTGCTTGCTTATTACTTGCAGCAAATAACAAAGGGAATCAGTCAGCCCACTAAGAGTTATTCAGCTTTAACCAATATTAAAGTGAAAAAAACTTTTTGGCTTTACCGATAACTAATTGCTCTTGACTTTAAAGCATGCCAGGAGTCAATAAAGTTTTTTTTATTTACCTTGACGTTTTTCTTACCAGATAAAGGATCATTTAAGTAAACATGCTCTTTACTGAACCCGACTAAAACAACTGCATGTAAATCTAATGGCGTTTTAATTGTTCTTCCATTATGTTCCCATGATTCCCATCTATCAGGTAAACGATAATCCCCTGTCGTCCATACGACAATTGGGTAACCATTCTCAACATGTTTCTCTAAGTCATGAAAAGAGGAATTTGTTAAATTAACTGCTCTTTCAGGTAAAAATTTGTTAACAAGGTCTTCCATCGGTCTATCAAACACAGCATAACCAGCCTTTTTCCCAGTCATATCTCCAACAAATCCAGTAGAAGGATCTCCCCATTTAATAATATTTCCGTTTTTTCGGACTAATGGATCTAAGTCCTTCTCTATGTCTTTAAAAAGGTCCATTTTCGTTACTTTAACACCAGCATAATTTAAGACCATGGTTAAACTTGTTACCTCACATCCATATCGTAATTCTGGATTTTGTTTTACCAAAGGAACATCTAATAGTATTTTATTAGAGGAGCTTGATACTTGACTTACTATTTCGCTTTTTTGTCTTGGATGGTCATCAATATGGAAGTATTCCCAAACTTGCTCCGAACCAAAAAAGGGAGCGAGCAAAAGTAATAGTTTCAACAACTGCATATGACTGCCTCTTTCTTGCCAACTCCTAACGTTATCATACGAAATTCTCATCAAAATATGAGGGCATATTATTACCAAAAAGGTTAAATTAAGTTGATTCAAATTTAGACTTCATCCATAATGATAGGGTTGAATAGAAAGAATTTTCTATCATTATTTCGAAAGCTAGGAGTTTATATGATATAATTAGGCTTATTTAAATTTCTTAATATAAAGTGAAGAACCTTTGCTAACTAATTAATAAATCCATTTAAGTATAGGGGTTTTTTATTTGAAAAGCGTCGATTTGACAAAGTTTAATTATGATATGCAAAGGAGCTTGCTTTTCTTATAGGGAGGCGATCAAAATATGGATGCTTTGGATATTTTGACTGATTTAGAAAATGTCATCCCTTATTTTCAAGCTATTTTTAGCGCTGATGAACATCGGGTTATTGGATATGAGGTATTAGGTAGATATAATGGGCAAGATGGAGCGGAAAGTCTTGGTAACTTTTTTGCAGATGAAGGAATTCCAGATGAATACAAGCTTGAAGTAGATCAAGTTATTTTGACAAAAGCTTTAGATAAAGCTTTATCTCTTGATGAGGACGTATTGCTTTTTATCAATAGAGATGCTGAAATGCTGATGAAGGATGATGGAGAAGCCTTTTTAGATACCTTATTGGAGTACGAAGGGAAAGGTATCAAGCTGAATCGAATCGTTCTAGAGCTATCCGAAAGAAATTATCAAGGACAATTTGATCATTTAGATCATTTACTAATTTACTATCGCACATATGGTATAAAGATTGCGATTGATAAAATGGGAAGCGATAGCAGTTATCTTGACCGTCTAAGTGATTTAGGACCTGATATTTTGAAAATTGATCTATTGGCTTTGCGGTCTACGTCCACCTCACATACTTATCAAGATGTATTGTATTCATTATCTATGCTTGCTCGAAAGATTGGTGCTACTTTATTATTTGAAAATATCGAGATGGTTTATCAGCTTCAATTCGCTTGGAAAAATGGAGGAAGATTTTATCAAGGGTATTACTTACATTATCCAGAGGAGAATTTCGTTGAACGTAATAGTAGAAAAGAAACATTGAGAAACATGTTTCATGAATTTATCCTTTCAGAAAAGAAGAAATTAGCGACGATTTATGATTTAACAGAAGAGTTTCAAGGTCAATTACAAGCATTGCTTGTCAAATACAAGAAATATTCTTCCTATGAAGAGTTATTAAAATTATTGTCAGCTGAGTTAACAGAGGCTGCTTTTCGAATGTATGTTTGTGATGAAGATGGGTTTCAGAAATCTGCCAATATTATTAAATATGAGAATGATTGGCTTATACAACCTGAATATGCACATAAAAATTGGAGTTGGAGACCATATTTTTTAGAAAATATTATGAAGATGCGAAATGAAAAAAAAGGGATATTATCTGATCTATACAGTGATATTGAAACCGGCGAAACGGTTAGGACGTATTCTTATCCGTTAAATTCAAAAGAATATTTATTTATTGATTTATCCTATAATTATCTTGATCGAATGAAATTATTGCTTCCTTAACAACAAGCTGAAGAGATTTTCTCTTCAGCTTGTTTTATTAGGAATAGAAAGGGTATGGAAGAGTAATGAAGTGGTAGAGCAATTAGAGAAGGGAAGGATTTGATGAAAAAAAGCTTCTTTATCTTATTGATTATTTCTATGTGGAGTGTTTTTCCGTATTCCATTGACGCCGCCAGCCGTTTGACAAGTAGAGAGGAAGTATTCGCTTTTGTAGAAAAGGCATTCCGGGCACAAGTATCATTAAGTAAAGAAGCGAGAGAAATGGAGGAGATAGAAGAAATCTTAACGCCTTATTTTTCAGACAAACTAATTTATTTATTTCTTAATGAAAACCTGAAGGGAGAACAAGGGAACTTTTTTACATATGGTAATGAATTTGGTAAATATTATCTACCTTTTTATCAATTATCAGAACAAACTTTTGTAGAACAAGAAGAGAATAGTATACTCCTATATGAATATTATGAACCAATTGTTATTGGAGAAAAAGTATATGAAGGTTCTTATGAAGGGATTTTGATCAGAAAATTGAATAATAAATGGCTTATAACAAATATGTTTTCAGATAAAGAGGTAAGGTCCATTTTAAAGAGTAAAGAAAAAAACTATAGTACTTTAGTGTATATGCCGTTATTTTCCATTGATAATCAAGTTACTTATATAAAGAATGAGAATAAAAACTATAATGATGTCAACACAAATCATCTCTAATATAATCATTTTAAAGTTTATGGCGCACATTAGGTGCTGTACGCCACAATAAGTATTAAGAAAGATTCAAAGCTTCCTTTAGCTTTTCCAAATCAAATCCATAAATGACCGTTCCATCAATTACGAATGTTGGAGTGGAAAAAGATTGATATTTCTTTATTAAGTCTTTTTTGGCATGAGGGTCCTTTTGAATATCTCTCATTTCGAAATCAAAACCATGTTCTTTTAAGAATAGCTTTGAATATTCGCAAGGGGGACAATCTGGTTGAGTAAACAATGTGATTTGATGCATAATGCTCCTCCTACTTTTATCTTTAACTAAAATCATACAAAGAAAGTTATTATCATGCAATTCTTTTGAGTGATAAAAGAAGTTCTTGTCATCATTTTAGCAAGAAATTATGCTCCTAAGGAAAGTGTGTATGTTAATTTGTGAAATGGTAAGAATATTCAGAGGAAATAAATAATAAAAAAACACCGAGTTTTTTTCAGTTTTACTTGGACAAACTCTCGACAATCTTTTATTCTGTTAGTATTGGCATTTTACACAAGAGGCGAATTGTAACTAAATTAAACGAAGAAAGTGTATAGAAACATGCTAATAGTGAAACCTATGCTTAATAAAGGTTTGTTTGAAAGGAGAGAGAGCATGTCACAATTACAAGGCATATTAACAAGATTGAAAAATCTACAAGAGCAGGCAACTGGGGGAGAACCAACTCAACGTTTCTTTGAGGTAAATGGAGAGAGAAAGTGTCAAGTAACATTTCATCCGAAAACTGAGACGTTTGAACTAGAAGTATATAATGACAAGGAAAAACCAAAAAGATATCAATTTGATAATGTTGATATGATTACGATTGAGATTTTTGATTTAATTCAGTAATCTTATTTAAAAAAATCTTCAGCAAGGTGGAACAGTCCATTTTGCTGAAGGTTTTTTTAGTTTTTAGTACTAACAGCTAGTAATTCAGGAGAATTTAATCAATATTAGGATAAAAAGCTCTAAAGATTGAAAATATTTCCTACATGAAAAAAACATGAGAATCCATACTAATGGTTGAGGTGATAAACATGATGCCAATGGTTATTTGTCCAGAATGTTCACAGGAAGAAAAACTGGAAAATGTCTTAACTGCTCAATCTAATCAAAATGTGATTTTTCGATGCCCACATTGTCAACTGCTTGTAAGGAATATAAAAACGAGTAAGGGTTAAAAGAGCATAATGCCGAGAACTATGATAAAATGAGATATAAATATATTTTGTGAGGAGTTTTCGGCTATGATAAGTATGCACAGCGAAGAGTTTTTAAACATTACTTTACAGGACTTATTAATTCCATCTGAACGAGTAGCACATGTGCAGATAGGAAATAGTTTAGAACACGCTCTGCTTGTCTTAACAAAAAGTGGATACTCAGCAATACCAGTATTAGATGCTCATTATAAACTCCATGGCTTAGTCAGCACTCCGCTCATCATGGATAGCATATTAGGCTTAGAAAGAATTGAATTTGAGAAGCTTGAAGAAATAAAAGTGGAAACAATTATGAATAAGGTAATACCAAGAGTGAAGAGCAATAGTTCTGTATTACATACGATAAAATATTTAGTAGACCATCCTTTTATTTGCGTGGAAACAGACGATGGCTATTTTGATGGAATTTTAACAAGAAGATCCATACTAATGCGACTTAATATTTATTTGCATCAACTCAATCAAAATGAACGCTAAAAGTAATATTCCTTCATCTACGGCTACCGCTCTTGTCTGCCTCTTCATTAGAGATGTATCCCTCTTTTGATAACAATTTTTATTTTATGAGGATAATGTCATGTCAACGATTTCTGAATTACAACTATTAACTGTACTTTCACAGGAAATGAATATGCGCAAAGCAGCAGAGAGATTATTTGTCACCCAGCCAGCTCTTTCTCAAAGGCTGCAAAATATTGAGAAAGACTGGGGAACCCCGTTATTTATTAGGTCACAAAGAGGCCTTTCTCTTACTGCAGCTGGCGAATTAGTAACGACATTTGCAAGGGAAACATTAAAAAAAGAAGAAGAAGTAAAAGAATCCATTCATGCATTTAAAGAAGAAGTATATGGAACATTAAAAATAGCTGTCGCAAGTATAGTTGGACAAAATTGGCTTCCAGAAGTATTAAAACGATTTGTTGAGCGCTATCCACAAGCAAAAGTATCATTAGTAACTGGTTGGAGCAGCGATATGATGAAATCAGTTTCAGAGGATAATATGCATATCGGTATCATAAGAGGTGCATCTGATTGGAAAGGGATAAAAATGCATTTATTCGATGATCCACTTTATTTAGTGGATCGAGAAATTGCTAAGTTAGAAGATATTGCCTTAACTGATCGACCGTTTATCCAGTTTAAAAGTGATTCTAACTATTACGAAGAAATACAAGTTTGGTGGCATCAGAATTTGCAAATGCCTCCTAAGAATACTATTGTTGTAGATCAAATTGAAACATGTAAACAGCTTTCTTTTAATGGCATTGGATATAGTATCTTACCTTCCATTGCCTTAAGAAAAGCTGATGAGTCACTATCAAGAATACCATTATTTAATGATAATAATAAACCTATTACAAGAGGGACTTGGTTAATTGGCTATGAAGCGAATTTTCAATTAAAGCAAGTTCAAGCGTTCATAGAGATTGTCAATGAATACCTTGAAGAAGAAAAAGTGAAAGCAATTAATCCTTAATATTATAATAATAATTGCTTGTTTTCATAACTTTTGTTTGGTAAAGTAATTTTTATATTGTAATTTATACATAACTGGAGGTAAAGAAATGAAAATGATGGATGCAAATGAAATTATTTCATTTATTCAAAATAGTACAAAATCTACACCTGTTAAGGTATATGTAAAAGGGGATTTATCAGCTGTTGAATTTGGTGAGAATATCCAAACCTTTATTAGCGGGAATTCTGGTGTGATTTTTGGAGAATGGACAGACATTCAAAGTGTAATTGAAGCTAATAAGGATAAAGTAACAGATTATGTAGTTGAAAATGATCGTAGAAATTCCGCTATTCCTTTATTAGATTTAAAAAATATTAAAGCTCGTATTGAGCCAGGCGCAATTATTCGTGACCAAGTTGATATTGGTGATAATGCTGTTATTATGATGGGTGCTGTTATTAATATTGGTGCTGTTATCGGCGAAGGCACAATGATTGATATGGGAGTTATTATGGGTGGACGAGCTACTGTCGGTAAAAACTGTCATATTGGAGCAGGTGCAGTATTAGCTGGTGTAATTGAGCCTCCATCTGCTAAACCAGTTATAATTGAAGATGATGTATTGGTTGGTGCAAATGCTGTTATTGTAGAGGGTGTAACTGTAGGAAAAGGGTCTGTAGTTGCTGCAGGAGCTATCGTATTAGAAGATGTTCCAGCGAATACATTAGTAGCAGGAGCTCCTGCACGAGTAGTAAAAGAAATTGATGATAAAACAAAATCAAAAACAGAAATTATGCAAGAGTTACGTCAATTATAATTTTGATGAAAAGCGTGGAGAAACTTCCGCGCTTTTCTTGTAGGTAATCTAATGAGCTATGTAAAATTGTATAAAAAAGGAAGAGTAGGGGAGCTATATGGGGAATACGATAGATTTAGTTACTATTCGCAGACAGCTGCATAGAATTCCGGAGCTTGGATTTAAAGAATTTAAAACACAGCAATATTTACTACAGATGATTCAAAGCGTCGCAGATGAACGTGTAGAAGTGAAAACATGGAAGACTGGGATTATCGTAAAAGTGAATGGACTTAATCCAACAAAAACGATTGGCTATCGTGCTGATATGGATGGATTACCGATTGTGGAAGAAACATCATTATCCTTTGTATCAGAGCATCCGACTGAAATGCATGCTTGCGGTCATGATTTTCATATGACGATCGCATTAGGTGTGCTAACTAATATTATTAATAATCCAATTAACGATGATGTGGTATTTATCTTTCAACCTGCAGAAGAGGGACCAGGCGGTGCTGAACCGATGTTGAAAAGTGAGGAGCTCCAAGCATGGAAGCCAGATATGATAATAGCTCTTCATGTTGCTCCGGAATATCCTGTAGGGACGATTGCGATTAAGCCTGGCTTATTATTTGCGAATACATCAGAACTCTTTATTGATTTAAAAGGGAAAGGGGGACATGCAGCCTATCCTCATTTAACAAATGATATGGTTGTTGCTGCATGTACATTAGTATCCCAGTTACAGTCCATCGTGTCTAGAAATATAAATCCACTTGAAAGTGCTGTTGTAACGATTGGGAAAATCACAGGCGGAACGGTTCAAAATGTTATCGCCGAAACAGCAAGGCTAGAAGGAACGATGCGTACGCTTTCTAGTGAAGCAATGGAAAAAGTAAAAAAACGCGTTCAATCTTTAGTAAAAGGAACTGAAATCGCCTATGACTGTGAATGCACCATTGATTTCGGAAGTGGTTATTATCAAGTCTATAATAATGAGTTATTAACGAAAGAGTTTATGGATTTTATTATAGAGGAAACAGAAGCAACCTTATTTGAATGTAAAGAAGCCATGACAGGGGAAGATTTCGGTTATATGTTAAAGGAAATCCCAGGATTTATGTTTTGGCTAGGAGTTGACTCTACCTTTGGATTACATCATAGCAAGCTTAATCCGAAAGAGGATGCTTTACAGTTGGCTGTAAATGTATTAACAGCGTATTTAACCAAAAAAGGCAATTAAGAATAGAGGAACTCTGTTTTATATAAAAGAGAAGGCTTACTGCAAAATGGACAGTAAGCCTTTTTTTAACTCTTTTTATCTACTATAATCGGAGTTTCTGGAAGTTTAATACCATTTTCATCAAGTGCGATTTTTACTTCTTGTCTGATTAATCGTTCGACACCCCATTGCTCCATATTGATTGTTTTGGCTAGTATTCTAATAGTAAGAGTATTTGGTCCCATGTTTTGTATGCCAACCACATCTGGTCCATCCGTAATGACTGTGTTTTCTTTGGCGATATGTTCACATAGAGCCTTTAAAATTTCTAATGTTTTTGGTATATTATTATGTACAGAAATTTCTATATCGACTAAAGCTTGCATTTCTCCCCGAGAATGGTTACTAAGCTGTGTGATTTCTCGATTAGGAATAAAGTGCAATGTTCCATCAGCACCTCTAATTTGTGTTGTTCGCAGCCCTACTTGTTCGACAGTACCTGAAAAATCCCCTATCGATACAAGTTCCCCCACATCTAACTGTTTTTCTAATAACAAAAAGAATCCTGATACTAGGTCACTTACTAAACCTTGTGCACCAAAACCAACTGCTAATCCAATAATACCAGCTCCAGCTAATATGGCTGTTGCATCAATTCCTAGCAATTGAAGAATAGTAATAATGAGTATAAAAAATAATACATAGGTAATTAGATTATTCGTTAAGCTTTCTAAAGTGAAGGCTCTGCCACGTGAGATAGAATGCTTTTGAATATAAGTTTCGAATAATTTATTTATTACCTTTTTAGCCATCTTTTTGATGAAAATATAACTTAACAGAATCAAGATAATTTTTAACGCTAATAGAGAAGATTCTAGAAGGAAATCTCCCCATTCTATATTTTGGATATACGTTTTTAGTTTATCAACATAAATCATTAGAAATTGTACTCCTTTTAATGAAAAATAAGTTTTTTCTTTTTATTCCCTTTAAAGTATTTGATAAACTAGGAGATGGATCTATTAAGCTTCGTATAAGTTAGTTACTTGATAGATTTGCAAATAAGGATACTCTGTTTATCTAAAAGCGGGGAGACATGATTCACTAACTTTTTATGTGATTAGTTCAGCAAAAAATATGCGTATAGGAATAAAAAGAAAGAAGGTAACGAATCATTGAAAATAGGTGAGCAACTTCCAAACTGGAATACTCCGACCATATGGATTAACGGGGAAACAAAGCTTACAAATGAAATAGGCGATAAGCTGATTTTAATGCACTTTTGGTCTGTAAGTTGTTATTTTTGTAAAAGGGCTATGCCCGAATTAAACCAATATAGGGAGTTATATCAAGATAATCTTCTAATAATATCTGTGCATTTCCCTCGAACAGAGCGAGATTTAGATATTGATTTAATAAAAAAGACTGCCAAGACGTATAGTATGACACAGTCCATTTATGTAGATCATGATTTTCAGCTAGCCAAGGCATTTTCGAATGAATATGTTCCCTCCTACTATTTATTTGATAGGGAAAGAAAGCTGCGGTACTACCAGGCGGGCGGAACTAATTTAAAAATGTTAAATACACGTATCAACCGTGTCATAAATAATCAACAATAACTGGCTGGAAAACAATCATTAGCTTTTATATATTAATCAAGTGGTTTAATGTTATAATAAGGACGATTTATTTAGGTGAAATTTTTATAATTGTTGGAGGATTTTATTGTGAAAAGAGCATTTGCGGTTATTGGCCTTGGAAGATTTGGTGGTAGTATTTGCAAGGAATTGACCGAACTAGGTATGGATGTAATGGTCATTGATAAAAGTGAAGAAAAAGTAAATGAATACGCAAATCTAGTTTCGCATGCAGTGGTAGGTAATGCGGTAGATGAAACAGTATTGAAAGGTCTTGGGATCCGTAATTTTGACCATGTTATTGTTGCAATAGGGGAAGATATCCAAGCAAGTATTTTAACAACTTTAATGCTGAAAGAATTAGGTGTGCAAAATATAACGGTAAAAGCCCAAAATGATTATCATGAGAAAGTACTAAGTAAAATTGGAGCAGATGCAGTTGTTCATCCTGAAAGGGATATGGGCAAGAGAATAGCTCATAATATTGTCTCTAACAATGTCCTTGATTATTTAGAGCTATCGGATGAGCATAGTATTGTGGAAATTAAAGCAAGTCATAAATTAGATGGTCGTTCGATCATTGATTTAGATATTCGTGCCAGATATGGAATCACTATTGTTGCCATAAAAAGAGGGAAGGAAATTATCGTTTCTCCTCAAGCATCAGAATCAATTAGAGAAAAGGATATCTTAATTGTAATTGGAGCTGACTCGGATATTAATCGTTTTGAGAAAAAGGTTATGTCTTAACAAGAAAAAGGAGCTATTTGTTCGATATAGAACAAATAGCTCCTTTTTACTTATTTATACTTCCATGATAATAGGAAGGATCATTGGGCGACGTTTTGTTTTTTCATATAGGAATGGAGAAATAGTATCAATTATTTCATTCTTTATTTCTGACCATTGTGTCGTTTTGCGTTCCATTACTTTATTTAAATGTTTACTTATTAGTGTTTGTGCATCATTGATTAAATCACCAGACTCACGCATGTACACAAATCCTCTTGAAATAAGATCAGGTCCAGCGGCGATTCTAAAATCAGTCATATTAATACTCACCACGACAACCACTAAGCCTTCTTCTGAAAGAATTCGACGATCACGTAAAACAATATTTCCAATGTCGCCAATTCCGCTTCCGTCAATATATACATTTCCAGATGGAATTTTACCTGCAACCTGTGCTGAATCGCTTGAAAGTGCTAATACTTCACCATTATCCATAATGAAGCAGTTCTCTTCTTTGACGCCACAATCAACAGCAGTTTGAGCGTGTGTTTTTTGCATTCTAAACTCACCATGGATTGGCATAAAGAATTTAGGTTTAATTAATCGAAGCATTAGCATTTGCTCTTGTTGACCACCATGACCAGAAGTGTGAATATTGTTAAGTGGTCCATGAATTACTTCCGCACCTGCTCGGTAAAGTTGATTGATTGTTTTATTAACACTTAATGTATTACCTGGTACTGGATTGGAAGAGAATACCACAGTGTCACCAGGGATAATCTGGATTTGTCTATGCGTACCATTAGCAATTCTTGATAGAGCTGCCATTGGTTCACCTTGGCTTCCTGTACAAAGTATGACCACTTGATTAGCTGGCAGTCGGTTAATTTGTTGCGGATCAACAAAAGTTTCTTTTGGTGCTTTTATAAAGCCAAGTTCCAAACCGATGTTAATAGCAGCTTCCATACTGCGTCCAAAAACAGCTATTTTGCGGCCAAATTCTACGGCTGCATCTGTTACTTGCTGTAAGCGATAAATATTGGAAGCGAAAGTAGCAAAAATCAATCTACCGTCCGCCTTTATAAAAGTATCATGGATGCTTTTTCCGACTTTTTTCTCCGACATAGTAAAATTAGGAACTTCACTATTTGTACTATCAGATAATAAGCACAAAACGCCTTCTTTCCCTATTTCAGCCATTTTTGTTAAATTGGCAGGTTCCCCAACTGGCGTAAAGTCAAATTTAAAATCTCCAGTGTGTACAATGTTCCCAGGTGGTGTTTTGACAACAATCCCATAGGAATCAGGTATACTATGAGTAGTTCTAAAGAAAGAAACCGATGTTTTTCTAAATTTAATGATATCGTCTTCTTGAATTTCATGCATCGTTGTTTGGCGCAATAATCCATGCTCTTCCAATTTGTTACGAACAAGTGCTAATGCCAGTTTGCCTCCGTAAAGAGGGATATTAACTTGTCTTAAAAGGTAAGGAATACCACCAATATGATCTTCGTGACCATGCGTGATAAATAAGCCTTTAATTTTGTCTACATTCTTCTCTAAAAAAGTATAATCAGGAATAACATAGTCAATTCCTAAAAGCTCGTCCTCAGGAAATTTAATTCCAGCATCAATTAAAATAATTTCATCTTGAAACTGGACACCATACGTATTTTTACCGATTTCCCCTAATCCTCCTAGGGCAAATACAGCAGTTTGATCATTTTTTACAAATTTCATTATTCAATCTCCAATACTGTAAAGTCTTCGTTTTGTTGTTCATATTCTAAGAATGCACCTTCTACGCCAGTAATAAACTCGATATTATATGGTTTTTCTGCTAATTTTGTTCGAACATCTCTTTCTGATGAACCTTTAACGAAAATAGTTCGCGTATTTTCTCTTACTGGTACCTCTGTTTTTAAATCTTGAAAATATACTTTAAATATCATTGTAAATCGCTCCTTAATCATTTGTTTCTGAAATTTATTATATAAAAAAATAACATGGTTTTCATGTTTTTTCTTTTAATAGCCATTATATTAGAAAGGTTCTTTTCTCAGTGAGTTTATGTGAAACTGATGGATGGAAAAAGATATTTACCCTCTATATATTATTATGAAACATATTAATATTACATAAGTTTATGTATGATCATTCTTATGAAATCGTTATTAAAACAAAAGGTCAGACTCAATACCATAATGCTTGGTTTGTATAGCGGTATAATAACCACTATATTTAACTAAGCGTGGTATTGGCCAGACCATAAAAATACCCTTCAATTTTTTAAGCTATTGTTTTTTTGCGAAGTAAATCTTTCCACTGTTTTAAAAGCTTCTTTCTTAGCTTCTTTAACATAGTGGATCATCTCCTTAATTCTATTTTAAACCATTCTTGTACAAAGTAAAGTCATCTTCTCATTTTATATTTCTTTTTGTAAAAAAATAGTTTATTAAATGGTGTTTTTTCAATCCGATCATTCAAAATTGAAGGCGGTTTTACATTATTTGGATACGAAAGAATGGTTTATTCCTTTTATTTGGCTAATTTCATAGTGGGTCGTTAGATAAGAGTATTTAGGAAGCGTCAATTTTCTAACTTAGTGTGAAGCTAATAGAACTAGACATGTTTTAGAGACGATAAGCATTCCTTTTATTTTCTATGAAAACAGCCTTTTATATAAATAGTATATGAATATTTTTGTAAGATTCTCATGGATAATGTTGGTAATTGTAAAATAGGCTGAATGGAGAGCGATCCTCTGTAGCAGGATAAAACCTTATTTAGTATAAAACAGGGAAGTAGAAGGGAAAGAAGAAGAGGCTCGAATAGTAATGATCGAACCGTTTCTTTCTATAAAAAGTTATCTTTCAATAGGTATTGCGTTATCAATAGGAAGAAAAGGATCTTTTTCATTGATATGATCATAAAACATCACGCCGTTTAGATGATCAATTTCATGTTGGAAAACAATTGCTGGTAATCCTTTAAGGCGTAATTTTACTTCTTTTCCTTCTAAATCAATCCCTTTCAAAGTAATTCTTGCATACCTTGGAACGAAACCTGGAATGGTTTCATCGACAGAAAGGCAGCCTTCGCCAGTTGTTAAATAAGCTTTTTCAATGGAATGGCTGATGATTTTAGGATTGAATAAAGCGTAGCTGTATTGCTTGTCATTTTCATCTTTAACGTGCACAGCAATCATTCTTTTGGAAACATTTATTTGCGGAGCAGCTAAGCCTACCCCGCCTCTTAATCCATACTTATCTGCTAATTCGGGATTTTGGCTATTTATTAAATATTCCATCATGCTTTTTAGAATGTTTTTTTCCTCTTCGCTTGGTGGCATGATAACTTCGCTTGCCACTTGTCTCAATGTCGGATGGCCATCGCGAATAATATCTGTCATTGTTATCAAAATAATCACTTCCTTGTATCTAACTGTTTATAAAAGTAGTCTAACAGAGATAGAATAAAAAGTTAATAAATGAGAATAGTACTTTATGCAAGAAGATAATTAGATATACCTATAATATATTATAGGACAAGCTAATATGTTTATAATATAAAAATATTTCTAAAGTCATCAGTGCTGCCTGTTAAAAAAATGGAAACGGACAATTACGCAGGGAAGAATGGAGTTTTTATTAGATTCTTAAAACAGTCTAGATGATTAAGACGAAGGGAACCATTATTGTCAAAGTACAGAAGAATCGATATAGTAATAAGAAAGTGAGGAGGAAACAAATGAAACGAAGTGTTTTAATTAGTACAATTATGCTATTTACGATAATTGCTGCTGGGTGCAATTTTAATTCTCCAAGTGAGAAAATGTATGACAAACTAGAAGAAGTAGTTAAGATTGAAAGTGGTTTTGAAGAACAGCAAGATCCTCTTGTCAAATTAGAAAAGAAGGAACAAGATATTTATTCTAAAATAATTAGTCTTGGATTAGAGGATATGGATGAAATTACAAAATTATCGGACGAAGCTCTAGAATCCATTTCCAAAAGAAAAGAATATATGGATAAAGAAGCAGATAGTATAAAAAAGTCACAAGAAAAGTTTGAAACAATAACAACAGACATAGAAGAACTAGAAAAAAAGGAGGAAAAATCATTAAAGGATAAAGCGGATAATCTATACCAAACAATGATGGCCCGTTATAAAGAACATGATAAATTATACGCAAATTACATAGAAGGGCTTAATAGTGATAAAAAGCTTTATGAAATGTTTAAAGATAAAGATGTGAATATGGATGATTTAGAAAAACAGGTAAAAAAAATCAATGATACGTATGAGAAGGTTTATGAAAATAACAAAACATTTAATGAATTAACGAAGAAATATAATGATTTGAAAGTAGACTTCTATAAAGAAGCCGGCATAAAAATCAAAATGAATGAAGAGGAAGAAGAAAAATAAAGTAATATTTATTACTTGTAGCTTGTCGACAAAAAGATATTGGAGAAGTAAAAATGCATTTTCATGCGTTGCTTGGAGTGGAGGGGGTGAGACTCCTGTGGGATTAGCGCGAGCCCCACGGAAAGCGAACCCCCGGAGCGGAAAGTAACGTCTAAATTCAAAGAGATTAATAAATACTTTACTCAAACTTCTATTTCCAAAATACAGGAGTTTGTCTACAGTCTGAAGTAATATTTATTACTTGATTATTCCTTTTATCTATCCCATTAAAATTTTTATAAGTTACAAAATAGAGAGGACAAACGGAGCATGAATTTCGCTTCTTTGGACACACTTTGTTTTGTGGCTTTTTTTGTGGGATTCTATTTCAGAATGTAGGAGGTGCTTTGTAACATGCAGTATTCAAAACATACAAGGAGTTCATAATAGAAAAGAAATGATTTTTCGACACTTTGGCAAGTTATTATAAAACAGTTGCAAATAGTGTTTTCTGTATGATACAGATGTTGTGTTGCAAATAATACAGATGTATTAATTTCATGTAAAAAAATAATAAAAACTTCGAGCTTAAAGATTGACGGATAATATTTAAGTATATTAAACTAATAAATGTATTGAACAGTTGTATTAATATTTACATATAAATAATTGATACAGTCTATACGGAAACCGAATTAATTTTATAAGACGTTTTTTCTTGCGTATTTTGTGGAAAACTGTTTAAGTATGGTTTTTTTTGTTGCTTAGAGCGATATGCTTTAAGGAATAGAAAGCGTTACCCAACTAAGTGTTTACCACATGGCAACACATTGTAAACATCTATTTGTTTTTACAGAAAAAAGTCTTTTAATATGAAAGGAAAGGGTGGCTTTAATGGCTTCTAAAACAAAGAAGGCACAATTTGATGTGCAAGCACAGCTTGAACAAGTGGCAAACCAATTTCAAACACTTCAGATTTTAAATGAAGAGGGCGAAGTTGTAAACGAATCTGCAATGCCTGATTTAAGTGATGAGCAATTACAAGAATTAATGACTCGTATGGTTTATACTCGTATTCTTGATCAACGCTCTATTTCCTTAAACAGACAAGGTCGCCTAGGTTTCTATGCACCTACTGCAGGACAAGAAGCTTCACAATTGGCTTCACAATTCGCATTAGAAAAAGAAGATTTTATTCTTCCAGGATATCGTGATGTTCCACAAATTATCTGGCATGGACTTCCTTTATCTCAAGCATTCTTATTCTCACGTGGTCACTTCCAAGGAAACCAAATTCCTGAAGGTGTAAACGTAATTTCTCCACAAATCATTATTGGTGCACAATACATCCAAACTGCTGGTGTAGCATTAGGAATGAAAAAACGTGGTGCTAAATCTGTTGCAATCACTTATACAGGTGATGGTGGGGCTTCACAAGGTGATTTCTACGAAGGAATTAACTTTGCTGGTGCATTTAAAGCTCCTGCAATTTTCGTTGTACAAAACAACCGTTTTGCAATTTCTACTCCAGTTGAGAAACAATCTGCCGCGAAAACAATTGCACAAAAAGCAGTTGCTGCAGGTATCCCTGGAATTCAAGTAGATGGAATGGATCCATTAGCAGTTTACGCTGCTGTACGTGAAGCTCGTGAAAGAGCAATCAACGGTGAAGGTCCAACATTAATCGAAACTTTAACTTACCGTTATGGTCCACATACAATGGCTGGGGATGACCCAACTCGTTACCGTACTGCTGATCTTGATAGTGAATGGGAAAAGAAAGACCCATTAGTTCGTTTCCGTAAATTCCTAGAAAACAAAGGCATTTGGAATGAAGAGAAAGAAAATGCAGTTATCGAGCGTGCTAAAGAAGAAATTAAAGAAGCAATCAAAATTGCTGATGAAGCTCCAAAACAAAAAGTTACTGACTTAATGAACATCATGTATGAAGAGTTACCAGTTAACTTAAAAGAACAATATGAAATTTATGCAGCAAAGGAGTCGAAGTAAGCCATGGCGCAAATGACTATGATTCAAGCAATCACTGATGCGTTACGCACAGAATTACGTAATGATCCAAACGTATTAGTATTTGGAGAAGACGTAGGTGTAAACGGCGGTGTATTCCGTGCGACAGAAGGTCTTCAAAAAGAATTCAGCGAAGATCGTGTATTTGATACTCCATTAGCTGAATCTGGAATTGGCGGTTTAGCAATCGGTTTAGGACTTCAAGGATACCGTCCAGTACCGGAAATTCAATTCTTTGGTTTCGTTTATGAAGTAATGGATAGTATTTCTGGACAAATGGCTCGTATGCGCTATCGTTCAGGTGGTCGCTACAACGCACCAGTAACTATTCGTTCTCCATTTGGTGGTGGAGTTCATACTCCTGAACTTCATGCCGACAGCTTAGAAGGATTAATGGCACAACAACCTGGTCTTAAAGTTGTTATCCCATCAACTCCTTATGATGCTAAAGGTTTATTAATTTCTGCTATTCGTGATAACGATCCGGTTATCTTCTTAGAGCATATGAAATTATACCGTTCATTCCGTCAAGAAGTTCCAGAAGAAGAGTATACTATTCCTCTTGGAAAAGCGGATGTAAAACGTGAAGGTAAAGACCTTTCTATCATTACTTATGGAGCAATGGTTCAAGAGTCTATTAAAGCAGCAGAAGAATTAGAAAAAGAAGGATACTCAGTGGAAGTAGTTGACTTACGTACTGTAAGCCCACTTGATATCGAAACAATCATTGGATCTGTTGAAAAAACAGGTAGAGCTGTGGTAGTTCAAGAAGCACAAAAACAAGCTGGTATTGCAGCTAATGTTGTTGCTGAAATCAATGATCGTGCAATTCTAAGCTTAGAAGCTCCAGTTCTACGTGTAACTGCACCAGATACTGTTTTTGCATTTACACAAGCTGAAACTGTATGGCTTCCAAACTTTAAAGATATTATTGAAACAGCTAAAAAAGTTCTAACTTTCTAATTAAAACCGAATAATATTCGCACAAGAATTAGAAGATAAGTTAGTTAAAAGAAGAAAATTTTTTCATAAGATATTAGGAGGTTGTCACATTGGCTTTTCAATTTAGATTACCTGACATTGGTGAAGGTATTCACGAGGGCGAAATCGTAAAATGGTTTGTTAAACCAGGCGATAAAGTTCAAGAAGATGATGTATTATGTGAAGTTCAAAATGATAAAGCAGTAGTAGAAATTCCTTCCCCAGTTGAAGGTACTGTAGAAGAAGTGAAAGTGGAAGAAGGAACTGTTGCAGTAGTAGGAGATATCTTAATTACATTTGATGCTCCTGGATATGAAAACCTTCAGTTCAAAGGCGATCATGGTGATGAAGCTCCAGCTGCTGAAGAAGCAAAACCTGAAGCTGTTGAAGAAAGCAAAGGTCAAGAGGCAGAAGTTGATCCAAGCAGACGTATTATCGCAATGCCTTCTGTACGTAAATATGCTCGTGATAAAGGTGTAGAAATTCAACTTGTTTCTGGTACTGGTAAAAACGGACGTATTTCTAAAGAAGATATTGATGCTTACTTAAATGGTGGTGCAACACCTGCTAGCCAACCAGCTGCAGAAGCTGCTCCAGCAGAAACAGCAGCGGAAGCTCCTAAGCCGCTTGCTATTCCAGAAGGTGACTTCCCAGAAACTCGTGAGAAAATGAGCGGAATCAGAAAAGCTATTGCTAAAGCAATGGTAAATTCTAAGCACACTGCTCCTCACGTAACATTAATGGATGAAGTAGAAGTGTCAAAATTAGTTGCACACCGTAAGAAATATAAAGAAGTTGCTGCTGCAAAAGGTATCAAATTAACTTTCTTACCTTATGTAGTAAAAGCTTTAACAAGCGCATTAAAAGAATTCCCAGCTTTAAACACATCATTAGATGATGCTACAAGCGAAATCGTTCATAAGCATTACTATAATATCGGTATTGCTGCTGATACAGAAAAAGGTTTATTAGTTCCTGTTGTTAAAAATGCTGATCGTAAAGGTATCTTTAACATCTCTAACGAAATTAATGAACTTGCTGTTAAAGCAAGAGACGGTAAATTAGCTCCAGCTGAAATGAAAGGTGCTTCTTGCACAATTTCTAACATTGGATCTGCTGGTGGACAATGGTTTACTCCAGTAATCAACCATCCTGAAGTTGCTATTTTAGGTATTGGTCGTATTGCTGAGAAAGCTATCGTTAAAGATGGAGAAATTGTCGCTGCTCCTGTATTAGCACTTTCTTTAAGCTTTGACCACAGAATGATTGACGGAGCTACTGCTCAAAATGCAATGAATCATATTAAACGTTTATTGAACGATCCAGAACTATTGTTAATGGAGGCGTAAAAACATGGTAGTTGGAGATTTTCCTATTGAAACAGATACTATAGTCATTGGTGCGGGTCCTGGTGGATATGTTGCAGCAATTCGTGCAGCACAATTAGGACAAAAAGTTACAATTGTTGAGAAAAACGTATTAGGTGGAGTTTGCTTAAACGTTGGATGTATTCCTTCAAAAGCTTTAATCTCTGCTGGACACCGTTACGAGCATGCTGCACATTCTGCAGACATGGGTATTACAACTGAAAACGTAACAGTTGACTTCTCTAAAGTTCAAGCTTGGAAAGACAGTGTTGTTAAAAAGCTTACTGGTGGAGTTGAAGGTCTATTAAAAGGGAACAAAGTTGATATTGTATACGGTGAAGCATATTTTGTAGATGCTAACACTTTAAAAGTAATGGATGAAAAATCATCTCAAACTTATACTTTTAAAAATGCAATTATCGCAACTGGATCTCGTCCAATCGAAATTCCTACTTTCAAATTCTCTAAACGTGTTCTTGACTCAACTGGTGCACTTGCACTTCAAGAAGTTCCAGAGAAAATTGTAGTAATCGGTGGAGGATACGTTGGTACTGAGTTAGGTGGAGCTTATGCTAACTTTGGTACACAAGTAACAATCCTTGAAGGTGCTGATGAAATTCTTGGTGGTTTCGAAAAACAAATGTCTTCATTAGTTACTCGCAACCTTAAGAAAAAAGGTGCTGAGATCATTACAAAAGCAATGGCTAAAGGTGTGGAAGAAACAGACACTGGCGTTGTTGTTAAATATGAAGTTAAAGGCGAAGAAAAATCAGTGGAAGCTGATTATGTATTCGTAATGGTTGGTAGAAAACCTAATACAGACGAACTTGGTTTAGAACAAGTTGGTATTGAATTAGGCGAACGCGGAATCATTAAAACAGATAAGCAATGCCGTACAACTGTAAGCAATATCTTTGCTATCGGTGATGTTATTTCTGGTCCTCCATTAGCGCATAAAGCTTCTTATGAAGGTAAAATTGCTGCTGAGGTTATTGCTGGACATAACTCAGAAATCGACTATTTAGGAATTCCTGCAGTAGTATTCTCTGAGCCAGAATTAGCAACTGTTGGTCACACAGAAGCTTCTGCTAAAGAAGCTGGTATCGAAGTGAAAGCTGCTAAATTCCCATTTGCAGCAAACGGTCGTGCGTTAGCACTTAACGATGCTGAAGGTTTCTTGAAGCTTGTTACACGTAAAGAAGATGGTCTTGTAATCGGTGCGCAAATCGCTGGTCCAAGTGCATCTGATATGATCGCTGAATTAGGCTTAGCAATCGAAGCTGGTATGACAGCTGAAGATTTAGCTATGACTATCCATGCTCATCCAACTTTAGGTGAGGTAACAATGGAAGCAGCGGAAGTTGCAATTGGCAGCCCAATTCATATCTTACGCTAATTATAAAAAAGAAGTCCTCGTCCCGAGGGCTTCTTTTTTTATCTTAAAAACGATTCGAGAAAACTTTTTTTGTATCTAATCTAGTTTTAGGGAAGAAAATTAGCTAGTAGAATTTAGACATATTACTGTTTTTTGAAATGAAATAATTATAAAATAAAACAAAAGATTGGTACATATACTAGTATTAATTGTTAATGGAGGAAAGGTGGTGTTTTTCTTGAAGGTTTATACAGCAATTTTATTTCAGCTAATCATTTGGAGTGGGTTTTCTATTATTGAATGGTTATCAAGATATGATTTAATTTTATATAAGGTGTTTATGTTTGGTGTGTTCTTTTATTTAGCGATTATCATAGGAAATACAATTATAAAATCAACAAGAAAAACAATGCTAGCCACCATGATCAGTTTATCCATTTACGGTTCTTTTCATTTAATTATGACAATTATATCAGTTGTATAAATCATATAAACATAACACTATGATTTATTTTAAATATAGTCTTTCTTTAGAAGTGAAGAAGAAAACAGTTCTCTTAACCTAATATTGCGAAAAGAGCAGACTTTTTCTCATTATGAAATTCCTCCTATACAAATATAAATTCAGCACAAAAAATGCCTTAATCTAAAAATAAAGGCATTTTTTAATACAACTAAATTCTTAAGTAGTTATAATCTCCTTTTTGTTGATTTTTTTCCAAAAAAGCTACTAAAAACGGTGGAAATCGCTAGAATTAATAAGAAAAATACAAGAAAACTAAAAATAAACGGAATAGGATGGAAAATAGTTTTTGATTGCACCGGCGATTCGAATGTAATTTCTAAAGGGTATGCCTCAACGGAAGTGGGCAGCAGCTTTTTTTGTTCAGCAAATGGGATTGGACCACCGAAATGGAAAGCCTGTTCTAATTGTTCAGGTTTTTGTGCCACATAATTTTTAAAAATAAACGGAGAAACTAGGCTAATTAGTAAACTGATAATCATGATAACAATATATTTTTTCAAAAAGGAAAACTCCAATCTTTCTATATACAATAAACAAATGCCGTCTTTTCATTTATCACCAAATTAAAGACAGGAATACCCTATATATGGCATCCCTGCTCTCAAAATTTATTTATCTTATTGCACGATGCTCTTTAATAACACGAAGCTTTTTGAAATCGTAATCCTCAGGCCCCTGAACAGGCAATCCTGCCTCCATATTTCTTTTTATATAAGCAAGGTTATCTTCTGTAATAATTTCGCCAGGAATGAAAATAGGGATTCCTGGAGGGTATACCATAATAAACTCCGCAATTACTCTTCCCACTGAATCATCAAAATCGATTAATTCGGTTTCTGAGTAGAATGCATCTCTCGGCGTTAGTGCCAGTAAAGGGATGTTTGGCAGCATCACTCGTGCTTCTACTTTTGAAGCCTTATCTTTTCGTTCTACTGCAAGAGCTTTTAAGGCGTCAATTAAAATATTGGCCTCTCTTTCGGAATCCCCTGGTGTAATAATGCACAGAATATTATACAAATCGGACATTTCTACTTCAATGCGATAATGTTTCCGAAGCCATTCTTCCGCATCGTGGCCAGTTAAGCCAAGGTCTTTCACAGATATAATGAGTTTTGTTGGGTCATAATCGAAAGCAGAATCTGATTCCAGAATTTCTTCGCCCACACAATATAGATGTTCTACGTCATTAATCTGTCTTCGAATGTATTGTGCAAGATTAATCGTTTTATCAATCAGCTCTTTTCCTTCTGTTGCAAGACGCTTTCTGGCAACATCTAAAGAGGCTAGCAGCAAATAGGAAGTACTAGTTGTTGTCAACATACTTAAAATAGATTGTACACGTTTATAGCTAATAAGGTCGCCTCTCATATTTAAAATAGAGCTTTGTGTCATCGACCCACCGAGTTTATGCACACTTGTTGCGGCAATATCTGCTCCGGCTTGCATTGCAGACATTGGCAGTTCCTCGTGAAAATGAATGTGAACTCCATGTGCTTCATCTACAAGGACAGGGATATCATAGGAATGCGCCAAATCTACAATCGTCTTTAAATCAGCAGAGATGCCAAAATAAGTTGGATTAATAACTAAAAGCCCTTTAGCATCTGGATGAATATCTAAAGCATGTTGAACAGACTCGACGGTGATTCCATGAGAAATTCCAAGATTCTTATCTACTTCAGGGTGGATGAAAATTGGAATTGCTCCAGCAAATATTATGGCAGACATAACAGATTTATGGACATTTCTAGGAACAATAATTTTATCTCCTGGGCCACAAACACTCATGATCATCGTCATGATAGCACCACTTGTGCCTTGAACGGAAAAGAAAGTATGATCTGCTCCAAATGCCTCAGCAGCAAGCTGCTGTGCATGTTTAATCATCCCTTTTGGATAATGAAGATCATCAAGAGGACCAATATTAATAAGGTCTATCGAAAGGGCGTTTTCTCCGATAAAGTTTCTAAATTCTGGATCCATTCCATTCCCTTTTTTATGACCGGGTATATGAAATTGAATCGGATCCCTTTTAACATGTTCCAATAATCCGTGGTATAACGGTGTTTCGTGTTGTGACAATTTATTACCACACCTCTTTATTTAGTATTTTTATGCAATTTTAAGCGAACTTTATTTAAATTTCTTATGTACATCTAAAAATTTTATTGTACATTGCTGCCGCTATTCTGTCTTTAATTTCATTACTCTTAACAAGTTTTACCCTAATCTCAAAATATAAAAATCAGAAAACAAAAGAATTATAGCATTTTTTATTTTCTTTGCATACAATTAGTTTTCACTATAGGAAAAAGAATTATTTTTTTTCTCTATTTTTTCTTTCTTCAGTTTAGCTAGTAGAGGAAAGGAACTTGGGAAAAGAATCAATATTTTACTTTCTTAGCTACTTAAATTACAATAGTTTTTATCTGAAAAACTTCAATTAATAGGATGTGGAAATATGGATTATCAATACCCAATCGATATTGATTGGTCAACGGATGAAATTATTACTGTCGTTAAATTTTTTGAATGCATTGAAAAAGCATATGAAAAAGGGGTAGAGAAGGCAGAATTAATGGAGCAATACCGTGCCTTTAAAAAAATTGTCCCAGGAAAAGCGCAAGAAAAAAAAGTATGTGATGAATTTGAAGAAGTAAGTGGTTATTCAACCTATCGAACCATCAAAAAGGCGAAAGAAGCTTCGGATGATAGTAGAATAAAGATGTCATGATAGGTGATATAAAATATTTTGCTTGTAACTTTTTACAAAAAGATAATGAAAAACTGTAAACAAACCGCTGATTTTAGTTTGCTTACAGTCTAGGAGGCTGTATAACGGCCTCTTTTTTCATAGTTAATCCAAATCTAATACTCCAATGATAATTTATAAATGGGAAGCAGGGTATCATAAGTTTTTTCAATTAATGCAAGCAGTTCTTCTCCATTTGATAGAATAGAATCTCCAGCAGCGATTTTCTGACCTACTAAAAATTCAGCTTTTTTTACATCACGGAATCTTGTTAAGGCTGCTTCTAAGTTTGTTTCTCCAATTTTAACTGCCTCTTTTTTCATATGGTCCATGGATAGAACATAATCTTGTGGCAAAGTGGACTGCAGAATCTCATAATTTGCCAAAAAACCTTCAGCGATTTCTTTCTTTTTTGGAAGTTCATATATATATGCTAACCATATAAAGACATGGTCATCAAATAAGCCGACTTGGAAATGTGGATGTTGTTTGTAGCCTCGTTTATTACTTGCGATGGCAAGCCAAGTATCCTTCGGCGGGTTAACTGTTCGTCTTGCATGTTTTGCAATATGTAGAAACATTTCCATGCCAAGCTTTCCAGACAGCTCTTCAGTAAGCTGTGTGCCAATTTCGCGAAACTTTGGCTGAATTCTTTCCTGAATCGCTTCCATTCGAGCATCTAGTCCATCAATTGTAAAGGTATCAAAATCTTTTTGTGTAAAACCAGTGAATGCCATTATTTCTTATCTCCTTTTTAGTTTATCTCCATTGTTTACGGGTAAATACTGTATATAAAATCAAGTAAGCTATTTAGTCACTTAAAATGTAGCTTCAACTTAGCTAGCCTTTTCGCAAATATTGTAGCATACATAAATAATATTATGAAGGAATTTGGATTGCGCTGGGTTATAGCACAAAATAGGAGCAAGCTAATTAGTTTCCACATAATATATATGAAATCAACAGAAATGCAAGTCGATGAAAGGGGTGTTCTGTCAGTGAAACAATTGATGAATTTAGCGAAGAAAATGGAAGTGGAAAAGGAAAAAAAAGCTGTTCTTCGTCTAGAAATGGATTATGAATTGGCTACCTTATTCGATGCGATGAATGAAAAGGATGAAAAACAAAAAAAATTAAGTAAGCAAAAGTTAGAAAGAATTAGGCAGGAACTTCTAAGACTTAAAGCATTATAACTAATGAATAAGCTGATAGGTAATCATGCAGCTGACTCTATAGGAAGCAACCTTTCATTCCTATAAAGTCAGCTGCATGATTTTGCATACCAATAGAAAAATGAGCTTTGGAAATATTGTTTAGCTTAAATGGACGTTGTCACCGCATTGACGAAGAGAGAGGGAAAGGGAAGGGGGTATAGGCTGGGCTCTTAGTAATAGACTTTAAGAAGAAAATACATAATATTATCCAAAGAACCTGTATTCATAGAATTTTCTTATTTTATGATACTATATAGAAGAAGGATAGATTTTTTAGAAGTATGTTTAGGGATGATCTAAGCTAAAATATAGGAAACGATGAAAAAAAGAATGTAAAGAAGGGTTGAGAAGATGACAAATTGGCTGGAAATCGATAAATATGCGAAAGAATGGATTAAAGAGGCAGGAGCAAGAATTATCAAGTCTTTTTCTTCTGAGCTCATTATTCAAACGAAATCAAATAAAAATGACTTGGTCACCCAAATAGATAAGGGGACAGAAGAATTTTTGATTAATAAGATCAATAAAGTTTTTCCTTCCCATCGTATTTTAGGCGAAGAGGGAGTATGTGAGGCACTAGAAGATTTGAAAGGGATAGTCTGGATTATTGATCCTATTGATGGAACGATGAATTTTGTCCATATGCAGCGGGATTTTGCCATCTCTATTGGAATTTATGAAGATGGAGTAGGAAAGATTGGTTTAATATATGATGTAGTGGCAGACGAGCTGTACCATGTTCGAAAGGGAAATGGTGTTTTTATGAATGACTTAAAGCTATTACCTTTAAAAGATACGGCCGTGGATGAGGCTATTATCGGATTAAATGCTACATGGGTAACAAAAAATAAACGGATTGATCCGACTATCTTAGAACCACTTGTAAAAGCATCAAGAGGAACGAGATCTTTTGGATCTGCCTGTTTAGAATTAGCGTACATAGCAGCCGGAAGAATGGATGCTTATTTAACCTTAAGATTATCGCCTTGGGATTATGCAGCAGGTAAGATAATGGTTGAAGAGCTAGGCGGCAAGGTAACAACTTTAAGAAACGAACCGCTTGATTTATTAACGCAACAATCTTTTTTTGCATCCAAACCTGGATTACATGATGAAATACTTCAAAAATATCTAAAAGATGGAAACTGGTAAGAGTTGTTAAGGCTAGTTTTCGGTTACATGAAGAACTTTCTTTTTTTTATGGGATTTTAAGAACCAAATTCCACAGAATAGGCAAAAACAAATAAGAGTACCAGCTAATGTTTTTTCTAAAATACATATTCCGATGCTTATAAAACTAGATGCCCCATAAACGTTATAGTAAAAATATGGATAATTATCAAAATTCATGTTTATCTTCCTTTATTATGGTCTATATTTATCAAAATTAATAGCGTATGATAGTAAAGAAATCCCACAGCGAAATGTTGTGGGTATTTTTTAACCGTGTCTCCTCTATCATACTATGTTATGGAATGGAAAGAACAGCCATAATGTAAATAAATTGTTATATTCAAGCATAAAATGATGATAAAATAAATTTTTTTATCAAAATAACGTTTACATTTGTTATTTTGATAAAAGGTTTTAGGTTTCTGTGAAATTATGTGATATAATGACTCAGTTATAATATTATTAAAAAAATAAATTAATCCAGATAGACATATTTAGGTAGGAGTGAAATTTTTGAAAATTAGAGAAGATATTCGTAACATTGCTATTATTGCTCACGTTGACCATGGGAAAACAACTTTGGTTGACCAGCTGTTAAAACAATCCGGCACATTCCGTACAAATGAACATGTGGAAGAACGTGCAATGGATTCCAACGATTTAGAAAGAGAACGTGGAATAACAATATTAGCGAAAAATACTGCTATTCAATATAAAGATAAACGTATTAATATCCTAGACACACCAGGACATGCTGACTTTGGTGGAGAAGTAGAGCGTATCATGAAAATGGTTGATGGTGTTCTACTTGTTGTTGATGCATATGAAGGTTGTATGCCACAAACACGCTTCGTATTAAAAAAAGCTTTAGAGCAAAACTTAACTCCAATTGTTGTTGTTAACAAAATTGACCGTGACTTTGCTCGTCCTGCTGAGGTTATTGATGAAGTATTAGATTTGTTTATTGAGTTAGATGCGACAGAAGAACAATTAGAATTCCCTGTTATCTATGCATCAGCTATTAATGGTACAGCTAGCACAAACCCTGAAAAACAAGATGAAAACATGCAATCATTATATGATGCAATTGTAGATCATATTCCTGCACCAGTTGACAATCGCGAAGAGCCTTTACAATTCCAAGTAGCTCTTTTAGATTACAATGATTATGTTGGAAGAATCGGTATCGGTCGTGTATTCCGCGGTACGATGAAGGTTGGTCAACAAGTAGCGTTAATGAAATTAGATGGAACAGTGAAGCAGTTCCGTGTAACAAAAATCTTTGGTTTCTTCGGATTAAAACGTCAAGAAATTGAAGAAGCATACGCTGGAGATTTAATCGCAGTATCAGGAATGGAAGATATAAACGTTGGTGAAACAGTATGTCCATTTGAACATCAAGATGCACTACCAGTTTTACGTATCGATGAGCCAACTCTTCAAATGACATTCTTAGTTAATAACTCTCCTTTTGCAGGTAAAGAAGGTAAATATTTAACTTCAAGAAAAATTGAAGAAAGATTGCGTGCACAATTAGAAACAGATGTAAGTTTACGTGTTGAAAATACAGACTCACCAGATGCATGGACGGTATCAGGACGTGGAGAACTTCATTTATCTATCTTGATTGAAAATATGCGTCGTGAAGGTTACGAGCTTCAAGTGTCAAAACCTGAAGTTATCGTTAAAACTATTGATGGAGTTCGTTGTGAGCCAATTGAACGTGTACAAATCGATGTTCCTGAAGAGCATACAGGTTCAGTTATGGAATCGATCGGTGCTCGTAAAGGAGAAATGTTAGATATGATCAACAACGGTAATGGACAAGTTCGTTTAATCTTTAACGTACCTGCTCGAGGACTTATTGGTTATACAACTGAATTTTTAACATTAACACGCGGTTATGGTATCATCAACCATACATTCGATAGTTATCAACCAATGGCATCAGGTCAAGTTGGTGGACGTCGCCAAGGTGTATTAGTAAGTATGGAGTCTGGAAAATCATCTACTTATGGAATTATGCAAGTAGAAGATCGTGGAATTATCTTTGTTGAAGCTGGGACTGAAATTTACGAAGGAATGATTGTTGGGGAACATACTCGTGAAAATGACATCACTGTTAATATCACAAAAGTAAAACAAGCAACAAACATCCGTTCAGCAAACAAAGACCAAACGGCAACAATGAAAAAACCAAGAATTATGACTTTAGAGGAATCTTTAGAATACTTGAACGATGATGAGTATTGTGAAGTAACTCCTGAATCAATTCGTTTACGCAAAAAAATCTTAAATAAAGCAGAACGTGAAAGAGCTGGCAAGAAGAAAAAATCTGCTGAATAATAATAGATAAGGAAGTCATCTGTTGATGGCTTCTTTTTTTTATTTTGAGTGAAGTGGAGGTATAGGCTTTAACTGAGAATGCAAGCAAGGAAACTAAGTGATTGTGAACAAAGAAGAGTCTTCTGTGACTGTAAGGAAGTTGGAAGAATGGTGTTCATTATTTTGAATTGTGAGAGAGGGAAACGGAGTTCATGGAGAAATGAACACCATTTTTGCATTGGGAGAGCAGAAGAATGGTGTTCATCGAGGAAATGAAAGCCACATTCAGCATGGAGAGTGTAGAAAATGGTGTTCATCGAGGAAATGAAAGCCACATTCAGCATGGAGAGTGTAGAAAATGGTGTTCATCGAAGGAATGAAAGCCACATTCAGCATTGGGAATGTAGAAAATGGCGTTCATCAAGGGAATGAAAGCCACATTCAACATTGGGAATGTAGAGAATGGTGTTCATCGAGGAAATGAAAGCCACATTCAGCATGGAGAGTGCAGAAAATGGCGTTCATCAAGGAAATGAAAGTCACTTTTGGCATGAGGACAAAGAAATCAGAGTGAAAGGTCATGGAGACCATCTCTCGTAGCTCTCATAAGTTAAACCCAATCTCTAATCGTAATAGAAGCACATATTCAAAAATAAATTAGTTGTATTCTTCAACCAACCTCTAAACTTATAATTAGTAAATAAAGGAAAATGAGGAATGGGAAATGAAAATTTTTCGATTTAATAAAGAGTCTGGAAAGCAAATCACTCAATTTAATTCCTGTTTTATTATGAATCGCATCCTGGGAACTAAGAAAGAAGCATATATTGGATGTATGTATCTTGAAGAAAATGGGATTATTGGTTTACATCAAGCTGTAATACCACAACTTCTGTTAATTGTTAGCGGCATAGGCTATGTTCGAGGAGAAAAGAATGAAGGTTTCAAGTTAGAAGTGGAGAGGCGGTGTATTGGGATAAAGAGGAATGGCATGAAACGAAAACAGATATTAGCTTAACAGCCATCGTTATTGAAAGTGAAGAGATAATGCCTGATTTAATGATACCATTAAAAGAGAAGAGCATATAAAAAAGAAGACCTTACTAAAAGATCTTCTTTTTATTTATAATGCTTGTCTACTTACCAATCATCTTCTTGAGTTTTGTTTTGATAAAGAACAAAGTTACCCGAATCGATTCTTTTCTTTGTGTTTTTGGCGATTCTATCATCACACTCATTACACATATACGTATGGATTGGCCGATTTCGTAGTCGTTTTGCCTGAAAGGAGTTTTCGTCTATATCTTCAATTTTATCACATATCACACATTTAACTTTCAATAGTTGCACCTCTAATCATAAAATAGATTATAGGCACATTATAATATATAATCGTATAGAAAATCGAATTTTAATCTCTTATATGATTATTTGATTGTTCATCTTGGTTATTTTTCAGCTCTTTTTCTTCTTTATCATTCAATTTTTCATTTGATTTTTTGAGATCTCTATCTGGCTCATTTCGAATCATATCCGCTGGTACCTCTGGGATAAGTCTTCCACTAATATCAGCTAGTTCATTGAATATACCTTGAATAGGTTTTCCATTTTGAATATCTTCCCCAATTTCTTTCAGTCTTGCATTAATGTCAGGATCGGCAATGACAACTGCATTGGCGCCATCAGGATCATTTTTTAAACTCTCGGCTACTGCGTATTTTATTGAACCAACCTCAGAACGATCTAGGTCAGCGTTGACGTCAACCCCTACGAGCGCATATTTACCGATTACTACCGCTGTTGCATCATTAACATTATCAATGCTTGTTGCAAGAGCTACGAGCCTTTTGGCGATATCCTGTCCAGTCTTCCGGTCAACCCTTTGGTTGGTAGAATTTTTTACATTTGTAACTTGAGGGCTGTTTTCTCTATTCTCAGATTGCTGGCTATTTTCTGCGTTATTATTTGTGCATCCTGTAAGAAGAAAAAGGACTGCGATGAAGAAAAACCATTTTTTCATAAAATTCCCTCCTTTAATATTGAAACCTAAAGTGTACATTTCCCCTGATTTGTAGATGGAAATGAGCATTTTTACGATTTTTTACACTTCCTCTCTCTTTATTGTGCAAAATATCTTCTATCTTTATTCGATAAAACATATATTTTACCAAGGTTCTTTCCGTTACACGGATAAGTGCAGCAATATATGACGTTTTAGAGCAGGGGGCATCGGTTTGAGTAAAATTTACGTATTGGATACAAATGTCTTGTTACAGGATCCTTATTCTATTTTTTCTTTTAGTGACAATGATGTAGTAATTCCAGCAGTAGCTTTAGAAGAGGTAGACAGCAAAAAACGGTACATGGATGAAATCGGAAGGAACGCAAGACAAATATCTAGATTGATCGATAACTTAAGAGAGTCAGGAAAGTTGCACGATAAAATTCCATTGGAGAATGGTGGAACTTTACGGATAGAATTAAACCATCGTTCTTTTCACGAACTGCAAGAAATATTTGTCGAAAAAACAAATGATAATCGCATACTAGCAGTCGCAAAAAATTTATCAATAGAAGAAAGTAAAAAAGAAAATGGACGAACCGTTATTCTTGTTAGTAAAGATACACTCGTCCGTGTAAAAGCAGATGCAATTGGTTTGAAGAGTGAGGATTTTTTAAGTGATCGAGTAGTAGAAAATGAACATTTATATACTGGTTTTATGGATGTACAAGTAACCATAGATATATTGAATAACTTTTATGAAAATGGTCAACTCCCGATTGCAGAAATTGGGAATGGAAATTATTATCCAAATCAGTTTCTTATTTTAAAGGATGTATTGGGATCTTCCTCTTCAGCATTAGCTATTGTAGATTCATCGAGGAAGTTTGTTAAAAAGCTAGTGTTTGATCATGAGCATATTTGGGGGATCCGTCCAAGAAATGTGCAGCAAACGATGGCGATTGAAATGCTATTAAAAAAAGACATGCCATTAGTGACGTTAATAGGAAAAGCAGGTACAGGAAAAACACTATTGGCATTAGCATCTGGATTAATGCAGACAGAAGATTTTGGAGACTACAAAAAATTATTAGTGGCAAGACCGATTGTCCCGATGGGAAAGGATTTAGGTTTTCTTCCTGGAGAAAAGGAAGAAAAATTACGACCGTGGATGCAGCCTATTTTTGATAATCTTGAGTATTTGTTTAATACAAAGAAACCAGGAGAACTAGAAGCAATTCTGGCGGGAATGGGATCTATTGAAGTAGAGGCATTAACATATATTAGAGGAAGAAGTATTCCAGACCAGTTTATTATTATTGATGAGGCCCAGAACTTAACGAAGCATGAAGTGAAAACGATTTTAACAAGGGTTGGAGAAGGTAGTAAGATTGTTTTGATGGGAGATCCTGAACAAATTGATCATCCTTATTTAGATGCTTTTAATAATGGATTAAGCTATGTAGTAGAACGTTTTAAAGACCAACCGATAGCAGGTCATGTAAAATTAGTTAAGGGAGAAAGATCTTCTTTAGCTCAGCTTGCCGCAGATTTATTATAATTTAACGGGAAACAATGATACGCCATCTGTTAATAGCTAGATGGCGTATGTGTGAATGAATAACATTATGTAATTTTAAATGCTCTGACATTTTTGATAGGAGTTTGTTCTGGGCCTTTTGTTTGATCGAAAATATGTACAGGACCATCTTCTGTAAGCGGTTTTCCTTTTACGCAAAATAATAAGAAGATCGAACCGATTTCTTCTAAAGGAATCGCATATTCTTCTTCTTCTGTTGTGATTAAAAGAGTTTTTGCCTCTTCCTGCGGTTCTGCATTTTTTATAAAGGGAGCTAAAGCCATATAGAAGGTTCCGGTTAGCATTTCCACTTTTTTATAGGTTTTTGTGGATTGTTCTGGGGCTTTCGCTCCATCTGTAATTTCTTGATCCCAGTGCTTGGAGGCTTCTTTTGTATACGCTTCTAATTCGTCCTTTACTTCAACTGGGGCAAATACAGTATCAGCTGTTTGTTTTCGATCATCAAAGATCCAGACAGTAGGATCAATAGTAATCGGAAAATTTACCAACCCAGAAACTTGAATAATACTATTCATTTTTATATCTCCTCCGTATGTGTGTTCTTTGTTATGTATAAAAGTTCTGCAAATTAGTATTGCTTCTAAAAGAAAATATCTTAAATTGGCTAAATTTTAATTGGCAGATTAAAACAGTTGTTATGTTAAGTATAGCTTTTTCTTGTCTTTCTGTCATTCGAGATGATAGAACGCAAACTTTTAAATTTTTTAAAAGGGATTGTTCTTGCAATTTTTCTAGGTTGAGTTTAAACTTTATAGATAGGATAATCGCTCGGAAACGGGGGGATAAGATTGACTTCTGAAATGATTATTAATCATAAAGAAAAAGCAAATGAGTTATTGAAAGCAGATGCTGAAAAAATATTAAAACTAATTAAAGTTCAGATGGATAATTTAACAATGCCACAATGCCCTCTATATGAAGAGGTTTTGGATACGCAAATGTATGGATTGTCTAAAGAGATAGATTTTGCTATTCGATTAGGTTTAGTAGAAGAACAGGTTGGTAAGAAAATTTTAGATGAATTGGAAAAAGAGCTATCGATTTTGCACGAAGCATCTATAAGAAAATAAAAAGTAAACTCAAACAAAAGCATGTATTGTTTGAGTTTTTTTAGTGGCTATGTGTATTATTTGTAAATAAGGGAAGTACATACGAACAAAGGCAAATCTTTTGGCAATTTATAAGCTCACTTGAGCCCATAAGCTTGTAAGTAACATCCGATGTAGCGTAAGTAGCGGATAAGAATAAGCAATTTGTTATGATTAATAACAGAAAGCGGCCCAATATTTTAAGAGAATGAAAATTAGAAGTTTATCCTTTTCAGCAGGAAAAAGATAAGACACAACGAATACTCTAAATGAGGAGATTGAATAAGGGATGCGGTTGAATGATAAAGAAGATATTAAAATCGTATGATTATACATTAATTATAGCAATGGTATTATTAATTCTATTTGGATTGATTATGATTTATAGTGCTAGCATGGTTTCAGCAGTCCAATATTATGGAGAAGACAGTAGTGATTTTTTTTATAAAAGACAACTAAAATATATTATCATTGCCGGGATTGCTTTTGTGATAGTGGCAATTTTTCCATATAAGGCATTGTTAAGCAATAAAATATTAGTACCAATGGTATTTGGCTCTATTATTTTTTTAAGTGGAATCTTTTTATTCGGTAGTGTTTTTGGAAATGCGCAAAGCTGGTATAAAGTAGGAACAGCAAGTCTTCAGCCAGCTGAGTTTGTTAAATTGGGTGTGATTATTTATCTATCGGCAATTTACTCTAAAAAACAGGCGTATATAAATGAATTTAATCGAGGCGTTGTTCCCCCGCTAGCATATTTGGTTATTGTTTGTGCATTGATTATTCTTCAGCCGGATTTTGGTACAGCAGCGATTATATTTATGATTGGTGCTACGGTTATTTTATGTTCAGGAATGAACTGGAAAAACTTGTCCAAGTTGATGCTGATTGGCTTGGCGTTTCTATTATTACTTGTTTTAATCCTCCAGCTTGCAGGAAAGAGTATTTTTACAGAAAAGCAAATGGCGAGAATTTTCGTTTTTCTAGATTCGCCTTTTGCTGAAGATGTTGTACAAGAATCTGGTTACCATATGAGTAACTCTCTTATCGCTATTGGATCTGGTGGTCTAAAAGGGGTAGGTTTGGGACAAGGTGTCCAAAAACTGGGTTACTTAACAGATGGCCATACTGATTTTATTATGGCAGTAATTGCTGAAGAACTGGGTATTTTTGGTGTCGGATTTGTAGTGGTAGGGCTCAGCTATATTGTTTTAAGAGGCATTTATACAGGATTAAAGTGTAAAGACCCGTTTGGGAGCTTATTAGCAATCGGTATTTCCAGTATGATAGGAATCCAAGCTTTTATCAATATTGGAGGAGTTTCTGGATTAATACCATTAACAGGTGTCCCGTTACCTTTTATTAGTTACGGAGGATCATCTTTATTACAATTGTCCATTGGAATGGGGATTCTTGTCAATGTTTCCATGTTCGTGAAATATGAAAGAGTTTATAAGCCGAAAGAAGAGAATGTTTCAGATATAGCAGTGAAGAAACAGCCTACTTCCAGTTTTGTTCGACCAAACCGTCATTTTTAAACAATTCAATAAAATGGCTGGGATATAAGTTTTCCAGCTAAAGAAAAACCAAAACCATGATACGAAGATATTAAAGCATTTCGTATCTGATTTTGGTTTTTTTATCTTTGTTTATAGAAGTAATACTAAGAAAACAGGTTGATTCATTTGCTTCCTTGCTAAAAAAGGCTATAATGAATAGAGTGTCTTTTTATTTGTAAAACGCTCTCGAGGAAGTTGTGATAAATGTTAAAGTTTACCAATAATGTGACAACTGAAGTTTTTAGTGTAAAAAGAGAGAAATATTCATGAAAATATGGTTTAATAGCAAAAGAGTCTTTTTTTAACATTGCTATGATGTTAAATGTGAATAATGACACAATAAAATGAACGGTATTTTATATAGTATGATATCTTTTTGTATGTAATGAAAGGGGAGATATGATCAAATGGCTAATTCTCGCGTTTATCCTGAAGCCAAATTGACGAATCAACAATCAGAAACAAGTGCTTGGAAGGATTTTCTCGCATTAATTAAAATAGGAATCGTAAATTCAAATTTAATCACCGTGTTTACCGGTATCTGGCTTGCAATAGTCTTCACAGATGCAAAGTTTCTAGAGCAAATTGATACGGTATTATATACTTTAATCGGATCAGGATTAATTATGGCAGGTTCCTGTGTTTTAAATAATTTTATCGATCGTGATATTGATCCATTAATGGAAAGAACGAAGTCCAGACCAACAGTAACAGGAAAAGTGAAGCCTGCAAAAGTTGCTGTTTTAGGTTTTGGTTTTCTCTTCATTGGTACTTTATTCCTGTTATTAACAACAATAACTGCAACTGTCATTGCTTTAATCGGTGCATTTAGCTATGTCGTTGTCTATACTATGTGGACAAAGCGTCGACTAGTATCTAACACCGTAATAGGAAGCTTTTCAGGAGCATTTCCACCACTAATTGGATGGGCTGCCATTGATCCTGGCCTCCATGTGATGGCTTGGAGCTTGTTTTTAATTATGTTTGTTTGGCAGCCGCCACATTTTTATTCTTTAGCAATTCGAAGAGCAGAAGAGTACCGAGCAGCAGGAATTCCAATGCTTCCTGTTGTTAAAGGTTTTGAGGTAGCAAAAAGGCATACGTATATATGGATTATTGCTTTATTTCCGCTGCCATTTTTGTTATACCAAATCGGTATTCCATTTTTAATATTAGCAACATTATTAAATATCGGTTGGGTTATTACGGGGATACGAGCAAGTAAAAAGGAAGATGAATACAAATGGGCAACAGCAATGTTCATTTATTCCATTCAATATTTAACAATATTATTTGTCTCAATGGTAGTATTTACATTATTCTAAAAAGGAATTGTTTATAGGGGAGAACATTTCAAGGAGAATAATGGTTGATTTCTTATTGGTTAAAGCTTGATGCTTTTTCCGATAAGAAACATTAATATCCTGAAACTTGGAGCAGTCTGAATACATATAGACTTCGATGGGATTAGTGAGACAGAGGAGACCGAGCAATGCTCGCTTTCGTCAGAAAGGTCGAGGGTGTTGCCTGGTTAACGGCACTAAATTTGCGAACCAGTCTTATTGAAAAGGGAATTTTGGGAGTTTGTTAAACAAAGAGGTAAATACTTTATGGAGTGGGTAGCTAAATGGAATTTACATTACCGATATTGCCGACAATTAGTACTACGTTTATTATTTTAAGTGCGATTTTTGTAGCGATTGGTTGGGGATTAATTAAGCAGAAAAAAAGACAACAACACCAGACTGTCATGTTATTTGCAGCGATTTTCGCGGTAATCTTTTTCGTCATTTATGCATCAAGAACGATTTTTATTGGTAACACTTCTTTTGGAGGACCAGATGATATTAAGATCTACTATACTATATTTCTTATCTTTCATATCACCTTGGCCACAATAGGTGCTGTATTAGGAATCATTATGTTGTATACAGGTTATAAGCAGCAATATGCAAAGCACCGAAAGTTAGGACCGATCACAAGTATTATTTGGTTTATTACAGCTATTACAGGAACAGCGGTTTATTTACTACTCTATGTTTTTTATCATGGAGGAGAAACGACATCTGTTATTAAAGCAATATTAGGTTTTTAAAAATAACATGTAAAAATGCTTCTAAAAAACAGAAGCATTTTTTTTATTGGTTTCTAATGGCGAAATGGATGGTTTTAAATGTAACTTTATTTACATAATTGAAAAACTACTTCTTCTATTAAAATTATTTAAATTAAGTTATACTATTTAGTAAGAAAGCCACATATATTAATAGAAACAATGCTAGAGAGGGGGGAATCCTCTGAAAATTTTATTAAGAACTGTCATAATTATTGCTGTATTATCGGCGATTGGATTCTATTTTAGTATAGCAGATGATAATAATCAGCCAGATGTATTAGTTGAAAATGGTGATAATCCTAAAAAAGTAGAGGATAATCTCAAAGAAGCAAGTAAAAATACGCAAGTTTTGCCAGCTCCTAAAGAGGGGTTAGGGAGCTTAATCGGTAAGAGTACAAGTGAACTCAAAAAGAAGTATGGGAAGCCAGCGAGAATTGATCCTTCCGCTTATGAATATGACTGGTGGATATTCAATAAGGATGACTCTAAGTATTTTCAAGCTGGTATTCTTGATGACAAAGTAGTTACCATTTATGCAATTGGCAGCTCAGTGAATGTTACGCCTTATAAAATTGGACAAGAAGTTGGAGATATTTATACAATGACTCCAATTGAAACCAATATTAGCTTTAACTACGAAAATTCCTCCTACCGTTTTGAATTATCGGAGGATGAAATAAATAACCGCCCACTTATTCAAATTGGAGATTATTATGCACAGCTATACTTTGATAAATTTAATGGTACTCTATCAAGTATTCGGTATATGGATGCCCGAACGTTACTTCATTTAAGACCATATGAATTAGTTTATCGGGGAGAACTATTAGAGACACAGAGTAATGTGGAGAATAATGAAGCAATACAAGAAGGAAACGAGCGACAAATTCTAGATATGACAAATGTATTAAGAAAAAGATTCAAGTTAAATACAGTTGAATGGGATCAGCCTACTGCGGTAGTAGCATTAGGCCATAGTAAGGATATGTTTGATACCGAAAACTTTTCTCATACATCTGAGAAGTATGGTGATTTAGAGGACCGCTTAAAAGCAGGTGACATCTTATATCAAGTTGCTGGGGAGAATATCGCTGCAGGGTATTCAGATGCTCCCGCAGTAATGGAAGGTTGGCTAAATAGCAAAGGGCATCGAGAATGTTTATTAAATGAGAAATTTACACATCTTGGAGTAGGAGTATTTGATAAATACTATACACAAAATTTTATCGAAAAATGGTAAGAGTAGAAAAAGAAACAGTCGGCAAACTCAGCGGAGGAGTGGTCGGCTGTTTTTTTTATCTGAGTTGTTGGTGTATGGTAGGGATAATTACATAGCAGGATTTGGTTATCTTTAACCAATCTTATAATCTTATTAGTTACAGGGTTTTAGGGAAATATGAAGAGAAATGCACACTTTTTACAAAGCTGTCATAAAGTAATATAGGCAGATGTATCAAATTAGAGGTGAAATAATGATGGCTGATAAAAAACTTCATCCTTCTGTAGAAGAATTTAAAGCATTTGTAAAAGCAAACCCTAAAATATTGAAAGAGGCAAGAAGTGGGAATGTGACATTACAGGAATTATATGAGGATTGGTATTTATTAGGTCCAAATGATACTAGATGGGATGGTTTATTAGAAGGTAGTGCTGAGTCCACCCAAAAGAAAGAAGAGGCATCAGGTAATCGGACTGTATGGATGTCTAATATTGTTGATACATTAAAGAATATGGACCAAAATCAAATCCAAGGATACTTGGCAAACTTAAACCAAGCTTTAGGTACGTTGCAAGGTGTTATCTCTCAATTCGCTCCCAATAGTGGTTCTAGTGGAACATCTGCGCCAACAGAACAAAAACCTTCTGGACCATTTTCTTTTAGGAAAGATTAAATAGGAGGACTATATGAGACAGAATATTAAAGAATATATTGCGCAGAATACAGAATTACAACAGTTTATACGAGAACAGCCACAATGGTATAGAGAATTAAGCAGAAATCCAAATCAGTTAGAAGTCTTTGAGATTGCTTCCCTTCATTATTATAAAAAAACCATCCCAGATCATGTGGAAAAGTTTTCGAATGGTGTACAAATGGCGTCTATGATGGTTAGCATGTTTCAGGCAATGAATGCACAATCTTAGGTCTTTAGAAGTCAATAAATACTTTGAGTAAAACAAACAGGAATGGTAATACTAACGAAAACATTATTAAAATTACCAGGAGTGTTTATGTTGAAAAAATTCGGATTGATTTGTATTCCTGCTTTTCTCCTTTTAACTGGGTGTAGCCATGATATACCTGATCCAAAAGTAAAACCTCATAAGGAAGCAGTAAATGGTGTAATCTCATCAAATATGGCTGTACAAGCCTCTACTACTTATAGAGATACAGAAAAGATGGCTGTGCATCATTTAGTGAAGGGAAATAAAGTATTTGTAGAATGCAGAGTAAAGGACTATTCATTCAGAGAAGATAGCCAGGGGAAATTAGGTAAAATAGTTTTAGAAGTTGATGGTCAGAAGTATGAATATTCTTCTGCTGCCTTTGTAATTGAAGGGCTGAAAGCAGGAAAGCATACGATTAATCTTTCTGTTATAGATGCAGCAAGTAAGGAAACGCAATATCAGAAGTCATTTCAAGTAATGATTAAAAGTTAGATAAAAAAGGATATCACATTCCTTTTCTTTCTAGTGTCTTTCATGTAGAATAAGAGGTGGAGGTGAGCGAATACGTGCTTGCGACAACTGAAATACTCCTTATTCAAGAGGAAGCAGAAGAGATTGCTGAAATGATATTAGAATCAGATGTTGCAGAACAATACCGTATTTGTTTGGCCAATATACAATCAAATAAGGAAACACAGCGGAAAATTCATTCTTTTAACAAAATGAAAGAGCTATATGAAGAAGTTCAGCGTTTTGGAAAATATCATCCTGAATATAAAAAAGTGATGATGGAAATAAGACAGCTTAAACGCGAGATGGATTTAGATGATAATGTAGCAGCATTTAAAATTGCTGAGAATGGTTTACAAAAGCTTTTAGATGATGTTAGTGTTATTATTGGACGTTCTGTTTCTACTTTCATTAAAGTACCAACAGGTAATCCATTTTTTGATGAACTTTCTGGCTGCTCCGGAGGTTGTGGTAGTGGTGGAAGCTGTAGTTGTTCTGCATAATATACTTAAAAGCAATGATCCTAGATGATCATTGCTTTTCTATTTTCTTTTCCTATGCTATTATGATAAATAATGGTATTTAAAGGGGTTAAATTATGCTAGGGCAACGACAAGGGATTATTGTTTGGTTATTTTCACTAAAACAAGCAAAAATGTTAAGAAGATATGGGAATGTTCATTTTATTTCCAAAAGGTTAAAATATGTTGTGCTCTACACAAACCAAAGTGACGTAGAAAGCATAATGGAAAAAATAAATGCTCATTCTTTTGTTAAAAAGGTAGAACCTTCCTATAAACCATTTTTAAAAATGGAATTTGAAAATTCGCGGCCAGATAAAGCGAAAGAATATGATTATAAAATGGGAATTTAATAGCTGCTTAAAAGATAATAAGAGCAGTATGGACGAAGCTTAGTTAGAAGGATTAACTTCTGCGACTAAGTCATCATCCATACTGTTTTTTTCTTTAATATAATTCCATTTAAATTGGGAAGGGGAGTAAAAAAAGCCTGCAGGCAAATACCTGCAGGCTCCTTCCACATCCTTATTATTCATAAGGAAAGAAGGTAAAGGGAGAGGAGAAACCGGAGGAAAACTTAGGGGAAACGTAAGTCTTCTCCGCGGTTGGCAACAACATCCTCGAATAGATGCTGTTAATTACATTATCCCCAACCATGGAACACTTATACCTAATCAAAATAATTTTTTTGGATAAAGTAAGATAGTCTTCTTTTTTAGTTAATAGGTGGAATAAAACTATTCATGGTATAAATAGTAAAAAATCTTTAAAATGTTGGCTCGCTATAAGGTTTATGGTAGGATAGGGAAGGTAAAAGCAGTTAAAGTAAAATTAGGGTTGTGGTGATTGAAATGAGAGTTGTCTCCGGTAAAAATAAGGGGATTCCATTGAAGGCAGTGCCTGGTAACTCGACTAGACCTACTACAGATAAAGTCAAAGAAGCCATCTTTAACATGATAGGTCCTTACTTTCAAGGAGGAGAAGGCCTTGACTTATTTGCTGGGAGTGGTGGACTAGGTATTGAAGCTTTAAGTAGAGGATTGGATCTTGTTATTTTTGTAGACAAAGAAGGAAAAGCGATACATACGATTAAAGAAAATCTTTCTATATGCAAATTAGATAGCCAAGCAGAGGTATATCGCAACGATGCGGATCGTGCTTTAAAAGCATTACAAAAAAGAGAAAAAAGATTTGATTATATTTTTTTAGATCCGCCATATAAAAAGCAGCAGTTGGAAAAAATGCTAACATTTATTGATGAAGCAGGTCTCTTAAAGGAAGACGGAGTTATTGTTTGTGAACACGGTTCGGAAATTTCTTTGCCTGAGGCAGTTAGCAGACTTCAACAAGTGAAACATGAAAAATATGGAATAATTGCGGTTTCTATTTATTCCTTACAAAATGGTATGGAGGACTAAGAAATGGCTAGTATAGCAGTTTGCCCAGGTAGTTTTGATCCGATAACGTATGGTCATATTGATATTATTAAACGATCAGCAAAGGTATTTGACCATGTATACATATGTGTATTAAATAATTCTGCCAAAAAACCTTTTTTTTCAGTAGAGGAAAGATTAGCGTTAATTAGAGAAGTAACAAAAGATATTAAAAATGTTTCTGTGTCGTCCTATGAAGGGCTTTTGATTGATTATGCAAAAAGTGTAAATGCAAATGCAATTATTAGAGGGTTACGAGCTGTATCAGACTTTGAATACGAAATGCAGATTACCTCTATGAACCGAGTTTTATCAGATGATATTGAGACATTCTTTATTATGACAAATAATCAATATTCTTTCTTAAGTTCAAGTATAGTGAAAGAAGTCAGTAAGTATGATGGTGACATTTCGGAGCTTGTCCCAAAGATTGTTCATGATGCGTTAAGAGCAAAGTTTCATAAAAATCGTCCCTAACGCTTTCTCTCCAGTAATATGAATAAAAAAGGACTTATTGCCTAAAAGATTTTTATATCTTTATGGCAATAAGTCTTTTTTATACTTCTTCTCTTGGAGATAATCTTTTTACTAAGATAAAACAATAAATTGTCAAGGAAATAATCGTTACAATTGGACCCCATGTGCTAATATTTTCAAATATTTGTTGAAAGAAAGCTCCCTCCTGTTTTAATCCTGGAATTGCAATCGTTGGAGCATCTTTTGCCAAAAAGGTTTTGTTAAAGAAATCCCAAGCGATAAATGTATAAATACCGGAGAAGATTGCTTGCATTATTCTTGCTATAAAAAATGGTTTAAAGCGAATATCTGTCTGTGCTAGAATACTTGCAACCTGCGCTTGTACACTCAAACCACTAAAGCCGAGAATACAGCTAGTTAGGATTGCTTGATGCATAAGGGTAGAAGTTTCTACCTCACTTGTTAATTGACTTCCTAATGTAATTTCAAATATCCCAGCAATGAATGGAATCGTTAATTCGCCAGAAAAAGTGAATAGCTGGAAAATAGATTCTAACAATTTAGCAACAAAAGAAGTAATATGTAAGTGAAATAGTAATCGATTAATAACGGAAAAAAGAATAATGAAGCCACCGACCATTAATAATGATTGAATTGAAGAAGTAACGGCATCACCCATTAATTTGCCAAGCGGACGCTTGTCTTTTAATCGAGTATGATGTAATTCCCGTAATGCTCTTTTGATAGAGGCTTTTTCAGTTGCCTCCTGTTTCTTTATTTCTGTGTCCTTGCCATGAAATCTCATAAAAAGTCCTACTGTAAAGTTGGCTAAGTAATGAGAAAAGGCAAGAAGTAGTCCTAGTTTGGGACTATGAAAAAAAGAAGCTGAAACTGCACCAATAATAAACATTGGATTAGAAGCGTTAGAAAAAGAAACGAGTCTTTCAGCTTCTGTTCTTGTTAATTGTTTTTCTTCACGCATTCTTGCTGTTAATTTTGCTCCAGTAGGAAAGCCTGATACCATGCCCATTGCCCAAACAAATCCACCTACACCTGGAACTTTAAAGAGAGGTCGCATAATGGGTTCCAATAAAACACCAATAAAACGAACTACACCAAAACCGATTAAAATTTCGGATAAAATAAGGAAAGGAAGAAGTGAAGGAAAAACAATCGTCCACCATGTGTTTAGTCCATTTTTGGAAGCGTCAACTGCAACTCCTGGAAAAGAAATTAGAGCAAGAGCTAATAGGGACGCAGATAAAGCGAGTACGATTGTCTTAAATTTTGAGCGTAACAAATTATATTGCTCCCCCTTCAAATAGAAAATAGTAGGTAAGTATTCTTTTTTATAGAAGAAAGACTGTTTAAGAAACATATTTAATAAAAAAGAATACTTGTACACAAACAGCCTGAAGAATATCCCTCTACCAATCAATATACTCATAACATAAAAAAAAAGACCATAAGAATATATAGATTATTATTTTGATAAGAATAGGTGGGACAATATGGAACGCCCAAAAATTGGATTAGCGTTAGGGTCAGGTGGAGCGAGAGGATTTGCACATATTGGTGTAATAAAAATACTTAGAGAAGAGAACATCCCAATAGATTATATTGCTGGTAGCAGTATAGGTGCTATAGTTGGCTGTCTATATGGAGCAGGATCCGATATTGAGCGATTATACACTTTATCCAAGTTCTTTAAAAGAAAATACTATTTGGATTTTACTGTGCCTAAAATGGGGTTTATCGCTGGGAACCGTGTAAAGGAATTAATTCATTTGTTTACCTATGGAAAAAATTTAGAGGAGTTAGATATCCCTGTTGCCATTGTTGCGACAGATTTGTTAACAGCAGAAAAAGTAGTTTTTACAAAAGGGCCCATTGCTGATGCTGTTCGGGCAAGTATTTCTATTCCAGGCATATTTGTTCCAGAAAAAATTGACGGGCGATTGCTTGTAGACGGAGGAGTAATCGATCGTGTTCCTGTCTCAGTTGTGAAGGAAATGGGAGCAGATATTGTAATTGCTGTCGATGTAGCAAAAGTAAACATTCATACAGATATTTCTAATATTTATGATGTAATTATGCGTTCATTAGATATCATGCAAATGGAACTAGTAGAATCACGCGAGGTAGCAAGTGATGTGATGATTAAGCCGCCTGTTGAAATGTTTAATAGTAAGGCATTTACTGATTTGGAGAAAATTATTAAAATAGGGGAAACAGAAACGAGAAGATATATAGAAGGGATTAAAAAGGAAATCAGAAAAAAAGAAAGAAGGAAAAAAAGTAATTAATAGAGTAAACAAATAAAGATTAAAGGTTCTCGATTTACTACAGTGGAGGGCCTTTAATCTTTAAGCTGTTTATAAAGAACTCCAACCAATAAACTAGTCCTTGCATAGGAATTATTTCATGATTGGAGGTTTGGTGTAATCCATCTCTAATAGTTGATGCTGAACAAGATTAGGAACACCTAAAGCATAAATTTGCGAAGCGCGAATATCTAATGCGATTTTTTCTTTATCAAAAGCAGAAAGCTTACTGATAATTGGCAGCTGAAACTGCTTCTTTTTTTCTTTTAAATAGAGACGGCCATTTACAGTTGTACCAAGTAAACGAATAAAACTTGGCTTCAATGAAGACTGCATTTCTGCCTTTTTGGTGTTTGTTAAAATATGTACGCAAATTCTTTGCAGCCTTGTCCATGTATATCTTTTCGTTTTTACTAAACGAATAAAATCCTGAAAAGAGGATGCTGTTTTTACATATTTGAGGAAGCGATACTCTAAACCTTCCTCCATCTCATATATGGTAGCTAGCTCTTCTGCTGTTGACTGAAGGAGACGGAATTTTAAATAGTGCCAGTAATTCTCCCAAGTATGATAAGCGAGGTATGTTTCCTTATACTGCTGTAGTATTTGATAACTACTTGCGGGGAGGAAGGGTTCTATTTTTTTTATGTCTCCCTTGGCATGCAATAATTCTTCACGAATGCTTGTTGCGCTAGCTATCGTATCCGAAGTAAATGTTTTGTCATGATAGTCTGCTTTCATGCGGGCAACTGTGCAAATTTCCATAGGATACTTATTGGTATGCACCGCCTTATAATATTCATATCCTAAGATGTTATTTGGCATACTAAGATTTAGCGTGGTGTGATCATCACTATTTGTTAATTCTTTTATCGCTAATGATTTAGCTTTCGGATAGCTTATTCCTTGTTTCATAAATCTCTTAACAAGTAAATCCTCTTCTGTCTTTTGCTCTTGCAGCTTGGTAAAAATCTGATGAAAAGCATCAATGCTGCCTGATTCACTGCCAAAACATAAGAAATTACAACTTAAGCTTTGCAAAATATCAACAGCGCCAGAAGCAAATACGGCAGCATGCTGTGTGGCAAAAGCATAAGGAAGCTCCACAATAAGATCTACTCCACTTTCCAAAGCCATTTCTGCTCGAGCCCACTTAGAAACAAGGGCAGGTTCTCCTCTCTGCAGAAAAGGACCACTCATAACAGCAACCACAATATCTGCCTGTGTTAGTTCTTTCGCTTTTTGGATATGATACAAATGTCCATTATGAAATGGATTATATTCTACTACTATTCCAACTGCTTTCATCACATTCTCCCTAACTAGTTTCTTTATGGTTGTATTAATAAAAGTTTATCCTAAAAATAGTGGTTATAAAAGAGAAACCTATATGATTTGCTTGTTTTAATAGAACCGAGGTTTTAATAGGGCTGTCTACTTTCTAATATAGTTTCTATTCTACGAATTTTAGAAGGTAAAGCTTTGCTAATAGCTTAAATGGAAAGCAAAGGGGAGAGAAATAAAAATCATTTAGGAAGTTTTGGTTGCAATTCTGATGAATATGGGTAGAATAGAAAAGAAATCACGAAATATGGTCGTGATTCAGGACATATCTCTTATTATTTACTGTAAAGAAAAAATATTGACAAATAATTATATGAAAGCTATAATTACCTTTGTTGCCTTGGGGTGATATATATGAAATGGACGTTAAGCCAGTTACAAAAATTTCGAAGTAAGGGATTGCCAATTGATGAAACAATAAATATGGATGAGATCAAAGAAACAGATCCAACCATAAGAAAAGTATCTCCTATTCATATAACAGGACGTACGGATATTGATTCAACGAAAGTGACTTTTCATTTAAATATAAAAGGATCGCTCGTGCTACCTTGCTCTCGTACTTTAGTAGACGTGGATTATCCAATTAATGTTGAAACAACAGAAACCTTCCTATTAAAAGTTTCGGAATATGAAACAGACGAAGAGGAAGTTCATCAGGTGAAAGGGGATGTAATTGACTTAAAGCCAATTATAGCCGAAATACTTTTACTTGAGGTACCGATGCAAGTCTTCTGTGAAGATGTAACAGAAGAGGGAGCTCCGCAATCAGGAAATGATTGGGAAGTAATCCAAGAGCAAGATTTACAGGAGAAGAAAGTTGATCCTCGTCTTGCAGGACTTGCTAAGTTTTTTGAAAATGAGTAAATAAACTCATATTTAATTATGCAAAAGAAAAATGTGAGATTGGAAATATCTTTTCTCATTACTTTCTTAATACTCTTTAAGGAGGTGGGACGAATGGCTGTACCTTTTAGAAGAACATCTAAAACTGCAAAGAGAAAACGTCGTACACATTTTAAATTACAAGTGCCTGGTATGGTAGAATGCCCTAACTGTGGTGAAATGAAACTTGCTCACCGTGTATGCAGCGCTTGCGGAACATACAAAGGGAAAGAAGTTGTAAGCAACTAATTATCTTTTTTGTTGATTAAAAGCACAAGAACTTAAGTTCTTGTGCTTTTTTCCATGTTATCGTTATTTTTATAAAATAGCTGAGGTAAAATAAAAGGAAGTTTTGAAAGTTAGAAGAAAATACATATTAATGAGGTGTTGAGCAATGATTGTCGTAAGTTCTTGTTTAGCTGGTCTGAAAGTTCGGTATAATGGGACGGATTGTTTAGATGCCAACATAGAAGCGTTTATAAAAAAAGAAAGCATAAGAACGGTTTGTCCGGAATTATTGGGAGGCTTCTCTACTCCGAGGGAGCCAGCCGAGATAGTCGGAGGGGATGGTTATGATGTTCTCGATGGAAGAGCGTTTGTTAAAGATGCTAAAGGAAATGATGTGACACAAATGTATATCGAAGGGGCTAATAAAACGTTAGTTTTTATTAAAGACTTGGAGGCAGAAATGGTAGTCTTAAAAGAAAATAGTCCTTCTTGTGGTAGTGGTAGTATATATTCAGGGAGCTTTGATGGCACAAGAATGGACGGTGTGGGTGTAACCACAGCGCTTTTAAGAAGAAACGGTATCAAAGTGGTATCGGAAGACGAATTATTTTCTTGAATAGATCTTTAAGCAGTTTTGCGTGCCATTAATTTTTCTTTCTGTAATATGAATAAATCAGTCTATCTTTTCTAGTAGATGCATATGTATGAATAAAAAACACTAGGAGGGTACACTGATGACAACAACAAGACAAGATGCTTGGTCAAAAGATGAAGATATTTTACTTGCTGAAATTGTTCTTCGTCATATTAGAGAAGGCGGTACACAGCTTCAAGCATTTGAAGAAGTGGGGAAGTTATTATCAAGAACAAGTGCAGCATGTGGATTTCGCTGGAATTCATATGTACGCAAACAATATAAATCTGGTATAGAACTTGCCAAAAAACAAAGAAAGCAATTGAAAAAGACAAATGTAGCAGAAGAGTTTTCTCAAGAAGAAGTAACTGGCCAGCCTGCTATATCTCCAACTCCTATACAGAATCAATTTGATGAAATGATGATATATTTAAAAGATTTATATGATAAAGCAACTAAGTGGGAACAAGAAAATATAGACTCTTCCACCGTTAAAGAGAAAACGAAAGAATTAGAGGAAAAGCTAGCGTTATTAAAGAAGGAAAATGAAGAACTGCAAAGTGAATTAGATTCCATGGAAGGTGCTTATAAAGCATTAGTGGAGCTGATGGAAAAAGCAAGACAAATGGTGGTTTTTAAAGATGAGGATAAACTTCCCAAGGTATAAGTAAGATTTTCTTTAGCTGAAATGCTAATGGCATCTATTTCTATAATAATTAGATCAAATAAATATTCTATATTGCAGGAGGAATCCTGTCAGTTAGGAAGCATCCGCTCAAAACTCCTGTATATAAAAGGTGAGGCAGAGGAGAATCAATGGATTCACTTGACTCCCAAGGAGAATATGAGCGGCTGCTTTATATAAACCATCAAAATCTCCCTATGTAAAGAAAACAAAATCAATTTGATTTTGTGAGTATAATACCGCGTTTTCCCCATTAAAGTTGTCACATTCTTCTCTAATTTTATTCCTTCTATACTATTAAACCTTAAAAAATCTCTTTTATAGATTATCTTTCAATAACTGTGTGATTCCACTCGTTTTTTAGCTTTCGTTTCGTTTTTTAGGGCAAGAATAATATTTTATTTTTTTCTATTGCTGTGATTTTCGTACTACAAACATTTCAGAAAATGTTAATATATAACTAACGATAACTTGAAACGATAAAGGAGCTTCTGATGAAAATTGCAATTATTGGAGCTGGGGCAATTGGCTTATTATGTGCATACCAGTTAAAGGAAAAGCATGATATCACCTTATATGTTCGGTCAAAGAAGCAATACGAGCGAATCTTAGAGGAAGGAATATATTATAAAGTAAATGACGAAAAGAAAAATCGAACAGTACACGTACGGTTTTTTGAAGAGTGGAATGGACTAGAAGAGCTGACAATCGTGGCAGTGAAGCAATATCAATTATCGTCCATTTACGAGAAGATGGAAAAAATGGGTGATAAAATAAAGGCAATGTGCTTTTTACAAAATGGAATGGGACACATAGAAACAATTAGGAATTCGCGAGTTGCTAATATATTGATAGGAATTGTCGAACATGGAGCGATGCAGGAAGATGAGCAAACAGTCATACATACTGGTGTAGGAGCAATAAAAATAGCTTGCTTAAAAGGAGAAATGGACGATATACTTACCAAGCTCACAACAGCGACCAATAAAGACTTTTTATTTATAATGGAGCATAATTATGAAATAATGCTACAAAAAAAATTAGTCGTAAATTGTCTTGTAAATAGTTTAACTAGTATTTTGCAGGTGCCAAATGGTGTTTTGCTGGAAAACGCTTATTATTCTGAAGTGATGACTATGTTTATGAATGAGGTATTAGATGTTTTAATGATAAATGAAGCTGATAAAGAAATCTATCGAGAGTATTGTTTGGAAGTCATACGAAAAACAGCTTTAAATAAATCTTCGATGCTAAAGGATATGGAGGCGGGAAGGCCTACGGAAATAGATGCAATTTTAGGATACATAATAGAAGAAGCAAAAAAGAAAAAGCTGAGTGTGCCTATTGCAAAGGTGGTTTATCGGATGATTAAAGGAAAAGAACGAGAAAGAGAGGTGTTTATCCATGATTAATCTAACTTCACAGCTCATTAGTTTTCTCGTGGTTTTTCCTATCTTTACATTGTTTATTGTTTTTGTTATTAGTAAGTTGATTACAAAAAAGCACCGTCTATCTATACATCTAGCCCTAGATATAAGTACCATCTTTTTTATTGTTTCTGTCCATTTTCTTATTCAATCCATCTGGCATACTTCGCTCTTATTGTATATTGTGATATTTATCTTGTTGATTGGCATGTTATTTGTTATTATTCATTGGAAGTTTAAAGAGGAAATACAATACAAAAAAGTATTTAAAGGAATTTGGCGTGTAACCTTTCTTCTTTTTTTCCTTTTATATATTGTATTGCTCGTTTATGGCCTTTTATTATCTATATGGAGAACACTTGGAATGATATAATAGTTGATTATAATAAAGAACTTAAATGGTTTTAGCAAGCCAGTGCTACTTAAAATGAATAGGTGGGCTCGAACTGGCAGATGCTAAAAAGAAAATAAATCGAAAAGATTAGGCTTATAAGCAACTTTTTTTCTTTTATAGTAAAGGGATGCTATACTTTTCTATGTGGCGAAATAAAATGAATGTTTTTTATAGCTGGATGATAAGCTCGTGGTTGGACTCCCACTATAGAAAGAGTCTTTAATAAGGAGAAAATACATATATAAGGAAAACTCGAATAGGAGAAAGGAAGTACATAGATGGAGATGATGAATCTCTCTTTGCCTGTGGCAAATAAATTCGTAACAGATTATTTAGAACAAAAGAATAGTGCGGAAGACTTTTTTCATTATTCTTATCTTGATAATGGTAGCTATGAGAAGAGAGTTAAAGAATTAGAAACGAGAACTTTTATGAGGAATGATCTTGCAGATTATATTGCAGATTACATGAAAAAGTTCCCTCAAGGTGAAAAGGTGAGGCAATCCCTTTCTAAATTAAGAAAGGAAAACAGTGTAGTTGTTATTGGTGGACAACAAGCGGGTGTTTTAACAGGACCGTTATACTCCATTCATAAAGTAATTAGTATTATCTTGTTAGCTAAACAAAAAGAAGAAGAATTAGGTATCCCGGTTGTGCCAGTATTCTGGATAGCGGGAGAAGACCATGATTATTTAGAAATTAATCATATTTATACACCAGGTAAGGAAAAAATGAAGAAGGTAGTTTTTCCGCAAAGAGTGTTGGATAAAAGAATGGCTTCCGATATATTGCTGGAAAAAGAAGTCTGTATAGAATGGCTGGAAACAGTCGTTGAATCCTATGGTGAAACAGATCATTCTAAGCCTTTGTTGGAACTTTTGCATAGCGCTGTCCATGAATCCACCACGATAGTTGACTTCTTTAGCTATATTACTATGAGTTTATTCCAAGATTATGGATTACTATTGGTCGATTCTGGTGATAAAGAGATTCGCAAGTTGGAGAAAGAAATTTTCCTTAAACAAATTAATGAATTTCAAAAATTGGCAGATTCCGTTTCAGAACAACAAAAGTTAGTACAGGAGAAGGGATATTCTCTAGTTATCGAAATGGCAGAAAATCCTGTTAACTTGTTTTATTATGATGAAGCAGAGCAAGAAAGAGTATTGCTGCAATACGATGAAATAGAAAACTGTTTTATCGGGAAAGATAGAACGGTATCTTTTACAATGGAACAGTTAATAGAGATTGCAAGTGAATTCCCTCAAAGGCTTAGCAATAATGTGGTAACAAGACCAATAACGCAAGATCTATTATTTCCTACTTTAGCATTTATTGGCGGACCTGGAGAGATTGCGTACTGGGCGGAACTTAAAAAGGCTTTTGAACACCTAGGGATTAAAATGCCGCCTGTTATTCCTCGCTTAAATATTACACTTTTAGAGAGAAGCGTGGAAGCAGACATAGAGGAACTAAAATTATCGATAAAGGATGTTCTTGTAAATGGAACCTCTGAAAAATGTGCGGAATTTTTAAAGTCTGTCTCGAATGAACGGATTGAACAGATACTTAGTGAGTTAACAAATATAATCAAAACGAAATACGATCAAGTGGAAGAGGAAATGAAGGCGGAGTATAAAGGCTTACTGCCGTTATTAGAAAAAAATGAAGATTTCTTAGTTAGCCAGGTTGAATTTTTGCAGAACAAAGTCGATGCTTCCGTAAAATTAAAGCATGAAGTACTGGTAAATAAATTCAATCGCATTGAACAAAATTTAAAACCAGAAGGATCTCCACAAGAAAGAGTTTGGAATATCACTTATTTCTTAAATAAATATGGTATGGATTTTATTCAAAGTGTAATGGAATTGCCAATGGATTTTGATGGAACACATAAGGTTATTAAATTATAAGGAAGAAAAGAATGATTGCCGTCCTAATTATTGGACGGTTCAGACTGTCGACAAACTCCTAATTCAGTAATTAGGAGTTTGTCTTAGTTTATACATATACATTCTTTTAAATAAGAATTGATTTCCGTTGCAGGGGTTCGCTTTCCGTGGGGCTCGCGCTGAGCCGCTGCGGCTTAAAGGCCTGCAGGGTCTCAGACTGTCTCGCAGATCCCACAGGAGTCTCACCCCTTCCACTCCAATCATTGCATAATAATTCCATTTACATTTCCTAAATTCTTTTTGTCAATAAGCTGCACCGTCCTAATTATAGGACGGTTTTTTTATGTTATAACGTATTTTCATTCCTTCCTCTAGGTTTGTCTTTTAGAAAATAAACAGTCAATTCTCAAAAAGTAGTGATAAAGAAACCTATTTATTCTTTTCAAAATTATTATTTTTGTTGCAGGAAATATACAAAATAGATAGAATTAAAATTAATAGTGGAGGAAAGTGGGGGAATGTGGTACATTGAGGTTAGAAAGTGGGGGACAAGGGTATGTTTATGGGTGAATATCATCATAATGTTGACGCAAAAGGACGTATCATTGTTCCTGCGAAGTTTAGAGAGAACTTAGGTGAGACCTTTATTCTAACCCGTGGCCTCGATCGATGTCTTTTCGGTTACCCACTGAATGAATGGGAGATAATTGAAGACAAGCTCAAGCAATTGCCCTTAACCAAAAAAGATGCTAGAGCATTTACCCGATTTTTCTTCTCCGGAGCAACAGAATGTGAGATTGATAAACAAGGTCGCATTAATATTGCCTCCCCCTTATTTCAATATGCACAGCTAGAGAAGGAGTGTGTTATTCTCGGTGTTTCTAATCGTATTGAAATATGGGATAAACAAGAGTGGGAAAATTATTTTTCCGAATCAGAGGATTCTTTTGCAGAAATTGCAGAGAATATGATTGGGTTTGATATTTAATTTTTTCACTATGTACATAATAAATACTACCTACAAGAAAAATTTATAGACAGGTGTGGATTCATGTTTAATCATACAACAGTATTACTGAATGAAGCGGTCGATGCTCTCGATATTAAGCCAGATGGAATTTATGTGGATTGTACTTTAGGCGGAGCAGGGCACAGCGAATTAATTCTTTCCAAATTATCAGGCAGCGGAAGATTAATTGCATTCGATCAAGATGAAATAGCCATAAAAAATGCACAAGAAAAATTAGCCCCATATAAGGACAGATTGACGATTGTCAAAAGTAATTTCCGTTATCTAAAAGAAGAAATTCACAACTTAGGGATTACACATGTAGATGGAATTCTTTATGACTTAGGTGTTTCTTCCCCGCAATTAGATACTCCTGAACGCGGATTTAGTTATCATCATGATGCACCGCTTGATATGCGCATGGATAACGAAGCGGATGTTACTGCATATGATGTAGTCAATTCTTGGTCATATGAATCATTAGTTAAAATTTTCTTTCGTTATGGTGAGGAGAAATTCTCTAAACAAATAGCAAGGAAGATTGAGGCAGCAAGAGAAAATCGGCCAATTGAAACGACTGGAGAGTTGGTTGAATTAATCAAAGAAGCTATTCCAGCGCCAGCTAGACGAAAAGGTGGTCATCCTGCTAAAAGAGTTTTCCAAGCAATACGAATTGCAGTCAATGATGAACTTGGCGTATTTGAAGATTCGTTAGAGCAAGCTATTACGTTGTTAAATCCAGGCGGAAGAATCAGCGTTATCACTTTCCATTCTCTTGAAGACAGAATCTGCAAGTCGACATTTAAAAAGATGAGTGACCTGCCGCCGTTGCCGCCAGGACTACCGGTTATTCCAGATGAGTTTAAACCAGAATTGAAATTAATTACAAGAAAGCCGATTGTTCCATCAGAAGAAGAATTAGAATTTAATAACAGAGCAAGATCAGCGAAACTACGTATTGCAGAAAAACAATAACAAAAGGGTGCGGGAGGTAATTAAATGAGCAACTTAGCAAGAAAAATTCAGCAGGATCAATATCAACAACAAGAAGAAAAACAGTCGGTTAAAAAGGTTATTAAACAGACTAAATCATTATTATCTCCTGGAGAGAAGATTTTAGGAATTGCCTTTGTAGCGATTATTTGTATTGGCGGCGTAAAAATTGTAAGCAACCAATCGGAGATTTATCAAGTAAATAAAGATATTCAAGTAGCGGAAAGCTCCATTAATTCGCTTGAAAAGTCAAACAAGGAATTAGATACACAGGTCAAGGATTTAAGCAGCTTTGAACGCTTACGCGAAGTAGCAGGGAAATTAGGTTTAGATTTTAGTAAAGATAATGTAAAGGTTGTGCATTAAGCAATGATTCGAAAACAACCTAATATTAATTTTGGAGCAGCCATCCTTTTTATTCTCTTTTGTCTGCTCTTTTTTGTTTTAGTTATTCGGTTTGTCTATATTCAAGCGACAGGAGAAGTGTCAGGAGTAGAACTAGCTGCACAAGCAGAAAAAAAACATAACACATCTCGTGTGCTAGAGGCTTCTAGAGGAAGTATATTAGATCGCAATGGGGACGTAATTGCGGAGGATGCAGTTTCTTATAAGCTAGTTGCTGTAACGGATAAATCATTGAGTAAGAATCTGGATAAAAAAGTTCATGTTGCAGATCCTGAATTGACAGCTAGAGAATTAGCGAAATATATCGATTTAAAAGAATCGGAGATTTATAGAATTTTAACCAAAAAGGGCGCAAAACAAGTGGAATTTGGGGAGGCCGGAAAGGATCTTTCCTATGAGACGAAAAAGAAAATTGAAGATTTAAAGCTTCCTGGTATTCAAATTGTCGAAGGGAAGAAGCGTTTCTATCCGAATGGAATCTTTGCTTCCCATGTTATCGGCTATTTGGAAGAGGATGATGGTAAAGAAACAGGTAGATTAGGTATTGAAGAAAGCTTAAATAAAATGCTGACAGGCACAAATGGCAGTATGCAGTATAGTAAAGATATATGGGGTTATATTTTGCCGAACAGTAAGGATAAAATCGTGCCTGCACAAAATGGCAAGGATGTTTATTTAACACTCGATAAGAAAATTCAATCCTTTTTAGAAGATACGATGAATAAGGTGAATGCGGAATATGATCCTGTAAAAATGATTGCGATTGTAGCTAATCCGAAAACAGGGGAAATATTAGCGATGAGTCAAAGACCGTCCTTTGATCCTGAAACAAGAGAAGGTATTACAGCTTCCTGGCATAATGAAGCAATCGAAACCAATTATGAACCAGGATCCACCATGAAAATCTTTACCTTAGCTGCAGCAGTAGAAGAAGGAGTATTCAATCCAAACGAGAAGTATCAGTCAGGCAGATATGAAGGAATAGGAGATCATAATAATGGAGCTGGTTGGGGACCTATTTCCTATTTGGAAGGTGTTCAGCGGTCTTCCAATGTAGCGTTCGCGAAACTTGCTAAGGAAAAAATCGGCTTTGAGACATTCAGAGAATATTTAACAAAATTCGGCCTTGATCAGCCAACTGGCATCGATCTGCCAAAAGAAGCAAATAGCTCGATTGTATTTAATTGGCCAATCGAAAAAATTACAACTGCTTTTGGTCAAGGTACTGCTTTAACGCCAATTCAGCAAATTCAAGCTGCAACAGCTATCGCCAATGATGGAAAAATGGTAAAGCCGTATGTTATTGAACAGATTAAAGATCCAAATACAGGAAAAATCATTAAAAAAGGCGAGACAAAAGTTGCAGGAACACCAATTTCTGCAAAAACAGCCAAAGAAGTCCGCGATATTCTTGAAACAGTTATTACGAGTAAAAAAGGGACTGGTTACAAAAAATTCAATATTGATGGATATGATGTTGCCGGTAAAACAGGAACCGCACAAATTCCTAAAAGCGGCGGTGGGTATTTAAAAAGTAAAAATGATTACATCTTTTCTTTCTTAGGAATGGCTCCGAAGGATGATCCTGAATTAATAATGTATGTTGCTGTTCAGCAACCAAAGTTAAAGGAAACGGAAACTGGGTCTGAACCAGTCGCTGAAATTTTCACTTCAGTAATGAAGAGCAGTCTACAGTATATGGATATAGTTCCAACAAAAGAAGTAATTTCGAAGCCAATCGAAATTCCTAATTTAAGTGGAATGACTGCAGAAGAAGCGAAGAAAATTCTGGAGGATAAAGGGCTGAATGCCGTTATTATCGGAGACGGCAAGACAGTGGAAGAACAGCTGCCAGTCAAAGGAGATACTTATCTAAAAGGCGAGAAAGTAATCTTAAAGACGGATGGGAAAGAAACAGTCCCTAATATGAAGGGCTGGTCATTACGCGATGTTTTAAAAGTAGCGGACCTCAATAAGCTGAAACTTGAAAGTTCCGGCAGTGGTTATGTGTCCTCCCAAAGTATAAAAGCAGGGTCTAAGATTAAGGAAAACGATAAGTTATCGGTTAAGTTAAAAGAACCAGAGTAAGAGAGCTTCACTACATTTTTGAGATGTAGTGAAGCTTTTTTGTTGGAGATGGACGCGGTATTGTATACTAGAAATAAGCGGTTGTTTGTAACGTTTTAGTATAATAGGAGGGTGAAAAAGTGTATAAGAAAAGAAGGGAACCACTGGAATTAGCTTTATTAAAATCATTAAATAGCCGAATGGAATTATCTGATGAATTGAAGACAAAGTATTTAAATCAAGGGAAAGGCTGGGAAGGAGAGAGGAAGTTTGATGAGCATTTAAGAGATTTAGCCCCAAATAGTATTGTATTAAATGATTTATTATTACAATCACACCAGACGACATTTCAAATCGACTCCTTATTGATAGAAGGAGAGGCACTTCATCTCTATGAAATTAAGAACTATGAAGGTGACTTTTATTATGAAAATGATCGATTCTATAAGAAAAACAATAAAGTAGAAATCAATAATCCTATTACTCAATTAAAACGAACAGAGTTCCTGTTAAGACAATTAATTCACCAGCTTGGTTACTCTATTACAATTATTCCACATGTTGTTTTTATAAACCCCGAATTTATCTTATATCAAGCTCCACTTCATTTGCCTTATATTTATCCCAACCAATTAAATCGTTATGTTAAATTATTAGAAAAAAATAGATCACAAGTAAAAAAACAGTATGCGCTCTTAGCTGAAAAGTTGATCGCTCTTCATATGGAAGATTCATCTTATCGAAGAATGCCAAGTTATACCTATGAAGAACTTAAGAAAGGAATCCTTTGCGAAAAATGCAACTCACTGTTTATTTCAACAGAACGCGCAATGATCAAATGTAATGTATGTGGATATACAGAAAGCTTGGAGTTAGCAGTTTTACGAAGTGTTAAAGAATTTAAGCTGCTTTTTCCAGAAAGAAAGATAACGACAAAAGAAATATATGACTGGTGTTTGATATCGGGAGGAATGCGGAGGATTAAGAGAATATTAGATAAGCATTATAGGCTTATTGGTATACATCAGTGGGCGTATTATGAGTGAAAGATAGTTTTCACAGAAGAGATGAACGCCAAAATTAATAGAAGAAGCAGGGAAAGAGGTTTTCATCGGGAGGATGAACGCCAAAATAATTAGAAAAAGCAAGGAAAGTAGTTTTCAACAAGGGGATGAACGCCGAAATAATTAGAAAAAGCAGGGAAAGTGGTTTTCATCGGGAGGATGAACGCCGAAATAAGCAGAAGAAGCAGGGAAAGAGGTTTTCATCGGGAGGATGAACGCCAAAATAAGCAGAAGAAGCAGGGAAAGTGGTTTTCATCGGGAGGATGAACGCCGAAATAAGCAGAAGAAGCAGGGAAAGTGGTTTTCATCGGGAGGATGAACGCCGAAATAATTAGAAGAAGCAGGGAAAGTGGTTTTCATCAAGGGGATGAACGCCGAAATAATTAGAAGAAGCAAGGAAAGTGGTTTTCATCGGGAGGATGAACGCCGAAATAATTAGAAGTAGCAAGGAAAATGATTTTCATCAAGGGGATGAACGCTAAAATAAGCAGAAGAAGCAGGGAAAGTGGTTTTCATCGGGAGGATGAACGCCAAAATAAGCAGAAGAAGCAAGGAAAGTGGTTTTCATCGGGAGGATGAACGCCGAAATAAGCAGAAGAAGCAGGGAAAGTGGTTTTCATCGGGAGGGTGAACGCCAAAATAAGCAAAAGAAGCAGGGAAAGTGGTGTTCATCAAAGAGATGAACGCCGAAATAATTAGAAGTAGCAAGGAAAATGGCTTTCATCGGGAGGGTGAAAACCACAATAACTAGAAAAAAAACAAAAGTGGCTTTCATCAACAAAACATCCCTCACACAAAAATCCCTACCTCTTTTCTAATCAACTAACCAATACTCTCCGTTCTATTCCGATTCGTACAAGCATATATTTCAATTGAGCTAGTATAAAGGAGGTTCCATCTGTATGCGGGTTTCAAATGTAACCGTTCGGAAGCGATTGTTGATAGCGCTTGTTGCTGGGATAGTTATTTTTCTCATAATTGATACAAGATTGGCGTATGTTCAATTTTTTCTGGGGGACGAGCTTACAACAAAAGCAAAAAATTTATGGAGTAGACAAATTGCTTTTGAGCCACAACGAGGAGAGATCTTGGATCGTAATGGAATAGCGCTTGCGACTAATGTCAGTGCGCCAACGGTTTATATAGTACCACGCCAAATTAAAGATCCAGCAGACACCGCTGAAAAGCTTGCAGAAGTATTAGAAGCAGATAAGGAATCTGTTTATAAGCAGATTATTCAAAGGGAGATGAGTGTTCGCTTAAAAGAAGGTAGGAAAATCACGCATGAAAAGGCCAAAAAAGTTCGTGCACTTGATATAGACGGTGTATATATTGGTGAAGATTCAAAGCGATCTTATCCTTTTGGAAACTATTTATCCCATGTATTAGGGTTTGCTGGTATTGATAATCAAGGGCTAATAGGTTTAGAGTTGGAATATGATGATGAGTTGAAGGGAAAGAAGGGATCTGTTCAATATTATTCGGATGCAAAAGGACAGAGAATGAATGATATGGCTGATGCCTATGAAGCGCCGGTAAATGGGAATGATTTAGTCCTTACCATCGATACAAAAATTCAAACGATTGTAGAAAGAGAATTGGATATAGCCCAACAAACCTATGATCCTGAATCGATTATCGCACTTGCAATGAACCCGAAGACTGGCGAGGTTTTGGCGATGTCAAGTCGTCCAGGCTTTGATCCATCAGATTTTCAAAATGTGGATTCCACTGTATATAATCGTAATTTACCGATATGGAGTTCATATGAACCAGGATCTACCTTTAAAATTATTACATTGGCAGCAGCCTTAGAAGAAGGAAAAGTAGATTTAGATAAGGATACTTTTTATGATAAAGGGTATGCCGAAGTAGGTGGAGCAAAACTTAAATGCTGGAAGCGAGGAGGACATGGCTCGCAAACGTTTTTAGAGGTCGTTCAAAATTCTTGTAACCCTGGTTTTGTAGAATTAGGGGAACGTCTTGGCAAAGATAAGCTGTTTCAATATATTCGTGATTTTGGATTTGGGCAAAAAACAGGAATTGATTTACAAGGGGAATCTAAAGGGATTTTGTTTAACATGGACAGAGTAGGACCAGTGGAGCAAGCGACAACAGCATTTGGTCAAGGCGTCGCCGTAACGCCAATTCAACAAGTTACAGCATTATCTGCCGCAATTAACGGGGGCACTTTATATACTCCTTATGTAGCAAAAGAATTAATTGATCCATCTACTGGTGAAGTGGTTATGGAGAAAAAGCCTGTAGCAAAAAGAAAGGTAGTTTCTGAAGAAACATCTAAAGAAGTAAGACGGGCATTAGAAAATGTTGTGGCAAAGGGATCTGGAGGCAAGGCCTTTGTGGAAGGCTATCGAGTTGGTGGAAAAACAGGGACAGCGCAAAAAGCTTCAGGTGGAAGATATTTAGAAAATAATTATATACTATCCTTTATCGGCTTTGCACCTGCTGATGATCCTGAATTAGTCGTGTACGTGGCAGTAGATAACCCAAAAGGAACGGTGCAATTCGGTAGTGCGGTTGCTGCTCCAATTGTTGGCGCGATTATGGGAGATAGTTTGAGAGCACTTGGTGTGGAACCTCGTAAAGATCAAATTGACAAAGTATATAAATATCCGGAAAATCCATTAATAGAAGTGCCAGACCTTGTCGGGCATACGAAAAAAGATATCAGTGAAATGTTTATTAATCTTAAAATTGATTCAAGTGGAAGCGGGGATACGGTGATTAAGCAATCTCCAGAGCCTGGAACAAAAGTGAAGGAAGGATCAACTATTTTGGTTCAATTTAATTAATTGGAAGAGATGCGGCAGCATAATACGTGCCGCTTCTCTTCCTCTATAAAAAAGCCTCTTGAGCCTTTTAATCCAAGAATAGAGCTCGTATGTAAATAATTAAAATTTTCCTCTATCTTAAATTATTCTTCTAATATAAATTCTCCAACAATAAGGTACAACATAGATAAATTTTTTTTAATCATGTAAAATAAAATACGCTAAGAAAATTGTATAATCTATATGGCTGATTCATTATTTAGTATATAATTAATATTTATGAGCAATCAAAGATTACATATAGAGCTAGAGAAAAGAGGAATCAAAAAGCGATGCAATTAAAAAAACTTATTGAGAGTTTACAGCCATACACTCCTTATACCGGAGAAGATGTGGAAATAAAATCAATAGAGAATGATAATCGCAAAGTATCAGATGGCAGTCTTTTTATTTGTATAAAAGGTTATACAGTCGATGGCCATGATTTTGCCCAAAAAGCATACGAATCTGGGGCAGTCGCTGTCATAGCGGAAAGAAGTCTGTCCTTGCCTATTCCAGTGATCGTTGTAAAAGATACAAAAAGAGCTAGTAGTGTGCTTGCAGATGTATTTTATCAAAAGCCGACTCAAAAGCTTCAGCTTATTGGAATAACAGGTACAAATGGAAAGACAACAACTAGCCATTTAATAGATGCTATTTTAAAAGAGGCAAATAAAAAAACAGGAATCATCGGTACGATGTATACCAAAATCGGTGAGGAAATACAAGAAACAAAAAATACAACTCCAGAAGCTGTGACCCTGCAGAAGGTGTTTCATCAAATGGTGGAGCAAAAAGTTGATACAGCTGTTATGGAAGTATCTTCCCATGCCCTTGTAGAAGGCAGAGTATTTGGTTGTGACTATGATATTGCTGTTTTTACCAATCTAAGTCAAGATCATTTAGATTATCATGGTACGATGGAAGAATATAAAAAAGCGAAAGGGTTGCTTTTTACAAGACTAGGAAATGCCTTTTCGTCTGAAAAGCCAAAATTTGCTATTCTCAATAAAGATGATGCAGCAGCGAATGAGTATGAAACCATTACAGCCGCTCATATTCTTACATATGGAATTGATAAAGAAGCTGATATAATGGCAAAAAATATAAAAATTACGGCAGCAGGCACATCATTCGATTTACATACTCCGCTTGGCATACATTCTGTCCAATTAAAAATGGTTGGGAAATTTAACGTGTATAATACACTAGCAAGCATTGGTGCTGCAATCGCAAGTAATATTCCAATGGAAGTGACCATCAATGCGCTAGAAAAGGTAGCAGGAGTCGCAGGGAGATTTGAAACGGTTAATGCCGGCCAAGACTTTTCTGTGATCGTTGATTATTCACATACACCTGATAGTTTGCAAAATGCTTTGCAAACGGTAAAAGAATTTGCTAAGAATAAAATATATGTGATCGTTGGCTGTGGGGGCGATAGAGACAAGACGAAACGTCCTTTAATGGCGAAAATTGCTTGCGAGGAAGCGAGTTATGCAATCCTAACTTCCGATAATCCTAGAAGTGAAGATCCGCTTGCCATATTAAAAGATATGGAGGAAGGAGTTAGGGCTGAACAGAATTATACGATAATCTCTGATCGCAAAGAGGCTATTGCCTTTGCTGTTGATCAAGCGCAGCCTGATGATGTTATTCTAATTGCAGGGAAAGGGCATGAAACGTATCAAATTATTGGTTCTAAAGTGTTGGACTTTGATGACCGTTTAGTTGCAAAAGAAGCGATAGAGGAGAGAAAAAATGACACTGTCCTATAACTTAGTCCTTCAAGCTATTCCCGAAGCAAAAGGGTTTGTGAAAGAAGATTTGCTTTTTCAAACCGTGTCATTCTTAGCAGAGTGCGAACAGCCAAAAGGACTGTTTATTCCATTTTATAAAGATAGTTCTGGTGATTTGAGTGCTGCTATAACAAATGGAGCAATTGGAGCGATTTGGGAAGAGGGGATGAAACTCCCATCCTATACACCAAATCATTTTCCGATTTTTTATACAAAAGATTTAAAGGAAGGCATATTAAAAATGAGTAAAATTTACGAGCAACAATTACAAGCACAAGAAAAAACAACTAAATTTATTTTTTTGCAAGAAAACAGTCTGAATTCCCAGATGGAAACATATGATATAGCGGTAATTAGAGAGCATGTATTAAATACAAATAATCAAATGAAAGGAGGGAATTAAAATGCAGGAGAAAGTTATCTTTTTACGATTCTATTAGGCTTTTTAATAACAGTATTAATTTCTCCCTTTTTTATTCCCTTCTTGCGAAGATTAAAATTCGGACAAAGCATTAGAGAAGAAGGACCGAAGTCTCATCAGAAAAAAACGGGAACGCCAACTATGGGGGGCTTAATGATTATTTTCTCCATTGTTGTAACGACATTGGTAATGATTAATAAATTTTCAGAGCCAACAATTAAGACGTATTTATTACTTTTAGTATTAGTCGGATTTGGATTGTTAGGCTTTTTAGATGACTTTATAAAAGTAGTGATGAAGCGTAATTTAGGATTAACTTCTAGACAAAAGCTATTAGGGCAGATAATTATTTCGCTTATTTTTTACTTTGTTTTACGCGAAAACGAATTTTCCACTGCAATTTCGATTCCTTTTGTAGATAAACCACTAGAATTAGGGTGGTTTTATGCGCTATTTATTATTTTTTGGTTAGTTGGATTTTCTAATGCGGTGAATTTAACCGATGGCTTGGACGGATTAGTTTCTGGAACTTCTGCTGTGGCATTTGGAGCGTTTGCTGTCCTTGCATGGAGTCAATCACAGTTTGAAATTAGCATTTTCTCGGTAGCCATTGTGGGCGCAGTTTTAGGATTTTTAGTATTCAACGCCCATCCAGCAAAAGTATTTATGGGAGATACTGGTTCACTTGCCCTTGGAGGTGCTATTGCAGCGATTGCTATTTTAACAAAGACAGAAATTTTATTAATATTAATAGGTGGAGTATTTGTTATTGAGACACTTTCTGTCATTCTTCAAGTAATATCTTTTAAATCAACAGGGAGAAGAATTTTCCGTATGAGCCCATTACATCACCATTATGAACTAGTTGGCTGGTCTGAATGGCGAGTAGTTGTCACATTTTGGACGGTTGGATTATTATTTGCCGCTTTAGGAATTTATATTGAGGTGTGGTTATAATGAAGCAGATTAATGATTATCATCATAAAAAAATTCTGGTATTAGGTCTTGCTAAAA